>JBBIIM010000033.1:9884-33166 GCA_037446475.1 Crocinitomicaceae bacterium | reverse complement strand
GTTTTACAACACAATTACGGAAATCCTTTGGAAAACAGAAGAAATGTGTATCCCCTATTCGCAATTGGCAAAATTTGGGATGCCACAAGACTTGAAGCACGATTTGGTCGAGTGAACGCGGGAATGTTCTGCGTAGGCGGTGTTTGCCGACCTGTACCGGCATCCAGCGGATTAACTGTAACTTTTTCTCATTCATTCTAAAATCTATTCCTATGAAAAATCTCGGTTTTATTGCGCTACTTATACTAGCGATTATCCAAGTGAGCTGCGACCGTGTGCCCGTGGCATACAAAGACATTCCAGACTTGGACAGCACGTACTATCCGGGTGTTTGGGGAGATTATGTCTTAAACGAATGGCCAACTTTCGAGCAAAACACCAACGCGCAACGCAACGTATTGATTGAAAAATACACAGGACATCAATGTGTGCCTTGTGTGTCTGCGGCCGCTGTTGTACGTGAGGTAGCTGAATCTCACCCGCACCATGTATTTTATGTTTCCTTGCATGCGGGTCCTGGTGGCATGACTACATTTCAAAACTACAATCCCCAAGCGAGTTCGTTTTACACCAACCATACCAACAGTATAGGCTTGGCGTATGGTGCTTATTTCCTAACGGGTTATGGCTTTATCGGTAATCCGGGAATCACGGTTAATAAGGAGGTTTTCGGGGGTTCGAACACGGACATGTTTGCTCCGGCCACCTCGACACAAGGCAGAGTTGAGCAATTGTTGACCGAAAATGATTTGCGCTACAACATCCAATCGGTGTGCAACTATTTCCCACAAACGCAAGGTGGCTACTTGCATGTTTGCGTTGACAAAATCCAAGCTGAAAACCCCGATGTTGATTTGATAGTTTACGTAGTACAAGACTCTTTGAGAGATTGGCAAAAGCTCCCCGCAGGACAGGAAGACCCGCAATTTAAGCATACCAAAAAACACCTTGGGAACATCGACAATCAAGTGTGGGGGCAAAGATTGACTTTCTCCGACAACAACAAAGCCTACAAAGATTATTCGTTCGCCAAACCACAAGGCATTGAAGCTGAAAATCTTCACTTTTTGATATTCGTATCAGACGCAACCACTAAAAAAGTGTATCAAGTCATCAAACAGAAATTGGTCGACTGATTTAGTTTGAAACCCATGTAAGACATACAATTTTACTCAACTAGCCTCGCACCAAATCTGCGGGGCTTTTTTATTTGTTGCAAAAAATTTGAAATGTAAAATTTGTAAGTTCCCATTCAATTTACGTGCGTGTCCAATTGATTTGCTCAATCAACCAGGAATACACAACTCAAATATCCACGCTGAGGTGTTTAGAATTTAATGCAAGAACTTGCTTTGCCGCTGACATCAAAATTAATTTTGTACGACTTGTATTATTTTGTGAAAAACTCGTTTTTATGGAGGCCAAGATTTCCGAATTGGCACGATAGTTACAGAATTCAAGAATAAACCATCATAGAATATAGATTTCCTTTATGCCTCTTTTAAAAATGAGAACCACTACCCTATTCAGCGCTTCAGGCGTCTTGCTCGTTGGCATGGTGTTGCAATGGTTATTTATTCAACCAAAATCTGAAGTTCGGAATGCTTTTCAGGTGCAAAAACCGAAATTTTTGAGCGTTTCTGAAGTTTGGGCGGATAGCATCATGAAACGCATGACGCGCGAACAGAAAATTGCGCAATTTTTTATGGTAGCGGCATATTCCGACAAAAAAAATAACGAAAAAGAACTCAATACCTGGATTGAGCAACATGGCATCGGCGGTGTAATTTTCTTTCAAGGAGATACAGAAGCGCAAAAAGCCATGACGCAGCGCCTGCAAGCCAAGTCGAAAGTGCCACTTTTGGTGGGCATGGATGCAGAATGGGGGCCTGCTATGCGCCTGAGCGATTCTCGGAAATTTCCTTATCAATTGACCATGGCAGCCGCAAACGACGAGAAATTGACCAAAGAGCTCGCCTATTGGATCGGACGCGAATGTGCGGATTTGGGCGTACACCTCAATTTCGCGCCAGTAGCTGACATCAACACCAATCCCAAAAATCCGATAATCGGCTTTCGCGCTTTTGGCGAGAATCCAAGACACGTTGCCGAACATACTGTAGCTTTCGTGCAAGGGATGGAACACGCCGGCGTGATGGCTTGTGTAAAACATTTTCCGGGACATGGCGATACAGACAAAGACTCACACCATGATCTCCCGACTGTTTCACTCTCGTTAAAACAATTGGATGCTGTGAACTTCCTGCCTTTTACCCGAGCGATTCAAGCAGGAGTCTCTTCGGTAATGGTAGCACATTTGAACACACCCGCTCTCGATTCACTCATCAAAGCTACGAGCTTGTCGTCGATGGTTATTCAGGATGTCCTTCAAAAAAAATTACAATTTGAGGGACTTGTGATTTCCGATGCGCTGAACATGAAAGCCGTAGCTGATCAATACGGCAAGGAAGAGGTTGTCGCTCGTGCTTTTCTGGCTGGAAACGACATTCTGCTTTTCCCTGAAAGCGTGGGGGCTGCCATTCAAGCCATTTCCAAAGAAATAGACAAAGGAAAAATCACTGAAAAAGAACTGAACCAACGTTGCAAAAAAGTTTTAAAAGCCAAATTCTGGGCACTTGAAAAACAAAAGAAAAACAAAGCACTCACTCCGGATGAGAGCTTACAAATCGACATCTTGATTCGCAAGACGGTTGCACAGGCAACCACCATTCTGCGGAACGAAAACAACATACTACCCTTGAAAGACATGAGCCCGAAAACTGCTATTGTCATTTTGGGAGAAAGCACTGCGATGGTCGAAGAAAGACTTGCCGATTATACGGATGCTACATTTTTCAAAGCAGAGAAACAATCTGATTTGGCGAAAATAAAGAAGGACCTCAGCCCTTATCAGCGCGTGATTTCCGTATTTGCAGCCAAACACAACTGGCACGCCAAGTCATTCGGGTTACCCGAATTTTGGAAAGAATACGCCTTGGGTCTGACCAAAGACCAAGAGCAAATAGCTTTGTTTTTGGCCAATCCTTATGCTTTGGTCGAGTCGAAAATCATCAACCAATTCGACGGTTTTGTGATGGGTTATGAAAACTCGTTCTACACCCAGGACTTGGTGCCTCAAACTATAGTAGGTGCACTTCCCGCAAGTGGGAAAATTCCATTCTCTTTGAATGAAATTCCAAGAGATTTTGGTTTTGAGTACCAGTCCAATGGTCGATTACAGTTTGTCTTGCCTGAGGAAATCGGCATTTTTTCAGAAGACCTGAAACAAATCGAAACCATTGCCATGAAAGGCATCAATGAAGGCGCTTATCCGGGTTGTCAAATTGTAGCAGCCAAAGACGGGAAAGTATTCTACCGACAAAATTTCGGGCATTTGGACTATTCTAAAAAACAACCGGTGAATCATGAAACGATTTACGATTTGGCCTCTGTCACCAAAATTGCTTCATCCACAATCAGTTTGATGTATCTTTCAGATCAGCAAATTTTGGATGTCAATAAAAAATTGGCGGACTATTTGCCTGAACGCGTCCATGGAACCACGCACAGCAATTTAGTGATTAAGAGCATCCTGACGCACCAAGCCGGATTCACACCTTGGATTCCGTTTTGGAAAAAAACCATGGAAGGCAACACGTGGAATACGAACTACTACAGCACCACCCAAAAATCGGGCTTTGACTACAAAGTAGCTGATGGTATATATATGCGCAGCGACTACCGCGACAGCTTGTTTAAGGTGATTTTCGCGCACAGTTTGACGCCCAATCAAGGCTATAAGTATTCTGACTTGGGCTATTATTTTATGCAGGAAATTATCGAGCAAAACACAGCCCAGCGCCTCGACCAATTCACGCGAAGCACGTTTTACGCGCCGATGGGCTTGGGCACGCGCTACAATCCGTTGGAGGCTTACGGCAAAAGCAACATTGCCCCAACCGAAGATGACAAACTTTTTCGCAAACAGCTGATTCACGGCTACGTACATGACCAAGGCGCGGCCATGCTCGGAGGTGTTGCAGGCCACGCCGGTTTGTTTTCTAATGCGACAGATTTAACCGCCCTAATGCAAATGCTACTCAATGGCGGAAGCTATGGTGGCATGAACTTCTTGACAGGAGATGTCATCAAACAATTCACCAAATGTCAATATTGCGGCAGCAACCGACGCGGACTTGGTTTTGATAAACCCGTGAAAGGCAGCGGGGGACCCACTTGCGACTTGGTGAGTCAAGAGAGTTATGGCCACACGGGATTCACTGGAACCATCGCTTGGGCAGACCCTACCACAGGGATCAACTACGTGTTTTTATCCAACCGCGTGTACACTGATGCAGAAAACAAAAAAATTATCACCATGGGTACGCGCACAGAAATCCAAAAAGTGATTTATCAGGCACTGAACAGAAAGAAAAAGTTTGTGGATGTGTTTTAGCATCGAACTGCCAAACTTTAAGTGACTTTATTTAAACCATTAAGGAGTTAAGGGGCATTAAGATAATAACCTTAATGAAATCCCTAAATGGTCTTAATGCCTGAATGGTTCAAAAACATGAATGGTAAAATTTTAACCTGCCGATATCCATTGGCAAAGGAGTTAAGGGGCATTAAGAGTTTAGTATTGATCAATCCGGAAATTCAACAGGCGATTTACTGGACTCTAATCCAAAGGCTCAAGTTAGGGGAGATTTTTTGGGCGACAATCAGGGCAAATATTACTCAAATTACACTTAGTTTATCTCTAAACGAGATTTCTAAAAATCCAGCAAAATCAAATCGAGTTCTTTAATGTGCGAAAATCCATGGTCTGCAGAGACAAGAGGAAGGTCATAGGCCAAAGCAGTGGCAGCTATTATCGCGTCAGGAAGTTTGACTTTATAATTTCTTCTCAATCGAATTGTTTCATTTTTGATTTGCTCATTCCATCCAATAGACCAGCAATCATTGATCAATTCAATTAGTTTTTTCTCGTGATTATCAGATAAATTCTGATAACCAAGCAATTCTATTTCCGTTACAAAGGAAATTGCAAACTCATAATTCAAGAAAGGGGATACAATTTGGTTTCCCTCGTGAATGTATATAAGCAGGTTTGTATCCGCAACGAAATCAGCTTTCATTTTCCCTCATTTTATGCTGATATTGGAGTCCGTCTAAATCTCTTTTGAGATTACCAAAATGTTTGGATAATGACGACTTCTTAGACTTACTCTTTAGCCTACTGGCCAAAAGTTTGGGCAGGTCCTTCGCATTGTTTTTATCGATTTTCAGTGTCATCGCCAATTAATTTTGTTCAAATTTAATTATTCTTCGCAGAGACCAGAAAAACTTTAAGACACATCTTTTAAACATTAAGGAGTTAAGGGGCATTAAGATAATAACCTTAATGAAATCCCTTAATGGTCTTAATGCCTGAATGGTTCAAAAACATGAATGGCAAAATTTTAACCTGCCGATATCCATCATCAAAGGAGTTAAGGGGCATGAAGGCATTCACCCATGTAATGAAGGATAAAACTAATCTTCCACAACCACGCGAGCAACTTGAATCGAATGCTCGGATTGAATACGCACCAAATAAATTCCTGCACTCAACGGGCTCAGGTCAAGCTGCATGACTTGTATACCCGAACTTTGCTTAGCCAATAAGACTTGTCCTTCCAGGTTTATAATGTCAACATGAAAATAAGCTTCTTCCTGCATTCTTATGGTAATAAAGTCCTTTGTTGGATTGGGATAAAGCGCGAATGGCGTTTCATCCATAGGTGTTATTCCATTCGAACCCAAACACAATTCACAAGCCTCCATGGTTGGATAGAAGGCATTGCTGTAATTCACATTGTTCACCACAAACCCACAACCTGAAATAGAGACACAAGCATTGTTTACAATTCCAATGCCCAAGGGCATAGAGCAAGCGCCGAAATCAATACCACTTAGGTCGCTGCAAGGCTCTGCATTGATGGGCTCTGTGCCTAAACAAGACTGACAATCGGATAAATTCGGGAATAATGACAATGAATAATCAATATTGTCCACAATCCAACCGCAACCGCTGATTGAGGCACATTGACCATTAATCACCCCAAAGCCCAAAGCCATATCGCAATCTCCAAAATCAACGAGAAACAAATCCATACAAGGATCAGCAATGATGACGCCGCCATTGTTGCACGGGCCACTGGTGTATGATGTTACCCCACCAAAATTGACGGCATAACAACTGTTTGAATAGGTAACACTATCACAACCGCAAACGGGATCGTACAAATCCATACAAGCAGCATCCTCGTTAATTAGTGTTGAATCTATGCAATCGTTGCCGGACACCGCGCATGGACCTGGCGTGAATGAGGTTACACCACCCCAATGCGTCGCAACGCAATCGTTGTCGTAGGTTACACCATCACAACCACACACAGGTGCATAAACACTGAAACAAATCATCGTAGGGTCAATGAGCGACGAATCGATGCAATTTTGGGACAAACCCACATTCGACAGGGAAACAAAGGCCAAAACCAAATTGAATAGGTGCAATGCTTTTTTCATAATGCTTTTTTTTCATGATGACACATCCGTGGAATTGGTTGCAATAAGACACAAAAAAACGCCAACTCGTTTGAATTGGCGTTCTAGAATTTTAGAAAAACTATCAATGACTGACTTCCTGAAATACTTCTTTCAGAACTTCGGGATGTTTCTTTCCAAACTCTTGCATGCACCACATTTTGAACTGGTACAATTCGAGCGGAGAGCCCACCCATTTCATAGCTTTAAACAATTCCTTCTTGAACAGCTGTCTATCGAAACTCACCTTGGTGAGTATTTCTTTATACATTCTAAGCATAAGGCAATCGTTTTAATTGGTTTGCTCAAAGATAACGAGAAATCACCTCAGATATTACCGCTGTTAACAAAGTTTTGCATTCGTTAACATCCTCCGAAGCGGAGGCAGATGACAAAACAGTTGATAAAATCAACTCTCAGTGCTCATTCTTCCAACAGCGCAGCTCACAAAAGATTTGGTTTTGTGAAGCAGGTTGTTGTTGCCTTTTTCCGGGTAGCCGAGTCGAGCCAATTCGGCCACTAGGACCTCGCGATTTGCAGTACCCTCAATTTCGATGGTCTCTTTATCATCGTGAATATTTACCTCCTGAACGCCTTCGATAGCCAGCATTGCTTTTTTGATGGAATTCATGCAGCCGCCGCATTTGATGTTGTGCACTTCAATTTTCATGTTGTTTATTATTTAGTCAATAATTGAACTACAAATTTACGAAGAACACGGTTCAAAATCCACGCCAATGACTTTAATCATCATACATAGACCGCTCTAAATTTGCTCAGCATTGCAATCCAAAACCTACCTTTGTGCAACAACTCATATGCTATGGCAAACATCTTTGAATTTAAGGGCTTTCGCCCCGTAATCCACGAGACGGCATTCATTCATCCCAATGCGACAGTAACGGGCAATGTAATCATCGGTAAAAATGTGTATGTAGGTCCCGGTGCTGCTTTGCGCGGAGATTGGGGCCAAATCATCATCGAGGATGGTTGTAACGTACAGGAGAATTGCACAATTCACATGTTTCCCGGAACCACGGTACTTTTAAAGAAAGGGGCACATATTGGACATGGCGCGATAGTACACGGAGCTACGGTAGGAGAAAATTGCCTCATCGGCATGAACAGCGTGCTCATGGATGATGCCGTTATTGGCGATGGCAGTATCATCGGTGCTCTGTGTTTTGTTCCGGCGAAAATGGAGATTCCCAATCGCTCATTGGTGGTTGGAAACCCTGCCAAAATAATCAAAGAAGTAAGCGACGATATGCTGGCGTGGAAAACGAAAGGAACCGCATTGTATCAAGCCCTTCCTGCAGAAATGCATGCTCATTGGAAACCTTGCGAACCCTTGCGCGAGATTGAACCCAACAGGCCAGAACAGGAAAAGTTGTACGCCACATGGGAGCAAATCAAAGGAGAAAACCAACATTAACCTTGTTCATTCTTGTGTTCAAAAAATCAAATAAGCGACAAAATCCAAAGGTTTATTTTAGCGTATATTTGTCGCGCTTAATTCAAAACATCCCACTATGCAATTTTTAGTTTCCAGTACACAATTGTTAAAGCATTTACAGAGCATCAGCGGCGCACTCACCACCAACAATTCGCTGCCGATTTTAGACAATTTTCTCTTCGACATCAAGGAAGGTGAATTGTCAGTAAGTGCTTCAGATTTGGAAACTACAATGAAAACTACCCTGCCCATCGACTCTAAAGATGCCGGGAAAATTGCTGTTCCTGCGCGTCAAATACTCGATATGCTAAAAACTTTTCCGGAGCAGCCGTTGAGTTTTAAGATTGAAGATGGTTTCAGAATAGACATCACCTCGGACAATGGCCATTACACCATGATAGGTCAAAATGGAGAAGAATTTCCGCGCACGCCAACTGTGGATAATACGCACTCCGTAAAGCTCAACAGCCAGGTGTTGTTTGAAGCCATCAACAAAACGATTTTCGCTACCGGAAACGACGATTTGCGTCCGGTGATGAGTGGGGTTTATTTCGACTTCAACGAGGAAAATGTGACCTTTGTAGCCACGGACGCCCACAAATTGGTTCGCTACCGCAGAAAAGACGCCAACTCTACCATATCCTCCGCTGTCATCTTGCCAAAAAAACCTTTGAACTTATTGAAAGGCAATTTGCGCGGAGACGAAGAAGTGCTCATCAACTTCAGCTCAACCAACGCGGTCTTCACATTCAACGACATCGTTTTGACTTGTCGCTTGATCGATGGGAAATATCCAAACTACGAAGCAGTTATTCCAAAGGAAAATCCGAATGTGTTGATCGTTGACCGTTTGTCTATGTTGAACTCCGTAAAGCGTGTATCTATTTTTGCGAGCCGCTCCACTTATCAGGTTGTTTTACGCATCATGGGTACCGAGTTAAAGATTTTCGCTGAGGACATTGATTTCTCGAATGAAGCTACGGAACGCCTGAGCTGTAATTACACCGGAGAGGATATTGAAATCGCATTCAACTCTAAGTTTTTCATTGAAATGTTGAACAACATCGACAGTCAGGAGGTGGTATTGCAAATGAGTGCTCCCAATCGCGCAGGTATTTTACTTCCTCACAACCCTTCCAATGAAAATGAAGAGATTTTGATGTTGGTAATGCCTGTGATGATCAATCGCTAGTACTACTTTCCTATATTATCTGAAGTTAGTCATTGCTAGTATTCGTGCTAGAGGCTTTAAAATGGCGCTGAAAAATATACACCGCTCCAAAAGACCCTGCGAGTGCCGTATACCAACCAGCAGCCAAAAGTTCTTCTGATTCAAAGTAAATCATCAAGATTGAGGATGTATTATTGAGCGCGTGAAGCGTGATGGATGTCCAAATGTTTCCAGTCGTGAAGTACGCAAATGCCAATCCCAAGCCCAGCAAAAAGATAGGAATGAACGACACAAAATGATTGTGCATACCGGCGAAAAACAATGAACTCAAAAGCGCAGGGGCCCAGAAACTGCGACTTTGTTTTTCTAGATAAGAAAAAATAACCCGGCGAAAAAAATACTCCTCAACCCAGGCAGGAACGAAGGCTACCACGAGGACAACCAAAGGCAGCAATTCCTTTTTGTGCAACACCGCACGCACCGCCAGTAGATTAAACGGTTCTTCGAGAAGATTATCCCACCCTCGAAGAGATAAAAATTGCGTCAACCACTGCAGGGCGTAGTCCGCCACAAAAACCAAGGATACAAACAAGAAAAACGCTTGAAGATAGAAGCTCAGCTTTTTCGATTTATGACGCTCCGGGATTAGAAGTTGCCCGTTGCGTCTTAACCATATCCAAGCGGGCATTCCAAAAGACAACAGCAGTGAGCTGGCAACGATGAGCAAAAAATGTATGGGTTTTGTCGCGGCTGTTTCCAAACTCACAGCACCGAAAACATAGACGCTTAATACGGCTGTCAATAGCATGCCGAGCACCATCAGACCCATGAGTTCCAAAAGCGGACGAAAATCGAACTTACCCCCCATATTAAGTCATTTTTACATAGACCACCTTCTTGGTTTCATAAAATGGGTTGTCGAAATAGTTCGAAAGTTCGTAGATGTCGTAAGCTCTTTTTACAGGCTTCAATTCTTCGCTTAAATCTCCTCCTTTTAAATAAAGAATTCCATTCGGCAGCGGATTGATTTGTCGGTTTAGAAATTTGTTTTGACACCACGGGAGAAACTGCTCCATGGCAGTCACTGCCCTACTCACCACAAAATCAAAGCGGTCCTTCACTTGCTCGGCGCGTTGATGGTGCGCACTAATATTCTTCAATTCCAGTGCAGCCGCAACCTCACGAACCACTTTTATTTTTTTACCAATTGAGTCTACCAAAGTGAATTTTACCTCAGGAAAAAGAATGGCTAGCGGAATTCCGGGAAAACCGCCGCCTGTACCAATATCGAGCACTTTCGACTCCGGAGCAAAAGTCATTACTTTAGCAATACCCAAAGAATGGAGGACGTGATGCACGTAAAAAGCGTCCATATCTTTTCTACTGATGACATTGATTTGCGCATTCCAATGCTCATACAACGCCTGTAATTCCTCAAATTGACGAATTTGTGTTGCGCTGAGATTGGGAAAATGCTTGCGTATTTCTTGCATGGAAAAAGGTTGGTTAAGCTTATGGCTGGAAGGAATTGAACTTAAGTCAACAAATCGAGAATCGCAGCTACATCCTCCGGACTATCAATGTTCGGTGTTTCAATCTCGGTCATCACAACCTGAATAGAATAACCGTAATACATCCAGCGCAATTGCTCAAGAGATTCTTGCTTCTCAAGAGCTGTGGGTTTCAATTGAACCAATGCGCTCAAAACTTCTGTTTTGTATGCGTACAAACCGATGTGGCGCACGTAGGGATAATTTTTCATCCAAAACTCTTGCAACATCTGAGCGCCGTAGGGAATCGGATTGCGGCTGAAATAAATGGCTTGGTTGTGTGCATTGAGCACTACTTTGATGCGGTTGGGATTGAACAATTCTTGTTGATTCTGGACCAATATACCCAAGGTTGCAATTTCAGTTTCCTCATTTTCAAAAGCGCGAATGAGCTGGCGGAGTTGCTCTGCCTCCACCAACGGTTCATCGCCTTGGATGTTTACAACCACATCAAAATCAGCATATTTTTGAATCACTTCGCCGCAGCGGTCGGTGCCGCTTTGATGTGATTCCGAAGTCATGATGGCCTTGCCGCCAAACTGCTCAACGTGTCTGAAGATGCGTTCGTCGTCTGTGGCTACCACAAGTTCAGTGAACAGCTCACATTTTTTCGCGCCTTCATATACGCGTTGAATCATAGATTTTCCGGCCAAATCAATCAATGGCTTGCCGGGAAAGCGCGACGACGCAAACCGCGATGGTATAACACCGAGAATTTTCATTGAGCGAAGAAAAATCTTTTAAGGTTTGTATTTCGAAACGGAGCAAGCCGCCTCAATTTTCAGGGAGTCCATCATGAGCGAGGTTCCACGAACATTACATTCCTCTTTGGCCAATTTTTTAGACGTAAAGTTGATATAAGACAAGTAGGTTGTATCTCGACGAACCTCAACCGTGTCACCGGTGCTATTTACCTCAAAAGAGCGCTGTTTGTAGTTGCAATTGCACTCGTATCTGCGCGAGCAACTGAAAACAAGCGACAGAGCAAAAAGCGGCAAGATTATTTTTTTCATAACTCTAGATTTTATTCAACTGCAACATCAAATCAACACAACGACTTGCGTAACCGGCCTCATTATCATACCAACCCACAAGTCGAATCATGTTTGTTCCGACGATGCTCGTCAATTCTGCATCAAATATACAACTATGTCCATTCCCGACAATATCCTTGGATACGATTGGGTCCTCGGTGTACTCAAGAATCCCCTTGAGCGTTCCTTTCGCAGCAGATTTGAAAGCATGATTAATTTCGTCCACGGAAGGATTTCCTTTCACGATAATGGTCAAGTCCGTCAGCGAACCGTTGGGCACGGGCACACGCATCGCACCACCACCCATTTTGCCTTTAAGATCGGGGAAAATTTTTGCAATGGCCTTGGCTGCCCCGGTTGAAGTAGGAATGATCGACTCTGCCGCAGCTCTTGCTCTGCGCAAATCTTTGTGCGGGGCATCATGTAAGCGCTGATCAGAAGTGTAGGAATGAATGGTATTGATGTAGATGCTTTCAATCTCGTACAAATTGCGCATCACCTGAATCATCGGAGCGGCACAATTGGTTGTGCAAGACGCATTGGAAATCACCTGATCACCTGCATCCAAAACACCTTCATTCACACCCAGCACTACCGATTTGGTGTCATCATCCGGTGGCGCACTAATGACCACGCGCTTGGCTCCTCCAACAAAATGCCCTTGTACTTTCTCTGTTGTTCTAAAGAGTCCTGTTGATTCCAGTACAAAATCAACACCGAAATCAGACCATGGAATTTCAGCCGGATTCTTGTGCGAAACTACCGTCATCTTCTTACCATTTTCAAAAACAATGGTGTTATCAACAACATCAAAATTGTGGTTTAATCTGCCGTGAACAGAGTCGTACTTGAACAAATGCGCCAGTGTGGCTACATCGGTCAAATCGTTGATGGCGACCACTTCAATATCCTCGCGTTGTAAAGTCATGCGTGTGAAATAGCGTCCAATGCGCCCAAATCCATTTACTCCAATCTTAATTGCCATAGTTTGTTTGTTCTTTAAAAATTGTTTGTCAAGTCTTCTGTTTTACAAATGTAAAAACAATGGCGAATCAGATTTTGTTTGCCTCCAAAAGGTTTGAAAAGCACGTTTATGGACTTAGAAACAATCTGTCTTTAACAGGCTCAATTTCAGGATTTCCCGATGAAAAAATCTCAACAATTTCGTCTAAATCCTTGG
Organism: Crocinitomicaceae bacterium; assembly: GCA_037446475.1. Lineage (GTDB taxonomy): Bacteria > Bacteroidota > Bacteroidia > Flavobacteriales_D > Crocinitomicaceae > UBA6165. The sequence continues at coordinate 20,184 of JBBIIM010000033.1, read as the reverse complement.
CGTCGTTTCAGTTACTAATTTTTGTTAATAAAAAAGTGAAACAGAAACATTTCGCTGCGGCGCACGTACTTTTGTTCACCCAATATGGGCGCACTGATTTGTTGAACATTCTATGGAACAATTATCCCCCACCGCACGATTTTGGCGCCTTTTAAAGCCTGACTCGTCGGACATCCGAAATATTTATTTGTACTCGGTCTTTAATGGACTCGTCAACCTCTCCTTGCCTCTGGGTATTCAGGCCATTGTGAACTTGATTCAAGCCGGACAGGTGAGCAGTGCATGGATTGTTTTGATATTTTTTGTAGTCTTTGGAATAGGGTTATCCGGTGTGATGACCATTTTCCAGCTGCGAATTACGGAAACCTTGCAGCAGCGGATTTTCACACGAGCAGCTTTCGATTTTGTTTACAGAATTCCGAAAATCAAGATGGAAGCCATGTACAAGTACTACGCCCCGGAATTGATGAACAGGTTTTTTGATATTCTAAGCGTTCAGAAAGGTCTATCCAAAATTCTCATTGACATTTCTGCGGCAGGTTTGCAAATTATTTTCGGCTTGGCACTTTTGTCGTTCTACCACCCATTTTTCATCCTATTCAGCTTGCTTTTGGTGGTGATTTTGGTTATCATCTTTCGCATCACGGTTAGAAGAGGTTTGAGCACCAGTTTGGTGGAATCCAAATACAAGTACAAAGTGGCGCATTGGCTGGAGGAAGTGGCTCGTGTTTCCTCGACTTTTAAATTGGCCGGAGCAACAGATTTGCCCCTGTATCGCATGGACAAATACGCCCGAAGCTACGTCGATGCCCGCGAGGACCACTTCAAGGTTTTGCGCTTGCAATTTGGTTTGCTCGTAGGATTTAAGGCAGTTGTTGCCACGGGACTTTTGGCCATTGGCGGTTATTTGGTGATGCAACAAGTCCTCAACATTGGTCAGTTTGTGGCAGCAGAAATCATCATCCTCTTGATTATGGGGTCGGTAGAAAAATTGATTATGAGTTTGGAAACGATCTATGATGTACTGACCTCACTTGAAAAAATTGGTCAGGTGATGGATTTGGAACTGGAAAAAGAGGATGGTGCCGAATTGCAGAAGCAAGATTTGCCAAAGGGTATGGAATTGGAGCTTCAAAATGTTTCATTTGCTTACCCGGAATCATCCAAAAAAGTGTTGAAGGATCTCAACTTGATGATTCCTGCGGGGGAACGCGTTCTTTTATCCGGACCCAACAGCTCCGGTAAGAGTACCCTGATACACGTAATGGCCGGATTGTATTACAGCTGTGAAGGAAACATACTTTTCCACGGCATCAATGCGCATGCCTTCAACAAAGAAGCGCTGAGAAGCATTATTGGCGGCTGTTTGATTGACGAACAACTTTTTGAGGGAACGCTAGCAGAAAACATCACCCTGATGCGCCCCGGATTGACCAAGAAAGATGTGGAATGGGCCATCGAAAAAGTTGGTTTGCGCAATTTTGTCAAAACGCTTCCTTTGGGCTACGACAATCCACTTGACCCCATGGGCAGCAAATTGTCTCGCGGTGTAGCCCAACGCATTCTCATCGCTCGCGGTATCGTAGATAGACCAAGTTTGTTGTTGTTTGAATATGCCATGGATCAAATCGACTACGACGAGCGCAAGAAAATTGTCGACTTTTTGGTTTCAAAAGAAAATCCTTGGACCTTGGTTGCCGTTTCAAACGACGAGTATCTCGCTACCAAAGTGGACAAAATCGTGCTTATGAACAACGGCGCCATTGAGCATTACGACACCTACGACAAACTAAAGGGATTCTTTACTTTTAAAAAGACTGACGATGCTTAATATTTCGAACCACGAAGTAAACATAAAAAGTGACCTTAAGACCTTGGATCACGTTCAAGCCAAGCAGTCAGGTAAGGTCTTGCTCAAACTTTTGATAATCACTTTTACCATCATGATTATCGCCTTGTTTTTACCCTGGACGCAAAACGTGCGCGGACGAGGCAATGTCACCACGCTCTTTCCTGATCAAAGACCGCAAACAGTGAACACTATTTTGGGTGGAAAAATTGAAAAATGGTATGTTCGCGAGGGAGATTATGTAGCCAAAGGCGACACCTTGGTTTTTATCTCAGAAATCAAGGATGATTATTTCGACCCCAATTTGGTTCAAAATACGGATGAACAGTTGCGTGCTAAAGAATCTTCAGTTAAGTCTTACATGTCAAAAATACAAGCACTTGATGTTCAGATCGATGCACTCACTCAAACCGGTCGTCTTAAATTGGAACAAGCCAAAAACAAATTGGAGCAAGCGAATTTAAAAGTGACCGCAGACAGCATGAATTATCACGCGGCAAAAATCAACTTTGATATTGCCTATGAGCAGGCTGAGCGTGCCAAGAAAATGTTCCAAGACGGTTTGATGTCGCTTACCGAATTGGAAAACAGAAAATTAACCCTACAGCGCGCAGAGGCTCAAAAAATTTCCGCAGAAAACACCTTGCTTTCCTCACGCAACGAAGTGATAAACGCCCGTGTTGAATTGGTTTCCATACAGGCACAGTACCGAAACTCAGTTTCCAAAGCAGAGTCAGACAAATTTTCAACCATGAGCGATATGTTCGACGCGGAGGCTATGGTGACTAAATTACAGAACCAGTTTGTGAATTATTCAATTCGTTCGGGTTATTATTACATTTTGGCCCCTCAGAATGGCATCGTGACCAATTTCATTTCCAGCGGTATCGGTGAAATTGTAAAAGAAGGCGATGAATTGTTAACCATCATGCCCGCCTACGTGAATCTGGCAGTGGAAATGTATGTGCGCCCCATCGATCTGCCGCTGATCAAAGTGAACCACCGCGTGCGCATCCAGTTCGACGGTTGGCCTGCAATCGTTTTCTCCGGTTGGCCAAATGCCTCATACGGAACCTACGGCGGGCGTGTGTTTGCCATTGATAACTTCATCAGCCCGAATGGTTACTACCGAATTCTGATTCAACCCGACCCCAAAGAACCGGCCTGGCCTGAGGCCTTGCGCGTAGGAGCCGGAACGTACAGCATGCTCCTACTCAACGATGTTCCGATTTGGTACGAGCTCTGGCGACAACTCAACGGCTTCCCTCCTGAATATTACAAGGGAACATCGCACAAAGACATGATTGAAACCAAAAAGAATTCGAAAAAATGATGCGGCTGAAAGTTTTGTTTCTTGCACTCATTTTTACTGTTAACGGCATGGCCCAGAGCAGGAAGGACACGTTGCGTTTTGAGCAATATTTGGGAATCGTAAAAGCGCATCATCCCTTCATGCAACGCGCAGGTTTGTTGCCTATGCAAGCCGAGGCCAACCTCATGCTCGCTCGCGGTGGATTCGACCCCAAAGTATTTGCCGATGTATCACAAAAATATTTCGCAGGAGATCAATACTACAACATCATCAGCACGGGTGTTGGTATCCCAACTTGGTTTGGATTGAGTTTTTATTCAGGCTACGACCAAACCGGAGGCTACTACCTCAATCCACAATTGCGCACACCGGACAACGGACTGGTGTATGCCGGAGCGCAATGGACCTTGGGTCAGGGTCTGTTAATCGACAAGCGCAGAGCCGATTTGAAACAAGCCAAACTCTTTTCAAGCATCGCCGAACAAGAACGCGTTATGTTGGTCAACCAACTGCTGCTGGATGCCAGCTTGGCCTATTGGGAATGGTACGCAGCCTACAACAGCTTCGCTTTCGTTAAAGATGCCTATGAAGTTACTCGCGTGCGTTTCAACGCCGTAAAGCAAAGCGCCATTCTGGGTGAACGTGCTTTTATCGACACTTTGGAACTGAACATTCAACTCCAAAACTTGAACTTACTGCTTCAAGATTTTAAATTACAAGAATTGAACAGGCGTTTGGAATGTGGCGTGTTCTTGTGGGCGGATGGCTTAGTGCCTGTGGAACTCAACGACAATTTGGCCCCAAGCAAGAGCAGTGACTCCAAATACGAACAAGAACTGAATTCCATTGCGTTGCAGTTGAACACTTTGGTAGGCAATCATCCTGAGATACAGCGTGATTTGCTGCGTATCGACCAACAGGAAATCGACCTGAGGTTAAAGCGAGAAATGCTTAAACCGGTGGCTAATCTAAAATACAACGCCATCAATCAACCTATCGGAAACAATCTTATCGCCAACTACAGCATGCAAAACTATACCTGGGGCTTGGATTTTGGTATTCCGCTTTTGTTGAGAAAAGAACGTGCAGGTGTGAAACTTTCTCAAATCAAATTGCAGGACATGAACTTGGCTTTGGATTACAAACGCGCTCTCATTCTTATGAAAGCGCAAGCTGCGGTAAATGAATGGCAAATTGTGAGCAGTCAGTTGGAACTGTATCAAAAAAACCTGCGGGACATTGACCGACTGCTAGACGCTGAGCGCACGCGCTTCGACAACGGTGAAAGTTCTGTGTTTTTGGTAAATACACGCGAAATGGTGCTCGTAAACGCACAAATCAAATTGTACGAGTACATTTCCAAAAGCCAAAAAGCACTTTTCAAAACCTACTACAGCTTGGCACTCATGGAAAGTTTGTAAGAATTTTAGCAAATCATTGCTGAAATCTCATTCACCTGATTAGTTCTGCTACATTTGTCAAAAACAGAACTATGAAAATTTATGGAATTTTGGTGCTCGCGATCTTATCGCTTTCACTCACCACAAACACGGGAAACAAAAAAATTGCGAAAAAACTAGTCGGTACTTGGAGCGTTGAACGCGTTGACTTTTCTGAAATGCTCAAAAGCATGAACGAGGAAGATAAAGCCATGGCTGAAATGTTTATGCCCATGATGGAAGAAGGGCTGAAAACACTCACATGGACTTTCTCGAAAAATGGTGACTTCAACAGCAAAAGCGAATTCTTTGGAGAAAAAATTGACGTCAAAGGCAGTTGGAATACAAGCGCAGACGGCAAACTGCTGAACATGATTGCGGACGGAGAAAAAGACGAATGCAAACTCATTTCTCTAGACAAAAAGAAACTCGTTGTATCACGTGATGCTGAGGGCGTACCGATTTACTTCTACATGATCAAGGCTAAAAAATAGTCTTCCTTGGAGCATACAAACCATGAACCTTTTTGGCTGCAGGTTGTTCAGTAAGGCAATAATTACTCAAATCCTGTACATCAAAATGAAAAATCTATTGCTTCTCGCTTTTCTTGCCTTGGGTAGTTGCATGAATGCCAATAAATCCAAAAATGTGAATCCCATGAATACTCCTGAAGTGAACAATTCTCGAAAATCACTGCACAACTTGTGCGCAAACAAACTCGATGGAAACAAACTTTGCATGAGTGAGTTTTCCGGAAAAAAAGTAATGATTGTGAATACGGCGTCCAAGTGTGGACTTACCCCACAATACAAGGATTTGCAAGCCTTGTATGACGAATACAAAAACCAGAATTTTGAAATCATTGGTTTTCCGGCCAACGACTTCATGAGTCAGGAGCCGTTGCGCAACGACGAAATTGGCGAGTTTTGCCAGAAAAACTACGGTGTTACTTTCACCATGATGGAGAAAGTTTCCGTGAAAGGCAATGGAATTCATCCCATTTATCAGTTTTTGACTGAAAAAGCGAAAAATGGCATTGACGATTATGCGGTGGAATGGAACTTTCAGAAATTCCTAATCAATGAAAAAGGGCAAATCGATAAGGTAATCAGTCCAAGAACGAGTCCTTTGGACAAGGAAATCACGGATTGGATTTCTGGTAAATGACAAAACTCAAAATAAATGCAAAAAAGCCCGAGCACTTCGCTTGGGCTTTTTTCATTTTTTATCCTTTCATGATTTAAAAAATGGCAAGAACTGCCGAGTTGATTCAGGTGGAAGGAATTAATTCCCGCAATCCCCATAAATCCAAATGTAGTTTGTAGTTTCCATAGGCATGATTTGTTTGTTGTTAACAAATGTATAACGCAAAATTCATCTCATAAGCCGGACTGATTGAAGTGAGCCCATGACTGAGCAAATGGAAAGAATTTCAGATTTTTTCGGGAGGAAAAGCGTATAGAAGTATTCTAAACCGGGCTTATTGCCAGCGATTGGTTTTCACCAAGTGCAGCAAATCCGGTTTGATATACTGCAAAACGGGATAAATTGAATCAAAATTTGGGGTGGCATTGAAGTAAATCGTGCCGCGAATGAAGTGGTTCACACTATCCGTGTAATGAAACTGAAACGGTGTAGCTGCATTGCCATAAAATTCGAAGAAGGTGCCGTAAACTCTATCCGCGTCATTGATCATCACTGAATCCTGAATCGCAGAAGCCTTCACCTGGTGTTCCCTCACTTTTTCCAAAGAGTAAGCAATTAATTCCGGCAAATTATCTTTAATCGGCACATAGCTCAGATGCAGCATGCCGTTGAATTGTCCCAACGCGATATCCAAATGGCATGGATTTTCACCCTTTACGGCAACCGCTTTCATGTAGGCAGCCAATTCGAAAGTATAGGGGCAATCGATGTCCACACTTTTGTATGCGCGCTCCGGGAATTCCACACGCAGGTTGGCCAAGGGTTTTGGAATCAAGAGTTCATCGTCCGCACAATTGAAAAGTAACGCACTCATTCCCAATACAACAAACCACTTACTTTTCATTCTTCGCTGTATTTTTAATTACCCGAATCAACTTGATTCTTTTTTTGTCGGCAGCCTCCACGATAAAAGTCAGATTTTTAACGGTAAGACGCTCATTTTTACGCATGATGCGACCGCTTTGTTCAATAATGAAACCAGCCACCGATTCTGAGTCACCCCGCAAATCTTCATAATCGCTTTCCTCCAAATCAAGGACCTTGTACATGTCTAGAAGCGGTGTTTTACCCTCAAAAACAAAAGTGTAATCGTTGACTTTGGTGTGTACCACTTCATCTTCATCAAACTCATCGGTGATGTCGCCAACAATTTCTTCAAGAACATCTTCAAGAGTCACGATTCCATTGGCACCGCCATACTCATCCACAACAACGGCCATGTGCATTTTCTTTTCCTGAAAGTCTTTGAGCAGGTCGTCAATCTTTTTGTTTTCCGGAACAAAAAAGGCCGGTCGCATTAAGTTTTGCCAATTAAATTCGGGGGGTTGATTGAGATGTTCGAGTAAATCTTTGACGTATAGAATTCCGACAATGTTGTCAAAACGCTCCTCGAAAACGGGGAATCTGGAAAATCCACTTTCCAAAATAACGTTGTACACTTCCTTGAAATCCATTTTAGTATCCAAAGCGACCGTGTCCACGCGAGAACACATAATTTGACACACTTCCGTGTTGCCAAAGCGAACGATACCTTCGAGCATTTTATGTTCTTCCTCCGAGCCATTCATATCCTTGGTCAACGCAACAGCCTGCTCCAAGTCGTTGGATGACAGACGCATATCCAGTTTCTTGGTTTTTTTATTGATCAAATCCGTGCTTTTCATCAACACGGAGGACAGCCAGGAAAATGGGGGTGTTTTTGAAATAATTCGCAGCGGAGTAGCCATTTTTTGAGAGATGGCGAGTGCGTTTTTATTCGCATAAAGTTTCGGAACCATTTCCCCGAAAATCAATAAAACAAGGGTTATCAAAACCACTTGGAGCAGAAAAACCAATATTGGATGTTCGAGGGTCTCGGGAGAAAAAATCCTTTTGGAAATATCGTCCGTCAAAAGGGCACCTAAAATAACGATACCCACATTGACAAAGTTATTGGTAATCAAAACAATGGAAAGCAACTCTTTGGGTTTCTCGCGCCATTCGAGCACCATTGCACTTCTTGGCGTTTTCTCCTTTTTTAGCGTGTCTAAATCATTGGGATTGAGGGAGAAAAAAGCTATTTCCGAGGCAGAAATGAGTCCTGAACAGAGTAAAAGAAAAGCAAAGAGCAACAAAGACCAAATCAGGGTGCTGCTGTCCATGGTTTGCACTGCAAGCATAAGCATCTGTTCCGGAGGATCAAGATCAGTCATGAGACAAAAGTAGTGTTTTTTTGAAACGAAACTGCCTCACAAACTACCACAAAGCATAAAGACACTGGCTCTAAAACACTTCGCAAATTTGATGCAACCAATTTCGAGTTCCTCAATCAGCTTACTTCAAGAGATACTGCCAACCTAAACGAAACTGCTCTGTCCAACGCAGCGGGTCAATAGCTGCCTCTTCTTTCAACACGTTAAAATACTGGAATTTCAACATGGAATTAAAGCCGTTAAATTGATAGGCCAGCGCAAAAGACAAGCGCTCAGAACGACCATTCACCAAATCATTCAAATCCAGCTGCTCATAGCGCACAGAAAGAATCGTTTTCCAGGATTTCAAAAAGTAATTGGCTTGTGCTACCCATCCACCGGCCAGAAAATACCCTTGCGTCTTTTCTATGGGAAGTCCTTGATAGAGCGGATGAGAATCTATTCTCGGTTGACCGCGGTATTGGTGAATTTCAAACATGGCTGAAAAACCCTTGTACATGAAGGCAGCATCTAATCCATATACGTAGCGCTCGCCATCCAAAACGCGGAGGCCATATTCCCCGCCAGAGAAAGCCGGAAACGTACCACCCTCGGGCAGGTTTCTCTTGGTGTAGCGACCGTTCACGCCAATTTGAAACATGGGAATTGGCACATGTCGGTCGTCTATTTCACGGTATCTAAAACGCGAAGGATAGGCCACATCAACACGCGTTATGTATTCCACACTTCCACTCGCATCATTGTCACCACGCAGCGAAATTTCACCCAAGCCGTTGTAAATACCTCCATAAACATTCACACGCTGTTTCCAATACGATTGGCTCAAAGTTACCCCAACGTCTCGGCGTGTAAAAATGTCGCCGCGGTTGATTTGGGCGCGCTGCCAGTAAGGTGAGTAAACAAAGGGTGTCATGGAGTTTCTGGAATAAGGCGTTTTGCCATACCCAACTTGAATATCGAAGAATTTGAATCCTTTGTATTTCACGTAGGCATCCATCAAACCCGGGTTTTCTCCGTCCACACTGCTCTGTCCTGAGGCGATATCAGCCACATCAAATTGCAACTCATAAGCCCAGGTGCGACCTACGCGTCCTTCAATTTGAATCTGTGCGTCACGCAAACGGAAACGGTTGTTGTTCAGATTTTGGTTGCTTGCCTCAGGTTTGATGATTCGGTAGTTGTAATAACCGGAAATCGACCCTAAAATTTCCATATTGTGTTCACCATTAGTGATGGTAATTTGAGCTATTCCCATGGAACCTGAGAGCAAAAACGCAAGCAGGGAAAGATAAAAATTGAATTTCATAGCAGTGGATTAAGGTTGATTGAAATAATATAAACGCTCCATGTCGTCAGACAAAATCAGCATTTTCCCATCATGGAAAGCTATTCCTTCCGGATTGTGTACGTTAATTTTATATTGGGCTTGAATCTCATAGTTTGCAGGATTGCACTTGAAAACGGTCATATCTTCGTCACTGAGTATCCAGAAACTTCCATTGAAATAAGTCGCAGATGATACATCACGCGCGTGCTTCCAACGGTATTCGTTGATCTGTCTGAAATCATGGTCCAATTCTATGATGTACACCGGGTCTCTCTCTGTAATCAAAACAAAACATTTCTTGGCCTCATTGTAGGTCAACGATTCAAAACCTTTGTTTCTCCCTCCGGAGTAAGGCACATGAAAAGTTCGGGTCACTTGTAACGTCGCGTAATCCAATTGATAAATTTTTCTCGGGGTTTCATCGCTTACATACAAGAAATCCGGTCGTGCACAAATGGCCTCCAAATCAATGCCCAGAGTGGCTGAACTTCTCAGGATTTTACCACTCAAATCAATCTCGTACACAGCTGCTGCATCGTCGCTCACGATAAAATAGGAGTTTCCTTTCGGCGCAACAGCGATTCCACTTGGTTCGGGTACCTTGAGTACAATAAAATTGTTGAATTTTAGTTTCACTGGGTCATCTTTGCGAAATGCCATCAATACGATAGGCATTGCAAAAAGCAAGAGCATTTTATTCCAAGTCATTGTTGGAGCGATTATAAGTTGGTAGCCAAAAATTTGATATTGTCGAAACGGTTGTTTCCGGTAGGGTTGGTGTGCCCAAGGTTGAATCGAATTTTGATATACACCTCTGCTTTGTTGTTCAGTGCATTCACTGCTGAAAAATCCACTTCGCGCAATTCGAACTCCAAGTTGGAGGTGAAATTGTTGGGTTCAACACCGTTTTGAAAATAGTTCACCCCATCAATAGAATAAGAAATCGAATGCTCCTGAGCGCCATTGTTGGTTCGC
>JBBIIM010000033.1:0-9874 GCA_037446475.1 Crocinitomicaceae bacterium | reverse complement strand
GGCATAACTCAGCATCAATTTTTCATAACCCAAAGTACTGATTTTGATGATAAAATCACTCGCAGGATTCCGCAAGCGCAAACAAGTTCCTGCCAAAGTACTTTCAAGTCCATTCAAAAGCGTTCCATCGGTGTAGTCCCAAACGGCACTGTAGGTCATTTGAGCGGCACCTATGGCAACCACCGGAGCACTGATGCTACCCAGATTTGCATCGTTAAAATCCCAGAAATAAATGACACTTTCAGTGCCAGGTTGCCCTGTAGGTTCAGGAATAGGAAAGCGGTCTTTGGTACAAGAAAAGAGAAGAGAGACCAAAAGAAAAGCGGTAAAAATCTTGCTCATGCCATAATTTTTGGCAAAAGTATCCGCGTGCTATGACGTCTAAATCAGTGAAACATTACGAAAGCGTTAAAAACCTGCCGCTTATTTTATCCTGACATCAAGCAATTTCTTACCGTTGAGGAAACCCTCCAGCGTGTCGCCAATTTGCACCGGGCCCACGCCCGCTGGAGTGCCAGTAAAAATTAAATCTCCGATTTTAAGCGTCATGAATTGAGACACATACGCAATAATCTGATCGATGGAAAAAATCATGTCGTACACATGTCCCACTTGAACGGATGTGCCATTTTTTTTGAGTTCAAATGAACTTTCCGGCAAATTCAATTCATTCACCGGCACAAACTCCTCAGATACCGGGGCAGAATGCTCAAAAGCCTTGGCAATCTCCCAGGGCAAACCTTTCTCCTTACACTCTTGTTGTAGATCCCTTGCCGTGAAGTCTATTCCTAAACCTACTTCCTCATAATACGTATGCGCTCGATCAACAGGAATGTGTTTACCCAATCGGCTGATGCGCACCACCAACTCCAGTTCGTGGTGCAAATCTTTGGTGAATTCAGGGTAAAAAAACGGCATCTTCTTGGGCAAGAGTGCAGTGTCGGGTTTGAGAAAAAATACAGGTTTGGAGGGAACAGGTGAATTCATCTCCTTGGCGTGATCGCTGTAATTTCTTCCGATGCAAATGATTTTCATGCTTCTAATTGAGTAATCTTCTTTAAGAAAAAGGGTTAACGAGAAAATCAATTGATCAATTTGCGCAAATTGAGCTGATTGACCAAATTCATTTTCAAAGTAAATCGGATGCGTTCTGCATAGCTGTTGCTGAAGGTGCTCTCGATGATGTTCTTGGTGGAATACATTGGAAAATACAATCCGAAAATATCACCCAAACGCATGCCAATTCCCACGTTGGCAGCAAGCTCTACGCCGGGATCATCTTTTCCAAATGCACCCAAATCAGCGAACACACCCAAGAATCCAAGTTTCTTGACAGGCAATTGCACGTAGAGATTGGCTGTTGACATCCAAACTTGCCCATACAAAGTACCTCCGGTTTTAAAAGCGCCCATGTTGTCCTCGCGCTGCGCACCCCATAAGCCATCAACCGCAGAACGACCGAAATAGTAATTTTCAAAGAACATGTCCTGCGACCCTGACGAACCGTTGAGGGAAAGTGCCAAACGATGGTCAGTAATCGTTGTACTACCGTAAGGTGAGGAGGTGTTATCAATTAAAATGGTTCCTGCGTAAAGACGAAGTTCAGCAAAACGAGACATTTTGTTTTTCAGATAACGGTATTTGTTGGTGGTTTCGAATTGCAAGCGCAGGGCATACGAATTATCATTATCAATTGGGAACTTATAGTTGGTTTCAATGTAGTCAAGTCTGGTTTTTGTCTTGGACTGAAAATCTCGGATTTTGTATTCAAGTCCATACTCTGTGAAAACTCCGTAATGACCACCATTTTCCATGTCATTGGGCACCAAGTTATAAACACCTTGCACCCTGATGTTTTGCGACCACGGCGTCTTGTCGCCTTTTTTGCCCAAATCCGCATTCCAATATGGTGTGAAAGCGATGAAAGGCGCTCTGTCCGGCGCGAGTTGACTGTGCTGCGAGCTGAAAGATTTCACCGATAAACCAAAGCGTGAAATTCGGAAAGCACGTTGCGGAAGGAAAGTATAATTGAACTCAGCAATACCCGAAACACGCTTACCGCCAATTGAGTACATCGGAGCCACCAGATATTGGAATCGATTCATGGGCACCGCGTTGTTGTGTAGCGCAGCACCAATCATCAACTTGTCGTAAGCATTGCCGGCAATCACCGGCGTCCAAAACAAATTTGTGCGTTTCGGTTCATTGTCACCAATCAAAAATTCCATTTTTACGGGCTCCACTTTTCCTAGGATACCTTTCTCATGCCATCGGTTGTTGTTGCGATAAAGCTCCGGGATGTGCTTGTTTTGGTTAATCACAATTTCATCCGCATTGGCGGTCAACATATCTAGTTTTCTGCGTCCTCTACCCGGCTCGATCCATTGCGTTTCGACAACTTGTCCATTTTTGATCACATTAACCTCAATAGGTCCATTCACCTGACCCACATTTTTCACGACCGCTTTTGAGCCATTTTGGTTGGTCTTTGCACGAATCAATTTGTAATCCACAAAATTGGTCGTGTTGATTAAATCACCAAAACACCAAGATAAATCCTTTCCAGTTTTTTCCTCAAAAACAGCTCGAAGATCCTCCGGATAAGGATGCTTGAATTTCCATTTTTCATAATAGGCATGCATGCACTCGTCAAATTTAGCTTCACCCAAATAAGACTTCAGGTAGTGAAAAACCAATCCGGTTTTCTGATACATTACAGTTCCGTAGTTAGACGGGTGAAACTTACAAGAGTGCGTTTCAATGGGTTGATCTGCCCCAAGGCGCTGCGTGCCGCGGAACATCAAATCGCCCATATCATGATGCGATAACGCGTCAAACCCAATTTTATCAATGAAGGGAATCATGTCGTTCATTCCCGAGTTATCTGGGTATTTTGTCGCGAAATAACGCATTTCGTTCAAGGTATTTAAGCCCTCGTCCATCCAGCCGTGCACGCGCTCGTTGGTCCCCAAAATTCCGTAAAACCAGTTGTGCCCTACTTCGTGCACAATAACCAATTCCAAATCGAAAGCCGTTCTGGAGTTGCCAATCACAGTGACATTCGGATATTCCATACCGCCCCCGGCAGAGATAGTTCCGTCCACTGCGGTTACCTGATTGTAGGGATAGTCTCCATTCCAAAGGGAGTAATAATAGATAGCGTCATGAATGTACTCCAGAGCATTGGACCAAAGCCTTTCGTTTTGAGGCACATACATCGCCCAAGTAGTCACTTTGCGCTTGGATTGCGGCAATTCCACTTCTCCTTTCGATACGCGGTAGCGTTTGTCAGCAAACCACGCAAAATCGTGCACATTGGACTGCGTATAGCGTATCGTTTTGAATGTTGCCGACGACTCAGGGAAGGTTGTTTTCATTTTGGTCAATCCCCCTCGGATATCCATTTTGGCATCCTGGTCTAGTGGTGACAATCTGGAAAGAGAATCCAAAAATGCTATTTCTGATTTTGTCTGTAAATCACCTGTGGCGCCTACTACATAGTTTGCAGGCAATTCAATAGTCACGTCGAAAGAGCCATACTCGGAATAAAACTCACCCTGCGTCAAATAAGGCATCGGATGCCAACCTTTGTGGTCGTAAACAGCCGGCTTGGGATACCATTGCGTAATTTGATAAGACTGGTCGATGTGCCCCAAACGAGAAATCTCTCCGGAAGGAATTTTGACCTTAAAAGGCGTTGAAACGGTGATTCTTTGCTTCGAAGTCAGAGGTTGATTCAAATGCAAAATCACGATATCCTGGTGCTTGGGATGGAATTCCCATTTTGCGTCAGTGCCATTAATTTTAAAATCCAAAGAATCTATTCCCCCTTTATCTTCCGTTTTTCCGAAGTGCAGCACGTCTTCCTTATTTTGTTCATAGAGTTGTTTGGCAAGAGCTGTTTTGCCATTGCGATAAGCGTTGGGCCAAACGTGAATGTAGATTTTATCCAATGTATTTGGAGAATGGTTGATGTATTCGAAAGTTTCAAAAGCGTGCAACTCATGTTTTACGTCATCCAAACGCACTTTGATGGTGTAGTTTACTTCCTGTTGCCAGTAATTTTTCTGGGCTTTGATTTGTGCAAAAATGCTTATTGCGGCTAGGGTCAGCAGGATATTTTTCATGATTCGATTTTTCCAATGACAAAAGTAGATACAATAAAGTTACTGGTGCATGAGAAATGATGGGTGGTTGGAAACACAGTCCACAATATTCCTGAAGAAACTCAATTCATGACTTATATGAACGAAAAAACGGAATATCTCCCACAACTGTGGTCATATTCCGTGATGAACTGTGGGAAGTCTCCGCGAGATAGTTCCTACCTTTACCCGAAAAAATTGGCTTGAATTACCAAAAAGTGCTGTATTGGTCTTTGCAAATCGTGGGTTGGTTTGGTTTGTCAGCGTTGCTATACGTAGTAAACCGAGCGAACAACATCGATTTGGATGTGAAGCGCGTGTTGGTCTTGGTAGCCTTCGCGTTGAACGGCATTTTTCTTTCCCACTTGCTGCGAGAGGTGCTGCTCAAACTTGACTTTCTCAAAACCAAACCCCTGCAGATTTTCACTACAGCGCTCGTTGGCTGTTCTTTAACTGCACTTGTTTTTCAAATCGTTTATGAATTCGTACAGAGCGCACTCACCGAGCATGAGCTATTCGGTTCGCTTACGCAATTTCTCGCTCAAATGTTAGTGATGTTGTTGGTTTTTGCCTCATGGTCACTTGTTTATTTTGTCAATCACTACTTCCGCGCCATGCGCAAAAACGAATTGAACAACATCAAACTGGAAGCGCAGAAGCAGCAAATAGAACTCGCCTTGATGCGCTCTCAATTGAACCCGCATTTTTTGTTCAACAGCCTCAACAGCATTCGCGCATTGATATCAGACCAACCTGCAGATGCAAAAATGGGTATCACAAAACTGTCCAATTTGCTGCGCAACATTTTGATTTACAGTCGAAGAGAATGGGTCACTGTTGAAGAAGAACTGGCCTTTGTCAAAGACTACCTCGATTTGGAAAAAATCCGATTTGAAGAACGTTTGCAATACCACCAATACCTTGAGGGTGAACCCGAAAAACTGCAAATTCCACCAATGACCATTCAAATTCTTGTCGAAAATGCTGTTAAACACGGAATCAACAATTTGAAAAATGGCGGAACTGTTGATATTCATGTAAAAAAAACAGCCACCGACCTGATTATTCACGTGATTAATGACGGTAACTTACAACAAAAGACAGATACCGGCGTTGGTATTGCAAATATCAAAAAACGACTCAGACAGAGCTTCTTAGCTGATGTTGAACTCCATTTAGAAGAGCGAGATGCTAAAGTAAGCGCCCAAATAATTATACCCCTATGAAAGCACTGATAGTTGACGACGAGAGACTGGCACGCAAAGAATTGATTGAAATGCTCGAATCCTACGACCAATTGGAAATCATTGGTGAGGCACAAAATGCGGATGAAGCCCTGAAAATATTGGACACGCAAAAAACGGATGTTGTTTTTCTCGATATCCACATGCCGGAAATGGATGGATTTCAATTCTTGAATAGCCTCGACCATGTGCCCTTTGAAGTTGTGTTCGTTACAGCTTATGACGAACACGCACTGAAAGCATTTGAAGTCAATGCATTAGACTACTTGCTCAAGCCCATTGATCAAGGACGCTTGAACCAAGTCATCGAGAAACTTCAAAAACTGCGAACAAACAAGCGAAAACCAAGCAACGAAAGCGATCAAGATAATTTTGAACCAGACACCGTGCTCACAGTAAACGACCGCATTTTCATCAAAGACGGAGAAAAGTGCTGGTTTGTGCAATTGAAAGATGTATTCTTGTTCGAGTCTTATGGAAACTATGTCAAAGTGTTTTTCAAAGATCAAAAACCCTTGATTTTAAAATCCTTAAACCTGATTGAGGAGCGTTTAGACAATAAGAAATTCTTCCGAGCCAATCGCAAACACATCGTGAACTTAGATTATGTAAATCGCGTGGAAAGTTGGTTCAATGGTGGATTCATGCTCTACATGAACGATGGTCTTGAGGTTGAAGTGTCACGCCGACAAGCCATGCGCTTTAAAAATTTAATGTCTCTATAATAGTTTAACTTTGTCGGCGTTTGACTAACGGTAAGCTACTTCCATGAAAATCACTCTATTCTCCTTAATTGTAGTTTTTCTGCTCTCCTCTTCGAGTTGCAAACAGCGCCTGCACCCTGTTCCTGATATTCCGTTCAACATCAATATAGACATGAACTTACCGACCTATATCGGTTTGCAGAGTATTGGTAATTATGCCTACGTGGACAATGTCGGTATCAAAGGAATAGTGGTTTACCGCCGAGCCATCGACGAATTTGTGGCTTTTGATCGCATGTCAACAGCGCCGGGTGGTGACACTTGTTCGGCGTTATTCGTCGATCCGGACAATCTGCTTATTCTTCTGGACCCCTGCACACCGTCCAAATTTTCACTATTCGACGGATCATTGCTAACCGGGCCTGCAGAGTGGGGTTTACGCTCCTATCGTTGTTTCTGGAACGGCGCTAATATCCTGAATATTCAAAACTAATTGGCCGCTTTTCGTTTCAGGAGAATGTAGGTCGGGAAGTGGTCGGAATATCCTCCTGTATAAGCTCCTCCGGCATAACTCCTCCAAGGATAACCCTTAAATCTTCCGTCTTTTTGCGCGAGAAATGGTTTGTTGAAAACCACCGCTTTGTAATAGTGAAAACCTGATTTGTTGCCCACGTAAGCAGGAGTCATGATAATTTGATCGAACAAATTCCAGGCATCTTGCCAAGCCAATGTGCCTATACCTTTCTTGTACAATTCTTCGAAAGGATTGAACATCGAACCGGGCACAACTTGAGTGATATCACCTTTGGAATTCATGTGAATGCGCAAACTTTTGTTCACCGGGTCGTCATTCAAGTCGCCCATAAAAATCACTTTCGCATCCGGTCCCTCAGCCAAAGTTAATGAATCGATGATGGACTTGGCCAATTTTCCGGCAGCTTCTCTCAATGGCGCCGAACGCTTCTCTCCACCGCGTCTCGAAGGCCAGTGAGCCACAATAAAATGCATTCTTTCTCCCATGAATTTTCCGGAAACCAAAAGCATGTCGCGGGTATAGAAATCATCGCGATTGGGAATCTTCAAAGTGTGCGTGCTGCTGCTTTCTACTTTAAAATATTTTGGTTGATAGATGAAAGCTACATCAATACCTCGTCTGTCGGGTGAATCGTAGTGAACTATTTGGTAACCGCGACTTTTGATTCTGGGATGCTGTGTCAGATCATAAACCACTTGTTTGTTTTCTACCTCGGCAAGCCCCATAACGGCAGGTCCGTCCGGGGTATATTCTGCACCCATGAGTGAAATAACCTCAGCCAAACGGTCCAATTTTTCAATGTAGTACGGCCCAATCCAGCGATTTGCACCCTTGGGCGTAAAATCGTCGTCGTTGACATTGGGGTCTTTGATGGTGTCGTATAAGTTTTCAACGTTGTAGAAAGCGACGCAAGCAATTTCATAGCTGGTTGCTTGTTTTTCCTGAGCATTAAGAATTGTGGCGCATACCAATGCCCAACCAAGAATGATGTTTTTCATTATGTAAAATTGACGTGCCAAAAGTATAGACAATTACTGTGCCTTACTTGGATGGGATATTAAATTTAAGCTAAGACCTGAATGCATTGTTGATTCGGACGCTGCGCATGCGTGTCAAAGGTGTAATTTTGCCACAAAATCAATTTCTATGAAACGATTCAGCAAATGGCTGCTCAAAGTATGTGGTTGGAAAATGGACTACAATGTTCCCAAAGGTGTGGAGCGATGCATTTTGGTGAGCGCTCCTCATACAAGTAATTGGGATTTTGTTTGGGGCAGATTGACCATGTGGAGCTACGGTGTTGACGTAAAACTCGTGATAAAAAAAGAGGCATTTTTCTTTCCCTTGGGTTGGTTTCTAAAGAAAATAGGAGGCATTCCCGTGAATCGCAAAGGAGGCCCCAAAAATGTTACCGACAATATTGCCAAACTTTTCGAAGAGCGCGACAAACTTTGCGTGATGTTTACTCCGGAGGGAACAAGATCTTACAATCCCAATTGGAAAAGAGGGTTTTATTACATCGCACACAAAGCGAATGTGCCCATTTACTTGGGTTATATAGATTATGAAAGAAAAATCGGTGGCATTCGTTATGAACCTTTCATTACTACAGGCAATGTAGATAAAGATATCGAGCTAATCAAAGCATATTATCGGCAATACAAGGGACGTTATCCCGAAAAAGGAGTGCTATAAATTACTTCTTATCAAAAGAACCGGTTTTTTTGTTGTAACCGTAAGGACAATGTTTACAACCGCTTTTGCAACAATAACCGCGCTTCAAGTGATATTTTTCTGTGAAAACAATAAAACCCTGTTCGGAGATGTAATAATCCTCCGGATTCAATTGATTCCGTTTTGAAAATCCGCTAAATTCTTCGCCCATTCCACTCTATTCAATAATTCATGCCATGTTCGATACAAACAAAGCCCTACTGCAACAAATCGAAATCATAAATTGTTCAGAAAAAAGATTTTTCATTGATGTCAAACGTGATGATTTGATCGATGATTTGGTGTCGGGCAACAAATGGCGCAAGTTAAAATACAACCTACTCGCAGCACAAGCACAAAAAAAATCGACCATTCTCACTTTCGGTGGCGCGTATTCCAATCATCTTATTGCAACAGCCAAGGCCTGTTCTATTTTCGGTATGAAGTCTATCGGCATAGTTCGCGGCGATGAACTTCAACCGGATTCCAACGAAACTTTGCGAGCCTGTCATGCTTTCGGTATGAGATTGATTTTCATCAGTCGGGAAGACTATTTTCTCAGAGACGACAAATCCTATTTGGAGCAATTGCACATCGACTTTCCAAACTCCTACATTGTGCCTGAGGGCGGAGCCAATTTTTACGGACTCACAGGCTGCCAGGAAATCTGGCAAGAATTAGACGACTCATACACAGATGTCGTAGTAGCTGCAGGAACGGGCACCACAGCGGCTGGACTTCTATCAGGAATTCCCGAAAATGCAATTCTTCATGTATTTTCTGCATTGAAAGGAGATTTCATGCGACAAGATATCTTAAAAAAAATTGAGTATGGTTTTCACAACCAAGATTTTACAGACTTCTGCGCAGAACGACTCCGCGTATATTCTGAGGATATTTTTGGCGGTTACGGCAAGTGCAACGACGAACTCATTGACTTTATTCATCGCATCAAAATCCAACACAACCTGCCATTGGATCAAGTGTACACAGGGAAAGCCTTCTATCGATTGATAAAAATGCTCGATGACAATCAATTCTCAGAAAATTCTAAAATCCTTTTCATCCACACCGGCGGCTTGCAAGGCAACTCAGCATCGCAAGTACTAGAAGTATTTTCATTCCTGCAATGATTCACAAAACCTAACCTAAGTGTTAAGAAATCGTGCAACTTTAGCTAGATTTGTCCCGTCAAATGAAATGAAAATCTATTTGAACAACGAAATCATGAAGAAGCTTTACCCATTCTTTTTTGCATCAACGCTTTTATTCATCACAAACGCTGTCAACGCGCAGTTTCCGGGTTGCCCGGACGTAAATGCCGGCCCGGACCAAACATTAACGTGCAGCCAAGGATGTACCACGATTACTGCTTCACCCTTCCAAGCCGGCGCAACGACATCTTATGGAGTTTCCTCAATTCCACACACACCTCCAATTGCCTACGATGAACCCGGAGGTAACCCCATTTCAGTGGGTACAGATGATGTTTGGAGTCCAATCATCAATTTGCCTTTTCCATTTTGTTTTTAT
>JBBIIM010000032.1:25405-39248 GCA_037446475.1 Crocinitomicaceae bacterium | reverse complement strand
ACAGAATCAAAATTTAACTTTTAGCAGTTTACACACTTAGAGGGATAGTGTCAATATTCGCGGTTTTTCGGATGCATCAATTAGATGGTATTGTTTCTTTTCGATTCTAACAATAAGGCTCTTGTCAAGTTTTTGATTTCTTTAATTTATGGTTTGCAAGGATTGTGTAGATTTTGAATTTTAGTACAATGATGTATTTTTGGGTTTAAACGTATTTTCCTGTTTGACCATTGTTTTGGGAGAGGATATGTCGAAGGTTTTTGAATTTAATGAGAGTATGCCGTGATTATTATCCATAGTAAAGGCTGTGTTTGATTTTGGACTGTTGCTTTTATACTGCTGAAACTATTTTTTGGATTTAAATCTGGAGTTATTTATTGAGCCCCTATTTCCAGTGAAATTGATTGAAAAAAGCTCCAAAAAAAGAGGCTGCCTTTTTGAGACAGCCTCTTTTTAAATTTATTTAACCTTTTAAGAAAGACCGATTATTTTTTGATGATTTTCTTGGTAACTTGAGCGCCATTTGCGGTCAACGTAAGTGTATACATACCTTGAGCGAACGTGTTCATATCAATTGTAGTCGTATAGCCACCGGCTCCTTGCAAACCGCTGTTGTTTGAGAACACCACTTTACCTGTCAAGTCACGAACTACCATGTTCACTTCAGCCTGCTCAGTCAATGAATAGTTAACAGTGCAGTTATAAGACGCAGGGTTTGGGAAAATAGTTACGTCTTCAGAAATCAAAGTATTTTCATTCAATCCGGTGTAGTCACCAAAATCCAAACGAACAACTGGAACGTTCACATAGTCACCGTCTGATGCCAAGGTAACAAATCCTGTTCCTGCTTTTCCTACAGTGTTACCTGCAAGGTGAAGACCAGAGAATGCAACAGGAACGATGTTTGTTTCAGCAGAAGAGGCAACAGCGATCAAAATTTCCCCTGCGTTCACGGCAACAGGATTTTCAAAGTAACAGTGTACCAAGTTTCCGAAATTTGATGCAGTTAGCACATGGCCGTTTGTAATTGCAACGAAAACAGGTTCTCCGTCAACAACTTTCCACAATTCAACGAATAATTCGTTGTCGATGTAATCTCCTTGACTCGCAGCAGCTACGTTTGCGATACCAACAGAAATTCTACCAATAGATGCATTGGTGTTGATTTCAAATTCACGTCCGATACCAGGGTCACCTGTGGCAGTCGCCCAACCAAAGAAACCACCGGACATCGAGCTTGCATTCCCGTCGTAGTCATCACCGGCCATTACCAAAGGTGAAACTGAGAAAGGCATAGTGCGTGTTACAGCTGCAGGATTTTGTAATGTTTGCTCAGTAGCTAAGTTAAGTGTGATGTTGTAAGTGCCAGTAGTTGTCGGTATTGGGAATCCGTTCGCAGCTAAAATTACCAAGGAGTCATCTTGAGTTTGAATTGGATTCACTGTAACCTGAGCACCTGTAGCAGACCATGAACCTTGTGTACCTGTCAAAGCAGGGTTCATTGACATAGCACCGTTGTTTCTTACATCAGCACCAAAGCCCATGCGCAAACCACTGATTACCTGACCAACAGGATAAATGGTGTATTTGAATTCAGCCAAACCTAAAGAGCTGATGGTTTGGTTGGTAACCAAATCATAGTTCCATGTTTCGAACAACTCAACATCATCGATTGCCCAGAACCATCCCCAATCAGCTTGGTATCTGAAACCAATCAACACTTCGCTTGCTCCACCGGCAACAGAAGAGATGTTCAATGTGACTACTTCTGAGTTTGCTGTGTTCACATTCGTAGTGATGTGTTGCAAAACAGGAAATTCTGTCCAGTTTTGACCATTGTCACCACTTACGCGTACAAAATACTGAGACGCCCAGTTTCTTGTACACGTGTTGAATTTCATAGATACGTTCGGATTGTTCGAACAGTCGATTGGTGCACCGCTCCAAACAATGGTTGCATTTGTTTGAGATGGATTCGCTGAAGTACCTGCACCGTCAGAATCACAAAGCGCATAACCATTTGATCCTGTTGGGAAATTCACCGGTCTCAATGGCGCAGTTTGGTTTGCTGCTGGTGGTGCATTCAAATTGGTGGTAATCACCCAGCCGTGTGGTGGCACACTGGTGTTTGAAGACGTCCAGTTGCTTGGCGTAGAGAAGTTGTCGGACCAAATAATATCCCCCTCGGCTCTAGAACCTGCGAATGGTTGTTCAGCTGCCTGGCTTGGATTCAGAGCAGTTTTGCTCATTTTAGCCTGTGCTGCAGGAAGTGTTTTCCCAATTGACTGGGCAAAAGCAGAGCCTCCAATTGTAAGAATTAAGGTTGCATTTAATAATACTTTCTTCATGATTAATTAGATTTTTGTGCAAATATAATGAACCTTGAATTAAAATAAAAATCAGTGCGCTGATTCTGTTTGGCTTACAAAAATGAGTGTGCTTTAGCCATCACATATTCGGGCAATTATTCAGATATTTGCAACCTAAAAACACGAATATGTCAAACGGAATTTTCAATGTGCCAAAAGCCATCAATGAGCCTGTAAAATCTTACGCATCAGGGTCACCGGAACGCAAATCTCTCTTGGCTCAATACGATCTGTATCACAACCAAGAACCAATAGAAATCCCAATGTACATTGGTGGTAAAAAAGTTTTCACGGATAAAAAGAAGAAACTTACGCCACCACACGATTTAGCGAAAGTAATTGGCTATGCCAGTTTGGGAGATGCTTCTCACGTCCAACAAGCAATCGACGCAGCGTTGGAGGCGCGTGTAAAATGGGCAAAAATGCCATGGGAAGAACGCGCTGCAATATTTTTAAGAGCCGCTGATTTACTGGCTGGTCCTTTCAGGGATAAATTGAACGCCGCAACCATGTTGTGCCAGTCAAAAAATGTATTTCAAGCTGAGATTGATTCTGCTTGCGAATTGATCGACTTCTTCCGTTTCAATGTGCAATACATGACTCAGATCTACCAAGAGCAACCTGAGTCTCTGCCTGCAACTTGGAATCGATTGCAGTATCGTCCACTGGAAGGTTTTGTTTTCGCAATCACGCCTTTCAATTTTACTTCTATTGCTGCAAACCTAAGTGCAGCGCCCGCATTGATGGGTAATGTAGTGGTTTGGAAACCTGCTGAATCTCAAATCTACTCAGCGCAGGTAATCATGGAGTTATTCGAAGCTGCGGGTCTTCCTCCCGGGGTTGTTAACATGGTGACGGCTCGAGGTTCGGTTGCCGGAGAAGTTGTATTCAATCACCGCGATTTTGCCGGTTTACATTTTACGGGATCCACCGGAGTATTCCAAAACCTCTGGAAACAAATTGGAAACAATATTGATAAATACCGATCATACCCGCGCATCGTTGGGGAAACCGGTGGTAAAGATTTTGTTTTTGCTCATGAATCTGCCAATCCGGCTCAAGTAGCAACAGCATTGTCTAGGGGAGCGTTTGAATTTCAAGGTCAAAAATGTTCTGCTGCCTCAAGAGCTTATATTCCTGACAGCATTTGGCCTGAAGTGAAACGCATCGTCTTGGAGCAGCTAGCCTCCTTCAAAATGGGTTCACCACGAGACACCTCTAATTTCATCAACGCGGTAATTGACGAAAAGGCTTTTGACAGTATTATATCCTATATTGATTATGCTAAAAGTCAATCCGATGCACAGATTATTGCCGGTGGAAAATACGACAAGTCAGAAGGCTATTTCATTGAGCCCACAATCATTTTGACTACAAATCCTCAGTTCAAAACAATGGTTGAAGAAATTTTCGGCCCTGTGCTTACAATTTATGTTTACGAAGCATCCAAATATGAGCAGACTTTGGAATTGTGCGACCAAACCTCTGAGTATGCCTTGACAGGTGCCATTTTCTCAAATGACCGCTACGCTACTATGGTGGCGTTTGACAAACTTGAGAATGCGGCAGGTAACTTCTATATCAATGACAAACCAACCGGTGCTGTGGTTGGACAGCAACCCTTCGGTGGTGCTAGAGGGTCAGGAACAAATGACAAGGCGGGTTCTCCGCTGAATCTGTTCCGCTGGGTTTCAGCACGCACAATTAAGGAGAATTTCCTTCCTCCGAGCGATTACCGTTATCCATTTTTAGGTGAATAATTGGCAAGAGGCTGTCTCAATGAGGCAGCCTTTTTTAATGAATAGGTATGGATGTTGAACTTTTGAGAAATTATTGTTTGGGACTTCCCGGAACGAGTGAAGACACCCCTTTCGATGCGGATACCCTCGTTTTTCGAGTGGGTGGAAAAATTTTCGCTCTTACTTCCATCAGCGAGAACAATGCGGTAAATTTAAAATGCAGCCCGGAGTTAGCCATTCAACTTCGAGAGGAGTTTGAAGCTGTGAAACCAGGATTTCATATGAATAAAACCCATTGGAATACCGTGCACTTTAATAAGGATGTTCATGACTCCAAACTCTATGAGTTGGTCAAACATTCTTATGAATTGATTCTCACGAGTCTTCCAAAAAAGGTGAGAGAATCTATTTTGAGTTAATATTTTCAACCATTTTGAGTACTTTGTTTAGGCATTTAACTAGGCAAAAATGAATCATTCTTGATATTCCCACGAAAGTCCTTGTCAGTAAGAGAATTTTAGTTTTCTTTGTCCAAAATTTTAATTATGAAGAAAATTGTTATGGCAGCCGCATTGGGGGTTTTTGTTTTGACCTCATGTGGTGAAAAGAAAAAAGAGCTTTGCGAATGCGTTAAAGAATCAACAAAAATGATGCTTGAGAAAGGTTTCGAGAATATGTCTGACGAGCCTGAGTATCCAGAAGGTTGTGCTTATGTAAAAGACATGTCTCAAGAAGACATCGAGAAACAACTTGATGACAAGTGTCGTGAAGAAATCATGAAGTTGATCTTCGGTGATTTCAATTTCGATGACATGGACATGGGTAACATGGAAATGGAACCTGAAGCTCCAGCTGAAGGCGAGGTTACAGAATAATTTCTCTAACTATATTTTCGAGCCGCTCATTTTTTTTTTGAGCGGCTTTTTTATTTTTACGATTTACTAATCATCGAATTATGACCTTTGCGATACGCAATTTATTTTTCTTTCTGGTTATTGTTTTTCTCAGTACAAAACTTACTGCGCAAAAAGAAAAACAGTGGATTCCGCTTTCCCAAGATGGTATGATGGAATATTACCAACCTTCTGCTACAATGGTTTTCAGCAATCGCTTTCTGCAGTCCTCAATATTTAGTGAGGGCTTGGCCCTGGTACAAACCACAGAGGATGGTTCAAAATGGGGCTATGTAGACCGAAAGGGAAATTTTGTAATTCCACCTAGATTTGGTGCCGCAACGATTTTCCGGGAAGGACTCGCATGGGTATCAGGTAGTGAAAGTCCCATAACAGCGATAAACAAAAAAGGTGAAATACGGTTTGTTTTGGATCAAGCCAATCTTGCGCGAACCTTTCATCAGGGATTGGCTGCATTTTCGACATTTGATACCAATCTGAATGAAAAATGGGGATTTGTTGATAAAACCGGAAAAATTGTGATTCCGCCAAATTTTGAAAATGTGGGAGATTTTAATGTGGGTTTTTGCAAAGTACAGGTTGAAAATGGCAAATGGGGATACATCAATCGGTCAGGCCGAATGGTGATTCCTGCAAAGTATGATTACGCCGACAATTTCTCGAATAAACTCGCTGTGGTTACTGTTGAGAACAAGTATGGAATTATTGACCGAAATGGAAAATTTACCCTGCAACCTACTTTTGAGTTTATTCTTCAAGACGGAGATAAGTTTCTCGTCAGTGCTGATTCAAAGCATTTTTGGTGCGACAAACACGGAAAATTATTGAACGCTAATACTTACGACGAAGCGCTTCCATTCGGAAATTCCAATTTGGCTGCCGTTGCGATCGGTGAATATTTCAGTTATGTCAATTCAAAAGGGGTTGTGGTTTTAAAAACGCCCTACGAGAAAATTTTTCCTTTTATCGGTTCAAAAGCATTGGTCTATCAAGATCAGTCCTACGGATTGATGGATAAATCCGGTAAAGTGATGTTCTTTGATAAAAACAAAAGTGTGGCCACAGATTACCTCCTCCATTCCATCTTTGGCTTTTCAATGTTTGAGCAAATTGAGCGCGGACAAGCAACGAAACAACTCTGTGATTGTTTGTTGGAATTAACGCAATTCTACTTGGATTCTGGGTTCACAAATTTTTCCGAAGATTTTGTTTACACTCAGGGCTGTAAGTATTTGTATTGTTACAAAAACGAGCAATTCTCAGTAGCTGTTGACGAGGTTTGTATGGGGCGTCTTTTCGAATTGATTTTTAGTGATGTTGATTTTGACGCTGTGGACTGGGAGGAACTCATGCTCGAACCGGAAAAAGATGAATAGTTGTATACTATCCTTCGCTGCATTCAGTTCTTAAAAATATGAATCGAAAACTCGCTTATGAAAAAATTGAATGAATTATTAGACATTGAAATTCCCATTATCGTGGCGCCAATGTTCCTCGTATCCAACGAGAAGATGATTGTTGCAGCCTGTGAGAGCGGTGCCACAGCGGCCATTCCTGCCCTAAATTACCGGTCAACAGACCTGCTTCGTGAGGGTATTCGTTCCATAAAAAGGGCAACGTCTAAGCCATTTGGCATCAACTTGATTGTGAATAAATCGAATGTGTTGTATAAAGAACAATTGCGCGTTTGCTGTGAAGAAAAGGTGGCCTTTTTAATTACCTCTCTCGGTTCTCCGGAAGAAACCATCCGCGAGGCGCATCGTGCCGGAATTCTGGTCTTTTGCGACGTTACCGATGTCAACTACGCCAAAAAAGTAGAAGCTCTGGGTGCCGATGCGCTAATAGCCGTTAATAAAGATGCAGGTGGACATGCGGGCCATTTGAGTGCAAGGGAATTGCTCCCCCAACTTATTAATTCGTGCAATATACCGGTCATTAGCGCAGGAGGCGTCGGTGACGCTGAAGGTGTTCGACAGATCATGTCACTGGGCGCTGCCGGACTCTCCATGGGCTCGATTTTCATTGCAACCCACGAAGCGCCGGTCAGTGAATCGTATAAAGAAGCAATTGTTGCCTACGGTGCTCAAGATATTGTTATGACCACAAAATTGTCCGGAACACCCTGTACCGTAATTAAAACGCCTTACGTGGAGCGCATTGGCACAGAGCAAAATTGGTTGGAACGTGTGTTGAACAAAAATAGGCGTTTGAAAAAATGGGCCAAAGCACTTACGTTTATGAAGGGCATGAAGAAATTGAGGAATGCGGCTTTTGGAGCAACCTATAAGACACTTTGGTGTGCCGGACCGAGTATTGAACACGTCAAAAGTGTACGCAGCATTTCTGAAATTTTGAGCGAATTAAAAACTGCTTTCGATGAAAAATAGTTTTCCGAGTTTGGTTCAAATGCAACGAAGTTTGTTTTGGTTTTCATGGCTCAAAATTCCCATGATAGCCTATTGCAGACCAAAAATTATGATTTGGGATGAGGAACAAGTGGTTCTGAAGATTAGAAAGAGCAGGAGGACGAAAAACCATCTGAATTCGATGTATTTTGGCGTACTCATGGTGGGCGCTGATTTGGCCGCCGGAATGCACGCTTTGGCTTTCAGTCGGGTTCAGGAGAAAAAGATTTCTTTGGCTTTCAAAAGTTGCAACGCGCAATTTATTAAACGTCCGTTGACTGACGTTTTTTTTCAAGCAAATGCCGGAAATATTGTTCGAGAAATGATCGCGATCAGCAATACAACCGGGAATCGGATCAACAGGGAGATTGTGGTTGAACTCACTGAAAGCTCGGGAGAAAAAGTCGCAGAAGTCATCATGGAATTGTCTATCAAAGTGCGCTGAATAAAGGTTAGTTTTAAGAAAAACACAAGTGTGCAGTAAGTCGTTCGTTACATAATTTTTTCATTTTTTTTTCAATTAAGAAGAAATTAACTTATCTTAGCCTCATCAAAATCAAATTTTAAGCGCCTATAGGTACACATCTACTTTTTTTTAGCATACGTAAAGAATTAAAATCGAGTAGATTATGTGTAACATGGAATGGAATGACCAAGACTTGGTCACGGCGTACATGAACGGTAATGAAAATGCACTTAGCGTACTTTTAGAGAAGCACCAAGCGCAAATATTTCATTTCATTTTATCAAAAATCAAGAATAAAGAGCTTGCCAACGATTTGTTTCAAGACACCTTCATCAAGGTTATTCGAACACTAAAATCAGGGAATTACAACGAAGAAGGGAAGTTTTTACCTTGGTTGATGCGTATCGCGCACAATTTGGTCATCGACCATTACCGCCGCGAAAGCAAAGTTCGCATGATCAGTGAATCGTCTTCCAGAACGGATGAATTCAATGTTCTGTCTGTGGTAAAAGATGACGGCTTGAATGTGGAGCAGCGCATCACCAAAACCGAAATAGAAAATGAGGTTTGTAACTTTATTCAATACTTGCCTGAAAATCAGCGCGAAATCCTTATGATGCGCATTTATCAAGACATGTCTTTCAAGGAGATTGCCGAGTTAAAAAGCATTTCTATCAACACGGCCTTGGGCAGAATGCGTTATGCGGTAATGAACATTCGCAAAATGATGGAAAAACAGGGTGCTTTGACTTAGTCCGAGGAGCAATTATTTTACTTTTCGGTATTTGCCCTAAGAATAGTTCTTCTTTCTATAAAATTCTTCTAGATTTGAATGGATAAATACGTATTCATGAAGTCTAGAAGATTTTTTTTGAAATCCACTGCACTTTTAAGTGCGGGGTGGGCGCTCAAGTCGTGCAATGTTGATTATGAAACCAACTCCTCTGACCGAGTTGCCCAAAAAGCCCAAAAGCCGGTCGTGCTCTCCACATGGCGCAGCGGACTTGCTGCAAATGAAGCCGCTTGGAAGATTTTGGGTGCCTCCGGAAGTGCCCTTGACGCGGTAGAACAAGGCGTGCGCGTGCAAGAGGCTGACCCTGCTGATCAAAGTGTTGGCTATGGCGGACGTCCGGATAGAGAAGGCAGAGTGACTCTCGACGCCTGCATTATGGATCATTTATTCAACTGTGGTTCGGTGGCCTTTGTGCAAGGTATTAAACATCCGATAACCTTAGCGCGCGCTGTCATGGAGCAGACGCCTCATGTGATGCTCGTCGGTAAGGGTGCTGAACAATTTGCTGTTTCTCTTGGTATGGTTCAGGAAAATTTGCTGACCGAATCCTCCAAAAAAGAATACGAAACCTGGTTGGTGGATAGTGAATACAAGCCTGTGGTGAACATCGAAAATCATGATACGATTGGAATGATTGCTCTCGATGCACAGGGAAATCTTTCAGGAGCATGTACAACGAGTGGAATGGCTTATAAAATGCATGGTCGGGTTGGCGATTCTCCAATAATTGGCGCTGGATTGTATGTTGACAATGAAGTGGGAGCTGCCACAGCCACAGGGCATGGGGAGGAGGTAATCCGCGTTGCCGGGTGTCATTTGGTGGTTGAATTGATGCATCAAGGCTTGAGTCCTCAGGCCGCTTGTGAAGAGGCAGTTCGAAGAATTGTGCATAAAATTGAGCTTCGGAAGAAAAATCCCAAAGAACTTCAGGTTGGCTTCATTGCCTTAAACAAACAGGGCGAATATGGTGCTTATTGTATTCAAGGCGGTTTCAATTTTGCACTTCATGATGCAGATGGAAATCGACTCATCGATGCCGGATTTGCTATTGAGTAATTACCAACTTAAGCTTACCTTTTTCATCTTAATTTTACCCCAATTTCTAGTGTAAATCTTTTGGATTATGGAAACTGTAACTCGTGTTGTTCAACAATTGTTCATGGTTTTGCGCTCGTCATCGACCTACAAGTACCTCATTCCCGGGGCTTTTGTAACTTTGGTTTACGCCTCATTTCTCTGGGGTTCGGGCATTTCTGAACTTACCGAAGAAGGCAATCCCGAGTCGTTGAGTTGGTCCTCAAAATTGGTTTATTGGTTGTCTAGCAGTGCCTTGTGGTTTTCTACGCTGTTGTTCGAGTTTTTGGTGATTACGCTCTTTTCACCCTTCATGGCTGCTTTGTCAGAACACGTGGATACTTCGACCACTGGAAGGGCTTATTCTTTTTCTTTTTCCAGATTTTTAAGAGATTTGGCGAGAACCTTGGGTATCCTGATTACCGGGTTCATTTTCAGCAGTTTGGTGATGTTGATTTGGAACCTATTCGCATGGATTGGTGATTTTAAGGTGATTACTCCCTACATCATTTTTATCATCAAAGCATTCTTCATCGGATTTAATTACGTTGATTATTCTCTGGAACGTGATGGCATTGCTGTTCGAAAGAGTTGGCAGTATGCGCTCCGCCGTTGGATTTTTATGCTGCTCATAGGCGGGGTGTTCTCACTGTTGTTTTCAGTGCCTATTCTCGGTGTGTTGTTGGCACCCTTTGCGGCAACAATTTTAGCAACTACGGTTTACATCGAAGTAGAAAAACCGAACTTGTGAATAGAACAAATACAAAAAAACGCCCCGGTAAGGAGCGTTTTGATGCACTGTAAATCTGAAGTAGCGCGTCAAATATCTTTACTCTTTTATTAGTTTTTCAACCAAGGTTCGACCAGATTGATGTTCTCCGATTCGAACAATATAACAACCTGAATTCAAGTCTTTTGTGCCTAAGGAAACTTCAGTCAGCGTGGTTTCGGAAAAATACACTTGTCTTCCATTGATATCGAAAAGCGAAATTGATTTCAGATTGTGGTCTGAGAATGTGATGTTCAATACGTCCGTTGTGGGATTTGGAAAGATGTTGGCGATGAGCAAATTATTTTGGTTGATGTTGGCCGTAGCAGCACAAACTGCGTTCACGGGACTTCCATTGCAGTATTGTGCATTGTACAGGGTGGCATTTTCAGACCATGCGTTTTCCGGTTGGAGAATCTCGGCATCGCAGCCGAGCTGTCTCACCAAAAAGTCTCTGTAGAAATTCACGGTTGTATCCATGTAGGCGGTGGCTGCTGCACTGGAACCGAGGTAGGGCACGTGTCCTGCGCCAACAAAGGTGTAAAGCTGGTTGTCCATATTCAGGGCACAAGCGCGCTCATGAAGCATGCGGCTTCCATCCAAGTACATGAGTGGAACACCCGGATTCACCATTCCGCGGTTGTATTTCACCACGTTGTCACTGGTGCCATGCACAGATGCGATGGGGATATTAATTTCTGAGGCATCCATCCAACTGTAGCGGGCCAATGCGCCGGCTCCGTTCAATACTCCTTTCACTTTTGTTGCGTATCCAGGATTACCGCTGTTTCCTTCCAAGCCGCCCAGAGAAGCTTGCTGACTCGCACTCAGGTAATCGTACAGTTCGCATTCCTCATTCAAATAAGCCACGTGCAGCGCTGTAATAGCTCCAGCAGAACTGCCGCCGATAAAAATGTTCGTTGTGTCTATTTTATAGGAATTGTCCGTGGCTGCGTCTTTGTAGAAATAGCGGATAGCGCCTTTGAGGTCTTGGACGGCTCTCACTACAGCTCGGACAGAATTGGTAGAATCAATTGGGAAGAATCCAGTTCTGTAGCTGATGCTTGCACAGGCAAAACCTTTTTTTGCGAAACGCGTAGAGAGTGCAACCATATCTGCCTCTGTTCTGCTACCGCCTAAAAAGCTTCCTCCGTGCACCCAAATGATCAATGGGCGAGCGGCAAGATTGTCGCCTTGCGGTTCGTAAAAATCAAAGTAAAGGGTTGTATTACTTCCGGTCCAGGAGGTGTTTTGCCCATATACTTGATTTGGAGTCACAGTAACATTTTCGAAAACATCATTGGCGTATCGACCTCCCTCACAATTTATTTGTGCCAGGATTTGGAAGAGCGAGAAAACCGATAAAAGGGTAGATAGTTTTTTCATGATCTAAGGGTTTTGATTGCGAAAGGTAGCATTTTTGATTCGAAACTCAAATTTTCTCAAGGAAATAGTACGCCATCGAAGCTCAGTGGATTCAGGAATCGAATTTTCGTTTGGTAATGTTGGTTGATGGTTTTGATAATTTCATTGGTGACCAAGGCATTCCCGCGCGCGTTCAGATGTATGCCATCTAGGGAAAAAGCACCTCCACTTACGAATTGAGCAGTGAGTCTAACACCGTTAAAGGTGAATCCACTGAATAATTTTTGATAAACAGTATTAGTTTCCACAACTGCCAGATCGCACTGTTGGGCGATATTTCGAATGGCTGTATTGTAAGCGCTAATTTTCGACTTCAGAAAAGCGATTTCCTCTTGAATCAAAACGAATTCATTGCGAAACGGAAAAATTGAACCCATTTTGTTGCATTTTACTGAATCCAACGGGATGCTTAGCAAAAGCAATTCGTCCGGATAAATTTGTCGTACTTCAAAGTCGTTCGCATTAGGATCAACGATGGTAAAAGGATTAGCACCAACAGAAAAATTATAGCCCAATGGGCCAAAGATGTTGCTGAGCGTGGCAGCGTTTGTTGAATCCAAATTCAATCCGTTGTAGGGAATGGTCCTGAAGTAGGGCATCACGCTCACATCGGGAATTGTAGCTACGAATCCTTTAGCACCGGATTGGGTCAATTGTTGAACCAGAAGGCTGTATGTGGCAGTGAAATCCTCCACGGCGGGAAGCAATTGCACTGTGCCTCCTGATTTGGCATAGGTCATGACATCTTCAATTCCAAGGTAGATTCCGAAAAATGTTGGGTTTTTGCTCAAAGCGTCCTGCAGCACGGTAGAATTTTCAGAAGAAGCAACACGGGCGAAAAACGGATTGAATTGTGCCAAATTGGGTGTTACAGTGTGTGTTGTTCTTAACCCCGGAACGCAGAAGTTGCTGTAGTTTGTTGTTCCTGTGAAACTGAATTGTGCAATGATATCCAAATCGCCTTGGTTGGCCACTCGAACGGGCGACAAGCTGCTGATCCCGTTGCAGTCCGTTTTGTAGTTGAGCACAAGTCGCGCATTTCCATTGGCATTCGAACCGACGGAGCTTTCAATCACCCAATTGGTGGATAGTGGATTGGCACCAACTTCTTCAAGCTGAATGCTCAGCAAGGTTGCCACACCATGTTCTTGTCCATAGCGGTAGAGCGCGTCATCCATGTATCCTGCGGCATGTCCATCGCCAATCATGACGAAACTTTCCAGGTTTAATCCGTCAGCATGCAATTCGGGTTCTGTATATTTTGGTTTGCAACTTGTGAAAGCGAAGACAAGTAGTATAAGAACAAAAAGTGTATGAGGTGTTTTCATGATTACCATCGGTATAAAATTGACAATCCGGGAGCGAGTGCTTTGGTGAAGAAAGTGCCGCTCAAGTTGGTTTCCAAATTCGTTTCGGCGCGTTTCACTTGTGTGTAAAAGAGCGCAGCATCCAAAGAAAGTTTATCGGATAAATGATAAGAGCATCCGAAAGTTCCGTAGAAGCGGTTGGCATCCGGGGTTTCCGGTGTAGCATATCCTGTCGGAACCGGCGAGTATCCAAAGCCACCTCCTGCTCTCAGGTGAATGTCCGCCGTCATTTGGTATTCCAGTCCACCGCGAAAGGCGAAGATATTTTTATAATTCCGCGGTGATTTGGTGTCTTGCAAGGTTGTTGAATTGTTTTCATAATCAAAGGCCAGCGTGTCGTAAGCCTTCCATCCCACGAAATTGATATCGATTGCGGCTTTCCATTTTTCAGCAAATGTATTGGCCATACCAAAAGTTATGACGCGAGGCAGGGGAAGGGCAGCGGAAAATGCACCATTCGGAAAATTACTCGAAACACCTTCGGGTACATTAAATTCCGCTTTGCCATGATTCACACGCATG
>JBBIIM010000032.1:0-25352 GCA_037446475.1 Crocinitomicaceae bacterium | reverse complement strand
CCAAATTGAAGCCCATCCCGAATGCACGTCCTGACAAAGTGGCTCGGGCGTAGTTGCCGTTTTCAAATTGTAGCGGAAGATCGCGTTGTAAATTAACACTGCCCAGACTGGCAACAAAACCTCCACCAAGTCCGATTTTTTCATTGACTTTGTAAGAAAATGTGGGTTGAATGAAAATGGAAGACAGCGAAAGACGCATCAGTGCAAAACGACCTGCCCACCCATCTTCCCACTGCACGGTGCTGCCAAAGGGCGTATAAATCGCAAGTCCATAGGTGAGGTTGGACGAGTCTTTGGGTTGAAAATGTCCATAAGCGAAGAAGGGCCTTCCAAAGGGGTTTTCCGTACGATACCCATGCTGGGTGAGCGAGTCCACAAAAAGAATATTAGCAAAAACCGGTGAAGCACCCACGTTCACGCTATTTTTTTTAGCGAAAGCAACCGCGCCGGGATTGTAAAACAGCGTTGATGCGTCTTGGTAAAGTGCTGTTCCGGCGAGACCCATACCCTGTTGTTTGTGGCCTTGGAAATTGACTTGAAAAGCTTGTGCCTGACTATAATTGGCGTAGCAAAAGCCAGATACAAAGGCAATCAGCAGTGTAATTTTATTCATGCGCATTTTGGATTTATACATGGTTTGTGAGCAATCGAAGTGCTGTTTAGATTCATCTGTACAGCCTTGATTCTCGCCTTAAATGTATAAAAAAATGAGAAGCTTGAGCTTTACTTCCATTCCATGCGCAACGCGGCTTGCTCCGCTGTTTCCTCGTCACAAAACTGAGCAACCAAGTGCAGTGCCATATCTATTCCTGCACTGATCCCGGCTGATGTGATGATTTGACCTTGATCTACAAATCTCAAATGCTTTACGACCCGAATTTCTTCAAATTGTCTAAATTGTTCAAGGTCAGCATGATGGGTGGTCGCCATGAGCCCGTTGAGGTAGCCCAATCTGGCGAGCAAAAATGCACCAGTGCATACTGAGGCTATTTTTGCGCCCTGCTCTTTGTGGTAGTCGAGCCAGCCAATGACTGTTTCACTTTGTTCTAATCCGTCTATGCCGTAGCCGCCGGGAATGATGATTAAGTCGAGTTTGTCCGAATTATTTAAAAGTTTGTGCGGCAGAATTTGAGCGCCGCCATACACATGAACGGGTGCTGTGGAATCGGCGTAGGTTTTTACTTCGAAACACGGCAAATCGTTGGTTCTCGCAGAGGTGAAGACTTCGTATGGTCCCGCAAAATCGAGCAGTTCCATTTTGTTGAAAATCAAAATTCCAACTTTGATTACCACGGGTTGGC
The DNA here is from genome assembly GCA_037446475.1 of Crocinitomicaceae bacterium. Lineage (GTDB taxonomy): Bacteria > Bacteroidota > Bacteroidia > Flavobacteriales_D > Crocinitomicaceae > UBA6165. The sequence continues at coordinate 24,051 of JBBIIM010000032.1, read as the reverse complement.
TGCTCATCTGCTTTGGATTATTGATTGCTCGAATACTGTCTTAAAAAGGGCTGTCGATAGGCCTGTTGAAGTCGAAATCATCATCGTCGGTCATGGAATCCATTTTACTGCTCAAGGTAATCGTTTGCGGAGCTTCGTCAAAACCGCGGTTTACGGTCATTCCGGCATTGGGAACGGGTAAATCACCGGGGGCAAAATCGTCCATGTTGGTGAATTTTACCAATTGTTTTACAAATTTGAGATGCACAGTGTCCAAGGAACCGTGTCTGTTTTTCGCAATGATGATGTCGCCTCGGTCTTGAGTAGGCATTCCGTCTTCGTCCTCCATCAAGCCATAATATTCCGGTCGGTAAATGAAGGTTACGATATCTGCATCCTGCTCGATCGCACCCGATTCGCGAAGGTCGGAGAGCAAAGGTCTTTTCGAGCCACCGCGTGTTTCTACAGAACGACTCAACTGGGATAATGCGATGATTGGTACTTCAATCTCTTTGGCGATTTCTTTGATTGAACGCGAAATGGTTGAGATTTCTTGTTCGCGGTTTCCTTTTCCGGCAGCTCCCGCGGTCATGAGTTGCAAGTAGTCGATAATCACCATTTTGATGTCGTGCTGTCGTTTCAAACGACGACATTTTGCACGCAAGTCAAAAATGGACAAAGCAGGAGTGTCATCGAGGAAAAGTGGCGCCTTAGACAATTTGCCGATGCGTCCGTGCAGTTGCTGAAACTCGTGCGGCGCGAGGTTTCCTTTTCTCAATTTTTCTGAAGAAATTCCTGTTTCCGAGGAAATCAAACGATTCACCAACTGCACCGAGGACATTTCCAAAGAAAAAACAGCAACCCCTTGGTTGTAGTCTACAGCCGTGTTGCGCGCCATAGAGAGAACGAAGGCCGTCTTTCCCATACCCGGACGAGCGGCCAAAACAATCATATCCGACTTTTGCCATCCTGAAGTAATGCGGTCGAGGTCTTTGAAACCGGTAGGAACACCACTCACGCCATCGGTATTTTTTGCTGCCTCCTCGATTTGCGTGATGGCCATTTTGATTACATCTTCGAGGCGGTCGTAATTTTTCTTGATGTTGCCTTCTGCCACAGAGAAGAGGTCGCTTTCAACTTTATTGAGCAAATCAAAAACATCGGTGGTCTCGTCGTAAGCCATTTTTAAGGCTTCTGTACAGAGTCTGATAATTTCTCGCTGAATGTGCTTTTGAGCAATGATGCGCGCGTGGTATTCCACTTGAGCCGACGAGATGATGCGATTGGTCAAGTTGGAAATGTAATAGGCACCACCCACCAATTCGAGTTCACCTTTTTTGCGCAGGTGATTCGTCACGGTGAGTATATCAATCGGCTCCGAACTTCCGAACAAATCCTTAATAGCCTGGTAGATTTTTACGTGGGCTTCCTTGTAAAAACTATCCGGAGAGAGAATGTCTACCACCTCGTTGACAGCGTCCTTTTCAAGCAACATCGCGCCTAACACAGCCTCCTCTAAATCAATGGCTTGTGGAGGGATTCGTCCAATATCTCCCAGAATATTGCTTACTGAGGTGATTTTTTTCGCAACTCTGTCTTTACCGGTTTTGGGTTTTTGCTCTTCCATACTGCAAAGGTAGGTCAAATTTTACCCAAAAGCTTGTTCCGCAATCTAGGAGTTTTTCAATTTTTTGTCTCCAAGGAATGATTAATGATGGTGCTGAATTTCTCCGGTTTTCAACAGGTTTTCGACAAGTTTTAACCTAAAATCTGGAAAACAATTCAGAAGGGCAAAGGGTCATCGTCCAAATGCATGTTCTCAATTGGAGGGAGGTCTTCTTTGGTTTCGATGCTTGGCGGATATGTTGATTTTGATTTGTCTGTGCTGCGCGCAGAGAGCAATTGTACTTCCTCAACAATGATTTCGGTCACGTAGCGTACAATGTTTTCTTTGTCGGTGTAGGAGCGCGTTCTGATTTTTCCTTCAATGTATAATTTCGTTCCCTTTTTGATGTAATTTTTGGCCAAATCACCCAGTCCTCTCCAGAACACTAAATTGTGCCATTCCGTAATTTCTCGCTTTTGGTTTGTTTTTTTGTCTGTGTAATAATCCGTGGTTGCGAGTGTTGTCGAAGCCACGATTACACCATTTTCCAAATAGCGTATCTCAGGGTCTTTACCCACGTTTCCGATGAGAATGACTTTATTTACTGAGCCGGACATGGTGTGTTTGCCTGGAAATTATGGACTCCTTTTAGTAATAGGGTTGAATCATAAGGTACACTACCACGCCCGATACAGCAACGTACAACCAAATCGGAAAGGCGATTTTGGCTAATTTTTTGTGGGCCTCAAAATCTCCGATGTAAGCGCGTAAATAGGTGAAAAGCACCAAAGGAATTACAATGATGCTCAACATCACATGGGTAATGAGCACAAACAAATAAATCCAGAAGAAAATACTTTCTTTATCTCCATAGGGTGTCGGTTCACTGGTGATGTGTCTGAGTACATAGCCAACCAGGAATAAAAGCGACAGTACCAAAGCTATTTTGATCAGCGCTTCGTGGCGTTTTCTATTACCTTTTTTAATCGCTGTTATAGCACCTACAAGGATTATTGCTGTCAAACCGTTGATGGTGGCATAAGTTGGGGGGAGAAAATCGGTGTTGTAACCGTCTATTTTGACGCCAAGCAGAATTGCTACGGCAGCAACAATGGCTATAGATACTGCCCAAATCATCAGCTTCAAGGTGCGAACACGTTCTTTACTTATCGATTCCATATTCTGTGCGTAATAGTTTGCGAATGTCTTTGTTTAATTGGTCTACTTCTTCAGTGGAGGTGCCATCGTACACACCGCGAATTTTTCCGGTTCGATCGACTAAAACAAGGGAAGGAGAGTGGGCGTAACCTCCGGGTTCGTCCTCGTCAGCACGCGCATGAACAAGAAAACCTTTAACGCCTAATTCGTGGGTAGCTTCTTCTTCTCCGGTTAGAAAATCCCAGTTTTTTAGGCTTACTCCATACTGCTTTGCGTATTCCAGCAATACATCAGGGGTATCCGTTGTCGGATTGATGGTGAATGACAAAAAGCGAATTTCTTCGATGTCCTTGGTGAGTGTTTGCAATCGCTTCATTTGCGTGGTCATTTTGGGGCAAATACTCGGACAAGTGCTGAAGAAAAAGTCCGCGACAAAAACTTTTCCGATGACATCTTTTTTGGATACTGTTTTGCCGTTTTGATTGGTGTAACTGAAATCCGGTATTTCATGAAAAAGTGTGTCTTTGATTTCACCGTTTTCGTAGGTGTAATCTCTTTCTCCGATGTACGGCAGTTTGGGTTCTTGCTCACAACTTTGAACTAGAAGAATCGTTAATAGAAATAGAAAAATTTTTCTCATGAATTATTTCGTGCTTTGTGCTCTACGTTTTTTCTCGAATTCTTTTTCAAGCAACATAAATCCTTCGTGAAAGTCGCGAATCATACCTTCACTTCTCCCGTAGCGCACGAAGCGCAATTCTCCGTTTTCATCTACTAGCATCAAGCATTCTAAAAACAAACGGTTGCCCAAAAATCCTTCCTTGCTTTCTGAATACAAGTTCACCTTGTTGTGCGTAATATCGTAAATCTGCTTAGGGTCACCTTCCACCAAGCGCCAAATACTCTTATTGTATTCTTCCTTTTTGAGTCCTTTGATTACAATATCTTGGATTCCGAAATCTGAGTCCTCGTCTAAGGTGACAGGATTTCCTTGTGTATCGGTCAGGATGGAAATAATTTGAACGTGCGGAAGTTTCTTGCGGTTGTTGTAAATCTTTTTGAACAACTGTTCGCGCATGAACCACAAATCAATACCACAAGAATCAGGGCATGAAACTTGGTAAGTGGTGAAGATGGTAATTTTTCCTTTCAGGCTGTCGTTGTTGAAGGGTGTTCCGTCAACGAAATGGTATTCAAAGTCCTTGACCTGACCGAAGGTATCTAACTCCTGATAAGAACTGGTGCAGCCTCTGCCAAAGATGATGATAAGTAGGGCAGGGCCGAGCATTAAAATAAAAAGCGTCCAGGGAGTTCTGCGACGCTTTTGATTGTAGTTGAATTCTGACATTTTATTTCATCCAAGTATGGTGTACTTGTAATCCTTCAAACAAGAGAATGTACATCAAATAAAGTGCAAATAACATGTATGGAAATAGGATGAGTCTTCTCAATTCCAACTTTTCGTCGCCAAGATGCATAAACACCCATACGATATATCCGGCCTTCACCAAGGTCATAACGATGAAGGAAACTTTTACAACCGGCCATAGGTCAGTACCTTGTTTGATCAATGCTCCAAGGGCTACTTCAACCGCTGTGATTACAGATAAAAGTACTGTTACAAAATATATCTTCTTGCGAATTTTTTTTCCTTTTTCTTCGCTGTGATGAGCTTCTAAAGAATACTCAATTACGTCGTCTCTGTCCATGATAGATTTATTAAAGCGTTAGAGAATATTAAACCAAATAGAAGAAGGTAAATACGAATACCCAAACTAAGTCTACAAAGTGCCAGTACAAACCGGTTTTTTCAACCATTTCGTAGTGACCTCTTTTGTGATACACGCCGCGAAGCACTCCTAGGAAGATGATGATGTTGATCACAACTCCTGAGAATACGTGGAATCCGTGGAATCCGGTAATGAAGAAGAAGAATTGTGCATATTGCTTCGGACCGTACTCGTTGCGTTGCATATTTGCTCCGTAAACGATTCGCTCAGCTTGACCTGAAGTGGCTGCTGACATGTACAATTCGTGCGCTTCTTTGCCTTCTATTTTCTGACCTAGTTTGTATTTTCCTCCAGCCTGGCGGATATACAATTCGTCAATGTGAGCTTCTTTTGCGTAGTTCACTTTTGCTACTGCACCGTCCGGTAGGGTAATTGTTCCTGCAGCGGTAAGTTTTCCTGCTTCAATCGCATCGTTGTAATAATGCAAGGCGTGGTGATGTACATGAGTTCCTTCTTTGTACTTGGATCCGGATTGCAAAATTTGAAGGTCTTTAATTTCAGGACCGTGTCCATGAACGTAAGCCAAAGAACCGTCTGCCAATTGAACACGACCAAGTTCAGAACCGTGAATGAAGTGAGACCATTCCCAAGCCTGAGAACCCAAGAAGAAGAAACCGCCAACGATGGTCCACAACATCCATTTTGTAACTCCTTTTCTGTCCATTCGGTGTCCGGCTTCCACGGCTAATACCATGGTTACCGAGGAGATAATGAGCAAGAAGGTCATAATTGCCACATAAATCAAAGGATAGCCATGACCCAAGAAAGGCAAAGACTGAAATACCTCTTCACCAATAGGCCATTGCCCTGTGTAGGCGTGTCTGATAAAACCGTAGGCAATTAATAAACCGGAAAATGTGAGGGCATCCGAAACGAGGAAGAACCACATCATCATCTTTCCATAACTTGTCTTAAATGGTGATACTTGACCGTTCCAAGAAGGTGTTGTATCAATGTTCAAACTAGCATGTCCAGCCATCTTCTAAAAAATTTTGTGCAAGTTTAGTGAATAATTAATGAACCAAAATTAAAAACGAGAATAAAATTAGCCACAACGCACCGAGGTAATGCCAAAAAATTGCTGTCGCTCTCATTCCTAGCGTGTTGGACGATGAGAACTCATTGGCATAGGTGCGTTTGGTGAAAAACACCATGTAAAGCAAGGTGGCTAATATGTGCAAGAGGTGCAAAAATGTGATCATATACAAGTAGGCAGAAGCATTGTCTTTGGAGTCGTACAGTTTAAGTTGTAATCCGCGATTGAGCGGTTTGCCATCGTAGATAAGCTCCCTATTTTTGTATTCAAGTGGTTGTCCGGCGTAGTACATCTGAAAATCTTTACCATAGTCACCACGAATAAAAAAGTCACCACGACCGGCAGCGATATTGGTCATCATTTCTTCCAAGCGTAGCCAGTCAGAAAGTTGAATCGTGGTAGAGTCCTCTCTGTAGAGTTTTCCATTTTCCAAGCGCAAAGGTTCGTACTTATTCAAAAGCGAGAATTTTTTGCCGTAGTCGGGGTAGTTGATGTCTTGAATTTTGCCATTTGTAATAAAAAGTGCTGCGAATTCCTGTAGCGCTTTTTGGTCTGCATCACTGATTTTTTGACCCTTTACTTTGAATGAGTTGCCATCGACCTCGAGAAGATTGTCTCCCATCTTGATTTCAAAGTAATCTCCATAGCGCCCATTGCTGACCATAATGCGATTAACCACATGGACCCCGGAGTCAACCAGTTGTCCGTAGCCTTTGAATTGAGAATAGGTAAAGAAAACGCCGAGTAAGGTGGTGATGAGCACCAAGATTTTCGCAGCGTTTTGTTTTCCGTTCTTCATCAAGCGAATGGCCAGTTCGAAGGTGATACTACTCAAAACAATAACTACAGTACTCACCCAGAAGAAAGTCGGCATGGGGAATTTGATCCAAAAAGAGTCTCCTGCTGAAACAACGTAGGCAGAAAACAAACCCAAAAACATCATGGTGATGCTGATGGTAGCTACATAAACAGTACCCTTTTTTACTTTTTCCCGGGTTCTTTTTTCGTGGTCAAGAGATTGTTGTTCTTCGCTTTGCATAGTGTTATGGTGAATTAAATTTTGTCAAGTACGTAGAGGAACTGAATCAACGGTAAGTAAACAAATGAGGCAAACATTAGTTTTCTGGCGTCTTCAACCGAGCAGGATTGATAGAGTCTGTAGGCGTATAAATAGAATATCAAGCCGAATAAGCTCCCAAGAATAAGTGTGTAGTTGCCTGTAAGGTCAAGTGCCCAGGGCAATAAGCTGAATGGGACCAACAATAAGGTATATACCAAAATTGGAAAAGCCGATTCTTTGGTGCGACCATTTTTTCCGGGAAGCAAACTGAATCCTCCGTGTTTGTAGTCGTCGTAGAGCACCCAGGCGATGGCCCAAAAGTGAGGAAATTGCCACATGAACTGCACCAGGAAGGAAATGCCGGCCAATTGGGTGTAGGCATCCGAGTGAGCGATTGCACCAATGAATGGTGGAAACGCACCCGGAATAGCACCTATAAATACCGACCAGGATGTTTTCAGTTTGAGCGGTGTGTACACAAAAGAATACAACACAAATGAAGCAAACGCCCACAAAAGTGCTTTAAAGTTGATCAGATACATGAAGTAAACGCCAATCAGCAAGAAAACTGCAACGAGCACGTAAGCTTCAGTAAGGTTCATTCTTCCAGTGGGGAGGGGTCGATGTTTGGTGCGGTTCATTTTCGCATCCAGGTCGCGCTCGATGATTTGATTCATTCCATTTGAAGCACCGGTTACGAAGATGCCTCCGAGAATCAAGTACAACATTTTTTGGTCAAATCCACCGCCTGCGAAGAGGTAGCCTGCCACAGCCGACAAAATCACCAAGAACGCCAGACGCATTTTGGTGAACAGCATCCAGTCTTTCATTTTGGAAGATTTGGCGGATTCGATCGACTTTGTTTGACTTGACAAGACCCTAATTTTGGGCTGCAAATTTAGTGATAAACTCAACAGCGTTGGACAATTGCATGCTCTAAATGCAATAAAAAAACCTGAGCGCTAACTCAGGTTTTCATCACAAAGTTTTTTTGTGTCTAAAACAAGTAGCGGATGCCCAGTGCAGAACCCCAGCCATGTCCGTAGCTGTTGCCAAAAATAGACCACATTGGACGGAAATCCAAGCTCAATTGCAGCGGTGCGCCCAAGGTTCTGAAATCGTATTCCAAACCGATTTGCCCACCCACGCTCAAGGCCGTGTAAGAGTTCTTGTCCTTTCTGTTGTTGAACAAAGCGATTCCCGCACCGGGTCCAACATACCAATGTAAGTCTTCAACGATGTTCCAGCCCCAATGGTACATTACCGCCAAACCAAATCCACCGTAATCTTTTCTGGAGTACCCCCCCAAATCGAATTCCAAGCGATTTTTTCCACCTAAACTGTGTTGGTAAGAAAGTTCTGCACTCGAACCGAATCCACCTCCACCCAAACGCAAACCAATGGCATTTGCATCAATTTGCGCATTGGATAAGGAATACATCCCGACTACCATTGCTACAATCAGTCCTAATTTTTTCATGACTTAAAATTTAATTGTTTTGCGGCACAAAGAAAATGTGAAAAATCGTTGAGAAATTCTTAATAAATATGAATTTTATCATATTGCGCTGTGAATAACTCGCGCATCAAATGCAAAGAAAGAATCACAGTTTGTTAATGTGGCTTTGCGCGCAGTTTGTATCATTGGCGTAAATTAGGGGCCTCAATTCAAGTGTATGAAAAGACGAGATGTACTCAAAAATACTGCGTTTGGTGCTCTGGGAGTGGGCGTATTGCAATCTTGCGGGACTGCTGAATCAATGGTTTATTCTGAAAAACCGCTGCGCAAAGCAAAAAACATCATTTTCATGGTTTCTGATGGGATGAGCGCAGGGACTTTCGCTATGGCAGATATCAAATCCAAGCGTCAATTCGGTAAACAGAGTGCATGGTTAGACTTAAATTTGTCTTTGGGTACGAGAAGAGCGTTGATGGAAACTTTTTCCGCCGATTCATTGGTCACTGATTCCGCGGCCGGTGGATCGGCCTGGGGAGGAGGACAGCGTGTTTTTAATGGCCGATTGAATCAAGATGAAAACGGAAATTGCCACAAACCGATTCTCCAAAAGTTTAAAGCGCTGGGCAAGTCTGTTGGCTGCGTGACCACCGTGCCAATTACGCATGCCACGCCGGCCTCTTTTGCCATTTGCAACGAAAATCGCAGGAATCAAGCGGAGATTGCCAAACAATACATCGATCTTGAATTCGACGTAATCCTTGGTGGTGGATTGGAGTATTTCGACAAAAACTTGCGCAAAGACGGTGAGGATGTGTTCGGCGCTTTCGAAAAGAAGGGGTACGGTGTAGCAAAAACCAAGAACGAGTTGAATGCTTTGAAATCCTCGAACAAACCGATTCTAGGTGTTTTTCACGAGTCTGCTTTGCCCTATACCATCGACCATTTGCATGATGATGCCCACAAGCAAAACATTCCTACCTTACGAGAAATGTCGCTTTTTGCCATTGAAAAGATGAAAAGCAACAGCAACGGTTTCGTGATGCAAATTGAGGGTGGCAAAGTGGATTGGGCTGCACATGCCAACGATGTGGCCGGTTTGATTTACGACCAGATTGCTTTCGACGAAACTGTTGCCGCGGTGATTGATTTCGCCCGAAATGACGGAAACACGCTGGTGATTATTACCACCGATCATGGCAATGCCAACCCGGGCTTGATGTACGGTAAAAAAGCCGATGAGAATTTTGACCGTTTGCAGCGTTTCAAACATTCTAACGAATGGGTGTTTAATCAAGTGGAGCAAAACATAACGATTGCCCAATTCAGAGCACTCATGGAATATGCGCAAGCCACTGTCATTACGCATGATGAGGCCAAACGCATAACAGACGTAATCAACAAGTTGAGCGCCGAGGAGTTAAAAAAACAAAGCAAGCTACCCTTTATGGAATTGGCCGAAATTCAGAAAAATTATACCTCGGTGGGATGGATCAGCAACGATCATACGGCCGATTATGTGGAACTCACCATGTTTGGTCCGGGAAGTGAAATGCTCAAGCCTTTTGTGAAGAACTACGAATTGCACAACTTTATGCTCACGGCCTGTGGCGCTATGTAGCCGGCTTAGTCGCAATTCATTTTCTTTTTTATTTGCTAAAATTCGGATTGTAATCTTTTCGTGTTGTGGATGTTATTGCAATTTGACATATTTGCAACACCTAAAACGAAAACGATGAAAAACGCAGTGGTGTGTGTGCTCATATTCTTAGGCAGCACAGTTTGGTCTCAACTCCAGCAATTCAAGAATGAATCCGGTAAGATTGGTTTTAAAAATGCCGCAGATGAAATTGTGGTTCCTTGCCGTTTTGATGCGGTAGATTACGTGAATAAGAGCAAGATCTCTGAGTCGACCATTATTGTTCTTGCCGGTGAAAAGTATGGTTTGTTGGCTCCGGATGGGCGGATCTTACTGGATGTAGAATACGACGAAGTATATGTCTCCTATCCTGCTTTGCAATACATTGGTTTTAAAAAGTCCGGAAAACACGGCGTGTTGATGGGTAAAAATGGCAGTATTTTGTTGGCGCCTACATACGATGAGCGTATCATTTTTGAGTTGAACGAGCCTCATGCCAAGGTGGTCCTTGATGAAAAGGTGGGTATTGTAAACGTCAAGTTGGAGGCGTTTATTCCTCCTGTGCATCAGTCTTACAACCCGGATCAGTCAGGACTTTTTTGCCTGCGAAAAAATGATAAGTTTGGGTTTTACGACCGCAAAGGTGAGTTAATCATCCCCTTTGAATACGAAGAGGTGGGCTACATCATAAAAAAATCAAATCGGATACCGCTCAAGCGCAACGGCAAATGGGGCGCATTGGATTTTACGGGAAAGGTCGTGATTCCACTTGAATACGATGAAATGGGCAGCTTCAGCGATAAATTGGCGAGTGTTGCAAAAAATGGCAAATACGGCTATATCGATTTGAACGGCAAAGTGGTGATTCCCTTGATTTATGATGAGGCGGATTACTTTTTTGCGCAAACCACGTTTGTAGGCAAATTGCAAAGCGATGGCACCATGAAGTTTGCTGTAATTGATCAGCGCGGGAAATTGATCACTGATTTTGTGTACGACGGTTTCTATGAATTTTACCTGGATGGTTTTAGTTTGGTGCAAAAAGGTGGCAAGTGGGGCGCAGTGAATATTGCGGGCAAAGAGATTTTGCCTACGCGCTACAACGAGGATGATTTTAATTTGGAATTCTACGTCCATGACAAGATATTCATTCATGTCAAGGAAGCGCATGGGGTACAGATTTACAACACAGAGGGCAAGGCCTTGTTGCCTCAGGGGTACGATGTTGTTGAGTATTTAGACTTGGAGGAAGAGCGCTTGGCGGTTCAAGTTTTAAAAGCGGGTAAAACCGGAGTACTGGTGCTTGGAAGTGATAAAGTGATGATTCCTTGCGAGTTCGATGGCATCTCCTTCTACGATTTTGAAAACAGTCGTTTTGTGCGTGTGCGTCGCAATGATCTTTATGGAATCTGGGATTTGGAAACCGGAAAATTGGTGGTGCCCACTCAGTTTGACGCAGTAGAGGAACAAGATTTTTATGTGAAAGCGAATAAATTTTATTTCCACGTTTCGAAAGACGACAAGCATGGCATTTGGGACGCGTTGGCCAACAAACTCATTGTGCCCCTTGAATTTCGGTCTGTCTATTTTTTCGATGAAGTGAAGCAGTCGAACAAAAAGTACTTTTTCGAAGGCATAACACATCAAGAAAAAAGGGCTTTGTACGATCAAGACGGTAAATCCATTATCCCCCTCGATAAGCGCTGGTTGGCATTGAGTTTTGTGCACTATGAGAAGAACAAGTATTATTTCGTTGTGCAAGACCGCTCGAGTGGCAAAATGGGATGCTATGATTCTAATGGGGTGCTCGCCCTGTCTTTCGACTACGACGAAATCAACAGCATCAAAGCCGGCAAGGCCACTGTGCAGGTGGATGGTGCGGTGAAAGAAGTGGTTTTGAAGACGAAGTGAGTGCTTCGCTGGCGATCAAAATTTATCACTAATCAATGCCTGCAAATCCCATATCGAGCGACTGCAAACGATTATTGAAGCGAAGGATGCCGTGATTCGTCAAACGAGCAAGGAAGCGTAGATGTTTTGAAAAGCAGAGCTTAATTCAACTCACTTCTTTCAGAAACCCGTGCTTTCCCCTTCGCGTTTTGCTTCTCAAGAGATGCCTTCACAAAAGCGATAAACAGCGGATGTGGATTGTCCACTGTGCTTTTGTATTCCGGGTGGAACTGAGCACCAACAAACCAAGGATGCGTGGGTATTTCGACTACTTCCACCAAGTTGGACTCCGGGTTGATTCCCGAGGCAAGCATGCCGGCAGCTTCAAACTGCTCGAGATAATTGCCATTGAACTCGTAGCGGTGGCGGTGACGCTCTGAGATGTTTTCCTGTTGATACGCTGCGTGCACTTTTGTATCGGGTTTGAGCACACAAGGATAGGCTCCCAAGCGCATCGTTCCGCCGTAATCCATGATTTGGCGTTGTTCTTCCATCATGCTGATGACAGGATGCGGCGTGTTTTTGTCAATTTCTGTGGTGTTGGCATGCTGCAAGCCCAACAAGTTGCGCGCGAATTCAATTACGGCGCATTGCATACCCAAGCAAATGCCCAAAAACGGAATTTGATTTTCTCGGGCATAGCGAATGGCTTCAATTTTTCCTTCAATGCCGCGTGAACCGAAGCCGGGAGCCACCAAAATACCGTCGAGGTGTTGGAGCACTTTCGCAATGTTGGAGGTATCAATATTTTCAGAGTGAATCCAGTCGATGTTCACTTTTACGCCATTCGCAGCACCTGCATGAATCAAAGCCTCGTTGATGGATTTGTAGGAGTCTTTCAATTCGACGTATTTCCCAATCAGACCGATATTCACGGTTTTTGTGGGATTTTGTAATTTGTTGAGGAAGGTTTTCCAGCGACTCAAATCCGGCTCACCGTTGGTGGGAAGTTTCAATTTCTCCAAGACCACCAAGTCTAATTTCTCCTCCATCATGAGCAGCGGCACTTCGTAAATGGAATTCGCGTCGATGGATTGAATAACCGCGTTGGTGGCTACGTTGCAAAACTTAGCAATTTTAGCCCGCAGACTTTCCTCCAAGTGATGTTCCGTTCTGCAAACCAAAATATCGGGTTGAACGCCCAATTCCATCATGGCTTTTACACTGTGTTGTGTAGGTTTGGTTTTCAATTCTCCGGCAGCAGCCAAGTAGGGTACGAGGGTGAGGTGAATCACCAAGCAGTCGTCGGGCAATTCCCACAACAACTGACGCACAGCTTCCACATAAGGCAAAGATTCGATGTCGCCGATGGTGCCTCCAATTTCTGTGATCACAATATCAAAATCACCTGTTTGTCCCAAAATTTGTATTCTGTGCTTGATTTCGTCTGTGATGTGGGGAATGACTTGAACGGTTTTTCCCAAATAGTCGCCGCGTCTTTCTTTGTCAATGACGGCTTGATAAATTCGACCGGTAGTTACGTTGTTGGCTTGGGAGGTAGGTACATTCAAAAAACGCTCGTAGTGGCCTAAATCCAAGTCGGTTTCTGCACCGTCGTCGGTCACGAAGCATTCTCCATGTTCGTAAGGATTCAAAGTGCCCGGGTCGATGTTGATGTAGGGGTCAAGCTTTTGAATCGTGGTGCGATAACCACGTGCTTGTAATAATTTAGCTAGTGATGCGGAAACGATTCCTTTTCCTAGAGACGATGTAACTCCCCCGGTTACAAAAACATACTTGGTACTCTTCGACATGGCGTTTTTGGTATTGTAACTACGGGAAACAAAAGTACAACTATTCTATGGAGTGGCAGGCGTTTTTTTGAAATAGTTTTGAAATTGACCGCTTTAAGGTTGGGACAGGAATCAAATCGATGGTTGGAACAAGTTTATACCATGATGAAGTAAAATGCAATCCTGCGTCGTGATTCCCAAACCAACAAGCTTCTTATCTTTACCGCCTAAAAGACTTTTTTGGCAATGAACTTGATTCGAATTTCATGGTTTTTTTTGGCAGCTGCTGTTTTACTTTCAGCCTGCTTTCCGACCAGCATTGGTCTTAAAGATGCCTCTATGGATCCCAATTTGAAGTTTTTTGCCGTGGAGAATTTCGAACAAATTGCTGCCAACACACCCATGAATTATCCGGTGCAGTTTACCGAATTTTTGAAAGATGGTGTGGTTCGCAATACCAAGTTGAAATTGGTTCCTTTGGAGGATGAAAGAAGGCATTTGGTTTTTAGTGGCGAAATTATTCGCTACGATTTGACACCGGTTTCTGTACAAACGGACAATCAGGCGGCGCAAACGCGTTTGACCGTTGGGATGAAAATCCATGTCGAGAACAAACTCAACGCCGACAAGTCAATGGATTTCAGCATCAACCGTTTTGTCGATTTCAGCAGCGATGTGATTTACACCAGTGTGGAGAATCAATTGCTTGAAAATATCAACGAACAGCTCTTGCAAGATATACTCAACAAATTGCAATCAGATTGGTAATGAACACGACGGAAATTGCAAATTTTATCAAAACGCCTCAAGCACTTAATTCGGATGAGGTCAATGCATTACATGCGCTTTGCCAGGAGCATCCTTATTCCGGCTTGATGCATGTGCTTTATCTGAAGGCTTTAGGCAATTCCAAATCGGTGCAATTTGAAGAGCAATTGAAAAAATATGCCATCTATGTACCCAATCGTGAATTGTTGTATCATCTGATTCATGCTGAGGAGACACATATGAGCTCGGATGAAAAGCTTGATGAGATAGCAGAAAACACCGCTGCTGTTGATCCAGTGATTGAAGTGTTGCATCAGGAAATTGAAGAAATAACGTCACATGATAAGCCGGAGGACTTGGAAAGCGAAGCGATTCATCCTTTAAGTTTTGATGAGCCAATTACAGATACTCAAGAAGCAATTCAAGAGGCGATAGAAACGCCACTAGAGCAAGCGGAAGAAATCGAGGAATGGGAAGACATAGCACCGACTTTAGATTCCAAAGTGCACGACGACGAATCGTGGTTGGACAACACGATTACCTTTGAAGGCTTTGAAAATGAGTCTGTGGAGTCAGCCGATGCAAACGTAGATACGGATGCAGAGGAGTCTATCATTTTCGATTTTTCAGAAGAGCTTACGGCTCGGACATTGAATATTGAAGAAGAGGTTGCGGGTGAAACTGAGATAGCTTCAAGCGAAAATGCACCGGTCGAGGCGCCTCGTACAAAATCTTTCTATGATTGGTTGAATGTGAGCCTTGTTCTTAAGCAGCCTATTGACGATTCCACAGGCGCCGAAGCAGAGCAGATTGATGATGCATTGACTCGTGTCCCTGAGGCTCCGGCAATTGAGAAAAGCAGTGAAAATCCAGAGCAAAAAGAAAAAGTGAAGGCGATTGTGGATAAGTTTATTGAAACTGAACCGCGCATTTCCCGCCCGAAAGCGGAGTTTTTCTCGCCTGTTAAAAATGCCAAGGAAAGTGTGAACGAGGCGGGCATCCCTGTGAGTGAAACTTTGGCCAAAATCTATGAATTGCAAGGAAATTACCCCAAAGCCATTGCTGTACTTGAAAAACTGATGGAATTGATTCCCGGCAAAGCGGCGATGTTTGAAGAAAGAATTTGCGCGATTCAATCCAAAATGGCTGAGTAGTACAAGGTCTGTTTGACTCAGAAAACAATCAAAAAAAATCAGGTTTTATAGAGCTGCGTAAATAGTTTACGTTGTAGAGGGCTCACCTTTGTGCTGTAATTCAAAAACACAGCATCATGAGCCCAATATTTGATCGCATCGAAATTCTAAAAATTCAATTTGAGGACAACAAAAGCGATGTTCGTTTGCATTGCAATGTGTGTCAGGGTCTGTCATGCACAGAGAGTACTATGATCATCAGTTTCACAGACTTGAACCGCATGTTGTCTCGCTTGTCGTTGATGGGGGTTGAGCTCGACTTTTCGTCTTTTGAGGCAACGCCAATCAGCCGCGAAGAACGCTTGTATGAGTTTGACGCGCAAAACGTGCTCAACTTTATCCCATGCCTCGAACAATTCGAACTGTACGGACCCTACCGTCAGATTTGCGCTTAGACACTGACAATTCTGATGGCCTCTCAGTTTGCAACGCAGACACCGAAATCGACTATTTTCTGCGCTCTTTGTAGCGATTCAGACCTTTCTCTAAATATTCTTGGTAGCCTTCCACACTGGGGTCGTAGCCGCGAGGTGCAGTCAGGTCGGCCCCATCTTCAGGGTCAACGATCACATACAAAGGCTGCGAAAGTTGCTTGTATTTTTTGATTTGGTAATCGCCCCACTTGTTACCCACCGTTTTGATTTTACCGTTTGATTCTTCGGAGAAATAATGTTGGCTTTCCGGAAGCGCCTCTTTGTCGTCCACATACAAGGATACGATGACAAATTCATTTTTCAACAAAGGTTTTACCGTTTTGTCCAACCAGATTTTTGATTCTGTGCGGCGACAGTTTTCACAAGAATAACCGGTAAAATCAACCAAAACAGGTCTGTTGACTTTTTTTGCGAATTCAAACGCAGTCAGGGTGTCGTGGAACACGCTCAAGCTGCCATCTTGGATGATGTGCATGTCTTTTTGGTATTCCTTGTAGATTTTCATGAAGGCATCATCCCCGAACACTTCCGAGCTGCCCTCGCCGCGCACAAATTGGAATCCATCTTCGGAGTGGTCTCTTGCCGGAGCAACGCCTTCGATGAAATGCAATGGCGCACCCCACATACCCGGAAGCAAATAAACGGCAAACACCAAAGACGTAATTGCAAACATAAAGCGCGTCACACTGAGTTTTTCAACTTTGTCGTCGTGTGCAAAACGAATTTTCCCGAGCAAGTAAAAACCGATGATGGCGAAAATTACGACCCATACCGCCACAAAAACCTCTCTTGTCAGGATGTTTAGTTTGTAGGTCAAATCGATGGTGGAAAGGAATTTCAAGGCGATGGCCAATTCTAAGAGTCCGAGTACCACTTTCACGGAGTTCAACCAACCGCCGGATTGGGGCAGGGAACTCAACCAACTTGGGAAAATCGCAAACAACGTGAACGGAAGCGCCAAAGCCAGACCAAAGCCAAACATACCCACGGCCGGACTCAAAATGTTGCCTGAACTTACGGCTTCGATAAGCAAAGAGCCAACGATTGGACCTGTGCAAGAAAACGACACCAATACCAAGGTGAAGGCCATAAAGAATACGCCGATGAGTCCGCCTTTGTCTGCCTGACGGTCTGCTTTGTTCACCAATCCACTCGGCATGCGAATTTCAAAAGCACCCAAGAAAGAGAAGGCAAACACGATGAAAATCGCGAAGAATATCAAGTTCATCAACCAGTCTGAAGAAAGGTTATTCAAGCCAAAACCACTCATGAACTGGGCGAGCACCGCACCAAGCAGCACGTAAATCACCACGATGGCCAAGCCGTACATCAAGGCTTTAAAAATTCCGGCACTGCGAGATTTGGATTGTTTGGTAAAAAAGGAAACCGTCATCGGAATCAAGGGGAACACGCAAGGGGTAAGCAATGCCAAGAATCCGGCTGCAAAACTGAAAATGAAAATCATCCAGAGTGTTTTTTTGTTCTGATTCCATTCGCCTTTGTCGTATTGAACTTCCTTGAGCTGTTTGTCTTCCGGTTCGTTGGTGCTGGTTTGTGCAGTCAATTCCTGAGTTTCTACTGCAGGGGCAATGCTTTCCGTTTGGCAACTTCCGTCCGGTGTGATTTTGAAGTTAAATTCCTGAGCAGGAGGAAACAAACAGCCGTTTTCATCACAAATTTGAAACTCCAAATCACCAACCACCTCAAAAGGCTCTCCGGTTAGCGCCTTGATTTTTCGGGAGAATATAACGGTTCCTTCATGGTACAATTGTGTACCCAAATCATCCACATGAGGTTTAGCTTTTTTGGATTCAAAGGTTTTTCCTACGGCTTCGTAAGTGTTCTCTTTTTTCAACGAAAATACAGTAGGTGCACCCACGAAGTCAGCTTTATTTGGGTCGTGGAACAAGGAGAAGATGTGCCAATCTTTTACCAAAGTAGCTTTAATTTCTAGCGTCGCCTCACAGTTGGCGCCCATTTTAACGGACGGCTCCAATTTGAGGTAGTTTTTCCAAGTAGTGGCTCCGGGCTGCGCAAGCGACGCAGATTGAAAGAAAACGACTTGGGAGAAAATAAGTAGGAGTAAACGCGTGCTATTGAAGATATTCATGATTCGTGTGGTCTTGAAGAACGATTAATTCATTTTAACTTGCAAGGGAACTTCTATCGGTGGCAGGCATTGGGCATCATCGCAAACCATGTAAGACACTGTGAAGTCGATGCTTTTGATTTTTTTGATTTTCACTTTCTGACGAAATTCAACCCAATTTTCATGGTAGCCAACGGTTGCTCCAAAATTAGGATCGAAGGCCATTATGGGTTTTTGCTCTTTGATTTTTCCTTGTAATTTCAAGCCCTTTTGTTTGGGAAATGCAAAGTAGGTTGGAACGGGACCCAAATTTTCCGCGTTGTCCGTGGAATACAAGTGCCATTTGGCGTCTATTTTCGCGTTGACTACAATTTCCGAGGTTGCCGCGTCAAAGTGAGTCTCCCATTTGACGTGATTTTGAGCAGAAAGTCTGAAACAAAACAAACTGAGTAAAAGGGAGAAAAATATTGTGATTTTTTGCATGATTGGTTCAAAACTGAGTTTGCAAAGTTAGGTAATCCGTGGGCTTCAAGCGTTGGCAATTCCAAAATAATATTGGATTCCTAGTCGATTTTTTCTGCCTCGGGCACGGGTTTTTGAAAGAAGATTTGATAAAAAATAATCCCGAACGCGTAGCAAAATACATCGACAATATCAGAAGTAATGTGGTTGTAGTATTTTGGCAACACAAGCTCCATACCAACTGAGAACAACAAGAATGCCATGGAGATCATGGGGAAATTGAGTTCTAATCCGGGTTGTTTCAGCAGGATTTTCATCGAGTTGCGGCAGATTTCCAAAATCACGGGCATGGCCAATAAGTCATCGAGGTAATTTCTAGTAAAACTCGTGGAAACACCGTTTTTTTGAAGGACGTAATTCACCAAAAACACCGCGCCGAAAAGAACCGTGATTCCCGACCGGAGTGCGCTGTGATTTATGCGGCGGCCCATACTACAAACCAAAGTATGGCCGAAATAATGAACATGAAGGTGAAGTAGATGGGTTGTACGATCTGCAAAATCATGCGCAGCAACCATGGGTAAGTGTCTTTGATTTCCAGAAAAGGTTTGGGCTTTGGGAATTCCGGAATTAATCCCTTTCTTTTTCTTTCTTCGAATACGATTTCATTTTTGTCGAGCAAGGAGCCGCACGACGAACAAGTTTTGTCTTCCGGTGAGTAAGCGTGCCAGGTTTTGCAGTGTGGACAGCATTTTTCTACCGTGTTCATGCTTTATTTTTTCTGCAATCGAAGATGAATGCCGGGGGGAAATTCAGGAACACATAGGATTGCTTCAAGCCGGAAAAATGTTTCTTCAGTTTCTTCTTGAGCAACAGTGAATACATGAATTGAACATAGCGACCGTTGTTCGATAATACCTGTTCACTTGCACTGAGAATGGCGTCGGCAATTTGTTCGGGCATCACGCTCAAGGGCAAGCTGGAAACAATCACATCTGCTTTTTCATGGCCTTGTTTGGTCAGAATCTCCTGAATATCTGTAGCCGAGCCATGAATGAGCACCACGCGCGGGTCGTGAAACTTTTGCTGCAATAACTGAAACATTTCTTTGTTGAGTTCCACCACAATAAGCAGGCAATCCTGACGCATGCGCTTGATGATTTCAACCGTGAAAACCCCGGTGCCGGGTCCCAATTCGAGAATCACGCGCGCTTCCCGAAAATCAATTTTGTCCATTATGCCCTTGGTCAGAAACCGCGAACTGGGTGTAACAGAGCCGATTTGACTTCAGAAATTGTTGCCAGAATTTGCGTTTCGCGTTAGGCATGTGCATTACTTTTTGAGAGCGCCAATCGCCCTTGATTCATAACTCCTACAATGCTCCCTTTGAGCGTTTGACCCAAAAATGGTGCGTTGAAACTCAAAGATTCGAAATTATCTTTTTCAACCACAGTTTGACCTTCTAACGTGAAGAGCGTCAGATCTGCAGGGCAGTTTTCTTCGATGATTGAGGCCTTTTTGCCAAGCACTTGTGCTGCACCGTGTGTGATGGCGCGGAGGACAGCATCCAGGTTGAATTCAGCGCATGAGGCCAATGCGGGGAAGAACGTTTCCAATGTGACGTTGCCAAAAGCGGCATAATCAAATTCTACTTCTTTTTCGTCTTGATGCGCCGGGCGGTGGTCGGAAACAATGGCATCAACGGTGCCGTCCATTACTCCTTCCCAAAGCGCCAGTCGATCTTCTTCCCTGCGGTAGGGCGGCATGACTTTGAAATTGCTGTCGAAGCCCAAAACGGCCTCTTCGTTGAAAATCAATTGATGCACATGGACATCGCACGTTACAGGCAGTCCTTGTTGTTTCGCTTTGCGAATCAGAGCAACGCCTTCTTTTGTGCTCAAACCTGAGCAGTGAAGGGGAGCGTCGGTGTATTCCATCAGCCGCAGGTTGCGTTCGATGTCCAAAATTTCAGCCACCGCCGGAATGGATTTTAGTCCAGTCATGGTGCTTGCAAGTCCTTCATTCACCAGACCACCTTGGGCTAGGGAATGGTCGTTCACAGAAACTGCGATTCGCGCCCCAAAGTTTTTTGCATAAAGCATCGCGCGGTAGAGCAAACCCGTAGAAACATGCTTTTGATCATCTGAAAATAAGACGGCACCGCTCTGTTGCATGTCGTACATTTCAGCGAGTTCTTTGCCTTGATGACCGGCACTCAGGCAACCGATGGGTAAAATTTCCACTGCGTTGTATTGACTTTTATTGCGCATGAATTCAATCTGTGCTTTGTTGTCCACGGGAGGTGTTGTGGATGACACCAGACATACATGGGTAAAACCACCGCGCTCGGCAGCCGCAGCACCGCTTTCAAGGGTCTCTTTGTGTTCATTGCCTGGTTCACAAAAATCCGCTTTCAAATCAAACCAACCCGGAGAAACCATCAAACCGTGAGCTTCGATGGTTGTGTCGCTTTCCTCTTGGATTGATGTGTTCATTTTTTGGATGATGCCATCAGCGATGAGTATATCCACTCGCGCGTTGTGGTGTTTGGATGCGGGGTCGCATACCATGGCGTTTTTGATCAGTATTCTCATGGAAGAAATTTCGTGTTTTACGCGTTTCGAACGTGCGCCAAAAATAAGGAAATTCTTACGAGTGTGGCGTTCAATTTTTACTTTTGATAACCGCGCCAATTCGGAATGTTTTACATCGAACATTTTCTACTTTTGCGCCAATTTTTACGACTATGGCCTCAGGTTTTTTTGCTATTCTGGATGATATTTCTGCAATCATGGACGATGTGGCTACGATGACTAAAATCGCTACGAAAAAAACCTCGGGCATCCTGGGCGACGACTTGGCGGTGAACGCCGAAAAATCGACAGGTTTTACCAGTTCACGCGAGTTGCCGGTATTGTGGAAAATTGCCAAAGGTTCTTTGCTCAACAAAGTGATTATTTTGCCCATTGCTTTTACCCTTTCTTTTTTCTATCCGCCGGCCATTTTGGTGGTGCTTGTGCTTGGAGGATTGTTTTTGTCTTATGAAGGCGGGGAAAAACTCTTGGAATGGGCCATGACAATAGGAAAATCCAAGGAGGAAGACGCAAATGAGGAACAGCACACAACGGATGAACCCGATACTGCCCAAGATGAAAATAGCAAGGTGAGATCTGCGGTTTTGACCGATTTTATCCTTTCGTTGGAGATTGTCATTATCGCAATGGGAACGGTGCTGGAAGAGCCCATACTGACGCAAATCATCGTGGTGAGCATTGTAGCGCTTTTGGCCACTGTGGGTGTGTATGGCCTGGTGGCTTTGATTGTTCGACTGGACGACATCGGCTTCTATTTGTTGAACAAATACGGCAATCGCGGTGTGTTACCGAGTGTGGGCCGCGCACTTGTTTGGGTGCTTCCAAGATTGATCAAATTGCTCTCGGTGGTTGGTTTGATCGCCTTGCTCTTGGTTTCCGGTGAAATTTTTATGCACTACGTGCCCGGTTTGCACTATTGGGTAGACGAATATGTGCATTTCATTCCCGGTTTTGTGCAAAATTTCCTGATTTCTTCTTTGGTTGGTTTGCTGTTGGCGCTGGGTATTCATGCGTTAAAACCGAAGCATTAGAGCGCTTAGTATCGGTCAGTTCAGTGCCAAATTTGTCGGATTTTAAGAAAACCCCTATCTTCGCTGCAACCTAATTTCTACTACTATGCAGATCGAACTGACCGAACAAGGTTCGCTCACCTTGGATTTTATCAATCAGACTGAGCGCCACATCTTTCTTACAGGCAAGGCAGGCACCGGAAAG
Organism: Crocinitomicaceae bacterium; assembly: GCA_037446475.1. Taxonomy (GTDB): domain Bacteria; phylum Bacteroidota; class Bacteroidia; order Flavobacteriales_D; family Crocinitomicaceae; genus UBA6165. The sequence continues at coordinate 1,889 of JBBIIM010000032.1, read as the reverse complement.
ACGACACTCCTCAAGCAAATTTTGGAAAATACCCACAAAAATGTGGTTGTGGTTGCTCCCACGGGAATAGCTGCGCTTAATGCCGGGGGCGTGACGATTCATTCCATGTTCCAATTGCCTTTCGAGTCGTTTTTGCCTCAGGATTATTGGGGTTTTGGAAACGCAAACGTCCATTTTACAACGCCGCGCACCTTGCGCAACAACCTGCGCATGAGTGCTGAAAAGCGCCGCGTGATTCGCATGATGGATGTGCTCATCATCGACGAGGTGAGTATGCTTCGTGCAGATTTGCTGGATGCCCTTGAATTGACCATGCGCCGGGTGCGAGGCAATCATACTTCATTTGGTGGCGTACAAGTTCTCTTCATTGGAGATTTGTTGCAGCTCCCGCCTGTCGTGAAGCCCGAAGAACTGGAGGTGTTGTCCAAGTTTTACAAAAGCTCCTATTTTTTCTACGCTACATGTTTGGCTCAAAATCCTCCGTTGTACATTGAGCTCAAGAAAATTTTTCGGCAGGAAGAGCCTGTGTTCATCGACTTACTGAACCGCATGCGCCACAACCAACTCTCCGCTGAGGATGCGGTGTTGTTGAAAAATTACCACCGGCCAAACTTTGATTTGACCGCGAATCCGGGCGTGATTATGCTCACCACACACAACCACAAGGCCGCGCGAATCAACGATGCGAATTTGCGCGCGATCAACACAGAAACATTCACGTTTTCAGCAGAAATTGAAGGAGAATTTCCGGATAAAATCTATCCCGTGGAGGCGCGTTTGCAGCTGAAAGTAGGTGCTCAGGTAATGTTTATCCGCAACGACAACCGAGCGTCGAGGCGTTATTACAACGGGAAAATCGGAACAGTCGAATATTTGGATGAAGAGAGCGTACACGTTCGCACCAACGATGATGGACAGTTGATCACGGTCGAAAAACACGAATGGGAAAATACCCAATACCACATCAACGAAGCCACGAAAGAGGTTCAACAAAAAGTCATCGGGACCTTTGTGCAATATCCGCTTCGTTTGGCGTGGGCAATTACCATTCACAAAAGTCAGGGGCTCACTTTTACAAAGGCTGCCTTGGATGTGGAGGATATTTTTCAAGCCGGACAGGCCTATGTTGCTTTTTCTCGCTTGCGTTCGCTGGAAGGATTGGTGTTGTTGAGTCTTTTGCAGTTAAATAAGTTCAACGCGGATGAGCACGTTATGGATTATGGAAACAGCGAATTGCCTGATGCCGACATGAAACGCGAGTTGCACGAGGCAAGTCGAGCGTTTATAGTCAAAAACCTCAAGTCGAGCTTCGATTTCACCAACCTATTCAGCGCCTGGAATCGCCATGCGCAAACGTATTTCGAAGCCAAAGAAAAAGGCGTAAAGTCTGAATTTCAGACTTGGGCAAGCGAAATGACCGAACTGTTAAATCCCTTGGTGGAGGTTGGATTGAATTTTGGCAAATTTGTGGACAACAATTTTCTACCCGAGCGCCATGAGGTTTTGCTTCAAAAAACGGTGAATGCCAAATCCTATTTTGAAAAGCAACTCGAGCAATTCGCAACGTCTTTGGTGCTACAATTGGCTTACTTGAACAAAAAGAAAAAGGTGAAAACCTATTTCAACGAACTGTTTGAATTTGAGGAGTTGTTTTTGTCTTTTGTACAGCGGATGAACAACGCTTTGGTGCTTGTAGAGAACTATATTGGAGGCAGAAAAATTGAAAAGACACAATTTGATCCCAATTACGTCAAGCGCTTTAGAGAACGCATAATGGATCGGGCCAAGAGCTCCATTGCAAGTCATTTACAAAAAGATTTGGTACCGATAAAGCCTGATGAATTTGAGGTTGAGTACATCAAACCGAGAAAAGCCAAGAGCGAACCTAA
>JBBIIM010000031.1:17043-39361 GCA_037446475.1 Crocinitomicaceae bacterium | reverse complement strand
CTCAAAATGCGCAAAACACAAACCTCGACCCGAGACTCGCAGGCCCCGGCGGAAATCTGCAACTCACTCCCGCTGAGCGCAACGCACTGATTGCCTTTATGAGAACACTCTCCGGGTTCGATATCTACACCAACGAAAAGTGGTCCAATCCTTTTGATGAAAATGGACAATTGGAACTCACCGGCCTCAGCAGCGGTCTGGATGAACTCAGTGCATACACAATGCTTGTTTACCCAAATCCGGCGCAGGATTGGATAGCGCTGAACTTAAAATCCGGAGCCTATCAAATGCATATTTTGGACATCACCGGCAAAACCGTTTTGAAACAAAACATTTCCGGAACAGAAAAAATTGATGTGGCTTGGCTGACCTCAGGTCAATATTTTGTGGTCGCTTTTGATTTGACTAACCAAATGAAATACCGATCCGCATTTGTAAAAAAATAAACGGCTTTGACGGCGTTTGAGGAAATTTTCAGGGCATACAACAAAAAGGTTTACAACCTCTGTTTGCTCTATGTTCAAGACGCCGACGATGCCAAGGATTTGACACAAGATGTTTTTATTCGCATTCATAAAAGTATGAATTCGTTTAGAGAAGAAGCGAGTTTGCAAACTTGGGTCTATCGAATTGCCGTAAATCTTGCACTCGACCACTTGAAAAAGAAAAAACGAAGGGCTGTCTTTTTGGGTTTGTTCCAAATTTTTGTTCAAAATAATGCGCAAGAAAACAACCGCGACTTTAACCCGGGAATAGCTTTTGAACATCTGGAAAGTATGACTCAACTGATGCATGCGATGGAAAAATTGCCGAAAAATCAAAAAATGGCCTTGCTGTTGAGCAAATGGGAAGGTTTGCCGCAGTCGGAAATTGCCGAAACCATGAAACTGTCGGAAAAAGCCGTTGAAAGTTTATTGCAACGTGCCAAGTCTAACCTAAAAAAATATTTGAATCATGAATAAACCATTCGAAAAAGAGCCTTGGGAACTACTTGTAAAAATCGAGAGTCGCGAATCCGAATTGAGTTGGGATGAACTCATGACTACCCTTGAAAAAGAAAAAGCCAAAGAGCAAAGAGTATATGCAGGATTTGTAGTTCTTTTCCTAATAAGCGTCGCAATGCAAGTCTTTTCATTTTCAAGTCGAGTTAAGAGTAATACACCCCAAGAGGATAGCTACACATTAAATTTATCCCTCTACAACTAGGCTCACCAAACATCGCAGGATATGATGAATAAAATCTTATACGGTTCAATAGTACTGCTTTTCGGAATCAATGCCGCTCAATTGTATTTTTCTTTGAGAAGACCCGAAATACATCCGCCAAGACCTCGAGAGATCATTATCGACAGACTGAACTTCAACGCGGAGCAAGTGGAACAATACGACAAGCTCATACAAGAACATCAGGATGGCATGAGATCCATTGAAGAACAATTAATATCACTGAAATCCGCACTTTACAAAAAAATCCTGCTGGAAAAAGAGCCGGTCGAACAATCCAACTTTGACGGTATTGCCACACTTTATGTGCAATTAGAAAAGACACATGTTGAACATTTCAAGAAGATTCATGAACTCTGCCAACCGGTTCAGGAGCTGGCTTTTCAAAATTTAGTGGGCGAATTGGGGTCAATGTTCAGGCTGCTTCCACCCAAACCGAGACGGCATTAATCCAAATCAAGGCAAACCGTAACGCAACTGAATTAAAAAAGATCGGGGTGCTTGCATGTCTCCTGGCCTGCTGACATATTCCGCGTTGAATACATTGTTGATGATGAAATTGGCAGAGATTTTCTCGTTGAAGTGGTATAAAAATCTCACGTCGCAAACAAAAACACCCCGATTGAATTGTTCACGATAAGCTTGTAATCCCGGCAAGAGTTCCTGACCGAAAATAGTCATCTCAAAAATCTTGTCGATGTTGGTCATAAAACTGTTGTAGCGGCCTGAAATACCGAATCCATACTTCTTGTAGCCTACTTGAATATCCGCTTTGAATAAATGTCTGAATCGATATTTCAACATGTCAGTATTCGAATTGGAAAATGTGCTCCTGTAAATGGAATCAAAATTCAAACTCACCGGATTCATGTAGGTATAACCAACAAGTGATTGAATTTCAATATCCTTGTACAATTTCCCCTGACTATTCAAGGATAATTCAACACCGGTAATTCTGGCTTTCTCGGCATTCTGAGCTTGAAATCCAACCCAATTGCCCAAGTAGCCGATATCATCAGGATTGGCCGACAATGGAATCGAATCAGGGATATACAAACCGAAGGTAAACTCCGTCATATTGGTGTATTTGTTGATGAAAACAGAAGCATCTGCATGAAGCGTCCAAAGATTTTGGACTGTTCTTATCGGGATGATTTGCTTCCACCCGAACTCACCGGTCCATCCGGTTTCAGGCTTAAGATCAGGATTGTTGAAAATAATCAACCCACCCACTGAGGTAGAAACAAAACGTTCTGCCACAGAAGGAAAGCGTATGCCCTGACCGTAGGAAGCGCGAAGATGCGATAGCTTAAAAAGTTGATAATGCGCTGCTCCTCGAAATATCGGATATACCGGAACCGTAATCCCTCCAATTTTGTACTGAGAGTCAGGATTTTTCTGGTCTTGTTTCATGTATTCCAATCGTGTACCGGCTGTCAAATCCAACTTTTTTATTTTGAAATCCCATTTCACATAAGCCGCCAAGTTGTGCGCAAAATGATTCCCGAACACCGAACTCAACACGGTATTGAAATTGTTCGTCACGCCGGAAGTAAAATCGCCGCGCGTGGTTGACTTCTTCGAAAATTGATAATCGGCATAATACATTTCTGCTTTGGAGGATGAACTCAAATTTCCCAAACTTCCTGTGGTGACGAGATAGTAGCGCGTTCTCAAATGATGTTTGTTGGACCTTCTATCGAAGAACATTAAATACGGATCTACATTCAAGCGAATCGAGCGCTGGTTGCTCAAGGTATTGTCCATAGGCACGAGTGCTTGATTGGCTCCTTTCCAAAGGACAAAAACACCTACATCTTCGTATTGAAAATTGTAGCTCACACCGGTTTTGGCTCTGTTTTGTGAACCGAAACGCAGATAATAAGTTCCATTCATCCGCAGTCTATTTTCTTTCTCTCCTTGTTTATAGCCTTCATTCAACATCCCGTGAATAGCCGAGCTATACCCCATGCGTTTGTAAGCTTTTCCAATGTAAACATCAGCCAAATTTTGAATCGGAGCTCGGTTCCACCAGGTTAATTCACTTCTTTTGGGCTGATCGAAAATACCGCTTTGAATTCTTACGCGAAGATCACCTTGTTGGCTCGGCTCCCTTTCATTCATTGCAATTGTGCCATTCAACGCACCACTGCCGTACAAAACTGAGGAAGCCCCCTTGATAATTTCAATGTGGTCGGCTTGTTCGGTGGGCACGGCGTTCCATTTGGCATCACCAATATCAGGAGACATCATAGGTATTCCGTTCCAAACCAATAGCACACGGCTTCCCGCACCATAGGCATACCCACCACCCCCTCTTATGCTCACCTGTCCATCCATGGTAAAAACACCCGGACTCTGATCCACAATCTGATCCAAACTGGTAAGACCTTTGTTCGTGATTTGCGCCTGGGTGAGAATTTCCATAGACACGGGAACATCCTCAATATTTTGTGCGCTGCGGGAAGCGGAAACAACGACATTTTGCGTGGTCAATTCAATTGTCCTCATGGTCACCGAGTACTTATTTTCGAAACCTAAGTAGGATAATTCAAAATATTCAGGATAGTAACCAATCGCCTCGATTCGACCCCGAATCGGAAAATCATCCTGGGTGCATTTTATTCGCACTATTCCAGAAATATCTGAAACATATTTTCTACTATCGAATAGAACAACGCGCGCCTGAAGAATCGGCTCAGCGCTGCTTTTTTCCTTCACCTCAAGCGTTATTTCTTGGGCACGAGCAATCCAAGGAAAAAACATTAGGATGCAAATTAGGACAAGTCTTTTCATGGCTTCAACGCTGAACAAAGAAATGAAAAATTGAAATACGCCATGCTGGATATACGTATTTCATGCGATAGACCACCGGAATAATTGTCCAAAGTTTGCAACACCCTAAAACCACAAGTATGAAAAGCAAATTTATCCTAGCCGCTAGCTTATGTGTTTCCTGTTGGAATTTGAATGCACAAAGCGTGAGCTACAAAACCGTCATGGACGACCCCAATGAGGTTCGAGATTTTAAAATGTATCTTCAATTTCTCACCATGGAGGGCATTGCGCTCGGCGGAGGTGTAGGTGCTGCTTATTCCCCAGTCGATCGCCTGCACTTCGAGAGCATTTTCCGCATGACGTATTGGGATCCACTTGGGCCAAGCAAGGATGCTATCGTCAACGATGCATCGAAAAGTTTCAAACCTTATTTTGAGGGTGGGTTGAATTTTTACTACAAAAAGAAAGTGAAAGAAGAGAAAGGAAAAGCCAAAATCACGTTGAGCGGCGGATACAACTACGAAAAATTCATGGTTGTGCGCTGCAATAAGCGACGAATGCTCGGTTTGCGAGGTGGGGTGATGTATTACAACAACGTCATCAATATCAACGACAAAAATGAAATGCTCATGTCCAAGGATGGCACATTGGTAACACCTCCTTTGGGCAGTTTCTTTGCTGTTCAGTCCAATACCTTCGGCACCTATTTTGGATTGTCGACCAGAAAAACGAAGCACGTGCTTGTCGATGTGGATATGTTTGGTCGCAGACGCTGGTTTTCAGACACTTACCTTTTCCTCGATGCCATCGTAGGTGCTACCTCGCTTAGCGATGTGGTGTACAATGGTCAAATCTATGATACAGGAGGCACAGAGCGCGGTAATTTGGGTTTCCGCTTTGGTGCGCAGATAGACCAAAAAAACATAGTTACGCGCATGGAATTCGGTGTCAAACCCAACGTTGCATTGATTCCAAAATTCGGTATGCCCTACTTCCTATTCTCTTTTGCAGCAACTATTGTCGGATCTGAAAAAGGAAGAGCACCGAAGTAGTTCTTACTTTCTGTACTTGTTAATTGCGGAGGTTTTGTTGTCTACCTCAAGTTTGATGTAAATGTTGCGAATATGCGTTCGAACTGTGTCCACACTGATGAACAAGAGGTCCGCAATTTCCTTGTACTTCTTACCTTCGGCCAACAAATCCAGTATGTTGCATTCGCGTTTGGTCAATTCCTCCAAAGGTTTTTGTTCATGCTGCTTTTGGAAATACTCTATGACCATCCTAGAAATGGCCGGAGTCATGGGTGATCCACCCGAAAGCACGAGTTCAATGGCCTCGTAGATTTTGTCGTAGGTTTCGGTCTTCAGAATGTAACCCTTGGCTCCCGCTCTGAGTGCACGAAACACATTTTGATCATCACCAAAAACGGTGAAAGCGATGTAATTCGTGTGTGAATCAAGAGCCCTCATGTGTTGAATGACTTCTGCACCTGAGCGACCCGGAAGTTCCAAGTCCATCAATACAACATCCGGTTTTAATTGGTTGAATTGATCGATAAATTCTTGCCCATCAGGAAAAATATCAATATGCGCTATTCTCGGAAATGAGGACAAAAGTTCTTTCAGAAACTCCGCCATTTCTGTGTTGTCATCTACAATCGCCAGGGTAATTTTTTCCATCATTTTCGTTGTTAACTTATTCGATCCAATCGAAGTTGTTTGATTTTTACTGTAGTACCTTTTTCAACTGAGGAATCAAATTCAAAAATACCACCGCATTTTTCAATCCGATGCGCCATATTTTTAAGGCCGTTGCCGCCTGATACGCCATTTTTTGAGCCCTTGCCAAAATCTTGTATCAATAGCTCAAGCTGGTCATTTTGAACGTGCATCTCAATTTTTGCCTTGACACTGCCTGAGTGCTTAATGATGTTGGTAATACATTCCTTGTAGGTCGGAATTAGCTCCTTGACCAATTCTTTGCTACACACAAGACCCTCAAAGGCACCGTAATGTTGAAATTCAAAGGCGATTTCCGTGTTCAAAAACAATTCGTTGGTCAAATCAATCAATTTAACTTTAAACATCTCGAGTGAAATGCTCTCCGACTTGAGCGACCAAACCACTTCTGACAGATTTTTCAAAAGCCTTCTGCTCGTTTTCTGCAAATCTGAGCTCAAGGCTTGTACCTTTTCGACATCCTCGGAGCGCTTGTCGAGCAGTTGAGAAATCATGAGCATTTTGGACAATCCGCCGCCCAATTCATCGTGCACATCACGCGCAATTCGCAATCGCTCTTGATCCAAGGCATGTTGGCGATTCATTTCGTCGATTACGACTTGATATTTTCGTTTTTGCACAAATTTAACCACCGTAACCAAAAAGAATATTGCACAGAAAACCACGGCCAAAATGAAGCCCCACGTTTGATAATACAACTTGGGCACATGAATCTCCAGTAGTTTTACCGGTTCAGACCAAGAGTCGAAGATATTTTTGCTTTTTACCCAAAGAACATAGTCACCGTAGTCTAAATTTGAATATTCAAAATCAGGCGTATTGCGCTCGGTTGACCAATCTTTATCCGCGTTTTCGAGAAAAAAGGAGTAAGCGGTTGCTGATGCCTTTGTAATGTCTCCCACCGCAACACTTCCGTAGAGCTTGGATTCATTTTGGCTCAATTCAACTGAAATACCATTCCCGGGTATTCCCCGACACCAAGACTCCTCCCCAAATTTCAATTGGATCAAATGCAATGCGTCCGCATTCTTGTGCGCGCTTTGCACATGATACATTTCACAATCAATTCTATTGACGCCATTGATTCCCCCGAAATAGATGTATTTACCGCTTTGCGCAAAAGCAGAGGCACAAAACTCAAGAGACTGATAATCGTAGCTAAAATCGAGATAATGGAAATTGTCGAGGCTATCGACATATCCGATACCATAATTGCTGCTGAACCAGATGTTGTCATAACCGTCATTGATCATGCCAAAATAGGAGCCCATGCGATTTTTTCTTCCACTTCCATCAATAGGAGATAATTCATAAAAATCATCCCCATGTGACTTCAAAACCCCTTGATTGGTGGCCACATACAAGCAACCATTGCGCATTGCTGTTGCATAACATTTCTTGGGTATTAACGCATTGAAACCCTGAGCAACCAACGAATCCCTTTGAAACAAACCGTTGTACGTGGAAAGCAGATATCGATTTTCACTGATGGGCAACACGTGATTGACATAGTATTTTTGTCGCAGCGAACGAGTCAAACGTATATCATTGCCTGAAAATTCGAACAACATCAAATCGGCATACCACTGAAACTCCTCACTGCGCAAAACAAATGCTGCAAATGCGTTGGTCCCTAAAGGAATCAACCTGGCTTTAGAAAACAGGTTTTGAACGTGACGGGCCGGATACCAAGAATCCAATATGCTGCCATCCTCATGTATTGCAAAAAGCGCTTCCCTACCTACCACAAGCACAGTCGTATCGTTTAATGAACCCAGCGCAATCACATTGTCTTGATCGCTCATGTTATGAGCGTCGAATTTGCTCTTCTCGGATAAATCCTTCGATAACTTCCACAATCCCTTGTGGGACGTACCTACCCAGAGAAAATTTCGTGTCACGGCCAAAGCATTCACAAAATCTATTCGGGCAACATCCAAATCAAAACTTTGTGGGGAATAAACCAACAAGCCATCGCCATCTGTTCCGATAAACAAATTCCCTGAGAAATCTCGCTGAATAAATTTCACAGTAATTGTTAAGGTATCAGCAAATTTACCAGATTGGACGATGGGAACAAGGGGAGTGAATTCGTTAGCTTTGAACTTGAGAAGTTGTCTTCCCATCACTCCGGACACAAGCAACTCCGAATTATCAATGGTGCAAGCATGACCGACTTGCTGCCAATCATGATCACTTATTTGTTTAAATTTTAAGTCTTTGAAAATATACACAGATGATTCGGAGAACAACAAAATAGAGTCTTGACTTGCATGCGAGCACGGAGCTAGTTTTGCATCCAATAGCTTATCTATCTTTCCGTTAGATCGGCATTGATAAAAACCCTCCGTTGTGATCAAAAACAACGCATCCTTCCATTTGAACGCTGATTTCGGTTCTTCATGAATTCGTTCATTCAAAGAATTCAATTTGTACCTAAGCGTCAAGATTGCCGAAGAATAAAGCGCAAAAAAACCATCGTCCACACTCCAAAAAAGCCACATACTCGGAGCTAATTGCGTAAGATTCACGGGCTCTGATAGTTTGGGCTCATAAAGTATTTTAAAACTGAAATCTACTTTATTGAAAACACCAACCGATATGCCACTTGAAATTAACAGCTCATTCTCTCTGTAATCTTGAATATCTCTAATGGTTGCAATGTTAAGTTCCGGATACTCCTCAAATCGAACCGGCTGAAAATTTGTTCCATCAAAATAGTGCAATCCTGCGCCGGTACCTACCCAAACAACGCCAGAGCGATCTTTGTGTAAGCAGGTCACCATGCTTTGACTAAGGCCATTCTCAAGGCTGAATTGCTTTACCCGGATATATTCGGGTTTCGAGATGTTATTTTGAGCATTCAGAGAAGAAAACACATGAATCCAAGTCAAAAGAATCGCAAACGGCAGAGCGCAGCATCGTCCAAAAAAAACGAGGTTCTTCGACTTGGGGTCATAATTTTTCATTCGCAAACACTCAAAGCACCAAAAGTAAGCGAATAATCAAAACACTCTTACTCAAAATGTTTCCCACAAAAAAGCCGACCCCAAAGACTGGAGTCGGCCAAGAATTGCGACGGAGTTAGTACAAGTTGAAGGTAAATGTCGAAGTGCCGTTAATCACTACAGTTGCCACACCCGACTCTGAGATGGTTGTTACCACATTGTAAGTGTAAGTGTTTCCGGATTCTGAATTTATCGTAACCAAAGAAGTAGCAGTTCCTCCGATCAAGCGTCGTGTAGTTTTGTCAACCAATACATCCGTGAAGACGGTTTCCACAGTGCTATCAAAGGTTTGTCTTCTGCGCACCTTCGATTCATGCGTTCCGGAACGACTACACGTGCCATTTAACTTCCACGCTGTGAACTCAGAACCCAACTGCACAGCTGTCCAATTTCGCTGGCCCTGCCAAGTTCCCTTGACCCTCGGAAAATCATACGTTCCGTTAAAATCCACACGCCAAGTTAGATAGACCTCTGAACCCTCACAAATCTTTTTGATGTTCCACACATAGTCCGCAGAAGCCGATTGATTGTTGGCATTGTAAGAAAAAGTTCGATTGACCGTAGCTGAGTCACCACATGGAATTGCGGCTACACTTAGCGCAATATATGTGGTTTGTAAATCTACCTCGCGCGCCAAACCTCCGGCGTTTTGCTCCAAAGACTTCGCTACAACATCTGCGGCAGTCTCGTCGGAAATCCAACGATCTTTTATACATGAACTAAGGGTGCTCAAGCCTAAAGCGAGCACAAACAAAAACAAGGATTTCAATTTCATGACATTGTAAGTTAAGTGATTAAACCATTGCAAATCTAAGGCCAAAAATTTTGAGTTCAAACGCTTAATGGCTGGAGGCGTGTAATCCTTAGAATTCATTTTCTTGTTAAAATTTGTGTAAAGCCGTTTCGGTTCGACTTAATTCAACGATTATGGTTACTTTTGCCAAAATTCAAATAAAGTCAACATGATACTAGGTGTTTTTGGACCGTGGCAAGTTGTTCTAATCATTGCTATTGTTGTTTTACTTTTCGGAGGTAAAAAAATTCCTGAACTTATGAAAGGCCTTGGGAAAGGTGTTAAAGAGTTCAAGGATGCAACCAATGGCAAAGACGAGTCAAGCGCCGAAACGAAGTAATTTTATCAACCAAAAGATAATCCCTTGGTAATTCGATTTACTAAGGGTTTTTTATATACGCTCATGAGATTTATTATCGGTTCATTATTGCCCATTTTCAGCTTGTTGACAGCCACCGCACAGTTCAATGTGACCGGTCCTGCTGCCAATAATGAAGAAGGAACAGTGAACACGTGCTTTTTGGACGAATTCGAATCCAACATGCGAGCCATGTATCAACAATACGGTTCACTCGCAGAATATGAAGCATTAATTAAGCAATTAGGTTACGAGCCCAACCACATTCCAAAATTCACCCAGAAGGAAATTTGCCAACGCTTGATGAAAATGAATGAGTATTCCGAATACCCATTTGACTGTCATTCATCTGTGATTCAAGCCATTGAAGATTATGCGGAACGCAGAAGAAGCACCATTCGAATCGCTCTTGGGCGCTCAAAATTGTATTTTGAACTTTTCGAAAGTATGCTCGACAAATACGAATTGCCTACCGAGTTGAAATATTTGTCTGTTATTGAAAGTATGCTTCTCCCAAAAGCCAAATCAAGAGCCGGAGCACTCGGACTCTGGCAATTCATGTATGGCACAGGAAAAATGTTTGGCTTGGTGGAGAATTCTTACATCGACGAGCGCATGGATCCTGTGAAAGCAACAGATGCGGCTTGTCGCTATCTGAAGAAATTGTACAGCATCTATGGAGACTGGAATCTAGCATTGGCAGCCTACAACGCCGGTCCAGGAAACGTAAACAAAGCCATTCGTAGGGCTGACGGAAGAACCACGTATTGGGAAGTCCGACCATTTCTTCCCAAAGAAACCCAAGACTACGTTCCTCGATTCATGGCCTTTGCCTATATTATGGAACACCATCACATCCACAATCTGGCTCCCACAACCATTCCAATCACCTATTATGATATCGATACCGTTTGTCTCAAACAAGGCGTTCAAATGCAACGAATCGAGGCACTTGTAGGAATCAGCGTTGACGACATCAAAGCGCTCAATCCGATTTACAAAACAACGTATATCCCTAAAACAAGTCCTCCACAATGCATCACGCTGCCACTCGAAAAAATTACTGTTTTCATAGAATATGAGGAAGATTTATACAAATCCAACGACCAATTCCTGAACTTGGCGAACAGCCTTTTGGACAGCACCGATTTGACAGCGGACAATGAACCCGTTTACGAGAACAGAATCCGTTATCACAAAGTGCGTAAAGGCGAATCTTTGGCATCCATCGCAAAAAAGTACGGCACCACGAAGTCTGCAATTCTGAAAATGAACAACCGTCGCTCTGAGAAATTGCGCGTAGGAGAGACCATTAAAATCGATTACATCAGTGTTTTGGTGCAACGAACTCCGTCGAATTCGGCACAGAGCCTTCAGCAAGACTCCATTGTTTCCGATGCAAATAGTTCGGAAATTGAACCTGCTCCTGTAAAAGATACATCACCAACCCGATACCAAGTCAAATCAGGCGAAACCTTGTATGGCATCGCACAAATGCACAAAGTGAGCGTAGACGACATCATGCGCTGGAACAACCTTTCTTCAGCCAAAGTAACAATCGGGCAAGTGCTGTTGATCTATTCCGAAGGTGTTGATCAAAAGGTAGCATCAGAATTAGCACAGAAAGCAAAGAGCAATACCGAGGCCAACCAAAAGAAATTTCATACTGTAAAATCAGGGGAAACTTTAGGTAAAATTGCAAGTAATCATGGCACAACTGTTGCTGCGATTCAAAAACTAAATCCGGGTGTAAATCCATCCAAATTACAAGTCGGACAAAAAATTAGAGTCAAATAACTTGCACATGAAATTTTATACCATTCTTCTTTGCTCTTTGAGCATTTTAAGCGCTTGCAACTTTTCTAAGAAAAAAAATGACCAAGGTAAGGCCCTTGGAAAACCGGGTGATGTTCTCGTGGTATGCACGGACGATCTATGGCTTTCCGGCGATTTGGACAGCTTATTCATCAAATTGGCCCCGGCTGAACGCCCCTACTACCCCACTGAATACGCGTTCAAATTCAGGCAACGAAATGTGGTCGGTTTCAATTCAACATACAGAGCGACAAGAAACATCCTCATAGTTGAGCGCCACAACAACGCCCAATATTCTCCGGCGACAATAAACATCATGCACGACAAATGGGTTAAAGGTCAAGTTGTCGTTGAAATATTTTTCAAATATATCAAAGACCTTAAAGCTCTTACCTCTCAGGACCTAGCCGCAGTTACAGAGGCTTACGAGGAGGCAGAAGCTCAGCGTCTGATCAGTCATTATAATGCCAAAGCCAACAAGACCATCCAAAAGGAAATCATGGAGAAATACGGTATTTCTTTGAATCTTCCCACAGGAGTTAGTATCGTCAACAACCTGGACGATTTTATGCGTATCGATATTCCTGACCGTTCGAGAGAAATGCCTTTGGATGGTGGATCGTCGCAAACCTCACGTGCCAATTTCATCCTGAGCTACGTGCTTCTTTGGCAGCGCGAATACACAGACGAGTCCTACTTCAGTCGCGAGAAAATTCTTCAATATCAGGACAGCATCTTGAAAAAGTATGCCCCGCACGAGAAAAAGGGTGCCTACCTAACCACAGAATACGACACGGTTGTTTATCCAGTTGACAAGAAATTTGAAATCAATGGCTTGCCCATGATTGAAATTAAAGGACAATATCGTATCGGCGGACGAAACGACGTATTCATGGGGGGACCTTTTGTTAGTTACTCTTTTGTGAACCCAAAAACTTCGAAAATAATCACCCTTTTCGGCATGGTGCACGGCCCCAGCGAACCGCTGCTGAATTACATCCGTGAACACAAAGCTTTGATTCGAACCTTGAAAATCGATTAACTCGGTAATTCACATGTCCTACACCCCGATTTCTGTTGTAATCATTACCTTCAACGAAGAACGCAACATCAAAAGGTGTTTGGAATCTGTTTCACCAATAGCGGATGAAATTGTAGTGGTGGATTCATTTTCAACTGACGAAACCAAAGCGATTTGCTTAGCGTACGGCGTCAAATTCGTTGAACATGCTTTTGAAGGCCATATTCAGCAAAAGAATTGGGCAATTACGCAGGCCAAATTTCCGCATATTCTCTCTTTAGACGCGGACGAAGCGCTCGATGAAACATTGAAAAAATCTATTCTCGAGATAAAAAAAGACTTTCGTTTGGCTGGTTATACCATGAATCGCTTGACCAATTATTGCGGACACTGGGTAAAACATTGCGGTTGGTATCCGGACACAAAATTAAGGCTTTGGGACTCCAGATGCGGGGCGTGGGGAGGTGACAATCCTCACGACAGATACGAATTGCAGTCCAGAAAAAACGAAGTAGCCCACCTGAACGGAGATTTGCTGCACTACAGCTATTACACGGAGGCAGATCACTACAAACAAGTCGAATATTTCACCACTATTTTAGCCAAGGCTCAGCACGAACGTGGCAAAAAATCGCCGCTGATTGTGCTGTACTTAAGTCCTGTAGTCAAATTTGTGAAAGATTATTTAGTAAATCTGGGCTTTTTGGATGGCGCAGTTGGTTTCAAAATTTGTAGAATTTCAGCCTATGCCACCTACCTCAAGTACAAGAAGTTGAGAGCGCTCAAAAAAGCAGCACAATAAATCAAAAACTCAATTTGCAACACCTTGCTCAAGACTAAGTATATTTGCGCCCTTTTCCCGAATCATGCCCATTATTGACCGCATCAATCATCTTCCGAACCTGCAAAAACAACTCATCAAATTCTTTGTGATCGGGGTGTTGGCAACCCTTGTGGATTTGTTTTTCTACTGGATACTACTTCAGGGGATAGCCGAGTTTATTCAACACATCGAAGTACTGGGATATGTATTCCGCTTCGATCATCAGGATTTGTCCAAATCTATTTCATTCGTAATCGGCTCTTTAGTGACCTACAACCTGAATAAATTCTGGACCTGGAAACAGAAAGACCGGTCCAACCTGCGCTTTATCAAGTTTTATATGCTCTACGGTTTTTCCCTGATATTGAATGTATTGGCCAATAAATTTGCACTATACGCCTTGCACAACTATGATTTCCTGGAATTCGTGCCGTTGAAATATTTCTTTGCCTTTGGATTTGCAACCGGCGTGAGTGCAGTCTTTAATTTTGCAGGACAAAAACTTTGGGTTTTCGCTATCAATGATGAAGAAGAATCGTCGGAAATTGATTCCACATTCAATTAAAATCCGGAAATGCCAAGTCCGAACAAGGCAAAATCATATTTCGCAGGGTCATTAGAATCCAATTGATCCAGAGTTCGGTGAATTTCTTCTAACGCCCTCCAATCGTCCTGCTTTCTGGTAAGAAGAACTAATTTTCGGGCAACACGGGCGGTGTGCACATCCAGAGGAATTCTCAATTCATTTGACGGAACTTGCTTCCAAATGCCCAAATCCACACCTTTTTCATCCGACCGAACCATCCACCTGAGAAACATATTCAAACGTTTGGCAGAACTTCCATTTTCAGGATTCGAAATGTGTTTGGCAGTACGAGGCAGATGTTGATGGGCCAGAAATTGGCTTCTGAAATTCATAATGCGCTGCTTTACACCCTCTTTATTTTTTTCAGTCAAAAACAATTGTTCTAAGGATTCCTCTTTGCGATAGATGGACTGCAAAGCATAGAAGAAAAATCGCAAATCTTCAGCGGAAAAAGTACGATGAACAAATTGTATCCTTGCCCAATCACGTTCACTGGTGTTCATCAAAAAGTCGTGAGGTGCATTTTCCATTATGGATATGATGCGCTCTGTGCTTGTGATGATGGATTTTCTGTTGCCCCAGGCAATCGTTGCTGAGAGCAGCCCAATGATCTCCTGATCTTGTTTTTTTGAGAAAGACTTGACCAGGCCTAGAGGATCCGCATCGATGAACTCCGGTTTTTCAAATTTTTCGACCTGTTCATCCAGAAAGACTTTGAGTTGTTCAAGAGACCAAGTGCTGTAATTCTCCATCGATCATGGTCAATTTTCTATCGGCCAAATCCGCCAAGTCTGCGTTGTGCGTGACCAAAATAAAAGTCTGATTGAAATCCTCACGCAATTTCAGAATCAATTGGTGCAACTCAGCAGCGTTGTGCGAATCCAAATTGCCGGATGGTTCGTCGGCAAAAATCAGCTTCGGACGATTGATGAGCGCTCGAGCCACAGCCACGCGCTGTTGTTCTCCCCCTGAGAGTTGTGCAGGTTTGTGGGTCATTCGATTTGAAAGTCCGAAATAATCCAACAACTCTTTCGCATGATGATCAACATCTGTCTTGCTTCGTCGTTTGTTCAAATAGCCCGGCAACGCAACGTTTTCCAGCGCTGTGAATTCGGGTAGCAATTGGTGAAACTGAAACACAAAACCCAAGGATTGATTCCGAAACTCAGCCAAAGCATTTTTAGACATTTTGAAGGGTTCTTCGCCTCCAATGTCTAAAGTTCCGGAATCAGGCCTATCTAATGTTCCGAGAATTTGTAATAACGTTGTTTTTCCAGCACCCGAGCGGCCCACAATGGATATAATCTCCCCGGCAGCAACCTCCAGATTGAGCCCTTTCAATACTTGTAGGTCTCCGAATCTTTTTGAAATGTTAGTGGCTTTGAGCATGCGGTAAAATTAGCATTATTCGTTGTGGCTGTGCTTATCGAACACGAATGGTTCTACCCTCTTGCAAAATGGTTGTCTCACGAATGCCATTCAGCTTACACAATTTCGAAACTGTGGTGTTGTGTTTTCTCGCAATGGCGGATAGGGTATCTCCCCGTTTGATTTTGTGATATTTGGCATTCCTCTCTGACCGAGTCGCTCGTGATGTCCCTTCTGCGGTTGTTGCGTTTGGATTGGCAGGGGTAGCCTGAGGGACAGGTTTGAATAAACCTTTATGAATAAAAAGATTTTCATCGAGCAGTTCCCCTTTTTCAAAATCTATGACCAGTTCGGGGTTGATCGGCAAATCATAGAATCGCACTTCATAATGTAAATGGGCGCCAAATGATCGACCGGTATTTCCTCCGAGTCCGATGACATCTCCCGCCTCCACAAGTTGGTTGGGCGCCACAAGGATTTTACTCAAGTGGGCATAATAGGTTTCCAAACCATTGTAATGTCTCACGACCACCAAATTTCCGTAGCCGCCATCGTTGAACTTCGCATAACGCACGCGCCCTGAAAAAGAGGAATAGATCGTGTCGCCGGTGTTCAGATTGATGTCTATACCATAATGCATCCGACCTTTGCGCCACCCGTATCTTGAGGTCACCACATTTTTGATGGGCATGACAAAGTGCTTGTGAATAGAATCTACAGCGCACAACCAAATGGTGTCGTTGATTTGATCATAGTTGAATGAACGCGCCTCTGCACTGTAACAAACTTCTGTATCCCAGTAATTTATCAGATTAAAATTGGTATCTGCGTCCAGAAGACTTTGCAAGTGCTGGTTCATGATACCGTTGAAAAGTCTGTCGTGTAGATACTCCCATTTGTAGTTGGAATAGAGTAACACACGACCACCAGGACTATCCACGGTGTCGATTACAAAGACCTGAGAGAAAGATTGTGAAGCGGATATAATGAGCATCCACGTCAGTACTATTTTATAGAACAGACGATTGGGCATGGGTTTCGTTTAAAAGTGGTTTTGTCGGGGTGAGAGGATTCGAACCTCCGACCACACGCCCCCCAGACGTGTACTCTAACCTGGCTGAGCTACACCCCGATTTTTAATCAGCGCGCAAAAGTAGTGATTATACGCGCAGGAAATCCATCGGGCTTGTTCCAAAGTGTTAAAAATATCTTAAGAGTAAATTGAATCTTTCTTGTCATCTGATAATCAGGACATGAACAAAATAAGACTCGCGGCGAACCAGAATGTATGAACCTACATCAACATCCTGCTGCTCAAACCGTCAAATGCAATAAAAACTACATTTGCAAAAAAGCAATTTTAATGGAATTAAGACCCAATCAACAACGAGCGAAAACTGCATCTTTCATGCTTAGCCTAACCTTAATCGGTTTGATATTGGCCATGGTCGTGGTTGGAATGCAGTGGAATTTATTTAGGGCAGCGGCCAACGGTGAAAATGTAAAATTGTCTGAACTGTTGTTCATTCAGCGTCTCAATTTTTGGGTAAGTTTGACTTATGGTCTACTGTATTTACTGGCCGCAATCTTCTTCATTCGCTGGTTCAGACGGGCCTATTACAACCTGAACCTACTTACCTCAAACTTGAAATATTCGGATGGTATGGCCGCAGGGGCTTGGTTCATTCCTATTTTCAATTTCATCGGTCCGTATCAAATACTTAAAGAACTGGTGGTCAAGTCAGAAGAAATCATCAAAAACGCGGACTCCAGTTACTCCAGTCCCCTAAAAAAAATCCACGTAAACTTGTATTGGAGTTTTTTCATACTGCCTTTAATATTGAATATCTGGTCATTTCGCATCAATATGCGGCGCGATATCGACTCTCTAATAGAGGCAACTTCGTACAATTTTCTTGCTTTTGCAATCACTTTTTTGTCGGGTGTGCTGCTTATTCTTATCATCAATCAATACGCAAAAGTAGAGCAACAGCTGTCCAATGGGAAAAGCGAAATCGATTCAATAGGCGAAATTCAAGATTAAATTCGAGCAACATGCAGGATAAATATTTCAGGGAAGAACTGTCGATTATCAAAGCAATTTTGGACAAAACACCGCTAGAAATCGCGATCAAATGGGGTGGCGAGGTGTATCAGATGAACGGTAAAAAGGTAGTGAGTTATGGTGGCTTCAAAAATCATTTTTGTTTGTGGTTTTACGACGGTGTTTTTCTGAGTGACCCACTCAAAGTGCTTATCAATGCGAATGAGGAAAAAACCAAAGCCTTGAGGCAATGGCGTTTCACCTCAGCAGAGCAAATCAATGAAGCGGCGATCTTGAACTATGTCGATGAAGCCATTAAAAACCTAGAACAAGGAATCACCTGGAAACCGCAAAAATCCCAAGAACTTGCTATTCCGGATTTGTTGATGGAGCAATTTCGGGCGAATAATCACTTGGAACTCGCCTTTTCAAAATTGAGTCCCTACAAAAGGAAAGAATACATCGAGCACATTCAGGATGCCAAACAAGAAAAGACGAAAATTGCGCGCATTGAAAAAGCACTACCTTTGATTTTGGCCGGAAAGGGACTTAACGACAAATACAAATAAGCGTATGGAAGCAATTGTGCAATGGATGTCAACGCAAGATCCGGTGTGGTTGGCCTTTTTGGCAACCACCTTCACCTGGCTATCAACTGCTTTGGGCGCATCTTTTGTGTTTCTATTTAAAAAAGTAAATCAGAGTGTTTTTGATGGATTGCTTGGTTTTTCAGGCGGGGTTATGATAGCTGCCAGCTTCTGGTCCTTGCTGGCCCCTGCCTTGGACATGTCTGAAGATTTATTTCCGGGCATGAATTGGCTCCCGGTGGCTTCTGGTTTTCTGGTTGGGGCACTTTTCCTGTATGCCTTAGATAAACTGCTTCCACACTTACACATCAACTACAGCGACGAAGAAACAGAGGGTATAAAGACTGAATTTAAGCGCCCTACACTTTTGGTGCTTGCGATTACGCTGCACAACATTCCAGAAGGACTGGCAGTTGGTGTATTGTTTGGCGGGGCCGCACTCGGCTTGCCAGGTGCAAGTTTGTCGGCAGCCTTGGTTCTAGCTATTGGTATGGCTATTCAAAATTTGCCGGAAGGCGTTGCTGTTGCCATGCCGCTAAGACGAGCAGGCATGTCGCAAAGACGCAGTTTTTTCTACGGACAACTGTCTGCTATTGTTGAACCTATTGCCGGAGTTATTGGCGCAATCGCAGTGATGTATATTCAACCCTTGCTGCCGTTTGCCCTTGCGTTTGCTGCAGGTGCCATGATCTTTGTCGTGGTTGAAGAGGTAATTCCAGAAACACAGCGCGAAAAACACAACGACATAGCTGTACTGGGATTTATCCTCGGCTTTGTAGTTATGATGGTGCTCGATACGAGTTTTTCTTAATAAGCTCCTATCTCGGTTTGTTTCTCGTAAGAAAAGTTAATACGCCTTGGCAAATAAAACTCTTCTTGCAGACGGTTTGCCGGTTACCATGCAAACACCCGGTTGAATGGGAAAATCGAACGGCAAACAGCGAATTGTGGCTTGGGTCTCTGCTTTGATCAAATCTTCTGTCTCCGGTGTGCCGTCCCAATGTGCCAATATAAATCCGCCTTTGGAATTCAACACCTCTTTAAACTCAGCGTAGCTATTCACTTCGGTGATGCTTTCGTCGCGCATTGTTTTGGCTCTTTGCAACAAATTTGCTTGAATTTCCTCCAACAAAGCGCTGATGTGATTATCGATTCCGTCCAGTGAAACAGTAGCTTTCTCTTTCGTATCGCGGCGTGCCACTTCTGCTTGATTGTTTGCAATATCTCTGGGTCCGAGAGCAATACGAACCGGAACACCTTTCACTTCATACTCGGCAAACTTCCAACCCGGACGCTTCTGATCGTCGTCGTCGAACTTGAACGAAATTCCTCTGATTTTCAACGCATCGGTAATTTTATTTGCAACTGCGCGGATGTTTTCCAACTCCTCCTCTGATTTGTAAATCGGCACTATCACCACCTGAATAGGAGCCAAAAGCGGAGGTAGAACCAATCCTTCGTCATCGGAGTGGGTCATAATCAAAGCGCCCATCAAACGTGTAGAAACGCCCCAAGATGTCGCCCAAACATATTCTTGCTTGCCATCTTTATGGGTGAATTTCACATCAAAGGCCTTGGCGAAATTCTGTCCTAAAAAGTGTGATGTTCCAGCCTGCAAGGCTTTTTTGTCTTGCATCAAGGCTTCAATGCAATACGTTTCATCGGCTCCTGCGAAACGTTCATTTGCAGATTTAATACCTTTAATCACAGGCATCGCCATGTAGTTTTCGGCAAAATCAGCATAAACATCCAACATTTGCTCTGTTTCTGCGATAGCTTCTTCTTTGGATGCATGTGCCGTGTGTCCTTCCTGCCACAAAAACTCAGCAGTGCGCAAAAACAAACGCGTTCTCATTTCCCAGCGTACCACATTGGCCCACTGGTTGATCAAAATTGGCAAGTCGCGATACGATTGAATCCAGTTTCTGTATGAGTTCCATATGATTGTTTCCGAGGTAGGCCTTACGATCAATTCCTCTTCCAATTTGGCTTCCGGGTCAACAATAACACCTGATCCATCCGGAGCATTTTTCAAACGATAATGGGTCACAACGGCGCATTCCTTGGCGAAACCATCCACGTGGCTCGCTTCTTTACTCAAGTAAGATTTCGGGATGAACAAGGGGAAATACGCATTCTGATGACCCGTTTCTTTGAATTTCTTATCCAAAACATCACGCATTTTTTCCCAAATCGCATAACCATACGGCTTGATCACCATGCATCCTCGAACGTCTGAATGTTCAGCCAAATCAGCTCGGTCAATAATTTCGTTGTACCATCTGGAATAATCCTCTGCGCGCGTTGCAAATTTTGTTGCCATAAATGTCGTTTAGCTCTTATTGTTTTTAAAGGGCTGCAAATATAGTGTTTGACCAATGATCCGAGGTGAATTTTCATCACTTTACTTCCAATTGAAAGCGGCCGGTTTTTCTGCTTAGCCAACAATTCGGCACAAAAATATTGGAGGAAATCGCCACATATTCCAAAGAGCGCAAGGCACACAAAGACACTGGAACTTCCAAACCGGGACCCGACCTCACGAGATGGAGTTCAGTCAAACTTTCCATCTCAGCCAATGATGGTGGCAAATCTGACAAAAGATTTTGACCGACATCCAAAATGCGGAGATTTTTCAATTTCCCTATTTCCGGAGGCAAACGCTTCAGCCGATTATTCCCCAAATACAGGTACTTCAGATTCTCCAAATTTCCAATTTCCGGAGGCAGCTCATGAAGTCGATTGTTGTTCAAGCGCAGAATTTCCAAATTTTTCAACAGACCGATTTCCGGTGGAAGAGCATTCAAGTTGTTGTATTGCAGAGATAATTCCTTCAAGCTAGTCAATTGTCCCAAGGAAACCGGCAATTGTTCCAAATTATTGCCGCTCGCTATGAGTTTTTCCAATTGTTGCAAATTGCCAATGCTCTCTGGCAAATACCGAAATTTGTTTTTGTAGAGTTTCAGCGTTTTTAACTGGTAGTAATTGCCAATATTTTCAGGCAAACTATCCAGCAACGAATAACTCAAATTGATTTTAGTCGCATCCTGAGGAAACTTCACCAGAGGATCACCTGGAGACACTGCACATCCATAAGTGATGCTGCCAACAACAACCGAAATTATTTGAATCAAACGCACGAACAAAAGTAAGCATTCCGGAAAGCCCGTAAGAATTTGATCAGAACCGCTTTTGTTAGTCAATCATGTCAAGCGTTTGAAGCACTATCTTTGCCGGGCAAAAAAGAAAGAATCATGATTCTAGTCACCGGTGCGACAGGCTTGTTGGGTATGCATGTGCTCTACGACCTTTGTAAAAAAGGCTACTCCGTGCGTGCACTCTACCGTTCCGAGCATCGTATCGAGCGCGTGAAGCAATTGTTTCAATTTTACGACCCGAAGAATCACGAAATTCTCTTGAAACACGTTGAATGGAAGCGTGGTGACATAGAAGATCTTGTATGTCTGGAGGATGCCTTCGTTGGTATTGATCGTGTGATTCACTGCGCGGCTATGGTTTCATTCAAAAATGACGACTTCAGAGCGCTAGTTCGTGTGAATCGTTTCGGCACGGCCAACATGGTGAATTTTGCGCTCAAATATCGCATCAAATGGTTTTGTCATGCAAGTTCAACCGCGGCAATCGGCAAAAAACCCGGCAATGAAAATCAGAACTTGGATGAAGACTCCAAATGGTTGGCAGATGTGAAAGTAAGCGGTTATGCCATGTCCAAATATCTCGCTGAGAAAGAAGTGTGGCGCGGCATTGAGGAGGGCTTGCCGGCAGTGATGGTGAACCCTTGCGTGATTTTTGGTCCCGGTGATTGGGATGAATCGTCGTTAACAATTTTCCGGGCAGTAAAAAGAGGACTCAAATATTACACACCAGGAGCAAACGCATTTGTTGATGTGCGAGATGTGTCAGCCAGAATTCTCTACCTGATGGAGCAACAAATCATCAACGAACGCTTTTTGATTGTCGGAGAAAATCTGAGTTTTCGCAAAATGACCGCAACCATCGCGAAAAGATTGCAAAAACCTGAACCGAGCATTCTCGTTCGCCCCTGGCAAATGGGAATCGCCTGGCGCCTGGCTGCAATTTTCAGCTTCATCACGAAAAAGCCGACTGCACTGACCAAAGAAGCCACAAAAACTGCCTTCAGCATAACATCTTA
>JBBIIM010000031.1:9136-17033 GCA_037446475.1 Crocinitomicaceae bacterium | reverse complement strand
CCGAAAAAATGGACCGTATTTACACGAAACCATACATCTCCTTGGAGGAATCGGTGGACAATGTGGTGAGGTTTGAGGAGCAAATGGGACTGAATGGGTAATTAGATCAGTGCGATTACCACTGCATACTGCGCCCCAATATTTCAACAAAACTCATTTTTTTGCGTGAACAATTCTGATTTTTCTCAGTTAATGTAATCGGAGAATCAGCCACGTGCGTTTTCTATTATTTTTGTCCAACTAAAATTTTAAAGACCATGTCTACAAAATCTATTGAGCAGCTGGAGCAAGAGTTTCAAGCGAAGATTGATGCAGAAATTAAAATTGAGCCTAAGGATTGGATGCCTGACGCATACCGCAAAACATTGGTGCGTCAGATTTCTCAACACGCACACTCTGAAGTGGTAGGAATGCTTCCTGAAGGCAACTGGATTACCCGTGCCCCAAGTTTGAGAAGAAAGGCCGTTTTGCTCGCGAAAGTTCAGGATGAAGCCGGACATGGACTCTATTTGTATTCAGCCGTTGAAACACTGGGTACCAGCCGTGACCAAACCATCGAAGACTTGCTGAGTGGCAAGGCAAAATATTCAAGTATATTTAACTATCCAGCTCTTACTTGGGCGGATATGGGCGCCATCGGTTGGTTGGTTGACGGTGCAGCAATCATGAATCAAGTGGCGCTTTGCCGCACATCTTATGGTCCTTATGCACGTGCCATGGTGCGCATCTGTAAAGAAGAATCGTTCCACCAGCGTCAGGGCTATGAAATCATTTGCACCTTGATGAAAGGCACTGAGGAGCAGCGCAAAATGGCGCAAGATGCCGTGAATCGCTTTTGGTGGCCTGCTTTGATGATGTTTGGACCCAGCGATGCCGACTCGCCAAACTCTGCACAGTCGCTCAAGTGGAAAATCAAGCGCTTTTCCAACGATGACCTCAGACAAAAATTTGTGAACGCCACTGTGCCGCAAGCCCATTTGATTGGACTTACCTTACCGGATAAAGATTTGAAATTCAACGAAGCAACAGGCAACTGGGAATTCGGCGAAATGCCCTGGGAGGAGTTCTTCAACGTGGTGAAAGGCAACGGTCCTTGCAACAAAAAGCGTTTGCGCGACAGAAACAAAGCCCATGACAACGGTGCTTGGGTGCGTGAAGCTGCCCTCGCCCATGCCGAAAAAAGAAGAGAAAAACAAAAACAGGCATCTTAGAGAAAATCCTAAACACGAGAAACTATGAGTAACGCGGAATGGCCTCTTTGGGAGGTTTTTATTAGAAGTAAACAAGGCTTAGACCACAAACACGCCGGTAGTTTGAGAGCTGCCGACGCTGAAATGGCAATCGAAAATGCGCGTGACGTTTACACAAGACGCTCAGAAGGCGTAAGCATTTGGGTCGTTGAATCCAAAAACGTGTATGCAAGTTCCCCGGAAGACAACGCATCTTTCTTTGAGCCTTCAGACAGCAAAATATTTCGTCACCCAACTTTTTATGAAGTTCCTGACGGTATAGAACACATGTAAGCCCGTAGCCATGACACACAACGAAGCGCTTTTTAAATACATCATTCGTATCGGCGACAACAGCCTCATTCTCGGTCAGCGACTTTCCGAATGGTGCGGCCACGGTCCGGTTTTGGAGGAAGATATCGCCCTGACGAACACCGCCTTGGATTTGATTGGTCAGGCCACAAGTTTGTTGAAATATGCCGGAGAAATTGAAGGAAAAGGCAGAAACGAAGACCAACTGGCATTTTTGCGCTATGAACACGAATACCTGAACTGTCAGCTCGTGGAATTGCCGAATACCGATTATGCATACACCTTGGCACGTCAGTTTCTGTTTGATCATTTCAACTATTTGATGTACCAGGAACTATTGGACAGTGAAGACAAACAATTGGCCGCTATTGCGGAGAAATCACTCAAAGAGGTCACCTACCACCGTCGCAGAAGTTCGGAGTGGATGATTCGCCTGGGAGATGGCACACAAGAATCTCACGAACGCATTCAGGCTGCTATGGACGATATTTGGGAATACAGCGGAGAACTCTTCACGGGAGACGACATTGACCAAATGATGTTGGATTCAGGAATCGGAGTGAACCTCACAAAAATCAAGGCTGAATGGCACAAAAGCGTGGCGGAAGTTTTGGAAACAGCAACCCTCGAAAAACCCAAGGATGATTTCATGCAACTGGGCGGTAAACAAGGCAAGCACACCGAATACATGGGCTATATATTGGCAGAAATGCAATACATGCAACGCGCATATCCCAACTGCGAATGGTAAATCAAACACATACTGAACAAGAATTGTGGGAGCTTTTGGAGCAAGTCAAAGATCCGGAAGTTCCCGTTTTGTCGGTTGTTGATTTGGGCATTGTTAGGAAAATTGAACGCATTGATGCTGCCTGGGAAGTGACAATAACCCCCACCTACTCCGGTTGCCCTGCCATGCGCACCATTGAAAAGGAAATAGAAGCGTTGCTGCGCGAACATCATATTCCTTTGGTTGGAATAAAAACATCTCTTTCCCCGGCTTGGACGACGGATTGGATTTCAGAAAAGGGTCGTACGAATCTTAGGGCGTATGGCATCGCTCCGCCTGAAAATGAAGTGGATAAAAGTGTACTTTTCGCCGCGCCCCTGGTTGTACCTTGTCCGAAATGCAATTCCAAAAACACCAAAATGGTGAGTGAATTCGGTTCCCCTGCTTGCAAGGCGCACTACCAATGCAACGACTGTTTCGAGCCTTTTGACTATTTCAAGTGCTTGAGATAAGGAGTAATCACTTTTAAAGTTGCTACCATCCGTTCGAGGCGATACCGATGCCGAGTGAACTGTATTTTTCTAAAAGCAATCATTTTACAATTTGCACCGGTACATTTGATTCTACTCAATCGCTATTTTTGTAAACCATTCTTATTCCTATGAAAACCCAATTCATCTTTAAACCGCTGATTAGCGCTTTATTGCCATGCGCTATTTCCCTCAGTAATGCTCAACCCATGACTTATCCCAAAACTTTCCAACAAGACCTTAGCTACACCCATTTCGGAACTACAATCAAAGATCCATACCGTTGGCTGGAAGATGACCGATCAGAGCAAACCAAAACTTGGGTAACCCAACAGAACGAACTTACTTTCAAACATTTGGAACAAATTCCTTTCCGCAAAGAAATCACGGATAGATTGACCCAAATGTGGAATTATGAACGGATTTCTGCTCCATTCAACAAAGGAAAACGCGTGTTTTATTACAAAAACAATGGACTGCAGAATCAATCGGTATTGTACCGAAAAACCAAACAGGGCGAAGTTGTTTTTCTCGATCCGAACTCCTTTTCCAAAGACGGCACCACCTCACTGGCAGATTTGAAATTTTCCAAAAGCGGGAAATACTGTGCCTATCAAATTTCTGTTGCAGGCAGCGACTGGAGAAAAATCATCGTGATTGACACCAAAAGCGGAGCACTCGTTGAAGATACATTGATTGATGTAAAATTCAGTGGTATCGCCTGGTATAAAGACGAGGGGTTTTACTATTCAAGCTACGACAGACCCAAAGGAAGCGAGTTGTCAGAAAAAACAGACCAACACAAACTCTATTACCACAAGTTGGGCACCAAACAAAGCCAAGACCAATTGATTTTTGGTAACACAGAAAAACGCCGCTATGTGTCAGCTTCTCTGAGTAAAGACATGCGCTTTTTGTTTATAAGCGCGGCCAATTCAACTTCAGGCAACGAACTGTACTTCATGGATTTAAACACCAAAAATCCGAGTATTAAAACCATAGTAGGCAACTTTGAAAACGACCATTATGTATTGGACACACGAAAGGACAAATTTTACATTGTGACCAATCTCAAAGCACCCAACAAAAAAATTGTTTTGGCGAACGCAGAAAATCCTGAGCCACAAAATTGGACAGATTTCATACCTGAGGCGAACCACGTGTTGTCGCCATCAACCGGCGCGAACTTTATTTTTGCGCAATACATGATTGATGCAGTTTCTGCTGTCAAGCAATACGACTATTCAGGAAAACTGATTCGAGACATCAAACTCCCGGGTGTTGGAACGGCCTCCGGTTTCAGCGGAAATGAAAAAGATAAACTGCTGTATTATTCGTTCACCAACTACATCACTCCCGGAACCATTTACAGTTTTGAGCCGAAATCAGGCACTTCTCAATTGTATCAAAGCCCAAAAATAAAATTTAACCCAAGCGCCTATGAATCCTATCAAGTCTTTTACGAATCCAAAGACGGTACACGGGTCCCGATGATTATCACGCATAAAAAAGGCTTGCAATTCGACGGTAATAACCCGACACTACTCTATGGCTATGGCGGATTCAATGTGAGTTTGACACCTACTTTCAGCGTCGCCAATGCACTTTGGATTGAGATGGGTGGTGTGTATGCTGTTCCCAACCTGCGCGGCGGTGGAGAATACGGCAAAGCTTGGCACAAAGCAGGCACAAAAATGCAGAAGCAAAACGTGTTTGATGATTTCATTGCCGCAGCTGAATACTTGATTACTAAAGGATACAGTTCGCCCTCGAAACTTGCCATTTCTGGACGCTCGAACGGCGGTCTTTTGGTGGGTGCAACGATGACACAACGCCCGGATTTATTTGCTGTGGCTTTACCGGGTGTAGGTGTATTGGACATGTTGCGTTACCATACCTTCACGGCTGGTGCGGGCTGGGCTTACGACTACGGAACAGCTGAAGACAATCCCGAAATGTTCAACTACCTGCTGGGTTACTCGCCTGTACACAATGTAAAAACCAATGTGGACTACCCTGCTACGCTGATTACGACTGCCGACCACGACGACCGCGTGGTGCCTGCACATTCTTTCAAGTTTGCAGCCGAACTGCAGGAGAAAAATCCCAAAGGCCGGCCTATGCTGATCCGCATTGATGTGAACGCTGGCCATGGCGCCGGAAAACCTGTTTCGATGACCATTCAGGAATATGCCGACATGATGGCCTTTTCACTGTATCACATGGGTGTTCAGGTGCAGTAGAATATTCCTGAAACAGCTTCAAACGCAGTTCCTTTCAAAAAAAATCCGGATAAAAATGAATTTACCCGGATTCCAATGAATTGAAAGAAATTACTTAATGACACCTAGCTCTTTGCCAACTTTAACAAATGCAGCGATGGCTTTGTCGAGATGTTCTTTGGTATGCGCTGCAGAGATTTGCGTACGGATGCGCGCTTGTCCTTTTCCTACCACCGGATAGAAGAACCCTATGGCGTAAACGCCCTCTTCGAGCAGTCGGTCAGCGAATTTTTGTGAAAGTGCCGCGTCGTACAACATGATGGGAACTATCGGTGAATCGCCGGGTTTGATGTCAAAGCCTGCTTCAAGGATGTGTTTTTTGAAATATTTTGTATTCTCTTCCAAGCGGTCGCGCAACTCGGTTGAACTGCTCAAAATATCAAAAACCTTGATGGCTGCGCCGACGATACTTGGAGCCAAAGAATTGGAAAACAAATAAGGACGTGACTTTTGACGCAACATCTCAATGACCTCTTTGGGTCCGGTAGTATATCCACCCATTGCTCCACCCAAGGCTTTGCCCAAAGTACCTGTGATGATATCCACTTTGTCCAAAACACCGCAATGCTCGGGGGCTCCGCGACCTGTGCGCCCAATAAATCCGGCGGCATGACACTCATCCGTCATCACCAAGGCGTCGTATTTTTCCGCCAATGCACAGATTTCATCCAATTTGGCGATGTCGCCATCCATAGAAAACACACCGTCCGTCACGATGATTCTGTTGCGCTGCGCCTGAGCTTCAATCAGTTTTGCCTCCAAATCGGCCATATCACTGTGTTTGTAGCGGTAACGCGCTGCTTTACACAAACGAATACCGTCGATAATCGAGGCGTGATTCAGTTCGTCAGAAATAATCGCATCTTCTTCAGTAAAAAGTGGCTCAAAAACACCGCCATTGGCATCGAAGGCCGCAGCGTAGAGAATGGTGTCCTCTGTGCCATAAAATTCCGCAATTTTTCGCTCGAGGATTTTGTGAATGTCTTGGGTACCGCAAATGAATCGCACGGAGCTCATTCCGAAACCGTGGGTATCCAAAGCGTCTTTTGCCGCTTGAATCACCTCGGGATGCGAGGACAAACCCAAGTAGTTGTTGGCACACATGATAACCACGTCGTTGTGGTCTGTTACATCGACAGCAGCACCTTGAGGCGTGATGATAATGCGTTCTTTTTTGAATAGACCTGAGTCTTTCAATTGTTGCAAGTCTGTGGCTAATTGTTGTTTGATTTTTCCGTACATAAGCGTGTTTTTACTTTCGATTCTAAGGCATAAGTGTCACCAAAAGAATGTGCCACCGCCCAATTTTCGTGTGCGAAGATAAGGGCTTTTCGAGGATTTCGGTGAGAATTCAAACGAAAATCAAGCGCTTCGGTTAAGGCTCAGGCTCTGAAATCAAGAGGTCGAAGAGCACGAACTCATTGGGCTTCACGTTATCCACACTGCCTTTAGTACCAAAGGCGTATTTCGGCGGAATCAGCACCCAGAGCATGTCGTTGTAGTACGCATTTTCCATTGCCATATTCAATCCCGGAAGGTTGCTGCCGCTGCCCACCTTGAACTTGAACGGCGAACCATTCTCGAAAGAGCTGCTGTATCGGGGTTTGGACTCGGAATAAGCCATGTAATCCAGTTCCAACTCGTCGCCAATTTTGATTTTCTTGGGATTTTTGTCGCGTTCGAAAATGAACATTTGAACGCCATCAATATCCAAATCAGCCGTTTTCTTGGAAACGATTTTCACGGTAATCCAGTTTTCGGCATCCGGTGGAACAAGTCCTTTGATTCCGAGTTTACCACGAGCCATATCAGCGGGCAAGTAGATTTGCACGTGATCTCCGACGCGTAAATTCGTAAATGCCAAATCCCAACCTTTGGTTTGCATCGACCAACCAACCATGAAGGGAATGGGTTTACCTATTTTTTCGTTCGTATCGAACACTTTTCCGTCTTTAAGTCGACAAGCATAATCAATCATCACAATATCGCCTTTGCGGATGGAATCGCCTTGTCCTTGCTTCAAGAATTTAATTACCACACCTTTGTCCAAAAGCAGAGAATCTTGGACCTGAGGCAATTCATCCTCTTGTAAAGTCGTGCTAGATTTTGGGTCGTCGCCATCCTGAATCCCTGAAAAATTGCAGGCTGATGCGACAAACAAAAGCGTTAATGTGTAAGAAACAAACCGTGTAATCATTCCAATGTTTTGAGTTATTTGCTTTGAGAGAGGAAGTGAATTTCCATGATGATGGTTTCCAAAGGGGGAATTTTATTCATATCCCCCAATAGTCCATGTGCCAAATGGCTCGGGATGATAAAAATCCCTTTGTCGCCTACACGCATTTTCTTGATGCCTTCTTGCAAGCCGGATTCTACCTCGCTTTGGTCGATTTTGAAGGATGTAGGTCCGGTTTCCTTGCTGCTGTACAGTACTTCCTCGGTAAGTAACGAAACTTTGTAATCCACTTTAGCATACATCCCTCGAACGGCACTGTCTCCGTCTCCGCGTTCAAAAATCATGTAGCGCAGTCCGGTGCCTGTTTCTTCCATTTTCCATTTGGGTCTCCGCTTGAGGTATTGTTGTATGTGAAATTCTTCATCCTCAGCCCAAGCGGCATTCATTTCTATGGACTGCTCTTTGGTCCAATTGATGTCCGTGTTCTCCTCATGCTTACAGGAGCAGAGCGCGATAAAAATCAATAAACTCAAGCGAACCATCTTATGCATTGCCCAAAACTGTTTTGTATTTTTCAATGGCTTCTTTCAATGTACCGTCAAATCGTCCTCCGGCAGCTTGTTTGTGACCACCTCCCT
>JBBIIM010000031.1:0-9105 GCA_037446475.1 Crocinitomicaceae bacterium | reverse complement strand
GACTTGGAGCGGAAAGAAATGCGCACGTGATCTTTCTCCTCTTTGAAAAAGGCGGCACGAGAAATACCTTGAATCGATAATGCTACATTGACTAGCCCCTCAGTATCGCCCTTTTTCATACCCAATCGATTGGCATCCTCGAGCGTCAAGAATAAAATTGCGGTGCTGTACTCACTCCAAACTTCCATGCAATTGGAAAGGATAAAGGAGCGCAATTGAAGACGTTCCAAAGTGTTGTCGTCGAAAGTACGCTCATGGACGTCGGTATGATTCACACCCAATCCAAGCAAAATCGAAGCCAGTTCATGTGTTCTCGGATGCACGGAATTGAAACGGAAAGATCCCGTATCGGTTACGATACCCAAATAGAGTCGTTCACCCACCTTCGCATCCAAACAATTTTCCCAATTCAACTGAAGCAAGATTTCCATCAACAGTTCACAAGTTGAACTCTTCTCAGGAAATGAAAAACTTAAATCAAATTGTTCGAGATTCGGATACAAATGGTGATCAATCATTACCTTTTTAACTGTTGAAGCTGTCAACACAGGTTCCATTTCAGTGCCCACGCGAGAGAGGTCGTTGAAATCCAAACAAATGATCAAATCAGCCGCATCTATTCGTTCGCGCACCTCTTTCTCGTGTTCTTCAAAGTTGAGAATAGCATTTTGCGGATCGGCCCAATGAATAAAACTCGGTGCAGGATCAGGATGACAAACTGAAATCTTAGCGTCGAGGTTTCTGTTTATGAGAAAATAAAAGAGTGCCATAGAACTTCCCACCGAGTCGCCGTCCGGAGATTTGTGGGAAACAATAACAATGTTTTTGGCATCAATTAGATAGGATTTGAAGGAGTTTACGTATTCAATTTTCAGTTCAAACATGCTAATCTTAGTCAGGTAATTAATTTTGGAAAGAGTTAATTCAATTCAATCAGCCATTATTTTTTCCATTTCCTGCTTGATGGCTTGTTGTAATCCGGAGGTCACATTCACCAAAGGTAGGCGCATGTGATTCGAACAAATACCTCGAGCTTGAAGAGCCTCTTTCACTCCACCGGGATTGCCCTCAGCGAAGAACAATTTCGTGATTAAAAACAGTTGGTAGTGCAACTTGGCAGCGGACTTAAAATCTCCGGCCAAGGCATTTTGAATCATGGCTGAAAATTTTTCAGGCAAGGCATTGGAAACCACTGAAATCACCCCGGATGCACCCACAGAAATCATAGGGACGGTGAGCGCATCGTCGCCGGAAAGCACGTCAAAACCTTTTGGTTTGTGTTGAATAATCTGCATGATTTGCTCCAAATTGCCCGAGGCTTCTTTCATCGCAACAATATTGTCTATTTCAGCCAGTGCAAGAGTCGTTTCTGCCAAAACGTTGGAACCGGTTCGTCCCGGAACATTGTAGAGTATTATCGGCAAATCCGTGGCGTCAGCTAACATTTTGTAGTGGGCAATAATTCCATTTTGGATAGGTTTGTTGTAGTAAGGTGAAACGCTCAAAATGCCTTGAACCAAGGACTTATCAACTTTCTTCAATTTTTCGACAATATCAGTAGTGTTGTTCCCTCCAACGCCGTAAACAACAGGCACTTGTCGATTATTTTCCTCAGCAACTGTTCTCAAAACAGCCACTTTCTCCTCGGAAGAAAGTGTAGGAGATTCCCCTGTTGTGCCCTGAACCACCAGGAAGTTAACACCGCCATCGATGTTGAGTCGCACAAGTTTTTTCAGTCCGTTGAAATCGATTGAACCATTCGCATTGAAAGGCGTTACCAATGCTGTACCTGTTCCTTTAAAAATATTTTCCATGTTTTATAATTAATCGTTTCGTGTGTTTTAAGTGGCCTTATTGACCCCGCAAAGATAGTAGAAATCGGGTGCTAATTTGGATTTAGATGTGTGTGATTGCCTTGTCCAATGCCGGAATTGTCGTTTCTTTGTTGGCCGAAAACATCCCTTCAGAATAAAATTACAAATCATTGTTTTACAACGTCATACAATAAAAATATGAGAAAATTGTTCTATCTATCCACCTGTTCCACGTGCAAGAGGCTGATGAAGACCTGGAATTTGCCTGAAACTATAGCCTTAGTTGATCTAAAACAACGTGGCGTTTCGCAAGATGAACTTTTGGAGATGTATAGACTGTCCGGGAGTTATGAGTCACTTTTCTCCAAACGCTCTCAAAAATTCATTGGCGAAAATTTGCAAGCAAGTATCCATTCTGACGCAGATTACGGAAGACTCCTGCCTCAAGATTACACTTTTCTTAAACGTCCGGTTTTAATCTATGACGACCATATTTTTATTGGCAATGATAAGAAAAACGAAGCGCGTGTTTTGAATTTTCTCGAACAAATACGATAATTCGCTTGTCATCTCACGCCGGCCAAATCATTTGAACACCCTATGTCGAACTTTCTGAAAGCCCATTTGGCATTAATTGCTGTCAACCTCATTTACGGACTTAACTACGTGGTTGCCAAAGACATCATGCCGGAACATATTTTGCCGAACGCGCTCATTTGGATTCGCGTATCCGGAGCTACTCTGCTGTTTTGGGCTGTTTACTATTTCTTTAGAGAAAGGGTAGCGTTGCGTGATATGCTCTACATGGCCATGTGTGCGATTTTCGGAGTCACCCTAAACCAGTTGTTTTTCTTCAACGGTTTGAATCAAACTTCCCCGATCAACGCCTCTATTATCATGACCTCAAATCCTATCCTGGCTACCATCATTGCGGCGATTCTCCTGAAAGAACGGCTCGCGCCTTGGAGAATTTTTGGCGTATTCCTCGGGTTTGCGGCAGCCGTCGTTATGATTCGGTCCGGCAAGGAAACATCTTTCGGAGGAAATTCGGCCCTCGGGGACTTTTATGTGCTCATCAATTCGGCAACCTATGCTTTGTATCTTGTTTTAGCCAAACCCTTGATGCAAAAATACAAGCCCATCACCGTGATAACTCATGTGTTCACTTTTGGTTTGATATTCATTTCCAGCTGGCCTCCCGTTTGGTTTGAAATGAAGCTCATTGACTGGCCTAGCATTCCCGGTAAAGTGTATTGGGAAATTGGTTTTGTGATTTTTGCAGTCACCTTCTTGACCTACTTATTCAATATTTACGCCTTAAAATACGTCAGTCCAACAGTATCCAGTACCTACATCTATTCCCAACCCGTGTTTGCCGCATTTTTCGCTTGGCTGCTCTTTTCATTCCTTGGCAAAGACTACGTGCAAGACATTACTTGGATTAAAGTTGCTTGTGCGGTAGTAATCGCGTTTAGCGTTTGGCTGGTAGGAAGAAAAAAATCAGTGGAATCCGAAATCACGGCTTGAGCAGTTCGTCTAATGCACAGAGCTTTTCAAAAGCAAATTCCAGTTGCTCATCTGTAATCACATAAGGCGGATTAAAAAAGACCGTTGAGCCGAGAGGTCTGCACAAAATACCGTGGGACAAAAAATGAGCATAGATTGCAGCACGAACCTCCGCGAAATAGTCGCCCCGCTCCAATAAATCAACTGCGAATAAGGTACCACAGGAACGCGGATTGAAAAACAATTTTTTTGTGCTTAGACGCTGAACAAAATCATTCATTTTCGAGCAGATGCGCTCAATGTTATCCCAGGTTTCTTTCCGCTCAAAAAGGCGAATGCTGGCAAGAGCAGCAGCGCAAGCCAAAGGATTTCCTGTAAAACTGTGACCATGAAGAAAGGCCTTAGACCGCTCAGGCTGGTCAAAAACGTCAAAGATTTCATGGGTTGCAACGGTTAACCCCAAGGGCAAAACACCACCGGTCAAACCCTTAGACAAACAAATAAGATCAGGACGCTCTACACATTGATTCAAAGCGAAATACGTTCCCAATCTACCCCAACCCGTCATGATTTCATCAAAGATAACCAGGGCACCTGAAACACGAAAAACGCGAACAAGAGCATCCAAGTATTCCGCATCATACATACGCATGCCTGCGGAACCTTGCACCAAAGGCTCCACTATAAAGGCCACAACATCCTGTTTTTGAGCAAGATGTTTTGCTTGTTTCAAGCATTGCTCCCAGTTTGCCTTATCAGGAAATGGCAAAAATTCAACATCAAAAAAGTAGGGTTCAAAAGGCTTGTTGAAATAGTCTCTTTCTCCAGCCGACATCGCTCCGAAAGTATCGCCGTGGTAAGCACCTTCCATCGCAACAATCGTTTTTCGCTTGGAACCTTGATTGGCAAAAAACTGAATCGCCATTTTGAGAGCCACTTCAACTGCTGTTGAACCATCGTCTGAGAAGAACACTTTGCTATACGGCTTACCTAAAAGAGCGATTACCTCATCAGCCAACTGCTGAGCCGGTTCATGCGTCACTCCTGAGAAAATCACATGGTCGATTTTATCAAATTGCGCGGTGATAGCTTCGCGAAGTTCTGAGCGACCGTGTCCGTGTACATTCACCCACCAAGAAGAATTGATGTCTAAATAAGATTTCCCATAAGCATCAAACAACTCCACACCCTGAGCGCGAACGACCGGAATAGGTGGACCATCCACTTGAGCCTGATAAAACGGATACCAAATAGAACTCATACTTTATATTTACGACAACAAGTCATTGAAATTCAGTTTTTTCCAATTATTCACGAGCTCGCCGGCATAGACATTGACAAAAGTCGATGTAACCTGAGATACTTCGGGAATGTTTCCTAGATTTCGAACCTTGTAGCGCGCACAAATGAGTACTTCGTTGTAGTCGTTGTCCTTGCCGATAAAAAGAACTCCAGCAACCGGAATCTTTTGATTGGCAAGGTAATCCAGACTGAGCATCGTATGATTGATGCTCCCCAAATAATGTCGAGACACCAAAATCACAGGCAGTGCACTAGTTTTAATCCAATCGCCGATCAATACATGACGTGTCATTGGAACCATAAGACCGCCGGCACCTTCTACAATCAAATTACCGGGGTGCTGCGGTATTTGGAACCTATCCAAATCAACCTCCACGCCCTCAATGCGTGCAGCCGTGTGCGGTGATAAAGGCTCGCGCAAACTAAATACCTCATCAAAAACTACTTGATCTGTTCCACAAAGTTGCTGTATGGTCTCTTTATCTGTTCCTAAAATGTTTCCGGATTGAATCGGCTTCCAATAGGCGGCATTCAGTGCCTTACAAAGGATGGCAGATGCGACAGTTTTGCCGACATCAGTTCCAATTCCACTTACAAAATACGTCTTAGCCATTGCTCAATAGAGGTTTTAAAAATTCATAAAGTGCTTCTATTTCAGCTTTTTTATTGAATGTGTGCAAAGAAATCCTGAGTTTTTCTTGACCGGGCGCAACAGTGGGCGACCAAACTCCTTTCAAAGCGATTCCTTGATTTTTTGCCGCAGTCACAACTCGTTTGATTGAATCAATTCCTCCCACTGCAAGCATCTGAATGTGTTGCTGTTGAACTTCAAATCGCTTTGAAAAATAATGCACTTGCTCTTCGAGTTGCAGTCTTATTTCAGGACGATCAGCCAAATAATTGAAGCAATGTAGGATACGTTGGTAAGCCTCAGGAGGAAGTGCTGTGGTGTAAATAAACGAACGACACGCGTGAATCAAGAACTTTTTCAAAGCTTCAGAACAGAGCACTGCTGCGCCATGTGCACCAATTGCTTTGCCGAATGTCACCACCCGCGCAAGCAGGTTGGGATGTTCAGCGAATTCTTCACCCTTCCCTAAACCATTTAAACCGTGGATGCCAACACTGTGCGCCTCGTCCACAACAACAAATGCATCGTACTGAATCGCTAAGTTAAAAAGTTCATACAAAGGTGCAGCATCTCCATCCATGGAATACACACTCTCCACCACGATGATAGCATTGTTCTCCGGGAATTTGTTCAATAAGCGTCTCAAGTCATTCAAATCGTTGTGCTTAAACGAATAACTTTTCGCCCAAGACAAACGCAGTCCATCGCGTATGGATGCGTGAATGGACTCATCGTACAACACTACTTCATTTTTCTGCGGCACTGTGGAAAAAAAACCCAAATTTGCATCGTAGCCGGAATTGAAAACCAACGCAGCCTCCGCCTTAAAATGCTCTGCTAAGTAAGACTCGCAATACATTGCTTCTCGACTGTTACCGGCAATCAATCGAGAACCCTTTCCTGAAAAAGATATTGGTGCACCTGAAAATTGAATTTGAGCCATACCCAAATAGTCATTGGACACAAAATCTACCGAACAAGAGCTGTAATCAGGGAGTAAACGCACGGTACCTGATTGCTCGGCATTGTCTAAATTTTCGAGATATTTCAGTTGTTTTTTCAAATCGCTTGCAAAAGTAAGTACGGCACACATACATCGTGTAGAAATGGGCGCCTATGAACGAAGAATACTAGAGAGGAAGGTTATCCGTAGAACTATCTATCAAACAGCTTAGAGGTGGATGTTGCTTTTGGTGATGTGTCTGGCGAGAAAATCACGTGCTCTGAAAAGCTGTGCTTTTACAGTACCAACCGGCAAATCTAATTTTTCTGCAATTTCCTCGTAGGACAGCTCTTCGAAATAGCGCAATTCGACCAATACTTTGTAATTGGGTTTCAACTTGGCTACAAATTGACGCATCAAGATGTTTTTCTGCTCTTTGATGGTTTCTTCTTCAGGTGTCAATCCACCTGAGTCCAAATCGATGCTGTCGTAGGATCCGTCTTCATTTTCAAAAGTCGAGCTGATGGAAAAAGTCGTCACACGCTTTTTGCGGATGTGGTCTATGCAACGGTTTGTGGCAATTTTAAAGAGCCAAGTACTGAAGGCATAGTCGGGTGCATAGTTGTTGATGTTGCTGAATGCCTTTCCGAAAGTATCGATCACCACATCTTCAACATCTTCAGCATTGGTAATCATGCGCTGCACCATAAATTTAACCGGATTGCGATACTTCACCAATAGCTCATTGAAAGCATTTTGGTCACCTCCTTGAGCGCGCAAAACGATTGGCAAATCAATCTTTCCTTTTTCTGTTAAATTGGCACTTATTTCCATTGGTCTTTTTGATAGCCTTTCGAATAGTACATTGATGTTGTTATTGCGATATGCATATACTCCAAGATGGGATAGAAAGCGGCCAGTTTTCCTGCATTCAACTTAGAAAAATTAATCGCTTGCCAAAACCATCGAAAAAGCATCAGCGCTGTAAAAATCACCAAAGACCAAAATCGAAAATCCTGAAAAAACAACAAAGAAACAAAGGTTAAGAGCTGCAAAATGAGAGCCATCGGAAAAATACCTAACAGTGCTCTGGTGAAAACTCTATACTCGTTTGACGTACCGTAGTGTCTGCGTTTTTGTTTGAACCATTGTTCCCAAGTTGCTTTGGCATCGGAAAAACAATAGCTCTCAGGACGAATTTCAATAGCCACGTTCTTTTTCGTGGCAGCATCCCTGATAAAGAGGTCATCATCTCCGGAGGGAACCCCGTAATGAGATTTAAAACCTCCCACGGCCTGAAAACGCGACTTTTTGTAAGCCAAATTGCGACCTACCCCCATGTAAGAAGATCCATTCAAGGCAAAAGAAAAATAATTGATGGCAATTTGTACCGTGTCGAATCGAATCATGCGATTCAAGAAGCCATTTTCTTTTCGATAAGGTCCGTAGCCCAAAACAATGTCTTTTTTCTCCGAGAAGTTTTCGACCATCAATCGAATCCATTGGTTACAAAAAGGCTTACAATCGGCATCGGTAAACAAGAGGTGTTCATTTTTGGCGGCCTTCACCCCCAAAGTAATCGGTAATTTCTTCCCAACTTTGAGATGTCTGTTCTTCTCGATTTCGATGA
Organism: Crocinitomicaceae bacterium; assembly: GCA_037446475.1. Lineage (GTDB taxonomy): Bacteria > Bacteroidota > Bacteroidia > Flavobacteriales_D > Crocinitomicaceae > UBA6165. The sequence continues at coordinate 1,279 of JBBIIM010000031.1, read as the reverse complement.
TGCGCAAATGCTTGTATTTCTTTTGCAAATCCATCAAAAAATGCTTTGAATTGTCCACAGATTGGTGGTTGACTACAATGACTTCAAAGTCGGGATAATCTTGATTAAGAATGAGTTCAATGTTCTGGTATAAATTATCTTCTTCGTTGCGTGCAGCAATGATCACAGAGACAGGGGGCGTTTCTGTGGAGAGTATCTTGGGCACTCGGTAGAACGCAAAACGCATCCAGAAAAAAAGAACATACAGCAATATCAATGCACCGGAAAACAAGAAAACTATGAAAATCCAATAGATTGGTGAAGCATCAAACAAGGGAAAATCGAATCTCATATTGGCTTTTCAAGTTTCGCTGCAAAGATGCCCATCAAGCCTGAATAGCTGTATCTTTGCCGCATTAACTTATCAACATAGAGCGTTTATTTATGCGATTTGAGCTACAAGCCAAAGATTCCAAAAGCAAAGCACGAGCAGGAAAAATTACCACAGACCACGGCGAAATTTTAACACCGATATTCATGCCTGTAGGCACGGCCGGCACCGTAAAAGGCGTGCATCAACACGAACTCAAAGACGATGTGAAAGCGCAAATCATCTTAGGCAACACCTACCACCTATTTTTGCGCCCGGGCTTAGAAGTAATGGAGGAAGCGGGCGGTTTACATAAATTCAACGGTTGGGACAAACCCATTCTCACTGACAGTGGAGGTTATCAAGTCTATTCATTAGCGAATTCCAGAAAAATCATTGAAGAAGGCGTAAAATTTCAATCACATATTGATGGGAGTTATCATTTCTTTACACCTGAACGGGCGATAGATATTCAGCGCATCATCGGTGCAGACATCATCATGGCCTTTGATGAATGTACCCCCTACCCTTGCGACAAGAAATACGCCGAACGCTCGATGCACATGACCCATCGTTGGCTCGATCGCTGTGTGCAACAAATGAACAATACTTCGGGAAAATACGGCTACAGCCAAACGCTGTTTCCTATTGTTCAGGGTAGCGTTTATCCGGATTTGCGCAAACAATCTGCGGAATATATTGCCTCAGTGGGGGCGGATGGAAATGCTATTGGCGGACTTTCCGTAGGCGAGCCCGACGAAGATTTATACGCGATGACCGAATTGGTTGCCGATATTTTGCCTGCCGATAAGCCGCGCTACTTGATGGGCGTCGGAACACCGGTTAATTTGTTGGAGTGCATAGCTTTGGGTATCGATATGTTTGACTGTGTGATGCCTTCAAGAAATGCCCGTCACGGAATGCTTTTCA
>JBBIIM010000030.1:32986-40423 GCA_037446475.1 Crocinitomicaceae bacterium | reverse complement strand
ATAAAATAATTTTTAAGAAAAAAATGCATAAAAAAAACTCCCGCCAGATGGGCGGGAGTAGTCTTTATTTACATTCACCGGGTTTGTATTTAGTGATACCGTGGCATTGGGCGTCACAAGCGTTGCCGTATGTCTTGTTGTTGCAACCGCACACCGGGTTATATTCCATGGTGCAAATACAATCAGGGTTTAACTTTTCTACGCAATCCTGTTTTTTGGTTTTACTGTTATTGCATGATAACAGGAGTGCAACAAAAGAAACAAAGAACAGTTTTGACATGTTATTTCGCATAAGTCACCGTACAAACACCTTGAGCGGGCAATTGACCGGTTCTGTTCCAATCGTAGCTCACGGTCATTTGTGTACCTGTGGCATTCATTGTACCTGTACCTGAAAAATCGAGCGTGCCGATATTGATACCTGCAACGGTGATTGGCAAGGAAGTCGCAGGGACAGTAACGTTGGCGCCTGAAATATTCATGATGATTGTACCACCGATGGCAGTAAACGCGTTGTCAATTTTTACTTGGTTTGAGTTGGCTCCGGCAACTACCTGTGGGTTCGTCACATGGGGGAAGCCAAGATCATCACAATTGTCCGTGGTCGTATAGTTTCCGAGATAGGTCGACTGTCCCAAAACCACATTAACTACGCGCGTAGCTGTGGATGAACCATGTGAATTCGATGCCGTGTAGATTACATTGAAGCTGCCTGTTTGGGTCGTATTGACTTGACTCAAATCAGATGTAACTTCTACAGTACCTGAGTTTTTAACAAAAGCTGTTGCTCCGGCATCTGTATATTCCGCGCCAACATTCACAGTCGCAGGATTCGCTCCGACAATTGTGATTACTGGTTTGTAGTTGCAAGAACCGTCCTCTTTTTTTGCTGCGTCGTTGAAATTCACCGCGTCTGGGTCCATACATCCTTTTTTCTTACAAGAAGAAAATGCCACTGAACCCAAAAGCAAGACAAAAATGCTCAATTTAATAGATTTCATTTTTTTGTATTTTAAAATTTGCGCAAATATAACAAAATTTTGAATTGCATCAGTCGTTCAATGTTGCCTGAAAATTATCCAAACTCATCGTGTTTGAGCCAATCTTCACTGTTTCACAACCGATGTAAAGTAACATTTTGTATAGGTAGGACTTATGTACATTTGAACTGAATTTCATTTCGATGGTGTGGTTATTGCCAGTGCTGTTTTTCACCATAAACTGAACGTCAGATCCTAGATTGCTATACTTTTCTTGAATCTGAGCCAATGCAGCGCTATTCGCAACAACTGTAAATTCACTAACATGTTGATTTTCGACTTGTTTCCAGATTTCATTTTGAGAAGAGAAATGTGCTTGAGACGTTTGCCCAATTGCCATTCCTGATACCGAGAGAACCAATATGGATACTAGTGTTTTAAGAGTTTTCATATGCTTATACTTTAATTAATTACGCACCAAATGTACAAAACCTTGTTTTACCAATTGCTCACCACCGAAAACCGTGCCAATGGCTTTGTAAAAATAAACACCTTCAGGACTGGCATTGCCTTGATTGTCGGTACCGTCCCAGGCGAAGTCAGCTACATCGTATTGCTGAATGATATTTCCCCAGCGATTCACGATAACAATGTTAAAATCAATCATGCCCTCAGAGAAGACCAAAGTAAAATTGTCGTTGTTGCCGTCATTGTTGGGGCTGAAAACATTGGGTATTTCAAAATCGCACATCACGGCGGTAATCACAGAAGTAGCTGTAAAAGATCCACAAAAATTGGAGGCCGTAACCGTGTAAGTTCCAGCTTCGTTGATTGTGATATTTGGCGTGGTTGCCCCGGTGCTCCAGACTAAGTCATAGGTTTGTCCGTATAGTATGGTCTGAATGACATGTGAATTCCCTATACATATTGTGTCACTGGTCACATCAATGTATGCCGGTGAGATGAGTTGAATCACAGCGGTGTCTCCGTCGTTGCATGTCAAATCATTGTATGCCAAGTTGTAAGTACCGGAAGCAGGAAAAACAACCATTGGATTCAAATTGGTTGGTGTAACGAATTCAGGATTGCCAGGGCTGTTGAAGGCAAACCAGACACCATCAGAAAATCCGGTGTTTGCTGTCATGTAGAGTGTGTCGTGACAAATTCTATCCGGTAAATTCAGTACGATAGGGTCTTTTACGAAAACGGAGTATGTAGTGTCATAAACGCAACCAAAATTATCCGTCACAGTAAATGTGTAATTGTAAGTGCCGGGTGTGCCGCTTGCAATAAGAATCATAGTGTCTTGTACGGAAACGATTGTTGGATTCGATCCCCAAGTGTGATTGACCAGGTAATTTTGATAGTTTTCGTTATCGGGTAACAAGTCATTGTTGAAATTCAAGGACCAATTGAACACGTAGCCGTCATCCTGAGCTAAATTGTCTTGCACATGAAGCGTCCAATCACCGTTCAAAGGACAACCAATGAGTGCATCAAAACTTTGTTGCGGCAGATAAATACCGTTGGGATTCATTGCATTACCCGATGGAGGTGAGAAACTATTTACCGGAACTGTATTCGCTGGGTGTTCATCGTCCATGGTGCCCCAGGTGTTGATCGTTGAAGAGAAGCAATAATCAAAGCCTATTCCCGGAGTGCCGGTCCCTTGGTCATTGGCGTCGCCCAACCAAGTGCCGCCGCCACCAAAACCGCCGGGGAATTGTCCCGTAGTTCCATTGAAGGCGTCAAAGAGAATCACGGTTTGACCTGATGGACATTCCAACCATACCTCCAAGTCACCCAAATAAGAGTGTTCCATGTTGATGCAGATACTCTGCAAATCACCTGCACTGGTAACGGTTGCGTTTGGGTTGAAGCCCGTTAGATTGATTGATGTGTTGTATGAAATTCCGGAGCCGTCAGGCAAGGGGAGTAGCCCACCGAAAGAACCACCGATAACGAAACTGCCAGGAGGATAGGCAACACCGACAGTGTCTGAGGCATTTGCTCCGCCGAATACGGGGATTTGCTCATTGACGCAAATCGTATCTTTTAGTGGTCCTGAACCGGTAAAATCGGGTAAGGTTCCGACGCGAACTTTGCACATTAAGGGTATAGTTTGGGGGAATTGGTCGGTAACCAACAAGGTTATCAAGAAACCGTCTCGCGAGGGAGGAATGAATTGGAATTGATTTGAACTCCCTGTGGCACCGTTGCTTGCAGTCCAAGCAAAACTTACGGTGTTGTTGCTTTGAGAATATCCAAAGCCATTGTTTTCTAGAGAGTAAGGAAAACTTGGGTTGGATACGAAAAGAATGGTATCCCCTAGACAAACGTCGACATAACCCGTGTCCGCTGGATTCAGTACATTTGTTGAACCACCGTTCTTAAAGGCTTGTATGTGAGGAAAAAATGGTTGAGGCGGGTTGCCACAAGAAATATTTCCTGCCCAGCCGGCAGATTGATTGCTCCCGTTGGATTTGAAAACAAATGTCAAGCAACCTGAAGGGTTATTTTGAAATGAAGCTTGGTGCGAAAAACCATTCGGAGCGTTGGTGCTGTTGTAAGCTCCGAGCAAAGGCGCGCTGGTATTCGGTCCGTCGTAAACAAACAAAGTGTCATCTTGTGCAATGTTGAAACTGAACCCTGCGTTTACGCCCATCGTCACGCTAATTTTCGGACCCAGTGGTAAGTTTGGGCATACGGTAAGCGTGAAGTTTTCATTGGCACCATAATTATTGGCTGCACCGCCACTGTCGAAAAAATTAACGGCGTCACCGCTGTTGTAATTGTTGCAATTGATTGGGTTGGCTGTACCGAATCCCGGTGAGTTAATCTGAATATTTTGTGCTTGAATAGCGAGGTTAACTAAGGCAATGGTTGCTGAGAGTAAATATTTTTTCATGTCAGGCCCTATTTGGTTTTGAGGAAAATTTCAGGCAGAACTACGAGCATTTTTTCTGTGCCTGCAATTCTGTAATACTGGTAAACGTCTGTGATTTTAAGACCCAAGGAAAGGAACGTATGTTGTGCGTAGGGGTCTATGTTCAAGGTTCCACTGAATTGTACCGGATCTTTTTCTTTCGGTATGTCAGCAACAAAAATTCCTTTGTCCAAAGCTTTTACTAGAAAATCATATTGTTTTTTATCGTGATCATACATTCGCTTGAGCTCATCTTTTGGGAAATAAGGCTCTAGTCTGGTGTCGAAATTTTGTGCATACAAGCCAAGGGTTGAAAAGCAAAGCAAAGTGGCCGCAATTGACTTAAAATTTGGTTTCATTGTTCAGGTTTAATGGGATGGTACAAATGTAAAAAGTTTCATAAACTGATTACTTTCGGTTAATTTTTGTGACGGAAATAAATACGCTAAAGTTGCATGTTTAATTAAGCAATCCGAGTACAATGGTTACTTTTGCGCACCAAAAGAAATCGTCATGCAAACTCAAGAATTGAATTCCATCGCGTCGCAAGTGCGTCGCGACATTGTCAGAATGGTGGCAGCCGTAAATTCCGGACATCCCGGAGGTTCACTCGGTTGCACTGATTTTTTGGTGACGCTCTACTTCGACGTGATGCATATCAACCCTGAAAAATTTTCGATGGATGGCATTGGCGAGGATGTTTTCTTCTTATCGAACGGGCACATTTCACCGGTACTGTATAGCGTTTTGTCGCGCAGAGGCTATTTTGACGTGAAAGAACTGGCCACCTTTAGAAAAATTAGCAGCCGTCTTCAAGGTCACCCAAGTGTGGATAAAGGTCTTCCTGGTGTTCGCATGGCAAGTGGCTCACTTGGTCAAGGATTGTCTTGCGCAGTGGGCGCGGCTTTGGCTAAAAAACTGAATGGCGATGATCGTTTCGTTTATGTTCTCCACGGCGATGGTGAGTTGCAAGAAGGCCAGATTTGGGAAGCTGCTATGTTTGCAGCTGCGAAAAAAGTGGACAATCTTATCGCAGTTGTGGATTACAACGGCCGCCAAATCGACGGTGACGTGGAGGATGTTTTGTCTCTTGGAAATTTGGCACAGAAATGGAGTGCTTTCGGTTGGGAGGTTTTAGAAATGGACGGACACAACATCGACGAAATTAAAATTACAATAGCCAAAGCACAAGGTATGTCACGAAATGGCAAACCTGTCGTTATTCTTATGAAAACAGAAATGGGGCAGGGGGTAGATTTTATGGTTGGGTCTCACAAATGGCACGGTGTCGCTCCAAATGCTGAGCAACTGGAGGTCGCTTTGGCTCAACTCCCCGAAACTTTGGGCGATTATTAGCAGATGACAAAATTCGCAGTCATAGTTCTTTTGTTTTTTGGATGTCGAATGACTGCCCAAAGTGACTTGACGCGAATCCTATTCGTTTTTGATGCCTCCAACAGTATGAACGCGCGCTGGGATGAATCCACGCGAATTGCCATTGCTAAAGAGGTCCTCATAAAAACGGTCGACAGTCTAAGAACCATCCCAAACCTCGAGTTGGGTTTGCGCATTTATGGTCACCAATCGCCGATTACACCCACTTACCAAGACTGTGAAGACACCAAGTTGGAAGTGCCTTTTTCTCCCGACAACCATGGAGCGATCAAGCACAAAATCAGACAAATTCAGCCTAAGGGGACAACGCCCATCGCGCGGAGTTTGGAGGCTTCAGCAGATGATTTTCCGGATAGAAAAGCACGAAACATCATTATTCTTATCACAGACGGTATTGAGGCTTGTGACAACGACCCTTGTATCATCGCGGATAAACTCAGAGCCAAAGGAATCACAATTCGACCTTTCGTGATTGGCGTGGGCATAGACATGGAATATTTGAATTATTTCGACTGCATCGGAACGTATTTAGACGCCAACGACAAAAATTCCTTTGTTCACGTAATGAAGACGGCCGTGAGTTCCGCCCTTCAAGGAACAACGGTTCAAGTGAATCTCAACAACATTCACGGCAAGCCCTTGGAAACCAATGTAACCTTCAATTTGTACAAAGCCGGAACCAAAGAAATTGTGCACACTTTTACCCATACATTGAATAGATACAGGCTGCCTGATACCTTGGTAATTGACGACAAAATCTTGTATGATATTGAGGTTTTTTCAACACCTCACATGCGTGCCTCGAACATCAAGCTTTTACCCAATAAACACAATGTGATTGAGGTGGATGCACCACGCGGCTCCTTGCAAGTGCGCTTGATCAATCCCATGCGCAGTTATTCCATATTGACCAGAATTTATAAAAAGGAACAGGATAAAACGCTGAATGTGCAGCAGTTGGAGGAAGTTGATCTGTACATTGTGGGCTCCTACGAACTTGAAATTATGACTTTGCCCAGGATTTACAAAATTGTAGAAATCAAGCAAAGCCAGTTGAATACTGTTCATATTCCATCGCCCGGTCAGCTTTCCTACACCACCGGAAATCGCATCAGTGGGCAGTTGTTTGTATTGGACAAAGACGGCAATATGGAATGGGTAACGAATTTAAGTGATTCAGCCTTAAGTGGATCGTACAATTTACAACCTGGTGAATATATGTTGGTATACAGAAGTTTATTGTCCATGAACACCTTGCATACCACCAAGAAAAAGTTTAGAATAGTATCAAATAGAACAACCACCTTGAATTTATAACACATGAAAATTGAAGTATTAGGCAAAAAAGACACGCGCTCAGGTTTTGGCGATGGACTTATGGAAATTGGCAAATCGAATCCCAATGTTGTTGCGCTATGCGCGGATTTGACTGGTTCATTGAAAATGAATGCATTCGAGAAGGAGTTTCCCAATCGTTTTGTCCAAGTGGGCATTGCAGAGGCAAACATGATGGGTATCGCAGCAGGTATGACCATCGGTGGAAAAATTCCTTACACGGGAACCTTCGCCAATTTCTCAACGGGTCGCGTTTACGATCAAATCAGACAATCGATTGCCTATTCCAACAAGAATGTAAAAATTTGTGCTTCTCACGCAGGAATCACCCTTGGAGAGGATGGAGCCACACACCAAATACTTGAGGATATAGGCATGATGCGTATGTTGCCCAATATGACCGTTATCGTGCCTGCGGATTACAACCAGACCAAAGCTGCAACAATCGCCATCGGAGCACACCAAGGACCGGTATATTTGCGTTTTGGCAGACCGGTTGTTCCTATTTTTGTTCCTGAAAACCAGCCATTCTTGATTGGCAAGGCAGACGTTCTTGTTGAGGGTGCTGACGTGACCATCGTTGCGTGTGGACATTTGGTTTGGAAGTCCATTGAAGCTGCGCAAATTTTAGCGGAACAAGGCATTCATGCTGAGGTGATTAATATGCACACCATCAAACCCTTGGATAAGGAGACACTATTAAAGTCTGTGTCCAAAACGACATGCGTGGTAACCGCTGAAGAACACATGCGCAACGGCGGCTTGGGTGATGCTGTGGCTCAAGTATTGTCGCAGGAAATG
>JBBIIM010000030.1:17966-32964 GCA_037446475.1 Crocinitomicaceae bacterium | reverse complement strand
TATGTCGCTGTGAACGACAAGTTTGGTGAAAGTGGAACACCTGACGAACTTATGGCGAAGTACAAATTGGAGGCGGTTGATGTAGTAGAAGCAGCCAAAAAAGTGATTGCCCGCCGAAGTTAAGATGTCCTCTCGAAAAGATATTTTCCTCAAAAATCTGGGTCAAACTTCACCTTTTCCTTTTTTGATTGATGTGGAAAGGGCAGAAGGTATTTATATCTTTGATAAACAAGGCAAAGCTTACATGGATATGATATCCGGGGTGTCGGTGAACAACATTGGTCACCGTCATCCTAGGGTTGTTGAAGCTTTGCGTCAGCAAGTAGATAAACACCTACACGTCATGGTGTACGGCGAGTTTATTCAGGACAGCGTCAATCTTATGGCGGAGCGAATGACAGCGCTTTTGCCCGATAAATTAAATTGTGTTTACCCTGTGAATTCCGGAACAGAGGCGAACGAGGCCGCTGTCAAACTGGCTAAAAGGGTCACCGGCCGCACAGAAATTGTTTCATTCCGAGGGTCGTATCATGGTTCTACTTTTGGTTCGTTAAGTATATCCGGAAATGAAGTAAAAAAGTTGGCTTTTCGACCTCTGATGCCGGATGTGAGGTTCATTCGATTCAATCACAAAAAAGATCTGGATCAAATAACTTGTCATACCGCTGGCGTTATTGTAGAAACCATACAAGGTGACGCTGGTGTTCGCATCCCTGATGCAGATTATTTGCAAGCGTTACGAAAACGTTGTGACGACTTGGGGGCGTTGCTCATTTTCGATGAAATTCAGGCGGGCATGGGAAGAACAGGTAAAATGTTTGCGTTCGAGCATTTTGATGTGGTCCCTGATGTGTTGACACTGGGTAAGGCGCTCGGTGGTGGAATGAATATTGGAGCTTTGGTTTCTTCTTATGAAAATTTGGCTTTGTTTACGCACAATCCAATGTTGGGTCACATCACAACTTTCGGCGGCCATCCCATGCCTTGTGCTGCCGCAGCGGCCACGATTGAAGTGCTCACTGAATTGGACTTTGAAGAAATAGAACGTTTGGGAAAAAAGCTTGAAATGCGACTTTCGGCGTGTGAAGAAATTATTGAAATCAGACGCAAAGGGATGTTTTTTGCCATTGATATGGTTTCCGCTGATCGAGTGGCAAAAGTTGTTGAGCGCTGCTTGGAATATGGCGTGATCACGTTCTGGTTTTTATCTCATCCTTACAGTTTTCGTCTGGCACCGCCATTGACCATCACTGAAGAGGAAATCGATAAAGCGGCTGATATTATTCTTAGGGCAATTCGTGAGACGAAAGAATAAATAATCGAACTAAACAGTGTTTAAACTGTCTTTTGACAAAGAAATTTTATCGATGCTGAAAATTGCCTGGTCCGAAATTTACAAGTACGAATTGCCTGAGGGACATAGATTCCCAATGATAAAATACGACCTGTTACCGGAACAGTTGCTGTTCGAAGGAACCGTGCGCAATGACAACTTTTTTATTCCTCCTCCCCTAGACGATACACAAATTCTGCTTACCCATGATGAGCAATACATCAATAAACTGAACAATCAGGGTTTGGATGCGAAAGAAATTCGTAAAATTGGTTTTCCTATGACGCCTCGTTTGGTTTTGCGGGGTAAACACATTGCCAACGGAACATACACGGGTGCAAAATGGGCACTGGACAACAAGATAGCCATGAATATTGCCGGTGGCACGCATCACTCCTTTGCTGACCGTGGCGAGGGATTTTGTCTGTTCAATGACATTGCCATTGCCGCCAACTTGCTGCTCCATGAATTTCCCAAGATGAAAATTCTTGTTATTGATTTGGATGTGCATCAAGGCAATGGAACTGCGCATATTTTTCGGGATGAACCACGCGTATTCACGTTCTCCATGCACGGTGCAAAAAACTATCCCCTGCACAAGGAACAGTCGGATTTGGATGTTGAGCTGCCTGATGGCATGGAAGACAAGGCCTACCTAAAGCTTCTGAGCAACTACCTCCCCATACTTTTGGATACTGTACAGCCTGATTTTATTTTCTATCTGGCAGGAGTCGATATTTTGGCCTCGGACAAACTCGGAAGATTGTCCTTGTCGAAGTATGGTTGTAAGATGAGAGACAAAATGGTGTTGGAAACGGCGCATCGCAATAATATTCCGATTCAAATCTCCATGGGTGGGGGCTATTCTCAGGATATCCGCGACATCATTGAAGCTCATGCAAATACTTTCAGATTGGCTCAGGAAATCTATTTTTAAAATCGCATCACAATTTCTTCTGACAATGAACTTGCGCAATAAGGTAGAACCGGTGGGCTAAAATTTCAGGTTCTAATAGGTCCGTGCAAACTAATGTCTAATTTTACCCCATGATGAATGAAGACCAAATAGGCAAAAGAGTTGTTTTAAAAGTCCTAAGAAAAGCGACACCCGGTGTGTTCCTGGATGGTGAGGCATTGGGAGAAATTCTTTTGCCGAACAGATATGTAAACGAATCACACGAGGTGGATTCTGAGATAGAGGTGTTTATTTATCTGGATGCCAAAAATCGCCTGATTGCCAGTACGCTTTTTCCTTCTATTCAGCGGGATGAGTTTGCCTATTTACTGTGTAAAGAGGTGAGCGTTCATGGCGCATTTATGGATTGGGGTTTGGAGGCTAAAGATTTATTCATCCCTTTTAAAGAGCAGAAATCCGATTTGCAGGAAGGGGCGAAATACGTGGTTTATTGTTTTTATGATCACAACACACAGCGTTTGGTTGGTTCCACGAAGACCAATAAGTTTCTAGATATTGTGCCGCCCGATTACACACAAAATCAAGAGGTTCAAGTACTAATTACGGGTGTTCTTGAGATTGGCTACACGTGCATTATAGAAAATGCCCACAGCGGTATGATTTATCACGATGAAATTTATGAGCCCATACGTGTGGGGCATAAACTGAAAGCCTACATCAAAAAAGTTCGCGAAGACGAGAAAATTGATGTCTCACTTCATCCGCTGGGTGTGCAGCGCTTTGCCTCCAAAACACCGAGTATTCTTGAGTTTTTGAAATCTAACGATGGTGTGATGTACATCACCGACAAAAGCGATCCCGAATTGATTCGCAATACTTTCGGAATGAGTAAAAAAGCTTTTAAAAAAGCTTTGGGCACCTTGTACAAGGACAGACTCATTGTAATACACGACGATCGTATAGCGTTGGTGAAATAAAAAAAGCTGCCTTTTCAGACAGCTTTAAAAATTATTTTTCAGATTCTAGAGCGAGGACAAATAATCCATGTAGAAATCAAATTCGTCGAACCAATCTTTATGTTTGTTGAGTAACTCACGCGCCACTTCAGGTTTCTTGGATTTTACATGACATTTCGCCGTTTCAACAAGGCCAAGTGCCAACAACATCTGATCAGGTTTCAACCAATTGTTGAATTCTTCTTCCTTCATACTGTTGTATAGCGCATCTGCTTTTTTCCAATTGTCGCGGGCGGTAGTCTTATCTCCCTTTTGGAAGTTACAAGCACCAATTAAATAATCTTGCGCGAAATTGCCTGGAGAAACTTTTGGGATTTTACTGATGTTTCCGGTTGCTTTGGCGTAATTGCCTGAACTGATGTCACTTTCAATGGTCTCGTAAACTTCTCTTTTGATTTTAATTAAGAATTCTCGATGCTCTTCCAAAAGATTACCTTGCTTGTCTTTTTTGTAGTATTTGCCCAACCAAGTAAGTGCATCAGCGTAGGCTTTCTTGTATTTGTCTTGGTTGGTGTAGTTTTCATCTTTAGACATCGCAAACAACGCCATAGCCATCCAAATATAGGGCTCTGCGTCGTTTTTTGTCGCATCTTTCATGGTGTACTTCTCTGCCACTTTCAAGAGTTTCTCGTATTTCTCGTCAGCGTAGAGCACACGGAGAATATCATAATTTCCGGAATTCATATCCGCACCATCACCACCATCTTCTTCCCATAGTTGAGCCTGACTCAAGTTTACGGCAAACAAGGCGAACAAAGCAAAAAGTAATTTTTTCATAATTCTAAATTTTTCAGCTAATTTTCAATAACTGTGCCAGTGAATGACACGAGCAAAAATAATGGTTTTTTCAAACGTGCTTTGTAATGCGGGAATTCTTTGGATAAACTTGTCTTAATGTCCTAGATACACTAAGATTCCATTATGTCGATTACGCCTTCACTACCAGTTTAATATCCTGTTTTTGAATTCGTTGTATTTCGATTTTTCTAGAGTTTTGATTATTGTCCACATAAGTGTCTTGAACAAAAACAGCAGATGGGCGTTTTGAAAATTTTATTTGAAGTGAAATCGCTTATATTTGCCCCTCTAAATTTCGACAGCATGAGTGAAACTACATCCAAGTCAACCAAAAAAGCGCCTGCAGCAAAACGCAAGAATTCTGCTGAAAACAAGTTGCGTTTCTCCAAAGAAACCTACATCAAATGGTATAAAGACATGCTCTTAATGCGCAAGTTCGAAGAGAAGTCGGGACAATTATATATTCAACAAAAATTCGGTGGATTCTGTCACTTATACATTGGTCAAGAGGCCGTTGTAGCGGGAACGGTGAGTGCATGTCGTCCCGAGGATAAACACATGACAGCCTACCGTGACCATGCGCATCCGATTGGTATGGGAACCGATGTACGTGTGCTTATGGCAGAACTTTACGGAAAGATTACCGGATGTTCCAAAGGAAAGGGTGGATCCATGCACTTTTTCGACAAGTCTAAAAACTTCATGGGTGGCCATGGTATCGTAGGAGCTCAAATTGCCATGGGGGCCGGAGTGGGTTTTGCTGAGAAATATTTAGGGACGGATAATGTGGCCTTCGTTTCTATGGGCGACGGTGCTGTTCGTCAGGGTGCACTTCACGAGACATTTAACATGGCGATGCTTTGGAAATTGCCGGTGATTTTCATTATTGAGAACAACAACTACGCGATGGGTACATCCGTGGAGCGCACAACGAACGTTCATGATTTGTCTAAAATTGGAGCATCTTACGAAATGCCGTCTTTTGCTGTGGATGGAATGTCACCAGAGGCAGTACATGATGCCATTACAGAGGCTTGTGATCGCGCTAGAAGGGGAGATGGTCCAACGTTATTAGACATCCGTACCTACAGATACAAAGGTCACTCGATGTCCGATCCTCAAAAATACCGCACCAAAGAAGAGGTAGCTGACTGGCAAGACAGAGACCCAATCGAACACTGCTTGCGTGTGATTCGTGAAAATAAATTCTTGACCGAAAAGGAAATTACTGAGATTCAGGAATGGGTTAAAAATGAGGTAGAAGAAGCTGTGAAATTTGCAGAGGATTCTCCACTTCCTGATCCATCAGAATTATACGTAGATGTATATATGCAAGAGGATTATCCATACATTAAAGAATACTAATAGCAACGGAAATTACAGATTATGGCAGAGATAGTACGCATGCCCAAGTTGAGCGATACCATGACGGAAGGTGTGGTGGCGGTTTGGCACAAAAAAGTAGGCGATAAAGTGTCCTCGGGCGATTTACTGGCAGATATAGAGACAGACAAAGCAACCATGGAATTTGAATCATTCTATGACGGTGTTTTGTTGCATATTGGTGTTGAACAAGGCAAAAGTGCACCTGTGAATGAAGTATTGGCGATCATCGGAGCACCCGGAACCGATGTAGCAGCCTTGCTTGCATCCAATGGCAGTGCTCCTGCTGCACCGAAAGCGGAAGTTGCTGATAAACAACCTGAAGTGGCAATTCCTGCGCCTGCTGCAAGCACCTCTGTTGTGGATCTTTCCAAGTTCAAAGCCGAGGTGGTGAGAATGCCGAAACTGAGTGACACCATGACCGACGGTGTGGTTGCAGCATGGCATAAAAAGGTAGGCGATACAGTTGCCTCCGGAGATTTATTGGCCGAAATCGAAACGGACAAGGCCACCATGGAATTTGAATCGTTTTACGACGGTATATTATTGCACATAGGCGTAGAGCAGGGCAAAAGTGCTCCGGTAAATTCTATTTTGGCGATTATCGGTGAAAAGGGAACAGATGTAGCTGCGCTAATCGCTGCTGTAGAGTCAGGTGCTTCTGCAACGCCGGCAATCAGTGAAGTTCCTAAACCTGTGGCTGCTCCAACAAGTGCACCAACTCTTGCTCCGGTTGTGTCGCCCACAACGCAAAAAACCGCAGAGCCGCATACAACCACTCACCAAGTGCGCGTGAACATTTCTCCATTAGCAAGGAAAATGGCGGAAGAGTGCCTTGAAGGGCAGTGGAGAAAACGGACGTATCGTGAAGCGCGACATTGAGAATTATGTGCCTCAGGCAAGTGCTTCTGCACCGTCTGCGTCAACAACTGCGGTTAACTATGGGGTTGAATCCTTCACGGATGAGCCTGTTTCACAAATGAGAAAGACCATAGCACGCCGATTGGCCGAGAGTAAATTCAGTGCGCCACATTTCTACCTCACTGTGGAAATCAACATGGATAATGCCATTGCGGCTCGAAAAACCATCAATGAAAAAGGAGGTGCCAAAATATCCTTCAATGACATGGTGATTTTGGCCACAGCGAAAGCTTTGAAGAAACATCCGAATGTAAACAGCTCATGGTTTGGTGATTTCATTAGACGCAACGCGCATGTAAATATTGGTGTCGCGGTTGCTGTTGAAGATGGTTTGTTGGTGCCTGTAGTACGTTTTGCAGACACAAAATCGATGCAGCAAATCGGTGCCGAGGTAAAAGAATTCGCGCAAAAAGCAAAAGATAAAAAATTACAACCTGCTGATTGGGAGGGTAATACGTTTACCATTTCCAATTTGGGTATGTTTGGAATTGACTCTTTTACAGCGATCATCAATCCACCGGACAGTTGTATCCTCGCAGTGGGTGGAATTAAGGAGATGCCTGTGGTGAAAAATGGACAATTAGTCGCAGGTAATGTGATGAAGGTAACGTTATCGTGCGATCATCGCGTTGTTGATGGTGCCACGGGTGCGGCCTTCCTCCAGACCCTCAAGACCTACCTCGAAGATCCCATTTTGATGTTGGCTTAATGCCGATGAAAATCATGAAAACCCGCGACCCTGTTGCGGGTTTTTTTATGGTCAATTGTTCGAATCGATGAAATGATAATAGACAATCGACTCATAATACTCGATTTGATTGCCTGAATTGATGTGTAAAGTAACGTGTTTTAAACCATTGGAAATCAATAACCATTTAGTGTTCAAAGCCAAGTTGTAATGGGCGATCTGATGCACAACATTTTCATCCAACTTGACATTAGGCTCTTTACATTCAACAATCATTTGCGGATGTCCGAGACGGTTGTAAACAACAGCGTCACAGCGCCTTTGTATTTGCGGCAGGCGTATTTGTTGTTCGACTGCAATGCGTTCAGTGGGGTAGTTGTATTCGCTAACCAAATTGTGCAGGAGATGTTGGCGTACCCATTCCTCAGGTGTGAGCACCACGTCTTTTTTGCGCCAAACATCCCATACAAAGAACTTTGCGTCTTTTTTTTTGATTTTAAGAGTTGCTGGAGTGAGGTTGAGTTCGGAAAACATTGCTATTCGCTTTCTAAAGTAGCATCAATGAAAAATGGTGCAGAAAACGTTGCATTTGGCAGAATAATCTCCACACGGTATTCTCCCAACGGTAAATTTTTGTTGGGTAAATAGGCATATAATAGGAATTTAGGAAGTGGTTTAGCTCCTGTGTTGGTCTCAAAAACTTTACTGAATTTCCCTATTTCTTTGTGTGTAAAATGAATGGAAATCGGCATGTTTGGCTTGGCATCTTGAATATAAGTCGATACAAAAATTTGAGGATGATTAACGTCAAAGTACACATTGGGATGCAGCACAAGTCCATTTGGATCGACCACATCTCCAACCAACAGATTTACCGCACTCGACTTTCCTGAAGATTGAATGATGAATTTTTGCTCATCCTCATAAATGTCTTCACCGTCTTTGATTTTTGTTTTGATGACATAATTGCCGTTGGGTAAGAAATTTCTATCCATGCCCGACATGATGATCTCTTCGGAGAGTTTGGTGTAATAACTGAAACTATCCACCAAAAAATATTTTCCACCCTCCTCATAAAACCATTGCACCTGAACCTTTGCGTCGCGGTTGACTCCATTTGCTATGAAGGAGTAGACTGCGGTTTCCGGGGCACCCTCGAATGTTTCAATGTTCGTTTTGCAACCTTTCAAAGCGTCGAAGTTTTCATCCATTGCGCAAACGCGCCCTGAACTGATACCTTTGGAGCAGGAAGCAATAAGGTAAAGAATTGTCAGTAAATATATTATTAACTTCATACAGCAACAATTATCCGGCGATAGCACGCATCATTTCTGCACACAACAAGGCGCCAACTGTACCTAAAACGTAGCCGAAAATAGCGAGAATTACACCTACACTGGCCAAAGACGGATGAAATGCAGAAGCTACAATAGGAGCCGATGCCGCACCACCTACATTGGCTTTGCTACCCACGGCAAGGAAGAAATAAGGAGCCTTAATGAGTTTGGCAACGATAATGAGTAGTAACGCATGAACAGCCATCCAAACCAGACCAACGACCAACAAGCCGGGATTACTGGTTACTGAGCTCAAATCCATTTTCATACCTATGGATGCCACCAACACATAAATAAAAACAGAGCCAATTTTGCTTGCTCCGGCACCTTCATATTTTTTCAGGGCCGTAAAAGACAAAAGGACGCCTAAAATTGTGGTGTTCATAACCAGCCAAAAGAAATGATCTGAAAAGGTATAGAAGAAACTTTTCGGGTCCTGCACGCTCGGAATGTTTTTCAACCCTTTGACAATTTCATCAGCACCCCAATGGGCCAAAGAAACAGCTGTGAATGCGATGCCGAGAATAATCATCAAATCTTTCAAAGTTGGAATGCGCGTCACACTTTTTTCATACTCCATCACCCGGGTTTTCATTTCTTCGATGTCGGAGTTGTCTGCTTTGAACCATCGGTCTATTGTTTCTTTTTTACCAATACCAAAAAGCAAAACGGCCATCCAGATGTTAGCTACTACGATATCTACCAGCACCATGGCGCCGTAATTTTCCTGGTTGTACTTGTAAACTTCGAGCATTGCGGTTTGATTCGCGCCACCTCCAATCCAACTGCCGGCCAATGTGGCTAGACCACGCCAAACAGCGTCGAAACTTTCACCGCCCACGGTTTCGGGAGAAAAAAGTCCTACGACCAAAATGGCGATTGGTCCTCCGATAATGATTCCCAAAGTTCCCGTGAGAAACATGGCCAACGCTTTCCAGCCCAATTTAAAAACCGCTTTCAAATCCAAACTCAAGGTGAGTAGAATTAAAGCCGCAGGCAATAAGTAGCGACTTGCTACGTGATAAATACCGGATTTCGTTTTTACGCCGTTGCCAAAAGCATCCGGAGCTATCCATTCAGAACCAATAATATTTAAAGAACTGAGGATGGAGGGCAACAAGTAGCACAGCAAAAGCGCTGGGAGAAAGACGTGAAGTTTCTTCCAAAACCCTTCTGTTTGCGAGGATGTGTAAAAAATCATCGCCAAAAGCATGATAAGGATGCCAAAAACAATGGTGTCGTTCGTGAAAAATGGTTTTTTAGGGAAATCATTCACAACTTTGACGCGAAAACCGCGATCCGGTAAGCCAGACAATTTTTCGAACTTACCAGCTGATTTTACCCCAATTCCCAGAGTAAATGCACTGCCATCCTTTATTGGATGAATCACAAATTCACCGCTTTCTTCAAGTAGGGTAGTATCCCCATTTAAAGAGACAAAAATGTCGCTAGCCTCCGCCAATTGTTTGAGCTGCTCCTGATTGAATTGAAGCAGAAAGCCTTGGTTTTCTTTGAGTACTTTGGTTTCTTCATTGGTCGGATTGAAAAAGTTGTATTGGGCTTTATCTGAGGGCTGCAACAAGGGAATTATCTCTAATTGTCCATCAAAATAAGACCTCGAGGATTGCGCAAACACGTTTTGAATGGTGCTCGTGGCAAAAAATAAAAGCAATACTCCGAATTTCTTCAGTGACATAGCAGAATGTTTGGTGATTGAATCAACAGAAAAGATTAAAGTGCATAGTTCAGATCCTCATCTTCCCATTCGGACTCATCGCCCCACATCGCTTCATATTCCTTTCTGCGTTTTTCTTCTTCGATTTCATTGACACGAATGCCCTCTACTACAGCTTCAACGATGGTTCGGAGAATGTTTTGGTTGGCTTTGGTGCTTTTCAAGACCAGTTTGAAACCTTTGTTGTTCGACTCCATGGTAGCGAAGTCCATATCTTTCCAAACTGATGAGAACTCGTCCATGCCCGGAATGCTAGAGAGTATTTTAAAATCGACAAATGCACTCGCCGAGGCTGCACCGAATTTGAAATCGCCCATCGTGCGAATTGTAGCAGTCTTGCTCGCTATCATTTTTTCAGCCTGCTCTTTAGTCTGCGCGATAAAAGCTCCTTTGTCGGTAACCATCATGTAGCCGTTGTCCATTTGATAGCCGTTTCCTGACTTTTTCAACCCCAAGAAGAAACCAAAACTATCGAGTAAGGATTGCAATTGTTTTTTGTCGCCTGAGCCCAAGAATACATTCACCGTTGGTTCTTCAGCACCTTTAGAAACGCTCATGGCCATCTCGCCCGAAATCAATTTCTTGAATTTCTCCGTTCCTCCCATCATGCCCAGATTTTTGTTCAATTCATCTTTGGTTTTATCGTCCAGATTGTCGAGGATGAAGTTCATGATTTTCTCAAAATCCATATTCATGGCAAAAGCAATGAATGTCTCATTGGACAGAATCACAGATTTACCTTCATTGGAGATGTTGTCGCGCATCAAGGGCAAATATTTACGCATGGCTTTACCATATTCCATGTCGAAGGTCATCACGGCCTCTTGATTGTTGAAGTTCATTTGTCCAATAGCGTATGAGCCTTTGCCCAGTTCGCTCATTTTGGCAACCAATTCATCCATTTCTTTCAAGCCGCTTTTTTGCAGTTTTTGCGCTTTTTCACCTGTTGAAAACACCGTCATATCGGCTTTTAGGTTTACATAGTCCACAACACCTTCTACCGTCTCTCCTGCATCCAATGACTTAGCCAAAGCCTCCATGAATGAAGCATCCAATTTGTTACCATTATCTGCTAAAATGATGAAACCCGTCTGTTCTTTGAAGATACCGGCAGCTTCTTTGTCCTTTGCATCAAACTCCATGTTGCCTTTCTTCTGTAGGTTCAATCCCATTTCCTTGAATTCTTTCTTAAGCCTGTTCAAGTCTTTGATATCGAAGAGGATAATTGAACCATTGTTGGACGGGTTGGTGGCATCCAAAAGTGGAAGCATAAAAACTTGTTTGTCCAAATTTACGCTAGCCTCCAATGCTTCCATATAAGGTTTAACCGTTGCCAAATATTGATCGGGAATGGCTCCGTCTTTCATGCCGGATTTTTCGATGATGCTTTTTAGATCCACCGACACAGCCATGTTGACGCCTTCATGAGCTGATATTGCAGAGGCAACGCGACCTTCAAATGAGTTTTTGTCAATGGATTTACCGCAAGCTGCCAACAGTAAAACGAGCATTGCTAAGGAGAAAGAGAAACTTTTCATAGTGTTGAATTAAGGGTATTATAATGAGTTGAACTTAGGGTTACGCCAAATCGTCTTTGGTGATTTGAATTTCACAAAGCACTTTATCACTGGTGTCTGTGTAGATATAGTGAAGGATGTAACCTTCTGCGAGCAACATTTTGATGGACATTCCTTCAGTAATAGAAACTTCATTTTCCAAGGCGTTTAATATTCCTGCTTTCATAAGGTCTTTCACGCTATCGTCAATGGAATAAATTCCTTCTATCGAACAGCGGTATTCCAATACTTTTTGGCTCTGGTGGAAATTCACATCGGTGATAACCACGCCGTTGCCCTGGTCCATGGGGCACATGGCTTTCATCTTGTCTACTTCGGCGCGCAAATCAGCATCGATTTTCGACTCGCCACAAGCGGTGAGGATGAAAGTCAACAGCAAAAAGGAGTAAATCAATTTCGTTTTCATAATCTTGAGTTTTGAATTGGTTGACGAAAGTAGCAATTTATTTTCTCAGGCTTTTAGAAACAGAAAGTTTCTGCATGGTTTTCTGTATGCGGTAAACAAGAAGTGACCGGTAACCATTTGCGGATTTTTTTCGTTACATTGCTAAGATTTATGAAACACTATTCGACTATTCTTTTTTTCATTTTCAGTTTTTGGCAGTGTGTGGGTGCACAGGAATCGGTAAGTGATTTTTTGCTCATTCGTGTAAATCAACTGCGTGAGTCGCTGAATTTACCCAAATTAAAAGGAGATGAAGTGCTGTTTAAAGCAGCGGGTCATCATGCGAATTACATTGCCATGAAGAAGAAATTGGGGCATGAGCAGACCACTGCCAAAATGGAAACAGTGGCCAACAGAATATTTTCTTTTGGGGGCAATCGCACGTATTGTGGTGAAAATGTTGCCTTTGTAAACAACAATAAACTAATTTCCAACAAAGAAATTGCAGATAGTTTCTTTGAATCCTGGAAAAACTCACCCGGCCATTATACCAATATGATTCACCCGCATTTTACCCGAATGAGCTGTGAAATCAAGCGAACACCGCAAGGAATCTATGCCGCGCAAGTGTTTTCTTCGGAGGAAATTTCTTTGCCCAAGCAATTCAACAACAACTTTCCTGATTGGGGCATCAAACCCAACCCGGAGGTGTGTAGGATGTTGAAAGACAATTATGAAACAATGACTTTCGCGAATAATATACAAATTGTTGATAATGAGGTGTATTTCTTTTTTCATGATATGCCATTTTTTGAAGCGGTAATCTCCGATGACAAGGATGGCTTGGCTATTGACGTTGTGCTTCGGGACCAATTGCCATGCAAACGCGAGAATCAATTTCACATTTCCCCGGTGTACGATGGACAAATGCAAAAGCCGGTCTATAAAAAGGAATTGCACAAGAACAACAAGTCCGGAAATCCGCACAAGATGTATGTGAAAATAGGCGAAATACCGCCGGCCATGCGCGGAATGGATTGTGCTGTGAACGTAATTGTGATCAAAAAGAATTTCAATTGTGATTATTGCGTGCCCAGTTATCTGAATAGCCGATTGTATCCCTTGTTGCCGGTTCAGCCGTTTTTTCAAAAAATGGATCGCAACAACTATTTCGAACTGCATAAGGCTATTTTAGTGCGGGATACCTTTAATCTCAGTTTTCACTTCTCCCGTGCGAATGACAAATTTGAGAGCTACGATTATCTCGAAATGTCCCGACTTACCGCGATGCTTCCCTATGTGAAAAAAGTTCAGGTGGATGTTAAAGCCTCCGTGGAGGGAAGTGATGCGCAAAACAGCAATTTGCTGAGTAGTCGCAAAAAAACACTTCAAAATTTTCTCTGTGTTCAGCACAAAATTAATCCGAACAAGATCGATTGGACCTTGGAGGAAAATTGGCCGCTGATGTACGAACAGATTGCAGAATTCAAGCTCAGTGCGTTGGATGGCAAGAGTAAATCATTAATTAAAGACTACCTTGCAGAAAATCCTTCTCCGCTTTTTGACTCGTTGCTTTATGTGCAGCGGGCCTCAACCATGCGAGCGTTTGTTGATACAATCATCGTTGTAAAAGATTTAGAAACATTGATGAAGTTTTCAAAGTACGATGAGACCTTTAACATCAGGGACTATTCGTGGAATGATATTCTCGAATCTGCCTACAATCATGCGTACATCAAAATTGAGCAGAAGGATGTTGATGAAATGCTTAAGATTTACAAATTGCGGGGAAACGTATGGGCCGCGGCACTCCGAAATTCGAGTGTCTTCAAGAGTTTAGATTCCGCGCGCGTTGAGCGTTATCTCAGTGCTTCCGAGTTCAAAACGTCTAACCACGAACTTCTTTTCAATGGCGCCCATTTTCTTACTCAGTATTGGTACCAGTCCTTCAAAGGTGGGTACTCTTTGGTTGGAAAAGCCAAAACCATTTCCCCAGAAGAACTTTTTGAATTCATTAAGCCCCTCGAAAAAAGCACTGTTGTGAGCGTTCAGCAATTGGAACATCTCAAGTTCAATATCCACCTCTCGGGCGTGCTTTATTACACGGCTTACAGCAACTGGAATAAGAAGGAAAAGTACTTCGATGCCATTGTAGCAGATGTGGTTAAACAGAATTTTGATGTGGATCAGGCTGAAAAACTTGCACTTTTCTTCAATTATTTTCACAAGTTCGAGCGCACGGTGAAACTACTGGAACCATATTTTCACAAGCAAGAATTGTCCGAAAACGGAATCTTTTGGTTGGCGGAAACAGCCACAATGATCAAGACAAAATTGCCACAAGAGGTTTATATGAAGTATATGTATGCTGCCAAAGAGAAAAATATTGAGCGCTATTGCAACTGGTTGAATACCTATTTTCAGATACAAAGGGACGAAAATATCAAGCAAGATTTTTGCTCAAGTTGCAAATCAAGTAAAAAGCGCTAGCTGATTCTTAATCAATCTTTTTCTTGTAATGAGCTCCCTCGTGCGGCCAACCATGCAGTGGTCCATGCGGCCTGAAAATTAAAACCTCCGGTTAGTCCGTCGATGTCCAATATTTCACCTGCGAAATGGAGATTGGGCAATGTTTTACTTTCCATTGTTTTAAAATTGATGTACTTCAAATCCACCCCACCGGCAGTCACAAATTCCTCTTTGAACGTTGTTTTTCCTGACACTTGGTAGGCATCTTGACTCAGTGTCACCACCAATTTATTTACTTCTTTGCCGCCTAGATTTTCCCAGGGTTTGTCCGGGTCGATACCAGTTTTTTCGAGAAGAAAACGCCAAAGTCGGGTAGATAGACCGTGAAAAGAAGCACCACCAATTTTATATTTATAATCAGACATAACGGCTCTCCAGGT
>JBBIIM010000030.1:0-17956 GCA_037446475.1 Crocinitomicaceae bacterium | reverse complement strand
TGCTTACTTTGCTGTTCAGTAATCATTTTTTTGAGCATTTCTTCTTGGGTTGTGCCCAACCAGGAAACATGGCATGTGAATTTATAATCGCAGGCACCCAATTCGCGAGCTGCTTTGGCAGACAACATCAAAACTGCCGGACCACTCATGCCCCAATGCGTTATGAGCAGCGGGCCATGACCTTGGTGTTTACTTCCCGGTATTCTTGTTAAGGCTTGGGGCGCTACAATACCCATAAGTTCTCGCACGGGTTCATTGGGCATGTTGAAGGTGAATAAGGACGGAAATGGAGAAATCATGGGTTGACCCAGATCGATGAGCCATTGTTGCTGCGATGCTTTAGGCAAGCCGCCAATGCAGAGAATTACTTTGTCAAACAGAAATTCTTGAGCAGACGAAACTATTTTCCATCGCATCTCGTGCGTTTGTGCCACAGCATCCACCGCAACACCTGTTAGTATTTTCACTTGAAGTCGCCGACATTCATCGAGGAAACAATCAATGATGCTCTGAGAATCTTGACTTTTAGGAAACACACAACCATCTTCCTGTACTACGAGCGGTACGCCGCGCTGTTCGAAAAATTCTCGAGTATGGCGCGTGTTGAATTCACGAAATGCTTTGGCGAGTTGTCGTTCACCGCGCGGGTAGTGCGCCGCCAGTTTTGCAGGGTCCGATTCAGCATTGGTCACGTTGCAACGTCCGCCGCCGGAAATCTTCACTTTGGAGAGTAGTTTTTGACTTTTTTCCAAAATGGTTACCTGCGCCTCAGGGTTGAACAACTTGCAATGTATGGCTGCAAAAAAGCCCGCAGCACCTCCACCTATGATTCCTATTTGCATGATTTACAGGTAATCTTTTTTCGAATTATCTCTTGAGATGGACAAAACCGTGGAGCACTTTTGACTCTTGGTTCTGAAGTGTGTACTCTATTTTGTAGAAATATACGCCTTCGGGAGCGTTGTTACCTTGCATGTCTTTGCCATCCCACACAAAGAAAATATCCTCAAAAGATTGCATTTTTTGCCCCCAGCGGTTCAGGATTTGGATGTGAAAATGCTCCAAAGTCTCAGCGCCATTGATTTGAGTTAAAATGAAATTGGCATTGCTGTCATCTCCATTGGGGCTGAACACATTTGGTACTTGAAAACTGAAACTGGGTTCGAGCACTTGGATCAACAATGAATCAGAATCTGCGCATCCGTTTTGACTCGCCGTGACAACGACCCAATACGCGCCAGGGTTTTCATAGGTGTGCGTAGTTGAAGCGGCATTGAGGGTTTGGTTGGCGCCATAACCGAAGTTCCATGTGTATTCAAAGTAAGAATCAAATGTGTTCGTGAAATTGACGGTCAATGGGGCAAGACCTGAGCCTGGATTTCCTGTGATTGAAACGGTTGGTGAAGGAAAGACTTGAATGTTAATGGCATCTGTGTTGGTGCAGCCATTAACGTCTGTACCTGTAACAGTGAAAGTGTTCAGACCTAATCCGGGGGAAACTGAGCTACCGTTTTCAGCGCCGTTTGACCATTGGTAGGTGAGTGCTCCGCTGGCGTTGAGCGTGACACTTTCCCCTTGGCAGATATTCTGATCCGTACCGGCCTGCACGTTCGGTAAGAGGTGAACAGTAACCAAAAGTGAATCGATGGCATAACAGCTTGGGCCTAAATTAATTTCTACGACATAATAAGCAGTCTGTTGAGGAGCAAAGGGGACGCCGTTTTGAATACCGCTGAGCCAAACGAAACCGGAAGGCCCGGAAGCGTTTAAAGTTACTTGTTCGCCCGCACAAACGGTTTGGTCCAAACCGGCCTCTAACATAATCTCGCTGTTATCTTCCACCACAGCGCTTACCAATACCTCACAGTTGTTGGCATCTTTGACAGAGATAGAATAAGTTCCGGGCGCCAAGTTTTCAAAAGTGGCATTGGAGGTATAATCCAGATTGTTTAAAGAGTAGGTGTAAGGAACTGTCCCGCCGTTTGCATTGATGGTGACGGTTCCTGTATTGGTTCCACAAACGGCATTTTGTATTTGTGCGATTGCCGATAAAATTTGCGGTTCATTGATGGTGAAGTTTTGGTTGATTTGGCAAGACAGGCAAGCTTTAAAAGAGATATTGTCAATGGCGAAGTCGTTGCCCGCAATCGCAGTGTTTTGATTCAAGATACAAATGTTAACAGAAGAGTTTGCTCCGGAAAACCACACAGAGAAGAATTGGTTCCAAGTGTTCACGGCATTGGGAGCAGTAAATATCGGACCGAGTAGTTGACCATTGGCCTGAAATTGCAATTGGGCCGGGGACTGCGCGAAAACCGAGGCAACCCATGCGGAGAATTCGTAATAGGTGTTGGGTTGCACAGCAATGGTTTGGCACCAAACGTTTGTGTTTGCCTGAGAACTGCCATTGACGATCATGAAATTACCGGCGCCACCTTGACCCGTTCCCGAGAAAGCATTGTGGTGGTGGTTGGCACTCACACCGACCACAAATTGATTTTCAAAAAGTTCCTCTCCAACACCTGCAATACAGCTTGCACAGGCGTTGTATTGGCTGGTAAACCCAACTGGTCCTTGTTCGAAGTGACCGTTGACTACCAATTCATTGCCGGCCACGCGACAACTGTCTTTCACCGTAACGGAATATGTGCTGGGAGCCAGATTTTGCAAAGAATTAGTCGTGGTTCCGGTTGACCAAGTGACTTGAAAATTAGGCCCGTTTCCACCATTTGGATTCACAGTGGCCGAGCCATTGGTGTCACCATTGCAGTCAACGTCGTTGGCAGTAAGATTTGGATTGAGAAGAGCTTTGTTTTGAATGGTTCTTGTAGCACTCGCTACACAGTTGGCACCGGATTGCACATAAATGGTGTAACTCCCGGGGTTTAAGTTGCTGAATACAGGTGATGATTGGTAATTTACACCGTCTATTGAGTATTGATAGGGAGGCAAACCGCCGCTGGCCTGCAAATCGATTGCGCCGGTTTCAGAGTTGTTGCAGATCACATTGGAGCCTGTGTGGCTGATGGCAAGAGCACTTGGATAGGGGTAGGGAAGTGCTGTCAAAGAAGGCCCTCCAACCGTTGATGCGGCCGGAGATAATGCAGCCAGGTTGGTGAAATTGCCTTGAAATTTGAAATAAGCCAATAGATTGAGTTGAAAATTGGGATTGGCGATGTTGTACATGTTGCCCCGAATTTGAGCTTCTGTTCGGGCAACGTTCCATACACGTACTTCATCCAAAAAACCCAAAAACTGCTCACACTGACATGTAGATTGCTGACCAACAGCCATAGCAACAGTATTTGTGACCAAGGAGCCAGTCCATGCTTGTTCTGCGGTGAGGCAGCCGTTCACATAAAAGCGCATCATGGAACCATTGTAGGTTGCCGCAAGGTGGTAGGTCACGTTGGGTTGCAAGACAAAAGGGTTGTTGAGCACTACATAACCATTGGTTGTTGTAATCTCAAAAGATTGTGCACGAAGCAGGTAATTGATGTTCGTATTGTTCGAATGTTTGGAGATGATATTCCCAGAGTTCGGCGCAGTAATTCGAACCATGGCTTCAAGCGTCAAGTTGCTCCCGGTTACATTGATGTTGCCTGCGTTCACCCATTTTGTGGGATTGTCTAAAAAAAGCGAGAGTCCTTGGCTGTGAGCTTCAGAAAGCACAAATAGCGCCCAAAAGAGCAAGAGTATAGGTTTTCGCACGGCTAATGGTTTGAAGCGCTAAAGTAATATTTTATCTACTTTTGTCGCAAAAAATACATGCAGGCCAAGGAACTCATCGCACAAAAGGAATCCAACAATGACCTTGTGTTAATTGATATTAGAGAGCAGTATGAGTATGATTTTCAGAATATTGGTGCTGTTCATATTCCATTAGGTGAAGTCTTGCAACGTTTGGATGAAATACCGAAGTCAGGTCTGGTGGTTGTACATTGTCAGTCCGGAAAACGCGGAGAAAGTTTGGTTGAGGTATTACATCATTTGGGCTATGGGCATGTTCAAAATTTGGAAGGGGGATTGGATTCTTACATGACTGCGCTCAATGGGAACTAAAATGAAAAGAACATTGCGCATTGCATTCTTGATTCTGTTGAATGCGTCGGTCATTATTTTTCATAAGCATTTATTTTACGCATTAATAGCACTGAAATTCTCATGGGTGCTGGCTTATCTGTTTCCTTGGATTTCGCTGCTCACGACCAGTGTTCTTTTTGCTTTGGCTTTTCGAAAAGTGCTGATAGGCTCAATGAGATTATGGTTGCCTTGGGTCTCAACACTTTTAATGCTTTCGTTGCTTTTTGCACTTAATCCGGTTTACGAGGGTGACTTGAATAAATCCGGTAATCCCATGGATATTCAAAATAGTCGCGTTCTTCAAGAAATTCTCTCCAAGGATGCAGAATTCGAAGGTTTGGTATGCTTTGCTTCGGCCACTTGTCCCTATTGCATTGAGGCAGTTCGCGATAAAATGCTTTTGCTCCATCAGCGCAATCAGGTGAAAGTCCTGGTCTGTCTCGCTGAGAACAATCCTTTATCTTTGGGGCAATTCAGGATAGCCACAGGAGCCAAGGATTTGCCAATTCTTTTGAATTCGGGTAGTGACTTTGCAAAAGAACTTGGAGAGTCGGTGATTCCTTTTTTCGTGTATGTAAAAGCCGGAAAGATTGTTCATTTGTGGCGTAACGAGCAATTAGGCTATCCGGCATTGGACTGGATAGAAAAGGGATTGAATTAAGTTAGGTCATCGATTTCCGAAAGCCTTTTCCAAGACATTTTTCCCACCGACGACAGGAAGCTGCAAAAGGCACTTTTTCACGTCAAAGCTAAGTTCTGTGCCTGGTTTAGGATAGAGCGTAAATTCTTTGTCGCTCGAGAAAATTAGCAATCCGATTTGTTTGCCAGCCGGAATGATTTGATCATCGGGTTGCAAGTCGAAGGATACATCGTAAAACTTCCCTCTTACCATAGGTTCTCCCTGACGCAAAGAAGCATGGTTTTGTGGGTCTGCCCAACCCCGCGTTATAATATTGGCGTAAACTGGTGCTCTTTTCTCCTCAGACCAAGGCAAGATCACGAGCCAAACAGAGAGATTGGCTGCCTGGTTGCTGGATTCTAAGTGAACCTTAATCCTAGGCGTACCGGAGATTCGAATGTCTTGTTGAAGCACCGGACTAATGAAAAGTAATCTGTGTTTGTGGTTTTCAGGCATCAAAAGTCTTCTCGCTGAAAATTTGTAGTTGTCTGTGAATGTGAACACATCGGGGTAATCGGAGGGCTGTAACATCAGGTGTCCGGCATTGTCTACCTCGGCATGCAAGTGCAGCGCTACCAATTCGGATTTGCTGTCTGGAAATGCGCCGTAATGGGAAGGATAACTTTGATGTTCTCGTTCGATGCGCACGGGGGTATCTTTTTCAACGCCATTTTCAACGCCGAAAAGAAACCTTGTAAACCATCGGTTCATCATCTCGAAGGGAGGCTCACCACCATGACCGCCCTGATGCATGTAGAGTTGAACAGGTAATCCTTGTTTTTTCGCAGCTTCATAAAAACGTACGCTATGGATGGGCATCACGTTCCAGTCGTTGAATGCATGAGCCATGAGCAGTGCTGCCTTCATGTGTTCGATTTTAGGAAGATAATCTCGTGTGGCCCAGAAATCATTGTAATCACCGGTGCGCCGATCTTGGCCAAGCACAAGAATACTGTCGCGCATGAATTTGTTGTTGCTTTTTCGTTTAGCCCGGTCCCCGGTGTGAATAAAATCATAAAGCACATCCATGTCTTCGCCATAATAGCCTTCCGGCGAACGCACCAAACCGTTGGATCGGTAGTATTCATAAAACGAAGTAACCGGAGCAATAGGAACAATGGCTTCTAAGCCCTGAACACCCGTTGTTGCCGCAGCAATGCACAAAGTGCCATCATAGGAAGTACCGATCATGCCTACTTTTCCGGAGCTCCAAAAAGCGCTTACTTCCTCGTTGCCGTTTCGGGTTTTGAATCCTTGGGCACGACCGCAGAGCCAGTCTATGACCGCTTTTGGCGCCAAAGATTCATTTTCACCTCCGATGGATGGGACTCCGTCGGAAAGCCCGGTTCCGGGTGAGGAAGAATACACCCGAATGTAGCCCCTGGTGATCCATTTTGGCTCATCGAATTTTGAGAATAAGGGGCGTTTTTTGCGCGTTCCCGGGTTGCTGTGCCGCCGTTTCTTTGGATTTTCTCCTAATTCTTGGCGGCGGTCGTAGTAGATTTTCTTTTTCTTATCGATGTTCAATGCCGTTATCAACTTCAAGCCATAATACGGACTGGAAGAATAAATAACTGGAAGTTTCAATTGTCCATTTTCAGTTTGCGCAGGACGGGTTACAAAAACGTGCATGCGATCTTTTTTCCCGTCTCTGTCTGAGTCGAAATCCGTTTCTACCCACAATTGTTCTCTGATCCATGTTTTGCTATCACGAAATGCAGCCACAATTTGAGCTTCACCGTTTTTGAAGTAGGGGCTTGGCGTGTTTGTTTGCAGTTGAGCGGTACGGAATCCAAAAACGCTGAGCAAAGCGAAGAGACAGTTAAATTTAATTTTCATGCTTTCAAAATAAGGGACTAAGGTACTTTATTTAAGGCATGTGTTATCTTTTTTGCTTGCCATCAATTTCACAGGAAGCTATTGAATTTGATTACTTTTGACCCTGTATCCAGCCACATGAAACGCGCAAAACGAATAGCCTCACGCCTCCTTTTGGGATTCTTAGTCCTGCTTTTGTTGTACACTCTGGCCTTGTTTGTTTTTCCGAAAATTCGCTTCGATGCTTCTAACGCTAATTCAGGCGAGGGAATCGTTCAGTGTTTCCTGAAGAGCAACGGTTCTCACGTCGATATCGTAATGCCTATCCGCACAGATTCTTTCGATTGGTCTCAAATTTTGTCTCAAAAAGACATTGAATACAAAGACAGTGTATTTGCTTGGGTGGCTTTTGGATGGGGCGACAAAAATTTTTATTTGAACACTCCAACGTGGGGCGATTTGACTTTTTCTACAGCATTCAATGCGGCGTTTTGGCTGAGTACAGGAGCTATTCATGTAACCTATTATGCTGCTTTGGAGAAGTCAGAAAATTGTTTACCCTTTGAACTGTCCAAGGAGCAGGCAGGAAAATTGTTTGAATTCATCGCGCAAGATTTTCAACTTTCCTCAGGAAAAGTCATGCACATTCCCACCGAGCGCGTTTATGGTCCTCGAGATGCTTTTTATGATTCCAACAAGCGATACAGTGTGTTTCACACGTGCAATACTTGGGTCAACGATGCCTTTAAATTCAGTGGTTATCAACATTGCTTGTGGACGGCCCTCGAATTTGGTGTAATGGATTTACTGAGAGAATAAACCGGAAGAGCACATCAATCGATTTTCCGTCTTCCTGTGGGTAGCAATATTCTGAAGTAACTCAATCCTTGATCCGCCACGAGTCCGAAGCCTTGCAAATAATCGTCAGGCGTGAATATTTCGACTTTTTTTAGGGTGTAGATACTGTCGTTTTTCCAGATGAGTTCTTCGGTATAAAGTTTCTGATTTTTCTCTTTGTTTTGAACCACAACACTGTCTCTGACAAGCATATTGCCGTTGGTCATGTCGCGCTCACCGTAATATGAGGTTAGAATCGCTTGAACGGCTTTGGTATTTTGGTCGTAGAAAATCACTTCCAGTCCGTCTTTGATGTAGGTTTTGTTTATTCTGCCGTAAAAGTTTTCAATAATAGTACCCCGCAATTCAAAATTCACTTTACCGCTGTCTGTAGAAATCAAATGCAGGTTGGTGCTGATTTCATCCGGGAAACGCTCGATTTCGCTGCTTTGGGTGATTTCCTCGTGCGTGAGCTCCCGGCATGAAAAAAGAATTCCTGCGAACATTAAGCCCGCAGGAATCCATATCAAATATTTGAAACCTCGAAACAAATTAGTTGTAAGGGTTCATTTTAACGTTAACACCCCAGCAGCTTAGGTAGAATGAACCACCGCGCTCCTTGTTGTCGTTGAAGATGTCCTGAGCAGTTGGACAGTTTGCTTTGTAGGCTGATGTGCTGATTCCAGCTTTTTCTGCCAATTCAACTGCATACCAGTAGTTCGCTTTTCTTTCGAAAGTTGTGTCTCCACAACTATTGGCTAGAGCCGCTACAGCAGATGCCATAATACCTAAGGCCTTGGAACGCCACTCACCGCTCACAGAGGACGCCGTGTTGAAGGCATTTTTGTATTGGTTTTGCGCATATTGCATGTGTGCAATGCGGTAGTTGATTTCGTCTTTGTCTGCATCAGGGAAGGTCAATGCCTTGCGGAATGCTTCGTTGGCCTCACTGTATTTCTTCTTTTCAGCTAAAGAAATTGCTTTGGCTGTCCAAGCTGCACCTGAAGGCTCAAGAATCAACAAACTGTCGCTCATGGCTACGTACTCAGCACTGGATGAACAATTTTTACGATCCAAGATAGCCATGTAGTTTTTCAAGGCTTCAATCTTCGCAGTTTTTTCTTGAGGAAGCATTTTCAGCACTTTCGCCATAACCGGAGTTACATCGTCGCAAGATTTTGCAATACCATCGAAGATAGAAGTAACGTATTCCTGAACGCGCTCAGAGCCATCGATCTTTTTCAACAATTTCTGAAGACTGATGTACTCATCGATAATGCGCTTGGCGTGCGCCTCTTTTTTCGCAGCATCTTTTTCTGCATTGTACATCATCATAATATTGTAATAGTAAGTAGAGATGAATGATGCTCCGGTTTTTTCTTGCAACTGGTCGATTGCATACGTAAACAATACATCAATGGACTGGTAATCTGTGCTGCGGTTGGTAGTTTTCCAGTAAGCATGCCACAATGACCAGTTCGGATCTTTACCAAACTTCTTCTCTTGCAATTCGTAAACGTTAATCAAGGTGTCAATGTATGCCTTCTTTTTGGCTTCGTCTTTCGATTCAGCAATCAAACTTTCGTAGCAGTAACGCAAGTTAGCATATATCTTGTCGTCTGTTGGACAGCTTTTTTCTATTTTCCAGTAGTAAGTTGCAGCTTCCTGAAACTCCTTCATCATTTTTGAGTCAGAAGCAATCATGGCAAACTCTGCACATTCCTTCGTACGCTCTTGCGCCTGAACTCCGATTGTTAGCACTGCAGAAGCGGTTGCAATTATGTAATTCAAGGTTTTCATTGTTGTTGTTTTAGTCGTATTTATATTTAGTAAACCATCTTTCTAATCTGCTCGTTGGTCTGAACATGATTCCTACTTGATAAGCAATGTAGTTCTCACGCATCGGATTCTGAGCCAAACCGTTCACCTGTCCTGCTCGAACACCCAAGTGGATGAAGGAGACTGAAGCCGCATCGGTTTTCATGGGAATGCCAATTCCAAAAGTCATGCCACGATCCTGAAGGTTGCCGTCAGGAAGGGCTATCTGATTGATATTCAAGCCTAATCTGTATGAGAAGAAATTGTAAAATTTGGTGTTGGTCGCGTCGGTGTCAAAAATATAGACGGGTGTGTACTCAAATCCAAGTCTGTAATTGTTTGTGTTTTGGTAGGTAAATGTAGGGTCTACAAAACTTCCTGAGGTGCGGCTGTAATTGGACCACGCGATTGATTCAAAATCTCCTTGAACCCTTAAAATACTGCGTTTGCCTGCAGGTTTGATGTTCGCTCCAAAGCCAATTCCGAGCACATGAGGCGTGGTGATAGTTCCTTTCCAACGGGTCTCACCGAGGTTTTGCATAATTTGGTGGTTGACCCCATAAACGCCAACGTATTGAAGTAATCGGTCGGTGTTGGTTGTTTTCCAGTTGGAACTGAAGGTGTAGCTCGCACCGAAGGAGAATGAAAGATTTGGGCTAATGACGTGCTTTGCGGCGATACTGCCTTTGAAACCAAAGCCGCGCACGGTGTCACTCATGATGTTCAAACCACTGAACCCGGAAACAGCCTCTGCGGCGCGAATGTTCGTAGGCTGGCCGAAGTTGAAATTTCCTTCTAGACCCAAAGATACAAAAGTGTTTTTGGTTTTTATTGGCGCAGCTCCAAAGGCCAAAAAGGCTTGTTGAATGCCTCCGGAACCTCGGTAAATGTTTTTGCTGATGATACCATCCTCGGGCTCATCGGCGAATCGGTAGCCTTTGGAAAACACAGGGCGATAACCGAAACCAAGTCCAAAGCGCTTGGCAAAAGGAATGGAAATATGCACACTTCGCATGTAAACCACGCGTGTGTTCGTGTTGTCCGTCCCTGAATTTTGAAAGGAAACACGTCCTGTCACGTCGAGGCTAAACACAGGTTGACCTTTTGACAAGTAGGGCAGTGTAGCCGGATTGCTACCGTTGGCGTAAGTACTGTCGATAAGGGCGTATTTTGTTCCACCAAGACCCAGTTGAAAAGCATTCTCGTTGTGTTCGAAGAAGCCCAGGTGGTGTCGTGAATATATATTGTTGACGTTGTTTTGTGCCAGAAGCAGGTTTGCCGAGATACAGATCGTGGCGAGTAAGAAGTTTTTAAACATTGGCTTCTAAAATTATTTTCAAACCGTGAAGGGTCAAATTTGGGTCGGCAAAGATGCGATATATAATTGCATTTTCAAAATGCGCAGCGTCCCCTCCGGTTAAAAAAATGGTTAAATTTTCATATCGCTTTGAATAACGGCGGAGTGTCTCATTTATTTCGTTGGTAATGCCTTCCAAGGCGCCTGAAACCATGCTTTGGACTGTGTTTTTTCCAATGAGGTGCGAGTTTTCCCAGTGCTCAATCAAGGGTAAATTGGCCGTAAACTGATGCATTGCTCGAAAGCGCATCTGCAAGCCCGGAGCGATACTTCCGCCTTGATAAACGCCTTGGGCGTCCACGAAATCGAACTTCAAGCAGGTGCCGGCATCAATGCATAAAGCGGGATTGCCATCTGCCAAATGTTTAACAGCCACCGCATTGCACAATCGGTCCTGTCCTAAAGTATTGGGCGTTTCGTAGCCGTTGATAATCGGAATTTGTTTTACGTCCCTCAACGACAAAACACTCGGGACCAGGGTTTGAACGCGCAGCAATTGTTCTTCTGCGTTAACATTGGATACAATGGCCTGATCAACCGACCTGGATTGCATCAGCGCTTCGAGCGGATCCCAACCTCTTCCGAAAAACTCTACATCATTCTGAAACCATCCAAATTTCAGGTCGGTATTTCCAAGGTCTATGGCGAGCAGGGCGGGTGTTGACATTGTTAATCGGGTAGCTTGAGTCGTTGATTGGCAACGATTGTGCAAAAGTAAGGATTAAAGCCTTCACAGGTATTTACCGTTATGATTCCCGGGTTGAAATGCGCTCAATAAAAAAGTCCCACCGAAGCGGGACTTAAGATTTTCATCTACGGCATATAGCCTTATTGTGATAAGAAAAAAGATTGGAAATTCTTTTCTTGTTGCAAATATAAGTTGTATTGTTAAATTAGCAAACGATTTTTAATTTTTAAGCAAAGTTATGGGGTACTCACGCAAAATTTTAGGACTGGACTTGGGCACGAACTCGATAGGATGGGCGGTTGTGGAACAAAATGATGACAATTTTTCTCTTTTAGATAAAGGAGTCAGAATTTTTTCAGAAGGAGTAAAAAGTGAAAAAGGTGTTGAAAGTTCTCGTGCAGCGGAAAGAACTTCTTTTAGAAGCGCAAGAAAAATAAAATATAGAAGAAAATTACGGAAATATGAAACGCTTAAGGTATTAGTTAAGAACAATATGGTTCCACTTGATATGGAGGAACTTGAAAATTATAAAAAGTCGGGATTTCAGGCTTACCCGATGAATGATAATTTCTTGAATTGGTTGCGTACAGACGATAAGTTAAACAAGAATCCTTATGCTTTTCGTGACGCTGCAAGTCGCGGCAAAATTAATCCAATGGATGTTGGTCGAGCGTTGTATCATATTGCCCAGCGGCGTGGTTTTTTGAGTGGCAGATTAGATCAATCAGGTGAAGGCGTTCTAGAGGAGAATTCACCATTACTAATCGGACTAATAGAGGATTTGGATAGTCTTCAAGATATTAAAACAGTAATTCAAGATTTTTTTGATGATAAAGGGATTTTTGATTCGTCCCAAAAATCCGGTTACATCAGTGACGCAGATGAAGGAGATAAAATTCTTATTAAACTCTATAAGTCTTTGTATGCTATTGTTTCTAAAGACACAGGAGATTTAGAGCAAACTAAAAACGCACTCATTGAGAAATTGTCTCAGAAGGAGAATCTTGGCGCAGTGAAAGGAGCAATTCACAACTTAAGCACTGAAATGCGAGAGAAAGGATTTAGAACCATAGGGCAATTATTTCATGACAAGTACAGCAAGTCGAAGATTAGAAAAAATTACACCTCGCGAGAAGAGCACTATTTGTCGGAATTTGAAATTATTTGTAAGGTTCAAGGAATTGGGAAAATAAATGAGCATGAGAAATTGGCAGAAAAGCGATTTGAGGGATTAGCCAAAGACTTGTATCGTGCTATTTTTTATCAAAGACCTTTGAAATCCCAAAAAGGGCTCATCGGAAAATGCTCGTTTGAGCCTTCTAAGTCTCGCTGCGCGGTATCTCATCCTGATTTTGAAGCTTTACGCATGTGGAATTATTTAAATACCATCAAGATGGGCATGCGGGGCGAGGAACTCAGACCACTCACAAAAGAACAGAAAGAATTGTTAGTTCCCAAGTTTTTCCGAAAAAAGGAACAATTCAATTTTGAGGATTTAGCGAAGGAATTAGTGCCTGCTAAAGCTTCTTTCGGCTATTTCAAGTCATCGAAAAAAGGAGAAGTTGAATATTGGTTCAACTATCAGAACAATGATTCTGTTGCAGGATGCCCTGTCTCAGCGTCTTTGCGTGCTGTTTTTGGTGAAGACTGGAATTCAACTGAGTTCAGCTATGAGACGCTAAATGCAGAGGGGAAAAAAGTTTCTAGAAAAGTCGACTATCACGATTTGTGGCATTTGTTGTCGACGTCCACAACGGATGAGTATCTCTATGATTTCGCATTGAACAAACTTAAATTAACCGAGAAACAAGCCAAGACATTTAGTAAAATTCGTTTGAAAAAGGATTTCGGAAATTTAAGTCTGGGTGCAATTAGAAAAATATTGCCGTATGCACAAAAAGGCTTGTTGTATTCACATGCCGTTTTCGTGGCGAATCTTGGAAATGTTGTTGATCGCAGTCTTTGGAACGACTCGAAAACTAGAGAAGAAATTCAAAATGCCATTGGAAAAATAATTGAAAATCATGGTTTGGAAAATGACAAGATCGAAGCATTGAATGGAATTTTAAAGCAAATGTTAAATGAGAATGGTCACTATTCTGAGGCAGCGCAGCCTGTTTTTAGAGATGAGTTGAAGTCCAAGATTAAGTCTATACTGAAGAAACATAAACTTGACGAACAAACCGATGACTTAGAAAATGAGCTTTTCCCCATATTAGTTAATCAGCTTAAAAAAGAAGAGTTCTTGAAAATTGATCGTATTGATGACAAAGTGAAAGCCTATTTATTAGGACAAAGCGAAGAAGCACAGGTTTTTGTTTCTGATGAAAAACGTTTGAAAAAGATGTATCATCCTTCGGACATTGAGAAATTCAAGTTGAAATCCGTTTATGATGAAGAAAATAATTTTGTTCGATATGAATTAGGTAGCCCAATTTCAGCTTCAATAAAAAATCCTATGGCAATGCGCGCCATTCATCAACTGAGAAAGGTTTTAAATACTTTGATTGTTGAAGGCAAAATTGATCAAAACACTCATGTTCACATTGAAATGGCTCGAGAACTGAATGATGCTAATCGCAGAAAGGGTATTCAGGATTATCAAAAGGAGCTAAAAAATAAGCGCGAGGAATATCGAAAAGAAATCAAAGAATTGTATAAAGCAGAAACGAACAAAGATGTTGAACCAACGGAGGATGATATTCTTCGATATCAACTTTGGATAGAGCAAAACAAACAAGAAATCTATGAGCCGTCCATTAATGGAGGTAAATCGAGGACTATTGGTATTGCTCAAATCATTGGTTCAAATCCAGATTATGACATAGAGCATACGATTCCACGAAGTATCTCTCAAGACAATTCGCAATCCAACAAAACGCTTTGCAGCAAGCATTTTAATAGAGAGGTAAAGAAAAATAAAATGCCTACTGAATTGCAAAACTTTGAGTTGATTCTGCCTTTTGTTGAACATTGGAAAAGAGAGGCTGAGGAAATCGAAAAAGATATTAATCAGCTCAACAAAAGAATCAAAGCTTCAACAACAAAAGAGGCTAAAGATAAAAGCATAAGAAAAAGACATTATTTGAGTTTGAAAAAGGCTTACCTCGAGGATAAGTACAATAACTTTACTCGAAAAGAGCCTAAAACAGGCTTCAAAAACAGTCAAATTCCTGACACGGGCATCATCACAAAATATGCACAATCTTATTTGAGGTCATATTTCAAACGTGTTGAAAGTGTCAAAGGCGGCATGGTTGCTGAATTCAGAAAATTATGGGGCATTCAAAAATCCTTTATCGATGAGAACGGCAAAAAGCACTACGAGGAGAAAGATAGAAGTAAACATACACACCATACAATCGACGCTATTACAATTGCATGCATGACAAAACCGAAATACGATATTTTGGCGCATGCTTGGACTTTAGAGGATGAAGGCAAACTTCCGGAGGCGCGTCGCTTGATTGAATCGTCTAAACCTTGGAAAACTTTTGCAGAAGATATTGCAAAAATTGAGGATGAGATTTTGGTTTCTCACCATACGCCGGACAATTTGAAAAAACAGTCCAAAAAAATCATGCGTGTTCGTGGGAAAAAGCAATTTGTCGCAGAAATGACAACAGATGAAAACGGTAAGCGAGTGCCAAAGAAAGACGCAAAAGGTAAAATTGTTTACAAATTGGATGAAAAGGGTCAAAAAATCCCTCGACTGCAGCAAGGCGATACGGTAAGAGGATCATTGCATCAAGACTCCATTTATGGGCGTGTGATAGACCCCGAAACTAAAGAAATTCGTTCGGTTATTCGAAAGTCGCTCGAAAGTTTAAAAGTCAGTGATATTGAAAAAATCGTTGACCCTGAGGTTCGAGAAATTGTTAAAAAGGCTGTAGCAGATAAAGTGCTGCTTTTGTCGTCCAATGCGCAACAAGCAAATAAATTGACAGGTACTGTTTGGATGAATGAGGCGAAAGGAATTGCGATTAACAAAGTGCGCATTTATGCGGATAGCGTGAAGAATCCTTTGCAAATCAAGAAACATGCGGAATTATCAAAATCAAGACACCCACATAAGCAATTTGTTTTGAGTCAGAATGATGAGAACTATTGTATGGCCCTATATGAGGGGTTGGATAAAAAAGGAAATACTAAACGGGCTTTTGAATTAGTTAGTAATTTGGATGCAGGAAGTTTTTATAAATCGAGCAACTTTAGGAGAGGAGGGCAAAGCTCATTAGTTCCTGAAGTTTGCGTGAATTCACAATTGCCGATTAAAGTAATTCTAAGAAAGGGTGATTTGGTATTGTTTTATGAGAAGAATCTCGAAGAGCTTTGGGATATTTCTAAAGATAATTTAACCAAGAGACTTTACAAGGTCATTGGTTTTGAAAGTGACGGACGCGTACAGTTTAGGATCAACGGCACGGCTATGCAGCAAAGTAGTATGAATGTTGATGAAATGACAATTGTAAAATACATGAGAGATAATAATATTAAGAATTCCGTAATTGATTTTAATAACCCAGCTCCCTGGTTAAGATTATCTCAGGGTAATCTTAATTTTATTGTTCAAAATTTGGATTTTACTTTTTCCTCCACTGGAAAAATAGAAAGATTGAGATAAGCGCTTTCTAATGCTTGATATAAAATTAAACTTTTTGCATTACACATTTTGTGTAACATATTTTGTGTAATTTAATCTTTAGTTTTACCTTTGCAGCATGAGCAAGGCGCAAAACCCTTTTATATCCATGAATTATCGCGGTCCGGAATATTTCTGCGACCGTGAAAACGAAACGAAGCAAATCGATACGTACATGCAGCAAGGCGTTCATGTGACCCTGTTTGCGATTCGGCGTTTGGGCAAAACCGGTCTCATACATCATGTGTTTTATCCGTACCGCAACAGCACATCCGTCCATTGCATTTATCTGGACATCTTGCCTACGAATAGTATTGCTGATTTGATCAACCAATTGGCTACTGCAATTTATACGCGATTTCCCGATAAAACATCCATCGGCAAAAGAGTTTTGGATTTGATTATGAGTTTTAGGCCGGTGATTAGCTTCGACGAATGGACGGGAAATCCCTCTGTAAGCTTGCGGTTGGACACGCCTGCGCAACAAGAACAAAGCATCCAAAGTTTGTTTCAATTTTTGGATCAACAAGGAGAACGGATTGTGTTTGCCATTGACGAGTTTCAGCAAATTTTGTCGTATCCCGAGCAGCACACCGAGGCACTTTTGAGAACGGTAATGCAGCAATTGCAAAACACGTCGTTTATTTTCAGTGGCAGCAACCAGAAAATGATGCATGAAATATTCAATTCAGCCAAACGACCTTTTTTTGCCAGTTGCACCAACATCCAACTTGATTTTATTGGGCAAGAGGAATACGCAACATTTATTCACGAAAAATTTCAGTCCCATGGTCGCTCAATAACTCCGGAGGCCGTTGAATTTATCTGCGCATGGACCAGACGGCACACATTTTTTACCCAGCATTTGAGTGCGACGGTATTTATGCTAGAGGATCAAAATGTGGACGTTGAACACGTGCGTGCTGCGGCAATTAATCTGTTGAAGTTGCATGAACCAAATTTTTACCAGTACAAAAATTTGCTAACTTCGGCGCAGTGGAATTTGCTTTGTGCCTTGGCGAAGGAAGAGCAAGTGAAGCATCCCACGGCAAAAAAGTTTATCCAACGCTATCAATTGGGAACACCTTCTTTGGTCAAACGCGGTCTTGAGGCCCTGCTCCACAAAGAGTTGATTTACTACAATTCAAGCGTAGAAAAACCCTACTACGAGGTGTATGATAAATTTTTGATGCGCTGGATTCAGCACACGCAGCGTTGATTGCACTGCGAATTTGTTCTTTGACATGAGAGATAAACTACCCGGGAAGTAGACAACTTGAAACAACCGATAAAACAACGCCGCTTTGTTGAATGATGGTAATAACTTGGTGAAATATGGATAGGTAAAGCATGTGACATAATTTGGTGTAAATTTGCACCAACATATGTACAGTATTATGGCAAGACAAAGTATCACTTTAGCCAATCAAAATGATGAGTGGTTAAAGAACCAAGTAGCCCTTCAGGAATTTACAAGCAAAAGTGAAGCCGTAAATTACCTGATCAAACGGGCGAGGGAGCAGGAGGAGTACGACAACTATGTGAATGCAAAAATTGAACGAGGTTTGAACAGTCCGTTGCTCAAACCTCAGGCCGAACAAGAAATGTTGGCTGAGTTCAAGTCTAGATTAAAGCATGGTTAAGTACGTTTTGACCGAGGAGGCGAAAGAGGATTTGTGGCGTATTTTTAAGTACGGTACAGACAAATTTGGTGTGCTCCAAGCGGAAAAATATTTTGCAATGATGCACGACTGTTTTCGTAAAATTGCAGATTTTCCTGAGATGTTTCCTGTAACGATCAAACGAAATGTAACGCTGCATTTTTGTGTTTGTGGCGTTGAAACCATTTACTACCAAATCCGCGACAATCAAGTAGTTGTGCTAACCATTATCGGTCGGCAAAACTATTGATGTTCCATGGATGATGCAAGCAAACAGAGCCTCTTAGATACCAAACCACAACGGAAAATCACCGATTTTCCTTGCGCGGATTTTCCGTTGTGGTTTGATTAAAGATTGGAAACGACGATATTT
>JBBIIM010000029.1:0-40687 GCA_037446475.1 Crocinitomicaceae bacterium | reverse complement strand
GCTATTTGAGCCACGAAATCGTGATGAGATAATGACAAATAAAGGCAAAAAAAAAGAGCTCATTTTCATGAACTCTTTGCTCCTCCTCTTGGGCTCGAACCAAGGACCCTCTGATTAACAGTCAGATGCTCTAACCGACTGAGCTAAGGAGGAGTGTTGCTAACCCTTTTGTTTTAGCGAGTGCAAAAATAGAGCAATTTTCTAAAAAGCAAGGGAAATCAAAATATTTTTTTGGATTAATTTCTACACAGCTGATTTTCAATTATAAATCTTCGAAGCTGAAGTCATCATCATCGTCGGAAAGTATGGTGTCATCGTAGCTGTCTTCATCGGAATTGTAAAATTCATCGCTGGAAAATGAGCGACATGGTCTTAAAATGTTCGTTTTTGAAACATTCAAACGTATTTCCGTGCGGACAGTATTGTCCTCCTGGATATAGCCTTTGGCGAAGGGCGAACCAATCAATTCGACCAAAGTCCCTTTTTTGAGGTAATCCAATATGCGCATGTTGGAGCCGTCGCGTTTCCAAATAGTACAATTGACCCATGTGGTTTTTGTTTTGGTCTCGCCGCTTCGTTTGTCTTTCCAATTTTTGTTGTGCGCCACAGGAAAATTAATGGCGATTACGCCCCTTTCCATTTCCTTGACGGTAGCATCTTTTCCTACATTGCCGATAAGTCTGGTTTCAAATACAGTAGCCATTTGCAAGTTTCTTTTGTCCAAAACTAAAAATATTTTCGAATCACAGATTTTTTGGCCAACATTTTATTGCGGGCTTGCAAATGCCGTTTTCGCTTTCGATTGAGCCGATTCTTTGCTATTTTAGCAGGCTAAATGTCTTACCATGACTATTCAAAGATTCATTCTCGCGCTGACAATCGTTAGTATAACTGTTCAACTTCAAGCGCAGTCAACCAATAGTGCCAAGTCTTTCCGGATCAATCCGGTTGGGGTATTTAATCCGAAAGCCGTGCCAGCAGACGACTTTGCAGTGCAATTGGTGAATCTGGAGGCTCCAAGTCCGGATGGTGACTCCTACCGCTCTTTTTTAATGCGACAGAAGGTGCTTTCCAAGAATTATTTTAGTCAAAAAAAAGGGGTAAGTAGCGCTCCCAAAAATTCGCGCAATGTGCCTGAGCCAATCATTATCGACGAAGGATTTATTCCGACCAGACGGCTCAGCAACGGTTCTATTCAAACACTTCAAGCCGGAATTCCAAGTGATAATACTTGCGCCATTTCCAAAGACGGCATTGTGTTGATAGGTGTAAATTCCCACATCTTTGCCTGGGATACAAGAACCAATGAGCCCATTTTTCAAACTCATAGCATTCCACTCAATGAGGTGTATTCTACGACGCCCTCAGGTGCTTCTTTCTATGACCCAAAAATCATTTATGACCCAGAAAATGACCGATTTATTTTGACTTTCCTACGCGGCAGCACACCAACCACGAGTAGAGTAATCATGTGCTTCAGTTCGACCAACAATCCAAATGATCCTTGGTATGTTTATGAATTGCCCGGCAATCCTTTGAACAATGACCGTTGGACCGACTTTCCGTGTCTCTCTATTACTTCGGGCAAGGTTTATTACACCGGGAATTTGATCATACCGAATGTATCCTGGCAGGTGGGTTTTGACGGCTCCATCATCTGGGAAATGGACAAAGCCGCTGCATACGCGGGTGCAAGTGATATTCAAGCTACCTTGTATCACGACATCAAATTTGAGAACCGCTTTGTTCGAAATTTACACCCTGTAAACGGTGCCGACGGAACTGCCCACAAACTGGTACTGCTCTCGAATCGGAATTTCGATATTGTGAATGACACTATTTTCTATGTTCAATTGATTGATGGTCAAGTGGATGTGCAGGCGCTTATTGCCGATTTGCCTTATGGAGTGCCACCGAATGCTAGGCAATCAGACACCAATGTGAGCGACCCAACGATGGGATTACAAACCAACGATGCGAGACCTTTGGCCGGAATCATTTTTGACGACGAATTGCATTTTGTAGGAAACACCATCAACCCGGAAACGGGATTTTCCGCAATTTATCACGGGAGAATAACCTGGACTGACGGTTATCAAGTTCATGGCAACATCATTGGAGATGCTGAGCGAGATTTTGCTTATCCCAACATCGCTTGGGTGGGCAATGAAAATTGTGACAGAGAATTGGTGATCAATTTTCTTTACAGTTCTCCGACTGTATTTCCCGGGAGCGCAGCGGTTTATGTGGACAATGAGCGCAATTATTCCGAGGTCAAGTTGATCAAAGAAGGCTTGAATATTGTCGATCGCTTGCCCGGTGGTTACGAGCGCTGGGGTGATTATACCGGTTTGCAACGCCGTTTTGAGCGAGAAGGGGCGGCTTATTCTTTCACCTATCACTCCCTGGCGAATAAAACGAATACAGGTTTCGGAGTTGAAATTTTGAGCCCGGACTCTACAGCGATGTTTGTAGCCTTAGCCGTGGATGGTCAAGCTCAAATTTGTGGAAACACAATCTCAGCAGTGGTGAATGGCGGTGTGGGGCCTTACACCTATTTTTGGAATGGGAACAATCAAAGCGGTGCCGGAACCTATGGTCCGTTTTGTATGAATGAAACCATTTCTTGCACAGTGGTTGATTCCAGAGGTTGCTCACGTTCAGCCCAATTCGTTGGCGATTTCTCGATTCCAGAGGGCAATTTGACTGTTTTCCCAAATCCTAACACCGATAATTTTGTCGCGCTATTCAGCCTTGAAAAAGCCGCTACGATTGAAGCTAACCTCTATGATTCAGCAGGCAATTTGGTTAAGGAATTGATTATCAAAGATGCTCAAGCAGGTTTGAACCAACTTTCATTTTTGACCAGCACATTGGCTCAGGGTGTGTATCATTTGGTCATTTTCGCAGATGGAAAAAAGATCCATCAGGAGAAAGTGGTGAAGGGTTAATCTCGAAAAATAGTTAGTGGTTGATT
Source organism: Crocinitomicaceae bacterium (assembly GCA_037446475.1). GTDB lineage: Bacteria > Bacteroidota > Bacteroidia > Flavobacteriales_D > Crocinitomicaceae > UBA6165. The sequence continues at coordinate 37,710 of JBBIIM010000029.1, read as the reverse complement.
GGGTTAAGGGCGCTTCTATCTCTGCTCAATATATCCTTTTTCGCCCTTAGGGATTTCCAAAATCCAATCGTAGAAACCGACAAAGTGGGAGTCGAAAAAACCAAATCGTCGGTAGAGCGTTTCAGGAGTGAACACGTGATGCTTGGCTTCTAAGCCTCCGGCGAGTGTTTGTGGTGCAACCCCATCGAGCATGCAGGGCGCAGTTTTTTTCAAAGCTTGATGGTTCACACCGTATTGCCAAATTTCCTTCCACTCGTTGGGATTCACGTAACCCACGGAGGCATTTTCAGGCGCCAAAATGTAAAATCCACCAAAATGAATTTTGCCGCGCATTTCTTCTACGATTCCCAAAGCATAGGCGTAGCCCATGCTATGAGCCACGATATAGAGCGTATCGTTGTGGGAAGAATTTGGAATTTCATTGAGCTGTTGCAAAAGATTAAGACCGGCTATTCTCCCGTTTTCTCTACGCTCCTTAAATCCGGTGTAATTCGGTCGGTTCGGTAACAAATGGTGGGTTTCGTCACTTGCGGAGCGAAACCATGATGTTCGCCCCTGGTGTTGACAAACGTGCTTGTTCGGGTTAGGACAACGCGTGGGGTAGCGTTTCGAGATTTGTGTGAAGTGAATCAAGCTCCGGTAATTGGAGGTGTTCACTGAGAAATGACCATCGGCATAATACGATTCACTTGGGTTGATTCTTCTCTCGAATTGCAAGTCGATCTCGCGCCAGGGTCGCCAGTATTCATAGCGGTCAAAATTGTAAATGAGATTCACCGAGTTGGGGTATTCAATACCGCGCTCACGAATGTCTCGGAAATTATCTTCGAGCGAATTCCCCAGACTTGTGGGTCGGTAGCCATTGACAAAGAGTAGGATACGTTTGGCAGGTTCATCACTGAAATTCAACAAGTTGGTTACATTGCTGCCTTGGTGATTGAACACGCTTTGTCTTTCGTATTGTTGGTTTTCATTGATGCGGTTAATCACAAAATAATGGCTCGGGGCAAGCAGGGCAATGCCCTCGCTCTCAATGACAATCGAATCACTTTCCCGATTGAAGCGCGCAATGGAATACACACCATCCGAGTCTTTGTACAAGTCGAAGTAGAGCACACGTTTTCGTCGTTTTACATACCATTCTTTACCACGTTTTATGAGAACTTCCGAAGCCATTTCCGGTGCGGCGGAACGTCGAATTTCTGTGTTGTTCACAATTTGCTTGCGCACATCTTCCACATGCAAACCACGAAAATCAGGAATAGCCCCTTCGAGTATTTCATAACGTGCCAATATATTGTTGATGGTTGAGAATGTGATAAGCGTTAGACTTGCTACACCGATTCCCAGAAAAATTCGAATGAAGGTTTTTTGTATTTTGAATTTTCTCTGAGCCACGACGGTAATTCTGCGCATCCATTTTCTTCTGAGCCAAAAAGCGAGCGCCACGTAAAGTCCAAAAAGTATCAGGTGTAAGGGACTTAAGGGGTAGCTCATCCAGGAGAAAAGTGGTTTGAACAGTCTTTTTTCAATACTCAAGTGATAACTGAAATAGTTTTTCTTATAGGGCCGTTGAAGTGCGTTTCGGAAGGCTCCAGGATTGAAAACAATGGTTCCGTCTTCGTTTTCCTCCCAGAAATAATAGGCTACAAATCCATTGTAAGTGTTCACTTCTTCATCTTCGTCGAAGTAGATATAGCCGCGAAAGTTGAGATGTAATTTTTTCCATTGGTCTTTATTGAGCCAGGAACCCCCTTGTCCATACATCAAATTTTCCTCGCGTTTGGGATCATTTGCACTGGGTTTTTGAAGTCCACCCATGCCACGTCCCAATTCCATGGCAATGTTTTGCGCAAGTGCTTCGTTGTTTTCAAATTTTACAAAGGACAGTGCTTTTCCGTGAACCGCATAACTGTTTAGTTCAGGATTAATAAAACCTTGATGAACAAATACATAGTAGGATTTTTTGTTGCTTTTGGGAAAAGTTTTAAAATATGCATCCCGGATGTGTCGCATTTGTTTGGTGTAGTGGTCATACTCTGCGCTTGGATTGTTTAGCTTCGGCTCTCGCTCTAGTTCTGTACTGTGAAAACTGGGCGTGAGATGCACGTCAAAAGACACGTTGTAGGACTCAAAAATGCGGTTGAGAGAGCGGTTGATAGCATTTTCATTGAGGTCGAAATCGAACAACGGAACCACAACTACCCGTTCTCTGCGGTGCTCAAAAACTGAAATATCTAAAATACCCAACAGCTGTTTATTGAGATAGATGTGTAACTCTGAATCATGATTGGGCTGCGTAGAACGCCACCTTAGGCTGGTGGCACTTACCTTCTGAAAGGCTAAATACAGCGAATCTTCTTGGGTGATTTGGATCAAACTCAATTGAGTCATTTGTTCTTTGTCCAAACGTTGTTCAAAATCCAAAAAACCGGAAAGCTCCTCTTCTGGTTTGTGCAATAGGTATAAAATATTGATGCGTGTATGCTCTCCTTCCAGACGCCAGGAAGGCAGGTTGAATTGGGAGAGGCTATCCACAAAAGTTGCTTGTGGGTTTTTGGGTCGATAGCGCAACAGCGTGTTGGTAAGTTCTTGTGCAACAGTAAATTGAAAAATAAAAAGCGCCAGGAGCAAAGCACAAAATTGCGCGCCTCGCTGACTGCCAGAGATTTTATTTTGCAGGTGCATGGTTCGACGTTATCACACGTTGTGTTCCATGATGTATTTCAATACTTTCTCAATCAAATGCACACGGTCTTTTCCGGTTACGTTGTGCTTGTGTGTTGGGTATTCAAAAAAATCAACTTGCTTGCCTTTGTCGATAAATGCTTTGAGCAAGGCTTGGGTGTGTTGAGGAACTACTACATCGTCTAAGCCGCCATGAATCAGCAGCAATCTCCCTTGCAGATTTGCAGTTTTGTTCAAAAGACTGGCTTTTTCATAGCCTTCAGGGTTGGTTTCAGGGGTGTCCATGTAGCGTTCACCATACATAACTTCATAGAACTTCCAATCGGTAACAGGGCCTCCAGCAACGCCTGTGCTGAAGGTTCCCGCTTGGCGCAACATCAAGGAAATGGTCATAAATCCGCCAAAACTCCAGCCGTGAACGGCCATTCTTTTTGAGTCTACGTAGGGCAACGATTTTAGATATTCCACACCAACCATTTGATCTTCAACTTCAAGAGTTCCTAATTGGCGGTGAACCTGACTTTCAAACTCAAATCCGCGATGTGCTGAACCACGATTGTCGAGTGTGAAAACCAAATAGCCTTGTTCGGCCATCCAATGCATCCAAAGGTTGGCGCCGTTGAGCCAAGAGTTGGTTATCATTTGGGCGTGTGGTCCGCCATAGACGTATACCAAAACCGGATATTTTTTCATAGCATCGAAATTGGAAGGTTTTATCAATCGCGTGTAGAGCGTGCTTCCGTCTTTAGCCTTCAATTCACCAATGGTATTGCTCCCCATTTTATAACCGGCAAGTTTGTTCTCGGCGTTGACCAAGGTAGACAATGTTCTTCCCTTTAAATCCATTATTTTGGCAATGTTTGGAACGGTGCTGGAAGAATATTGATCGAAAATTAGCATGTCGTTCGGGCTTACTTTCGCTTCGTGCGTGCCGGATTCTTTGGTGATCTCGGTTTGTTTTTTTGTTCTTATTTCCACCTGAAACAATTTCGTATCTAACGGACTTTCTCCGGTTCCTTTGAAGTAAATCAGACGGCCGTTGCGGGATACGCCTTCCACTGCAAGAGCTTCCCACTTGTTGAAGGTCAATTGCTCTATGGACCCGTTCAAATCGCAGAGGTAGAGGTTGGTATTGCCCGATTTTTCGCTCATCCAGATGAATTGGTTGTTGTTGATGAAATAGGGTGCATGCTCGGGCTCCACATAGCGCTCGTTTTTCTCGGTGAAAAGGGTGCGGATAAATTTGCCTTGCGCGTCATAAAGTTGCAGGTTCATTTCTTTCTGATTGCGCTTCACTTCAGCGATTAGGATATGTTTTTCGTCACTGCTCCAAGCTACGTTGGTCAAATAATCGTGTTTTTCGCCACGGGGTTCGATGTAAACAACACGTTTCGAGTTCATGTCATAAATTCCGACCTTCGGCTTTTCGCTTTTTTGTCCGGCCATGGGGTATTTCGCAAATGAAGTCACCCCGGGAGTTTTGGTGATGTCCAAAAAGGGATAGGAGGCCACATCGGTTTCATCTTTTTGGTAAAAAGCGAGATAAGCGCCGTTTGGTGACCAAAAAATACCACCTGAAATACCAAATTCACTGCGGGCAATCGCCTGACCGGAAACAATGTTTTCATCTTTGAAATTGGTTACTGCCAATTCTTTATTGTTCTGAAAAACAAAAAGATTATTTTCTTTGGTGTAGGCCAGTGCTTTTGCTTTTTCTTGAAAAACTCCATTTTCAGCTTCTATGTTTTCAGGAAGACTCAATACACAAGCTCCCGATTTTTTTATGAAATCGTAGCGGTAGAAGTTTTGACCATCAGATACCGAGAATTCGATCGGGCTGAACCATGAAAAATCAGAAAACCAACGCAGTGAAGCACCAAGTTCCTTATTGAGTTCTTCTATTTTAATCGTTGCGGTTGTTTTTTTCTTGGCGTCGTAGATGATTAACGTGGTAAAACCTTCAATGTAGGAATAGTCGCTCGACCCGGGAATCCATTGAAAATTGAATACGTTGTCCGGACGAAACTTGCGAAATTGTTCAGTTACAGACTCTGCCAAAGTGAGTTCTTTTTGCGTCCAAACGATTGGATTCAGGAGCAATATGGAAAAGCATGCGATGAAAATTTTATTGGCCATGGTTGTGTTATTTAGTGTTGCGAAGATAGCTATTTGATGGCTTAATGAAAGAGCAGATGGATAAACGGTTTGTCTTGAATTGGGGGAATTTAAATTGTCGCTTTTCCGAAATTTTCCGTCGGTGAAACGTATCTTTGTACCGTGAAAGTGGCGCGTATATATGCTTGGGCGATTTTGTTCGTTTTGCTTCTTTCGAGCTGGCTCAAAAATGAGGAAATTTATGCCTATGTCTTTTTTAACGATGCCTACACGGAGCAGCATTGTGTCAATAAGGACAAACCTGAATTACAGTGCAACGGTGCTTGCCAAATTGCTAAGATTTTGGAACAGGATGATGATTCATCGAAACCATCCAAACCTGAATTTAAGGCGCCCGAAGTGTATCTGGTGAAATCATTCCACACAATTGTTCCAACAATTGGGATTTGCTCTGTGGACCACTTTTTTGTGTGGTTCTGTTCGTGGTTATCGGTATCAAAATTTCCACTGTTTGCGCCTCCTGATGCGTTGTGATAAAGGTTCATTTTATTTACAACGTTTTCACTTAAACTTCATTTTATGCGATTTTTTGCATTTGTTTTGGCGATGACCGTAACGGGTCGTGCCCTTGCTTGCGATATATGTGCAAGTACTTTCGAACTGATTCCAAACGAAAGAAAGAGCAGTTTTGGAATCTATTATTCAACCGTTTACAGACAGGGTTTTCCTGCTCTTCAAACCAAACATTCCGGTCATTTGAACTACTTGGGTTCCGAAGTGAAAGAGATTTATGACACCTACGATTTTCGTATGCGTTACGCATTGAATTCCCGTGTTTTTGGCGAAATTTTGGTCCCGATTCGTAACGCATATCAGGGGCTCAATGGTTACAGAAATTTTGATCGTTGGGGCTTAGGCGATGTACAACTTCAACTCACGTATCGACTCGTAACCCCCAAAGTGGACAATCTTTTCAACCAACGGCTCGATCTGACCTTTGGCCTTGATTTGCCTACGGGTTCATGGACCGATTCTCTCAACAGCATACAACTCGATCCGATTTATCAGTTTGGCAGCGGTTCCTTTGATTTTTGGGGCAGTTTTTCTCATGTGGCAAGAGTTGGTCAATGGGGTTTCAGCATCAACGGGTTGTATCGCAGAAATACGACCAATCCTTTGCACTTTAAATTTGGCGATGCAGTCAATTTGGAGGGATTTCTTTTCTTTGAAATGGCGCAGGGATCGTGGAAATTTCTACCCCGAACAGGAATTTTTGCTGAGCAAGGTTTCTCGGCAAAATATAGAAACCTACAAGATTTGCATTCCGGCGAACGCATGCTCAGTTGGCAAAACGGCGTTTCGATTTTCTATAAAAAGATTCAGTTGAACGCCACGTTTCGGCATGTAATCTACCACCAAACCCGTGGCGTTGAGGTGCGACAAAAGTACTTCGGTCAATTTGCCTTGATTTATAACTTTTAACACCATGCTGAAAACCTTGACCATAGCGGGATTGACCCGATTGCGATGAAAGCGCTGATACCATCGACAAGACTTTTATTATCAGTTCTTTAGTTTTTCGAATGTGAATTTTGTTTTTTCGGGGCTTAGGGTTAAATTTGAGCAATTTAAAGGAGGTATGAAATTCAAATTTGCGTTTTTTTGGTTGCTTTTGTACTTCGTTTGCCCGCTTTCTATCTCGGCGCAAAGTGATTTGGATCGGTTCTATCCCGGCCATATAGAATCCTTTGGTCGTTATGCCATCGAAATAGCTCCCGGCGCAGTGCTTCCGGAAAATGTACAAGTATTGTTTCGTGCGCAAGGTTGGACGCACGTTCTAGCGGGGAGAAATGAACTTTATGAACTCTTATCTCAGGGAATTATCTCCAAAATTTATCGCGAACCGGCGCTGGGTCCGGCTGAGTTGAATGATTCCATGCGCAAGAATCATTTTGTCAACGAGGTGCACCAAGGATTGGGATTGGATTTTGCCTACAAAGGGAAAGGCGTTATCATGGGGTATGTCGACAGTGGCTTGGATCCCAATCATGCAGATTTCAAAGACAGTTTGGGCAAAACGAGGGTGTTGCGTTATTGGAATCAAGGTCAAAGCGTGAACTTTAGAACACCCGCAAAATATGGCTACGGGCGTGCATACAAAAACACGGACATCAACACCAATTTTAATATCGTTGGGAACATCAACCAAAGCGCTCATGGCACAACAGTCACCGGCTGCGGTTCAGGAAATGGATTGGCCAATGGTCGCAACAAAGGTGTAGCTCCGGAATGTAACATCGTAATCGTAAGAAATCTAACAACTTTTCCTTCATGGACGCTCACAGTAGCTGATGGCGTGGATTATATCTTCAGCGTTGCAGATTCTTTGGGGATGCCTGCCGTGGTCAATTTGAGTATTGGAACGTATCTCGGAAGTCATGACGGTAAAGATCCTGCCGGTTTGTATATTGACAGTTTGTTGAATGACAAAGCGGGTAGAATTGTGGTTTGTGCAGCAGGTAATTCGGGTAGTTGGCCGGCTTATCATGTGCAAAAAGTGCTGAGTTCCGATACCAATTTTGTTTGGATGATACCCAATCCTGCTCTTGCTTACGGTTCTCCGGGAGTTTATTTCGATTTGTGGGCTGACACCACCGACATTCAAAACATGCATTTTGCTTTTGGTGCGGATGCTCCGGGACCGGTTTATCGCGGAAATACTACCTACAAGCAAGTGAATTTCGCGAATCAAACTGTGCAGTATGAAACAATTTTTGGCATCAACAACGACGTGATTGGAAATGTCATTTATCAAGGACAAGTTGTGGGTTCTAACTATAATTTGCAGGCGATTGTATTTACGGACAGCTTGGACTACCGCATTCGATTTTTGGCGACAGGTGCGGGAAAGATCGACATGTGGAGTTCTTCAAATATTGGGGGGAGCAATTTCAGTCTGAACATCCCGGACCTTAATCTTTACCCTGAATTTGTAAATTACATGATGCCCGACACCCTGCAGAGTATAGTGAGCTCCTGGGCTTGCTCGGACCGGGTGATTACCGTTGGCAATACACAAAACAGGAAACAATATATCGATGTGAATGGCAATGTTTTTCCGGTGGGAGGTGGCACTATTCCTTCCGGTCAACTTTCGGCAAATTCATCCAAAGGACCGAACAGACAAGGAAATGTGAAGCCGGATGTGGTTGCCTCAGGAGATATGAGTCTATCTGCGCGTGTTTTGACTGTGATTAATACGCCAGATTTTTATGACATTGGCAACATGCACGTGCGCAATGGAGCCACATCCATGGCTTCACCGGTGGTGGCGGGAATAGCAGCCTTGTATCTCGAAAAATGTTCCAAAGCAACTTGGCAAGATTTCAAAAATCACCTTACTGCAGCGGCATTTACGGATAATTTCACAGGAAATAACTTGCCAAATTACGCTTTTGGTTACGGCAAGGCCCATGCTTTGAATACTTTGATTCAGTCGGATATTCATGCACAAATTTTGGGTAGTCCCTACCTCTGTTTAGGGCAAACGGAATTGGAGGTTGTTGCACCGAATTTGGAGTTAATGGTTTGGAATACCAATGATTCTACGAATTCAATTACCGTAACAAATACAGGGTCCTATCACGGGTTGGTTGAAAATTCCAAAGGTTGCAAAAATTACACGGACACACTGGTGGTTGTGAATGATAACGTACCACCAGCGGCTACCGCACCTGATGATACTTGGGTTTCATGCCTGGCTGGGGTTCCTGCACCTGACGTTAGCTCGGTAACAAATCTTAGTGATAATTGCGGAATAGACCATGTTGAACATTTGTCTGATTTTTATGACAACGACGGATGCAATGACTTTGTGGCAAGAACCTACAGGGTGCATGATGTTTCTTCAAATTATACAGACGTAGTTCAAATCATCACGCTGCTGAATGGTGCGCAGCCGCAATCTGTGAGCAACGGAAGCGTGGTTCCTTTGGTTCATGTATGCAATGGCGTTTTCATCGAGGAAAATGATTGTGAATCGAAATATATGCTGCTGGATCCCAATGGAAATTCCATGGATTGGAGCACTGTGGACGTGACGATTCATCATGGAATCGTTGATCCCTATCCTGTTGAGGTTCAGGTGATAGATGTGGGAAACACCGGTTACTATGAAACATCCGATGGCGTCAATACTTTTCGAGTATCCAGAAAAATGTACACGGTGCAAGCTGATGGTGTTTTCAATGTGAACGGTGGTGTTTTGGCCAGACTCTATTTTGACGGGAATGATTTTGATGCCATTGTGAACGATGAGCCGAATTATGGAGAAATTGTTACATACGGTTGGTTCAAATCTGAGCACCACGACCCTGTTGCCGTTGTTGATGAAATGAGTGCTTCTAGCCCACTATTGGCTTCTTCTACGATAATTTTCCCGGTAAATTCAGGAGAAGAACAGGGCGTTAATTTCGTGGATTTTTTGGTCAATAGTTTTAGCACCTTTGGCTTCTATGCGGCGACAATTGTTACGCCATTGCCGGTTGAATTGAGTAATTTTTCCGTTCAATGCACGAGTCAGGACTGGGAAGTGCAATGGTCAACGGCTTCTGAATCCGGTGCCGATTACTTCGTGGTGGAATGGAGTCGCAATGGGCAGCATTGGAATGCGTCTTCACACGTTCAGGCTTCCGGAAATACTACGCAGAGTTCTTCTTATCAAATTATGATTCCTAAACAATCGAACGAGTCTTACTTCAGACTCATTCAAAATGATTTCAACGGAAATTCAAGAATCTACGGACCGATTTTTTACGATTGTGGAATAGCTTCCAACAATTGGCAAATTCTGCCGTCAAATGACTCACAACAGTTAGCAGTAGAACTAAATTCTTTGAATATCAACGACAGACTTGTATTGAGCCTGGTAGATCTGAGTGGACGTGATGTGAATCGCATCAATATTGATGTTCAATTGGGCTCCAATCTTTTCACTCTGGATGTTTCAACGCTGCCTTCCGGGGTTTATATAATTTATTTGAACTACGCTGACCAAAATCTTCAACCGATTAAGTTTGCTTTGGCGCGATAGGCCTAAATGGAATTTTTCGTCGTTTTGCTCTTTAATTAGATGCTTCGTAAACTGTTTTTTGAAGTAATTCTTAATCAATATTCAGTTTTTTCCGAATGTCTTTCGGCAATCCATCTTTGTGCAGATAAATGTTGATGGTTTTGTATTTCAAGTAGGCTTGTGAAACGAATAGATAACCTTGCGGATGGTTGGCTGTACCCCAAGAGTTTTTTACCAGATAATAGTTTTCGCCATTTTGTTCTTTGTACAATCCTGTGATGTGCATACCGTGGTCGTCTTGTGTAGTTTTGTTGTCATAAGCCAATTGTCTGAGTTCAGGTGTAATGTTCAGCTGCTTAACCGGTTCGCGGAAGGCATTTGAAATTTTCACGGCCCCTGCGTCTGAAAAATTCTTGTTATCGCTTCCTGAAATTTGGAAGGTTGCCGGGTCTTCCGGCACGATTGCAATACCTTCTCTAAAATTAAAACCGGCCTCGGATACATCTGCGCCCCAAGCCACGCTGTATCCATTGGTAAGCGCGTGGTCGGTTATTTTGACAAGCTCGTCGAGACTGACGTTGTAGCTCGTTCCCCAGCCCCAGTTGTCCGGTATTTCGAGCATACATTTTTCATAAAGTGGGAAATGCGTAAATGAAGTTACAGAGACATAATCACTCATGTTTAATTTTAGGTACTCAGCGAATGATCTTGGCGTATAATCTTTTCCGTTGTACTTGAATTTGGTGGGTGTTTTTCCCATATAAGCGTCTAAAATTCCTTGCAGCGCGTCTCTCCATGCAAGGGATAGTGTTTCTCCTTTTCTTAAACTTTCTGTAGTTTTTAACACGCTGTGCATGAACGACTCCAACACATTGAACAATTCACGATGATTGATTCTGTCCTCGTCACTGCGTAGTCCGGTGTAAACATTGGTTGGCACAATACCGTATTTGGCTATGATGTAAGGAATATCGTGAAATGCTCCGCCTTCCCCAAAGTTGATTTTACCGTCCATACGAATGTACTTCACTGCTTTTTCGTAGTAGGCATTGCGCACTACAAACATTTCAGATAGAATCACTTGTTCTTTTTTGATGCGCTTTACTTCGCTTTCAAAGAATGAAAGGGCAGAAAAACTCCAGCAAGTGCCACTCATACCTTGATTGAGAACCGGCGTAGCTTCTGTGTCAGCGATTTTGGTGAAAACATATTTGCTTTCCGGATGATTGCTGATGCTTTGTGCTGATGCTGTGCTGATTATTGAAGTTATGACAGCAAGGAAGAAAAAGCGCTTTTGAGTTTTCATGGTAGTTATTTTGTTCGCTAAAATAAAAAAGCCCCGAAATTGTCGAGGCTCTTATGGAATTTTATTTTCTAGTGTTCTTCAGTTTCACCCTCTGCGAGTGGCACAATTTGCGGAATATAATCTTCTGCTGCACCCGGTTTGCTGTAGTCGTAAGGCCATCTGTGAACAACAGGAAGTGCTCCCGGCCAGTTGCCATGCACGTGTTCAACAGGCGTAGTCCATTCCAAAGAGTTGGCTCTCCATGGGTTTTGAACCGCTTTTGGACCTCTGTAAATACTGTAGAAGAAATTGTACAAGAACAACACCTGTGCAAGTAATCCAATAATTGCGAAGATGGAAATAATCACGTTCAACTCCATGATGATGTTGAATTGGTTGCTGTCAAATCCTTCGTATACGGAATAATCGTAATAACGTCTTGGAGCTCCGGCAATTCCTACGAAGTGCATCGGGAAGAATACACCGTATCCTGCAATCAGCGTCAACCAAAAATGTACATAACCCAAACGAAGGTTCATCATGCGACCATACATTTTAGGGAACCAGTGATATACTCCAGCAAACATGCCGAATACTGCAGAAAGACCCATTACTACGTGGAAGTGAGCTACCACGAAATAGGTGTCGTGCACTGCAATATCAAGTGCAGAGTCAGCCAAAATGATACCGGTTACACCACCTGTAATGAATGTTGAAACCAAGGCAACAGAGAATAACATTTGTGGTGTATAGATTGCAGTACTTCGCCAAATTGTAGTTAAGTAGTTAAACACTTTCACCGCCGAAGGAATAGCGATCAAGAGTGTAGTAAACACGAACAAGCTGCCCAAGAAAGGACTCATACCTGTAACATACATGTGGTGTGCCCAAACGATGAATGACAAGAATCCAATACCTAGAATTGAAGTAATCATCGCCTTGTATCCGAAGATTGGTTTTCTCGCATTGGTAGAGATGATTTCCGACGTCAATCCTAGAGCCGGCAACAATACGATATACACCTCAGGGTGTCCGAGGAACCAGAACAAGTGCTGGTACAATAGTGGAGAACCTCCTGTGTTATCAAGCATTTCACCACCAACGATTATGTCTGATAGGTAGAAAGATGTGCCCATAGTTCTATCCATGATCAGCAACAAGGCAGCGGATAAAAGAACAGGGAAGGACAATACACCTAATATTGCGGTTACAAAGAATGCCCAAATGGTAAGAGGTAATCTCAACATGGTCATTCCCTTAGTTCTCAAGTTCAAGATGGTTACAATATAGTTCAAGGAACCTAAAAGTGAGGAAGCAATGAAGATTGCCATGGATACCAACCAAAGTGTCATGCCCAATCCAGAACCTGGTACTGCTTGTGGGAGTGCAGACAATGGTGGATAAACTGTCCATCCTGCCATTGCCGGTCCTGATTCAACAAACAAAGAAAGCACCATGATAGCAGAGGAGATGAAGAACATCCAATAAGATAGCATGTTCAAGAATCCTGAAGCCATATCACGTGCTCCGATTTGCAACGGAATGAGTAGGTTGGAGAATGTACCTGACAGTCCACCTGTCAAAAGGAAGAACACCATGATGGTACCATGCATGGTTACAAGACCCAAGTACATGTTTCTGTCGAGTACGCCATTCGGTGCCCAGCGATCACCAAGGAAGGCATGCAATATATCAGAGCTCTCTTCGGGCCAACCCAATTGAATTCTGAATAATGTCGACAAAAACATTGCGATTAAGCCCATCACAATGGCAGTTATCAAAAACTGCTTGGAAATCATTTTATGGTCTTGACTGAAAATATATTTCGATACAAAACTCTCTTCGTGATGTGCGTGTGCGTCGTGTGAAACAGCTCCCATTACAATTCGTATTAAATTTAATTAGTTATTTCCAAAAGTTTTTGTTGCTACTTGCTCTGCCCACCAGGCGTCGTATTCAGCTTCATCCAATACTTCTACATTCAACTTCATGTTTGAGTGTGAAGCACCACAAATTTTATTACACAATAGGATATATCCGAAATTGTCATCCTTCATTTTTTCTTGCATTTCTTTCGTGGTAATTGATGGCGTAAATTTCATGCGTGTGACCATTCCCGGCACAGTGTTGATTTGTGCTCTGAAATGCGGGAAGAATGCAGAGTGAATTACGTCTTGTGCTCTGAAGTAGATATCGTATTCTTGATTTTTTTTCAAAACCAATTTGATGTTTGCAGGTTGAACGATGTCATCCTTTGCCAATGCGTCCCACTCAGGATTGTGGTTTTGTTGAAGCTGAAGCAATCTTACGAATAAGCGCTCTTTGGTTGCTAAGGTATTCTTCATTTCAGTCAATGCGGCAACTGAGTAAACAGCATCTTTGTCGTTAATTCGAGCCTCCAGTGCTTCTAGTTCTGTACGCATTTCTTCCACGCGAGCCGCAATAGTTTCTGTTGTAGCCAATCCAAGTGGGTTGTCTGTATTCACCAACTTGTAATCGAATTTACCCAATTTGTTGTCTTTTCCTGCGTAGCGAACTGCCCAGTCAAATTGCTTGGAGTACAATTCAATCACCTGCGCATTTTCGCTCGCCGCTCCTGTTCTGTCTCTCCATTGAAGAAGTCCCAAAATGATAATGACAGAAAGTACCGCTGCTGGCGCTGCTGTCCAAAGAAGTTCCAATTTGGCGTTGTGTGGATAATAGAATGCTTTGGCACCTGGCTTTGCATGGTATTTCCATGCGAAGTAGAATAATAATCCATTCGTAACGAAAAAGATTGCGCTAATCAATACCAAGTTTACGGCAAACAACCAATCGTAGTCAACGCCCTCAACAGATGCAGATACGGTATTTCCACCGGCCCCATAGCGTGCAATCATCCAGATGTAAGACACAAACATGCCTATTCCGAATAGCAGCAATAGATTGGCATTCATCTTATTGTCGCGGTAGTCAACTTCAGCTTCACTGCGGTTGCGTAGTTTGGATGTTAGTTCGTAAATACGAGTCAATTGTGCTACCGCAATTATTGCTAGAACTATAACTATTAGAACTATAAATTTCATTTTTCTCGAGTTAACTTGTTAATAGCTGATTAAATTTCGTGATGAATACTTTCGTCAAGCATTGGGTGCTTTTTAGGAACGAGTGGTGCTTTGGAAAGTGAATTTAAAACAACAAATACGAATAAGGCACCGAACAATAAGAACAATCCAATTTCAAGAGCCGTGATCGATGCGTGTGAACCGATTCCTGCAGGTGCAATCATAACGAATACGTCAATCCAATGACCTACGAGTATAACTGCACCAACTGCAGTCAAGACGCCCGCATGTCTTTTGGCTTCTCTTGACATCAACAATACCATAGGTAGTGCGAAATTGATGATGAACATGCCGAAGTATAAGAACTTGAATTCATTGATTCTGTCATAGTAGTAAATTACCTCCTCCGGAATATTGGCATACCAATACAACATGAATTGAGAGAAGAACAAGTACGACCATAGGAATGAAGTTGCGAATATCCATTTTCCAACGTCGTGAATGTGGCTGTCGTTAAGTTTTGGTACCAGACCTTTGCCGCGCAAATAAAGCAACAACATCATAAGAACAACCATAGAAGAACACCATACTCCGGCGAAAACATACCATCCGAATAGGGTAGAGAACCAGTGTACGTCAATAGACATCAACCAATCCCAAGAGAATGTTGAACTGAATACGGCAAAGAATACTAGGAAGAGTGCACCTTTTTTGAAGTTGGTAAAGTGAATAGCTGTTCCACCTTCAATATCTTCTTGTAAGGATCTCTTACGGAATCCACGGTAGAAAATAACGAAAACCCCGAGATAGATAATTGTTCTGATTAGGAAGAAGATTTTGTTCAAGTAGGCAGACTTCCCAGCAATGATCGGATCCTCTTCAACTACATGTGAATCCATCCATAGGTAAACGTGAGCACCATCTGTAAGTACAAAAGCAAGGAATACTAGAAGTAGAATAACTGAACCAACCGGAATGAAACCTGCTTGTGCTTCCAGCATTCTCTTAATGTATACGTACCATCCAGACTCGGTCGCATAGGCCAATGCAAGATAGAATAATGCTCCAAGCCCGAGTGCAAAGAAGAAGAAACCATCTAACAATAAGTTAGCCATCACGCGTTGAAACAAGTGTGCCTTGTCTTGATAAGCCAAACCAATGATTGTAAGTAACAAACCAAGAACACCTACACCGATGATAGTTTTCTTCGCTCTACTTGATATACTGAATTCCATTTGAATTGATTTTCTGGTTAGTAAATAGTTTAGTTCCCTTCGTTTGTTGTTTCTTCTGTGTTTGATTCTGTTGGAGTTTCTACACCGAATTTCCCGTAATTTTCATCTTGTAGTCTTCTGATATAATGTACAACAGACCACATCTCTTTTTTGGTTATGGATTTGCTGTGTGCACCCATCAAACCTTTCCCGTAGTAGATTGAGTAGAACATTTGCCCTTCAGCAATCATGAGATTTTTGTAGTTAGGGACACCGGAATATGCGCCCGATTCTACCATTGGACCCTTACCGTCACCTGCTTCTCCGTGGCAATGCTGACACTGTTTGCTGTATACGGATTTTCCGAAATTCAGAATGATCTCAACGTTGGATTCATTCAACACGATAGGATTTTTGTCGTTGGCTGCGGCTGCATATTCTGCTTCAGCGTCCTCTGCCAAATCCATCCCGAAGTGGTTGTGGGTCAAATCCATTCCTTTACCGGGACGTCTGTGATAAGGCATCATGATTAACACTTCCTCACGATTTGTACCGTAAAATGGAATAGTTCCCATCGGTGGCACTTTGGCTGAGATTGTGTTTGCACGCTTGTCGTCGTATCTTTCTCGAACTTCACCATAATCCACATAGGTTTCAATGGCTGCCGAGCGATACATGTCCGGCATGTATTCGTAGAACGGACTATCTTCAGACTTGCAAGAGCTTAGTTGTAATGCTCCAAGTACCGCTATTACGGAAATGGATTTTGTTGTATGTGACAATCTTTTCATCTTCTAAATATTAAGCTGTCGCTTTTAATTAATCTCCTTTTGGTTGAGTTCAATAATCCCGGTTTCTTTGAGCATGGCCGAAATTTCTTCCGCTGAGAATTTTGGATTTTCTGACAAACGGACCTCCATAACAAACTTGTCGTCTGTAGTTCTTGGGTCCGGATTTTCTGCTTTGCGACCCGGGAGTGTTTTGTTGCGAAGCAAGTAGGTAATAGCCATTAAGTGCGCTGCGCAAAGAACGGTAAACTCGAATGTAACCGGGATGAAAGCCAAGATATTTTGTAGGTAGGTATTGTTAGGTTTACCACCGATGTTCATGGGCCAATCCACAATCATGAAATATCTCATACCAATAGTGGCCAACATCAAACCTGTTAAACCGTACAAGAATGCCATGATGCCTAATCTTGTGTGTTTTACACCAATAATTGGGTCAATCCCGTGAATTGGGAATGGAGAGAATACCTCATTTACTTTTACTCCCTTTGCAACGATTTTCTTTGCGCCATCCTTTAGCACATCATCGTCGTCATACATTGCATAAAAAACTTTATCTGACATTTGGGTACAATTTAATTGTTAGTGGTGATCGTCTGGTGCGTTTTTGTAAGATTCTCCTGATGATTTCAAGATAGTTTTTAATTCTGCTATCGGCAATACCGGGAAGAATCGAGCGAACAAAAGGAAGAATACGGAGAACAAACCAATTGTTCCAATGTACACACCGATATCGGTTGGCGTTGGATAGAACATACTCCATGAAGATGGCAAATAATCTCTGTGGATGGAGGTAACGATAATCACAAAACGTTCAAACCACATTCCGATATTCACGACGATTGAAATGATGAATGTAAACAACATGCTTCTTCTCAATTTTTTGAACCACATCAACTGTGGGGAGAACACGTTGCAAGTCATCATCGACCAATAAGCCCACGCATAGGGTCCGGAGAAGCGGTTGATGAAGGCGTAGGATTCGTATTCTACACCAGAGTACCAAGACACAAACAACTCTGTTAAGTAAGCTACTCCAACGATAGAACCGGTAACCATGATAACAATATTCATGTATTCGATGTGTTTTGTGTGGATATAAGCTTCTAGTCTGAATGCTTTTCTCATGATAAGCATGAGCGTTTGAACCATCGCAAATCCTGAGAATACCGCACCCGCAACGAAGTATGGCGGGAAGATTGTTGTGTGCCATCCAGGGATTACTGACGTAGCAAAGTCAAAGGATACAATGGAGTGTACCGAGAATACAAGTGGTGTAGCAATACCTGCCAAAACAAGCGAAACGATTTCAAAGCGATTCCAGTTTTTCGCACGTCCTGACCATCCAAAAGACAATAAAGAGTACATTCTTTTAGAAAGTGGGTTCTTAACTCTATCTCTTAATGTTGCAAAATCTGGAATCAAACCGATGTACCAGAATACCAATGATACAGAAAGGTAAGTAGAGATTGCGAATACGTCCCAAAGCAATGGTGAATTGAAGTTCGTCCACAATGAACCAAATTGGTTCGGTAATGGTAGCACCCAGTATGCTAACCACAAACGGCCCATGTGAATCAATGGGAACAAGCCCGCCATGAATACCGCGAAAATCGTCATTGCTTCTGCGGATCTGTTGATTGCCATTCTCCATTTTTGACGGAACAACAAAAGTACAGCCGAGATAAGCGTACCTGCGTGGCCGATACCTACCCACCATACGAAGTTGGTGATATCCCAAGCCCAACCTACTGTTTTGTTCAGACCCCATGTTCCGATACCGGTTCCAAGTAAGTAAAGGATATTTCCAACACCATACAATCCTACGATTGCAGCTATTGTAAATAGCAAGTACCACATTCTTGGAGCCTTATCTTCGATAGGATGACATACGTCATTGGTGATGTCGTGATAAGTTTTATGTCCTAAAATTAGGGGTTCTCTTATTGCAGCTTCCTTATGCATTGCTTCTGATTTATATTATTCTAAAACTGAATTCCTATTGATTAATGATGATCGTTGTGTCCTTCGGCATGGTTGTGGGCATGTTTATCGATGTCATGCTTGCGTTTTGCCGCAACTGCCTGTTGGTGTTTACGCAGTTCTTCATTGCTGTGGTTACGCACTTTTGTTTGGTACCAGATGTTTGGTTTAACACCAATTTCCTCAAGGGCTTGGTAAGCACGTTTTTCTTCGGATGCTTTGCGTACACCGGAACCGGTATCATTCCAGTCACCCATAGTAATCGCTTGTGTCGGACAAGCATCAGCACAAGCCGTTGTCACGTCTCCGTCAACGACAGGTCTAGCGTCCACTTTGGCTTTCAACTTGCCTTCTTGAATACGTTGAACGCACATAGAGCATTTTTCCATTACCCCGCGAGTTCTTACAGTCACGTCAGGATTCAATACCATTCTACCCAAGTCATCCTGAGACGGATTGATTTCGGTGAACTTCTTGTAAGCTGGATAGTTGAACCAGTTGAAACGACGTACTTTGTAAGGACAGTTGTTAGCACAGTAGCGTGTACCGATACAACGGTTGTAAGTCATTTGGTTCAAGCCTTCATTCGAGTGAGTTGTTGCAGCAACCGGACATACTGTTTCACAAGGTGCATGGTTGCAATGTTGACAAAGCATTGGCATGAAAACCACAGTGGGATTTTCATCGATGTTTTTCTCTAAGGCTGTGAAAGAGAACTCTTCTTTTTTAGTACCTATGGCCAATTCGTCGGAGGACTTGTAGTAGCGGTCGATACGCAACCAAGCCATTTCGCGACCTCTGCGTACTTCATCTTTACCTACCACAGGTACGTTATTTTCTGATTGACAAGCAATCAAACAAGTACCACATCCGATACAAGAATTTAAATCAATAGACAAAGCCCATCTGTGACCGATGTGTTCAACAGGATGAGAAGCCCAAAGATCGAACTTGCTCACGGGCTCTGGTCCGTGGTGCGTCATCAACATATGTGGTAGGTTGTAACCTGTTGAGTCGTCATTTTGGTAGGCATCAAGCGTAGTCTCTTTAACGATGGATGTTCTACCCATGGCTGTAAGCTGGAATTGCGTAGATGCAATTGGATAGGTTCCTTCAATTTTAGATAAGCTAGCTGCACCGGTATAGTGGTAGTTTCCGTTGAAGTTGACGAATTTGAAGGCATTTGCACCAATAGCAACGCGCTTTCCGTCTTTTTCTTCGTATCCGCCGTATTCTTTGGTTTTGAACGCACCGCGACCAATAGCCTCACCATTTTCGCCGCGACCATAACCCAAGGCTAGACCTAATGTGCCTTTTGCTTGACCAGGTGTTGGGATAACAGGCAATTCGAGTGCTACGCCGTTTACCGTTATTTTAGCTAAACTTGCACCATGCTCTTGGTCCATTACCACGTTGTATCCGGCATCTTTGGCCTCTTGATAATTCATGGTGATGTAGTTGTCCCAAGTAATTTTTGAAATTGGATCTGCCATTTCTTGCAGCCATGGATTACCGGCTTGCAAACCGATTCCCATAGATGTTTTTGTGTACAAGACTACTTCGTGCGTTCCTGAACCTGTGGCTTGCGCAGGTTTAACTTGTGTTGGTGCGTTGAACGTCGGTGCTTGCGCTTCTGCTTTCGGACCTTCCATCATACCGTTGTGAACGGCAAGATTCCATATTTCTTCGAAGTTAGCGTCTGCTCCAAGACGTCCGGAAATGTTCGCTGCCCAAGATTTTCTGATATAGTCGTAGTAAGCACGGCTTTCGCGACCAGCTCTTGTTGCTTCACCCATCCAGACGAGCAAGGACTCTTGTGCTGCCGCTGTGTCATGAATAGGTTTAATGGTTGGTTGTGCCAATGCGTAGAAACTGCGCACCGGTGCAAAGTCATTCCAAGATTCTAGCGCATGATGATCCGGTGCTACGTATTTACATTTTGAAGCTGTTTCATCATTCCAAGAAGCTGTGGAGATAGTCATGTTCATTTTTCCAAGAGCTTCACCAAGAGCTTTTCCTTTTGGATGCGTGTAAACAGGGTTTGTACCCATGAAAATTACAGCGCCTTTAACTTTGCCCGCGATTGCATCAGAGACAAAACGTTCCATTTTTGCATCTTCGGACTTGAAAAGATTCACGTCATCTTGAATGTTGATGGTAGACGTGTAGTTGTTCAAAGTATTGTTGATACTGTTGGTAAGCATTTGAAGCGCTTCGTCATTAGCCCCGCAAACTACGAGAGAAGCTCCTTTGTTTGCTTTCAAATCTTTTGCTGCAGCTTTGATTTGAGCGTTACTTTTAAATTCACCGGATGATACACCAAGTGTGCTTGCGCCAATTTCTTCAGCTAACGCTGCAAGTACTGCTGCATATTGCGAAGGCTTCACCATCATGCGCTCATCGGCGTTGGCACCGGCAATACTCATATTGGCTTCAAATTGGTAGTGCTTCGACATAGAACCATTTTCAGGTTTTCTGTTTTTAGCATATTGCACGCGATAAGCGTTTGAAAGCAACCAACCGTTCAGAAAGTCTGCACCCACTGAAACGATTGTTTTGGCTTTTGAAAAGTCGTAAGATGGAATGGCTGCCAAGCCAAATGTTTTTTCATTCGCAGATCTGATTGCTGCGTATGATACTGCGTCATATTGAATGTGGTTTACACGTCCAAATTTTTCAGAAAATGCAGCAATGAGCATTTGTGTTGATGGGCTGATGATGGTATTGGATACAATTGTAATCTCTCCCGCATTTTTCAAACCATCCATCACTTTTTTGTCCAAGTCAGCCCAAGTTGATTGTGACCCGGAAATAAGTGGTGCCTTGAGGCGTTCGTTGTCGTATAAAGACAAAACAGATGCAGCAATTTCCGGAGAAATTCCACCTCCTCCAAATCCAAAGTCGGTATTACCCTTGATATGAATAGGTCTACCTTCTCTGGTTTTTACCATGATAGAAGCGAAAGTATTGCCGTCATAGTAGTTGGATGCGTACCAATTCGCCTTACCCGGTGTGATGTCCTCAGGTTTTACAACATAAGGAATAGCTTTGGTAACTGGAGCTTCGCAAGCCGCAACTGTAGCAGCGGCTACGCTGAAACCGAGAAATTTTAGGAAATCACGTCGGTTGGTTGAGGATTCACGTGTTTGTTCATCAGCAAGGAATTCATCTACAGACAAACTTGGAGCGGACATATCAACGCGTGATTCGAAATACGCTTCGTTCGTATTCATTTTCTCAATTGATTTATTATTTTCGAACATACTCATGGTATTCTCAACTTAGTATTAATAGTGACATTTTGCACATTCCCAACCCCCCAATTCTTTCACCGTGATTTTCTCGTCCGCGAGCATTTTCTGATATAGTGATTTCCCATGCTTGGACAATCTTCGGTGAATTTCATCGTAATAACCTGAATTCAATGCATTGAGGGTTCCGGCCGATACTTCTTTGGTGCCGTGACACTCGATACACCAACCCATGGTAAGTGTGGCTCTCGTCAATGGAATGTTTCCTTCAATTTTGCTCAATTCTTCAACTGGAACTACACGGGCAGTTGTTTCTTTGGTCATATCCCCGTGACATTGCTTACAATCCAAACCGCCTACAACTACGTGTTGCTGGTGATTGAAGTAAACGTGGTCAGGAAGTACGTGCACTTTGTTCCAAATGATTGGCTCAGACTTGCCTGTATACTTACCTGCTCCTTCTGGGTCATAACCTGCCGCTTTGTAAATTTTCGCGATTTGGACTTTCTGCGCATCCGTATTACCCTGTATACCTTTGTGGCAGTTCATACAAACGTTAACAGATGGAATTCCGGCAGATTTCGATTTTTCTACAGAGTTGTGACAGTATTTACAGTCGATACCATTGATTCCGGCGTGAATAGAGTGCGGGAATGCGATAGGTTGAGATGGTTGGTAATTGTGGTAAACACCGATTTCGTTCAATGCGAAATAACCATTTACCAACAATATTAGAAGGACTACCACCGTACCTAGACCAACAGCGATTTTGTTTTTGTAAACAAACTCTCTTATTTCATCGCCATAAGATCTGTTTTTCGCAGCCCCTGTTTCTGTTTCTTCAACCGCAAATCTCAACTGTCTGCGAACGCCTCCGACGGCTAGGATAACTCCGGAGAAGACGATGGCTAAAATAATCCAAACCCAATTGTTTGATTTTTCCTCCGTTGGACCGGCAACCGCGCCATCACCCGCAACACTTACTGCTGCAGCAGGTGGAGTGTAATTATCTGCATAATCGAAAATCGCTGTGATTTCTTCGTCTTTTAAAAAGCCGAAAACAGACATTGCTGTGGGTGACCACTCAGAAACTGATTTTGCATAAGGATCACTTGCCGCAGCAACCTGCCAGTTTTTCACCCACTGGTATAGGGTAGCCTCTGCTGCGCCACCATCTGCCCATTTTTTACGAACCCCTTGAAGTTTTGGTCCTGTACTGTTGTCAAGAATTTTATGACAAGTGGCACAATGTGTGTTAAATAATTCCTCGCCGTTTTGAGATAATCCCGAGAAAATGGAGGAGAATAGAGTCCAAACAGTAGCACTGATAAGTGTGAAGCTGCGTAAACTAAACAGTTGACTTTTAGCTATTTTCATTGATAAAGCTTTTTCGTTCTATTGAAAGGGTAGATTTTATCGCTGGCAAATTTAATATTGAATAGAGATGCATGACATTTTTGTGACATAAAAAGAACTTGGTTTCAGCAATTTAAAATGATTCTAAACAATGGGTTTTGGTTAATTCCCACGTTATCAGGTTGCTTTGGCACAAACCTTGTTTCGGAGTCAAAACGGACCTGAGGGTGTGTCGAGATTTTTCACGTTTTAAAATAAACTCTACTTTTGCCGTACAATTATAGCAATGAAACTTCTATCAGTAATTATGGCTTTGTCTTTGGCAGTTTACTCAAATGCGCAAGACACCACTTTTGTTTTTCGCTCCTTAAGTCAAAATGATTCCGGTACACGCGGCATTGTTTATGAAGAGGATGAACGCACTGCTGCACTGTTGCGCGAGTTGCGCATGTACGATATTCAAGGTGACATGGTTGTTATTGATGGTTATCGCATTCAGATTTATTTCAGCAACGACCGAAAATTGGCTGATGAGCAACGACAAAAGTTCGTGCGTCAATACCCGGATCAAGAGACCTTGATTGAATACGATGTGCCCAATTACAATGTTCGCGTTGGGGCTTTCAAAACACGGGATGAGGCAGAGGAATTTCGAAGCATGATTACGCGTGAATATCCTATGAGTATCATTCAACGCCACAAAATCAAGATTCCTTTGGAACGCGATTTAACCCCGCGAGAAACTGTTCCTAGTGCGGAATAAAATAGTCCAACATTATTTATGAGTAAAATTCAACGCGGGTCGTTCATTGAACTGGACATCCAAGATTATGCATTTGGTGGGAAGGGAATTGCGCGTATCTCCACAGAAGAAGGTTTGTTTCCGATTTTTGTCGAGCATGCTTTTCCCGGACAGCGTGTTTTGGCGCGTATCACCGTATCGCGCAAGCGTCATGCTGAAGCCAACTTGATTCAGGTGCTTCAAAAGTCTGGCATTGAAAATGACTTAGCCGTTCAACCCATTTCAGGCGCACCTTATATATTTGTACCAATTGGTGAACAGCAGCGCGTAAAGCAAAGTTCGACGGTTGACATTTACAGAAAGCTTGGTGGTATTCAAGAGGCAACTTCGCTTTTTGATGAATACATTGCTTCCCCTTTGGATTACAACTACCGCAACAAGATGGAGTACTCGTTTTCATGTATTGAACATGATTTGAATACCAATCAAGAGGTGGATGATTCTTTCGCTTTGGGATTCAATCATCGCGGCACCTGGTGGAAGGTTGAAAATTTGGATCGCGAATCCGGTTTGTTTGATCGGGAATGGGAGGAGAAACTGCATGAGTTTCGAGAATTTTTGAAATCTACCGGTCTTCCGGCGTGGCATCCTCCTCAGAAAAAAGGATTTTTCAGACATATTGTGGTTCGGAAATCATTTTATCAAAATCAATTGTTGGTGAATTTGGTCACGTCGTCTGAAGGTTTGCAAGACTTCAATGCGGATGCCGTAGGAGCTAAACTAAGAGAACTTTACGGAAACCGAATAGCTGGATTTCAGCACACCGTTAACGACAACGTTGCTGACCGCGCGAAAATCGAAAATGGCACTTGGCGCTTGGTGTTTGGTGATGAAAAAGTCGTGGAACGTTTGTTGGGTTTGGATTTTGAAATTTCCATGGAGAGTTTTTTCCAAACAAATCCGAAATGCGCCGAATTGTTGTACAACAAGGCGATGGACTACGTTTTTCAGGATAACAATCTTGAAGGCAAAGTGGTGATGGACTTGTTTTGCGGTACTGGAACGATTGGCCAAATTTTATCCCGAAGATCTGACAGTACAGAAATCATTGGTGTTGATATTGTGCCAGAGGCGATTGAAGATGCTCGTAAAAATGCGCGACGCAATGGAATTGACAACGTAAAATTCTTTGCGGCTGACGTGGGTAAATTTCTAAAAGAATATCCTCAATATATTGGCAAAATACACACCATTGTCTTGGACCCTCCGCGTGCAGGTATCGCACCCAAGACACTGCAAAAGGTAATAGATTTAGGAGCTGAACGCATCGTTTACATTTCTTGCAACCCGTCAACGCAAGCCCGTGATGCAGCGACATTAATCGAACAGGGTTATTCCTTTGAGAAGTTTTCTTTGGTAGATCAATTCCCACACACGGGTCATATTGAATCGGTGGCCATGTTTCAAAAGCAAAATTGAGTTGCCAAGCACCTCAGCGCTTACTGATTCCATGGGTTGATATTGAGTTCTGTTTTTTGCTTCTGTTTACTATTCGAGGGTTAAAGCAAGGTATAACTTTTGCTCATGGTCGGTTGTTTTACTTGATACTTTCTGAATAAGAGAGAAAATTACTTTTGATTTACGTACATTAGTACCCAATTTACTTTTCATGGCTGATCAAATTGATAGACAGTTATTAACGAATTTCGGCAGTTTGGAATTGTTGGCCAAGCAAGCTGTAGAGGGATTTATTACGGGATTGCACAAGAGTCCATTTCATGGTTTTTCTGTGGAGTTTGCTGAACACAGACTGTACAATTCCGGTGAATCGACCCGCCATATGGATTGGAAACTCTTTGCAAGAACGGAAAAGTTGTTTACCAAAAAGTATGAAGAAGAGACCAATTTGCGCTGTCAGATTGTAATGGATATCAGTTCTTCGATGTGGTTTCCGATAGATGCCGTGATGAACAAGATTAAGTTCTCCGTTTATGCGGCCGCTTCACTGATTGAATTGCTGAAAAGACAGCGCGATGCCTTTGGTCTGACGACCATTGATCAGTCCATCGTTTTGAATTCTCCTGCGAAGAGTTCACCGGTACATCAGCGGTATTTATACACAGAATTGGAAAAGCTTTTGCTCCAATATCAACTGGAAAAGAAATCAACCACTAATTTTATTGAAGAGATACACAACGTTGCAGAGTTGGTTCACAAACGTTCACTCATTGTGCTTTTCACCGATTTATTGGAAGGACACGACCGGATTGATGCTCTTTTTCAAGCTATTCAGCATCTGAAGCATCAAAAGCATGAGGTGATTCTGTTTCACGTGCACGACAAGTCCTTGGAGGTGGATTTTGATTTGGAAAACCGACCATACACCTTGATTGATATGGAGACCGGTGAGCGTTTGAAAATTGAGGCGAACGAAATTCGCAATACATACAAGAACGCTGTTCAATCGTTTTTTGAGGAAATTGAATTGCGCGCCAAGCAGTATGCAGTTGACTTTGTGCACGCGGATATCAATGCCGGTTTGGACAAAGTTTTGGTCAGCTACATGCTCAAGCGTCAGCGCATGGGTTAGTGCTTTTCGGGATCATTGAAGCACAATCAGCGAAAGCGTCTGGATCCAGCCAGGTGGCATTTTTGTAGCGTTTAAACCAGGTGATTTGTCTCTTGGCGTAGCGCCTGGAGTTTTGTTTGATCTGTTCAATGGCCGTATTTAAGTCGGTCAATCCATCGAAATAATCGAATAACTCTTTGTAACCTACAGTTTGAAGCGCTTGCTTGTCTCTGAAAGGAAGTAAGCTTTTGGCTTCCTCAACAAGGCCGTCTTGAATCATTTGGTCAACACGTTGGTTGATGCGTTGATAAAGCACATCGCGTGGCCAATCGAGTACGAGGTATCGCACCTCAAAATTGCGATCTTCGGAATTTTTGTTCCAAAGTTCATGCATTTTTTTACCGGTTAATTGAATCAACTCCAATGCTCGGATGACGCGAATAGGATTTTGATTGTCGCAGTGTTCAAAATATTCAGGATCTAATGCTTTCAATTTGGCTCGAAGAAACGCTAATCCCTGTTTTTGATGAATTTCATTGAGTTCATTTCTCAGTCCATCATCGCTGGGCAAGTCGTCCATGCCTTTACAAAGAGCGTCGATGTACAGACCGCTACCACCAACAAGAATGGCGTGTGACTGGTTTTGAAAAACCTCATGCAGCACTGCCAATGCGTCACGGGCAAATTCACCGGCAGAGTAATCTTCACTGATAGACTTGTTGTCAATAAAGTAATGCTCGGCTTGCGCAATTTCCTCTGCTGTTGGCTTGGCCGTTCCGATGGTCATTTCACGAAAAAATTGTCTGGAATCCGCTGATAGAATGGGACAGCCGAGGTATTGCGCCAATTGAATCGCAGCTTTGGTTTTTCCGCTGGCTGTTGGACCGCCTATCACAATCAATTCAGCCATTTAATTAGCCGGATAGATGTTTTCAAATTCGGCGTGAATGCTCAAGATGGCTTTCACGTAGTTTACAGCCGCCTGACCATTGTAAGCACCGTGTTTGACACATTCCAAATTGTAAATTTCCGGCTGATTCAGTCTCGTCAAGTACCTAGCCACAACCTCCCATTGCGTGTGGTCTTCATTGAAATGCGCAGCCACTCGTCTGGCGTCTTGTACATGTGAAGGGCCGGCATTGTAGGAGGCAAGTACGAATTTTGACTTGTGGTTAATGTCCGGGACATCAGCGTATAGATTTTGAAGAAAAGACAGGTATTTCACGCCGCCTTCAATTTGCGTCTCGGGCGTTGAGTTGGGGAAAACGCCATATTTCGCTCCAGTGCGTCCGACAAATTGCATCAATCCATAAGTACCTTGGCTTGAAGTAGCATAAGCTACAAAACGCGATTCCTTGTAAATCAGAGCGCTTAATAGCCTCCAATCCCAATCGATTTTGGCTGCTTCAGATTTGAGTTTTGCGTCCAGTGTAGAAATCTGTTGACCGTTCATCAACAAAAGACTCACTTTTCTGTGGAAATTTTTCTGATCGCTTTCTATGTATTTGTACACAAGCTGTTTGTACTTGTCCGATTGTAAAAAACTATCTAATATAGTGTTGATAGTATCGCGAAGAGGCTCGGAATTTCCTCTGAGTGTAAATGCAATGCGGTATGGAAAACTTAAATTCAACGAATAGTCCAGGTTGTTGTATAACTGCCTGTTTGCCGCAATGATTTCTCGTTCAATGACCGTGTAGTTGTATTCACCTTTGGATACTTTTTCGATGAGTTCCTCTCTGGAGTCTTGAACTGCAATTACGTCAATACTTATGGCGTATTCATCGGTGAAATATTTGAGTTTTTTATGGGCAATAGAGTTGGTTTGAACGTGAATGGATTTACCCTCAAGTTGGTAGATATTCTCAATAAGTGTTGGCGGATTTTTTTCTTTCTTGCCGGGCACGCGCTGCACCAAGCTGATTACGCTCATCGTATGTGGTTGGGTATGTATGAAATGCTCCGGACTGTGGTTGCCAATCACCCTAAAGTCTGCAATCAAATCCCCACGATTTTCGATGAGTGCTTTATTCATAGCCATCGAACCGGAGTAGGGTTTTACCTCCAATTGGACTTTGAGTTCGTGCGCTATGTGTTTCAAAATTTCGTATTCATATCCCAGAGAGATATTCCTGTTTTTGAAAAATGATATGGTTGAAGTTTCACAAATGGCCACCAGTTTACCCCTTTTGAAAAACGTGTCGAGATTTTGGATTTGGTTATTTTCCAGTCTGGCGATGAGTTTGGTTGAGTTCAATAACATCAGTAGCATTATGGTCAAAACCACTGCGATCATGGATGTGAGTGCGATGAGTCTTCCTCCGCGAGAATCCAGAATATTAAACAGTTTTGCAAGCATGGCGTCTAAATCTAGCGACCCAAAAGTATGGAAAATTGTTTGTTGCGATTGATTTCTTATGAGAACCAAGGTTTTGCGTCTGAGCATTCCCTCTGTTATCCTCTCAATATTCTATGAATATCAAGATTCCACGAGTGTTTGTAATTGGCATCCCGAAAACTTTGGGAAATGGCTATATTTGTAGCTCTATTAAACCCAGCTGTAATGAAAAAAACCTTCTTAAGTGCTTTCGTGTTGCTACTAACTTTAGGAACTGCCAAAGCACAACAAAATCAATCTGAGCAAAATGTTGCAGACGTTGAATTCTCCGTTAATACGAAATTTGCTAAAACACCACCGCTTCGAGAATTGGCCAAGGACTATATGCATATCACTGAAGCCGAGTTATTCTCCAAACATGCAGACACCAACGGCCCGTACAGAAGACCGAGACCTGAGGTTGTGAATCGGAATGCTTTGCCTGTAGGTACAGACCCGGTAGCTCAATTGACCATGGGCACCCGAGGAGCAGGTCAAACCATTGCCAATTTTAATGGAATGGGAGGCGGTTTTCCACCAGACCCTTCCGGAGCTGCCGGTTTGGATCATTATGTTCAGGCGGTGAACACCTCTTACCGTGTTTGGAACAAAGATGGTACTGCTGTTTCAGGTCAGCCACCATCAGGTTTTCCGCTCAACAACCTTTGGCCCGGTTCTGCCAACGACGGTGACCCGATTGTGATGTACGATAAGCATGCGGATCGTTGGGTAATCACCCAGTTTCAGGTTTCCGGTAATAAAATCTTGTTTGCCGTATCTCAAACCACAGATCCATTAGGCTCTTATTACACTTATGAGTTTACTTACAATCAGTTTCCTGATTATCCAAAGTACTCGATTTGGTCTGATGGGTACTATATGACGGCAAATTCATTTTCGCAAAACGTTTCTGTATTTGATCGTCAAAAAATGTTGGCTGGAGATGCGAGTGCCGGCGTGATTAAATTGACCTTCCCTTCCGGTGTTGCGTATCAATTCAGAAGTGTGCTTCCTGCAGACGCTGATGGCGCTTTACCTCCTTATGGAACACCGAATTACCTGTTCCATATTCAAGATGATTCTTGGTCAGGCGTGTCGTTCGACCACTTGAAAGTGTTTAAGTTTCAAACCAATTGGGACAATCCCACAAGCTCAACTGTTACCGTGTCACAATCCATACCAACTGCGCCGTTTAATGCGAATTTCACCAGTTCTTGGAACGACATTCCGCAGCCCGGAACTACGCAACGTCTGGATGCCATAGCAACAGTTTTGAACTACAGAGCACAATACATGCGTTGGACGGGATACAATACCGTAATGCTTTGCCATGTTGTGGATGTGAATAATGCATCGAATATCGCCAACAAACGTGCAGGAATCCGATGGTACGAGTTGCGTCAGTATGGCGACGATGCCGAGTGGCAGATCTATCAGCAAGGCACTTACGCACCCGGTGATGAACATCGTTGGTTGGGGAGTATTGCCATGGATAAATATGGAGATATCGCAATGGCCTATTCCATCACGAGTTCAACCATGTATCCATCCATTGGATTCACGGGTCGCTATTCTTGGGGAACCTTAGGTGAAATGACTCAGGCAGAATTCATCGCAATCGAGGGCACGGGTTCTCAAACGGGCGGCAATCGTTATGGCGATTATGCACACATGTGTTTAGACGCTGCGGATCAGAGCATTTTTTGGTACACCGGTGAATATTTGGCAGCTAGCGGATCAAGACGTACTAGAATTTTCTCATTCAGAATGGGTAATCTTGTGGATGTAGCCGAGCACATCATTGATCAATTGGATTGGCAAATCAAAACTCTTGATGGTGCTTTTGATATTCAAATTTTGAATTTGCCCGCAGGAGAAAAAGTGCAGTTGGATTTGTTTGACGCTATGGGAAAACTCATTGAGACAAATGCGTATTCAGTTTCAGACGGTCAATTGCAGCACGTGTTTGATGTGAAGTCTTTGAGTGCAGGAACCTATTTGATTCGATTGGGTAACGAGCGTTTTCAAGATGTTAAAAAGGTAATAAAAAAGTAGCGCTATTATGAAAATAGGATTGCGAGTGGTCATGATTGGCTTAGTTTCAATGCTTAGTTTGGCTTGTGGAACGAAAAAAAACAATGCAGAACTGAATGGATTCATGGCTCAGGGTATTGTTAAAGTGTCAGCGAAGCCCGGTGATTGTGCCTTGTGGATATCTTCTTCAAAAGCAGAAGGTGGAACAGGTTTTTATCCGGTTAATCTGGAGGAACAATTCAAAAAGGATGGTCTGAAAGTGGCGTTTAACTTTAATCCGAGCAGAGCGCCGCTACCTGAAAACTGCGAACGACTTCAAGCGATTGTAATCAGCGAGGTCAAAGTGCTGAAATAATCTGATCGATTTTACTCTGACTATGAGCATTACTAACCCGGTGATGTTCATATTCTTTTTTATGCCCTTATCAAAAGCGCTTTAGTCAAATTAATTTTGTTCTCTTATGTTAAACTTTGGATCATGAAAAACATGTGGAGATTTTCTATTGTCATGGCAATTGCCGCTGCGGTCTTTTCCTGTAAACCTGTGTATAAATGTGGCGAAAAACGTCCTGAGCGCTTTTCTGCGGGTAACAGACTGAGTGATGTTGTCAAGGAGCGCGATGCTTTGTGTGATCAACTCAAAAGCCAGGAGTCAGAGAATGTGCGCATGGTTCAGCGTATTGAGGATTTGGGCAAAGAGGCTACCATGCTTCGAAGTGCCAACACAACACTTCAACAGGAGGTTACCGGTCTTCAGCGTGAAAATCTTCGACTCAAAGATGAGCATGTAGCTATGAAAACCGAGTTGATTGATTTGCAGTCAAAGTTCTCTAGACTTTACACGGACAAAGGCTTAGACGCGCAAATGTACAATGATCGTATCCGTCAAAAAGAGGCCGAATTGGAGGAGAAGGAGCGCAGAATCAATCAAAATGAGGCTTTGATTCGTCAGCGAGAGAAAGAAATTCAGGATCGTGAGCAGGCGATAAAAGATTTACAGAGACGTTTGGACAGACAAGATTCCATCACAAAATCGATTAACAGTGCTCTGAAAAACGCTTTGGTTGGATTCCAATCAGACGAAGTTTCCATTGAGACGCGAGATGGAAAAGTCTATCTTTCATTGTCCAACAAGCTGCTTTTCAAATCTGGAAGTGTGGATATTGAGGAAAAGGGAAAAGGTGCTATTCGCATTTTGGCGGATGTGTTGAAGCAGAATCCTGACATCGATGTATTGGTGGAGGGTCATACCGACAATGTGCCAATTAAAACGGCTCGATTTGCGGATAATTGGGATTTGTCTGTGGCTCGTGCCATTACGATTGTACGTTTGTTGACCACAAATTATTCGGTGCCTCCGAGAAGATTGACTGCAGCAGGTCGCGGCGAATTTATGCCTAAGGCGTCGAATGACACTGCTGAAGGAAAGGCCTTGAATAGGAGAACTGAGATTATTCTTACCCCAAACTTGGAAAAGATTCTAAAACTTATTCAGGATTAAAACCAAATCAAACCCAAGAGAAGGCTTCGAATTGTTCGGAGCCTTTTTTATTTTATCAAATTGATGGATGTTACGCTATTTCAATCTGCAGACCGTCGAAGCAGGGTTCAACATTTTCGGGACACCAAGAAAGAATTTCTTCATGTTTACCAAACATATGAGAGATGTGTGTTAGGTAGGCTTTTTGAGGTTGAATTTTTTCTATTAACTCGAGTGCCTGCTGAAAATTGAAATGGGAGATATGTGGGGTCAAGCGCAGTGCATTGATGACCAAGACTTTTGTGCCTTTGATTTTTTCGAGTTCAGCCTCAGCGATGTAATTGGCATCAGTGATGTACGTGAAGTCTTCGAATCTAAAACCAAGAACGGGTAAATTGTGGTGGGATAATTGGATGGGAATTATTCTTAAACCACAGGGCAAATTGAATGGTTCATTATCGATGGTTTGTATTGACACTTTGGGAATTCCGGGATATTTTTCTTCGGAAAACACGTAACTGAATTCCATGCGCAATGCCTTTTCCACGCGACTGGTACAGTAAAGCGGCATATCTTTTTGTTGCAAAAAATTAAAGGCTCTTACGTCGTCCATGCCGGCAGTATGATCCTTATGTTCGTGGGTGTAAATAATACCGTCGAGTCTTTTGACCTGATTTGCCAGCATTTGTTGTCTGAAGTCTGGGCCACTGTCGATGCAATAATTATTTCCATTGTGGCTGATGAGTATAGAGGATCTGAGTCTTTTGTCTTTGGTGTCAATGGATTTACACACGTCACATTCGCAAGCTATCACAGGAACACCTTGAGAGGTTCCGGAGCCTAAAATTGTGACATTGAATCCCATCTGGCAAAGTTAGTAAACGTGAGTAATCCTGATGCTCGCTGTTCTTATTAAACTTGGTGGTAAATAATCTCCTGCAGATTTCGCTGATATCCTTAGATGGTATGGTAATGAAATTAAGCCATAGCGGCGATTAAATCATGGCGTGTAATGATATGATGACTGTTGTTAGTTTTTACCAACACAGCAGGAACCTCTTTGGTAATCAGTTTCGAAATATGCTCAATAGGCGTATCCAACTCTACAATCGGTAAACAGGGACGCATCACGGAAGAAATTGGTGCGTTCAGCTTATCAGGATGGTCAACCAGCAATTGGTAAATGTGCACATCATCAACACAGCCCACAAATACGCCCTCTTTAACAACTGGAATTTGAGAGATGTTGAATTTGCGGATTTTAGCAACGGCATGCGATACGAGCTCCTCCGAGTAAAGGGTCACCAACGGCAAATCTTCATGTCTCGCAATCAGGTCGGCTGCAACCTTCGTTTCTTCCTCTAAAAAGCCTCGCTCGCGCATCCAGTCGTCATTGAAAATTTTACCAACATACCGACTTCCATGATCGTGGAATAACACTACAACCACATCATTTTCCGTCAGTTCGTCTTGCAACTGTATTACGCCTTTGATGGCAGATCCCGCTGAGTTGCCTACGAAGATTCCTTCCTCTCTGGCAAGTTTTCTAGTGTAAATAGCGGCATCCTTGTCCGTTACTTTTTCGAAGCGGTCGATCAATGAGAAATCAACATTGGCCGGCAAAATATCTTCACCAATACCCTCAGTGATGTATGGGTAAATCTCAGCTTCATCAAAAATCCCTGTTTCGTGGTACTTTTTGAATACTGAACCATACGTGTCGATACCCCATATTTTGATGTTTGGATTTTTCTCCTTTAAATATTTGGCAACTCCTGAGATGGTTCCTCCGGTGCCAACACCAACCACAAAATGTGTGATTTTACCATCAGTTTGCTCCCATATTTCCGGTCCTGTTTGTTCGTAATGCGCCTGACGGTTGGATAAATTATCGTATTGGTTGACATACCATGAATTCGGAATTTCGGTTGCCAAGCGTCGCGAAACGGAATAGTAAGAACGCGGATCGGTGGGTTCTACGGCCGTCGGACAGACTACAACCTCTGCGCCCACTGCTCGCAAAATATCCATTTTCTCTTTCGATTGTTTGTCGTTGAGCACGCATATCAATTTGTAGCCTTTGATGATGCAGGCCAGTGCCAGTCCCATGCCCGTATTGCCTGATGTTCCCTCGATTACAGTTCCACCTGGTTTGAGCAAACCTGCTTTCTCTGCATCTTCGATCATTTTCAAGGCCATGCGGTCTTTCACGGAATTGCCCGGATTCGTGGTTTCAACTTTCGCAAGCACAGTCGCTTTGCAATTTTTGGTTAATTTATTGATACGCACCAAAGGCGTGTTACCAATGGTTTCGAGGATGTTGTTGTAAACTTTCATAATAATAAGATGTGCACAAAGATAGGGTTTTGCTTGATGACCATCCGCCCAATGAGACGAGAATAAACTATGGATTTGAAAAACTCTCGGCTTTGGCTGCACTCAACATTTTGTTATTTCTCAGAAGCCTTTTGTTGAATTGTTTAATCACGCCTTCTTTGCTTCGAAACATCGTTTGTTGGTATAAGTAGAACTTTTTGCTTATAATCTCTTCATTGGGTGTCATCAAAAAGAAAGCTGAGATGGATGATTCAGATTCATTTTTTTTTGAATTCTTCGACGCCAGTAGTGGACCTCTTGATCGACGATCCAATTTGCCAAATTCTCCAAGCAGGTAGCGTTCGGTATTCACCTGACTCCAAGGCACGCTATTTCCTTTGTTGTCCTTGAAATTAATTTTCGAAACTTCTTTTTTGAGCAGCGAGGGCAGTTCACTTTTGCGTATGAAATAAACGCTGCCGAATGTGTAAGAACTGTTGAAAGCACTATAGATTTCATTGAATTCATTTTCAAGCGCCTTGTCAAATTTTTTGAGTTTATCCGTTTCGCCATATTTGACCAGTTTTTCTCGAATAGTGCCGCGATCAGAAAGGACAACGATAAGATTGCCCTCTTTTAATGCATAAAAATATTCTAAATATTGTGGTTCATTGAAGTAGGTAGGAATTTGCGCCACACAGGATGTTTCGATACTTAGAAGAATGGTGAGCGTGGCGAGAATTTGAACGAATATTTTTTGCTTGAGCATAATTTGAGGATGTTCGAATTTGTGCAATGAAATTGAGCAGCGTTATTGATTTTCAAATAAGGGCATTTTCCAAATCCCTAAGCCAAAAGTACCTGCTCGTAGCGTGTTATCTAAGTAATTGATTTCCAGTTGCTCTACGTTAAGCATAGGGAAGTTTCCGCTGACACAAATCCAGTTTGGCATGCCCAATTCCCGATAATAGATGTTCTTATCAGTGGCAAGGTATATACCGTCTTTGGTTTTGTAGTCCATAATCATGGCCATTGCAAACTCATCATCCGGAAGATTAGCTCCATAATTCATCCATTTTGTTCCGGTAAACACCACAATTTTCGCCTTTGTGTCAATTTTGGAGCGCATAATCATGTAAATTCTGTTCGGGTTGTGTGGACTTGTTGCAACATCAATAAGGTTGATATCTCGTATTTGTTCTTTGGTAAGCGCTGTACCCATTGTCCTGTTGAAGCGATTGAATAGACGTTCTGAAATCAATTCCCATTGCGCTCCGCCCTCTCCATAGCGGGTGTGGTCCAAGCCCTGGCAAGCGTCCAAATTTTGACCCACATATTTGATGACCATGGGGTTCTGAATTTTGTTTTCAGGATTGTCAGAGCCATTGATGATAATGTGCATGCTGTTTGGTGTTTGCGGCGAAAAAGAAACAGAACGCCACCAACGCCAGTCGTTGCTCCAGCCTGCCCATTCAGGTTCCGGGTTCATCTCAGCGAGGTCCAATTTTCGGACGAACAATCCCGCTTCCGGATCGAATTGGTGCAAGCCGACTTTGTGTTTGACGTAAAATATTCTTCCCGGGCGGTAGGGGTCTTGCACGAAATTTCTCGATTGAAAACCAATAACCGAGGCGTGGCTGTTGCTGTATTGATCGGGGTTGGCGCGAATAGGCGCCTGTCCGGGGTTTACAGGCGCATGAAAGCTTCGGTTAGGTGAAACTTTATAATTGCGGTTGCTGTCGATTTCCACCACGCGATAAAATTGGTTGTACATGCTCACATCGATGATTACTCGAGAATTGTCAAACTGATCAACGAGTGCGCCCGCGTTTTCCCAAGTCGATTCGGTATGTTCATTGCGCCCCAAATCAGCCCTGAAAAAATCGGTGTTGATGATGTCAAATCCACCGGCCACATAGAAATCGGGGTCGAGTGAGGCGCCTGAAAATCCATTGACCAACATCACGTGTAAACCGTTGTTTAAGCCCTCAAAATACAGTGCTTGATGCGGGTTGAAAGAACCTTGACCGTAGGCGATTTTACTGCGTGTTATACCGCCGTCGCATGCCGCAATCAGGTAGCGATCGCCAGATTTTTCGTAAATCCGAAGCTCGTGAATATCATCGTGTATTGTTCCTTTGCCTGTTTTGAATCCCGGGCGAATTCGGGCAAATGAGGCATTGCCGTATGTAGGATCTGAAGCGTAATTCAATTTTACGCCACTGTAAAACACGCCTTTGCTCACAGCGTCATAAACCAAACCGGTTCGGGCTCCTGACAGACCATTCAGCGAACTTTCTTGATGCATCACTTTGAGATCTGTAAATTCACCTTGCAAATAATGCAGCTTGTAAAGCATCTGATGGTAGGTGTCCGTTGTGGCTGCCTGCGGATTGTTCTTTGGACGGTAGAAAATCTCTTGATCCGAGAGCACGAACAAGTCAAAATCTTGTGCCGAACGTATTTCCCCGAATTCAACCAAACAGTCGGAATTTTTACTGGAAACCACGGTATTCATTCCATCGCGCAACGAAGCATCATCGTAAAGTGGTAGTGATGAGGTTACCATTTTCAAGGGGTTGCGACTCTCGAGCTTATTCAAATCAAAGAGTGAAATACAAGGCTTTCCACTTTGTCTCTCTGTGCCACCGCAAGTCAGAATAGGTTCTGTTTGTGTGGGTATGTTCACCAATTTCAAGGATTGAATAGGGTCTTTGGATAGGATCTCCCAAGCACCTGGTTTACCGCGTAGGCGAAGCAAACCCTCAGAGGTTGCAGCAAGAATATGTGTCTGGTTGTCGCTTGTGTAAGCGGTAACATCGTAAATGATATAGTCTTTGAGTGGCAATTTGGGTAAGTTTTGCCATGCCTTTTGTGCGCTGTTGTATATCCCAATGTCGCGCGAATACATTTTCTTGATACCTGCAGCAATGAAGTGAAGATGGGAAACCAATATTTCTGTTTCACTGATAAAATGAAGTGCGCCAACTCCATTTGAGCCCAAATGTTGGGATGGAACACGTTGCCAAGACGCGCCATCATCAAAGCTTTCCCAGAATCCTGCATAGCGACCTCCGCAAACCAGATGACTGCTGTTCCATGGATTCACTTCAATTAAATTGATTTGACCGGTTTCGAAGAGGTTTTGTCCACCGTTGACGGGTTCCAAATTTGTGGACAAAGGTCCCACATGCGACCAGTTTTGACCGTAAGACAAAGTTGATAATCCAACGGCGAGATACAAGGCTATTTTACTCCAATACATGCTACGAAAATACTAAGAAAGTCGAAAAAAAACGAGTCCGGTATTCGAACTCGTTTTTTATTTCTTTGAATGCTTTTAGAATCACTGTTGTCCGATAAAACTTTTTAGAAAAGCGGGATTTCCTGTTGAGGA
>JBBIIM010000028.1:0-44130 GCA_037446475.1 Crocinitomicaceae bacterium | reverse complement strand
TGGTGTTTTTATGGATAGTCACCACGGTCAACATGAAATCGGTCGGGTTGCCATCGGTAGGTTTTCGGCTGAAATTCGGACAATCGGTGAGTGAACTCAAATCCGGTGACACTTCTTTGATATTTCCGGTAAGTTTCAATTGTACCGCTTCATTTCTATCACTCAAATAAACGGGAACTTTGATGGAAAACGGTCCTTTCTTTTTCTCAGAAACTTGAATACGCACCACGACCGAACTGTCCGGCAAAAGAGTCGATGAAGAAATTTGATAAACCGTGTTTGCTTGTTTTTCAACCCTCAGGATGAAGGCTGTTGATGAACCCGTGTTCTTGAAATGAAAATCGACAAATCGCTCGCTTTGGGCATACAAATCGCCAAAGTCATGCGCTGTTTTATCCGGCACGATTTGCGCCTGAGCAGAGAGGATGATTATCCAAATTAGAACAAGCGGAAGTATAATTTTCATGGCAAAATAATCAAAGCCTTTTTGCAAAGTTACAAGTACTGCAAAGGTCTAGGTCAAATATGTTGCCATATGGCTTAAGAAACACAATAAATCCCTATTCAAATTTTATCGTGCTGAGATTTTATGTCATTCCTTGTGTTAAAAATTAAGCACCGAAAATCTCATCCAAGGCGTCTTTGAAAGCTTCTGCGGCTTGATTGAGTATTTCTTCACTGTGCGCAGCGGAAACAAAACCAACTTCATAACCGCTTGGACCAAGATAAACACCCCTCTCCAACAGTGCTTTGTGTAACATTTTAAAGGGCGTCATATCCGGGTCGATTTGTTCCGCTTTTCGGATGATTGTGCCATCGTTGAAAGCCAACCAAAAAATCGAACCAATCGTTTGGATATTGAATTTGTAGCCCTTCTGCTTGGAATGACTTAAGATTTGGTTCACGAATTTATCCGTTCTTTTGGCTTGATTTTCATAGAATCCGGGGGCTGCACACAACTTCACCGCCGCCAAGCCTGAACTCATCGCCAAAGGATTTCCTGAGAGCGTTCCTGCTTGATACACCGGGCCATCAGGAGAAACGCAAGACATGATGTCTAAGCGACCGCCGTACATACCCACAGGCAAACCACCGCCGATGATTTTACCGTAAGTAGCTAAATCCGGAGAAATGCCATAAATACCGGCCGCACCGGCAAAATCAACACGGAAACCGGAAATCACTTCGTCAAAAATCAAGACCACTCCGTGCACTGTGCATAGGTCGCGCAATTTTTGCAAAAAGCCGTTTTCCTGAAGCAAAAGTCCGTTGTTGGCAGGAATCGGTTCGATAATCACACCGGCCAATTCTTTGCCATATTGCGAAAAACAATCTTCTAAGGCTTGGATGTCATTCAATGGCAACACCAACGTTTCAGCCGCCATTTTTTCTGTGACCCCAGCACTCGATGACTCACCAAAGGTGACCAAACCTGAACCGGCTTTCACCAACAGTTGATCCAAATGTCCGTGGTAGCAACCTTCAAATTTTACAATGTAATTTCGTTTTGTGAAACCTCGAGCCAGACGAATAGCAGACATCACGGCTTCTGTGCCTGAACTTACGAAGCGTACTTTTTCCAAATGCGGAATGCGCTCGATGATAAATTCTGCCAATTCATTTTCCTTGCGTGTGGGTGCGCCAAAGCTCGTGCCCAATTGCAATGCGCTTTCAATGTCCGCACGAACCGATGGGTTGTTGTGTCCATGAATCAACGGGCCCCAACTGCAACAAAAATCGATGAATTGATTGTCGTCTTCATCCCAAATATAGGCGCCATCACCTTGTTTGATGAAGAGCGGTGAACCGAAAACGGATTTGAATGCCCGAACCGGAGAATTGACGCCGCCGGGAAACAATAATTTAGCTTTTTCGAAAAGCGCTTCTGAAGTCGCTTTCTGGATGGATTTCTTTTGAATTGAATGCATTCTATGTTGGTGTTTTATTTTCTAAAATTCTAGAACAAATAAGCTTAAAAAAGGATTGGTTGAACCGTGACTAATAATTCAAATCTTATTTGTTAGATGTATGCTGATTAATCGTCTAGATCTAAAACTATTCTAATATTTTCTTTGACTTTTGAAATCAAATTCTCTGGAAGTTCGCCAATTTTTTTTATCAATCTGAGTTTGTCAATTGCCCGTAATTGGTCGATCATCACATCACAATCTTCATTTACTTTGGCAACACCTATTTTGACATGAACCCTCAAAATTTGACTTGCCAACTTAACATTAGTGGTTAACGGACAAACGATAATTGAAGGGTGAACTTTATTGAGGGCATCTGTTTGAACAATCAAAACCGGTCTCGTTTTACCTGTTTCTGTACCAAATCTCGGATCAAGGTTAGCCAACCAAATTTCAAATTTTTTCGGTTTCATCTTCATCCAAGTTTTCAAACTCCTTGAGTACCTTCATAGATTCGTCACGAACCAAATTTGATTCCATAAGCAATAGCTTATCCATCAATTTTGATTTCTGAATACGATTATAATAAGCCAAAGCTTCGTTGATGTATCGATTTCTCGATTTATCTATTTTTTTCAGCAAGTCCTCAGTTTCTTCATAAATGACCTGATCCAATTTTAAAGACAAGGTTTTCATAGATTCATCGATTTAGTATATCACAAAAGTATATACCATTTTCTCCATATCAAAGTTATTTTTTGGAAAGCTTTGGAATATCATGGTCAGTATTTCACAAAAACATTCTTCGCCTCGGTGAAAAAACGCAAAGCTTCCCAACCGCCTTCCCGACCGATTCCGGAGTTTTTCATGCCTCCAAATGGCGTGCGCAAATCCCGAACGAGCCAGGAGTTCATCCAAACAATACCGGCTTGAAGTTCGTTGGCCATGTTGTGAGCGCGTTTCAAATTGGAAGTCCAAAGCGTTGCACTGAGGCCGTATTCGGTGGCATTGGCCATCATCAAAACTTCTTCCTCGGTGTCGAACGGCGTTATGGTTACTACAGGACCAAAAATCTCTTCCATATTCGTTCTGCAATTGAAAGCCAATCCTTCAATTACCGTCGGCGCAATGTAATAGCCCTTCTCGTGCGGCGCCGGCAAATGAACCCGATGACCGCCTGTCAAGACGGTT
The DNA here is from genome assembly GCA_037446475.1 of Crocinitomicaceae bacterium. Taxonomy (GTDB): domain Bacteria; phylum Bacteroidota; class Bacteroidia; order Flavobacteriales_D; family Crocinitomicaceae; genus UBA6165. The sequence continues at coordinate 41,029 of JBBIIM010000028.1, read as the reverse complement.
CCACCCTCTTCTTTGGCCAATTCGATGTAAGACAAAACCTTGTTCATGTGCGCTTCTGAAACAACAGCACCCAAATGCGCTTCAGGATCTTCCGGATAAGAAACTTTGGATTGACTCACCTTATCAACGAAGGCTTTTTTGAATTTCTCATATATTGGCCGCTCTACAAATATTCTCGAGCCACAAAGACAAATTTGTCCTTGATTGGCAAACGACGAGCGAACCGTTGTGGACAGCATGTCATCAAAATCACAATCTGCAAAGATGATGTTCGGATTTTTTCCACCCAATTCCAAGGACATTTTTTTGAACAACGGCGCAGCAATCGAGGCAATGGCTTTACCGGTTTGCGTGCCCCCTGTGAATGAAATTGCTTTCACCGCAGGATGTTTCACCAAAGCTTCACCAATTTCATGACCAAGTCCGTGCACGATATTCAAAACCCCGGCAGGCAGACCGGCTTCTATGCAAACCTCCGAAAGCAAATAGGCTGTCATCGGAGTAATTTCGGAAGGCTTTGCCACGACCGTATTTCCGGCAGCCAAAGCAGGGGCAATTTTCCAAGTGAATAAATACAACGGCAAATTCCAGGGAGAAATACAAGCGACAACACCAATGGGTTTGCGCAGGGTGTAATTCACGCCAAGGCCTTCCATCAGGTGCGATTCCGAAGCGAAATGCAAAATTCCGGTAGCAAAAAATTCGAAGTTGGCAATGGCTCGCGGGATATCCACCTGAGCGGCGAGTTTCAAGGGTTTACCATTGTCTTTGGATTCGGCGGCTACAAATTCATCCATGCGTTTGCGAATTCCTTCTGCAATGCGCATCATGACCTGACTGCGAAATTCAACGGTAGTTTTAGACCAGGAAGAAAATGCAGATTGAGCCGCATCAATGGCCTGCGCCGCATCATCTGCATCTGAACGCGGTATTTGTGCGTAAATACGTCCGGTACTCGGTTCATAATTGTCTATGTGTGCTTCAGCACGAGGTGGGGTCAAAACACCATTGACGTAATTTTTGATTTGAAACATCCTTGCCGATTTTGGGCAAAGGTAGAGATTTGAACGCAATTAAGGATTTGTGAAACCCTCCTTTGTCAAGGAACAATCAGCACGGCGAACCCCGTGGATTTTCTCTTGAAACTGGGACTTATGCATTTGTCTAGGGTAAAAAAATGATGAGGTATTCGAATTTATTTTCTGGAAAAATCTATTCATTTCTAACACATTTTTCCACTTTATAATTCACTGTACTTGAAAAATAACCCGGTGCAATGGTTAAACTACGGCTAGTCAAAAAGAAAATCCATACTCACTTCTGAATGAATTTCCTCGAGATAATATTCGTTTTTGATTGCCGGGTAAGTTGTAAAAAGCGTTGTAACCACATTTTTCTTGGATTTTACTGCCTCTTTGAATATGGTTCGTCTTTGCCTAAGTTTTGCATTGTACACTTTATTCAAAACAAATTCAGACTCAGAAAATTTAGCCTCACAAAGATGAACTATACCGTCTTTTCGATCCAAAACCATATCGATTTGAGTGCCGAACTCTGTTGTAGTTCCCGATTTTTTCCAAGAATAAACCTGCACTTCCACTCCAGCGATACCAAGCTTCCTCTTAATTTGTTCAACATGAAGCAAACAAATATTTTCGAAGGCGTAACCACACCAAGATTGGTAAGCAGGAGTTTGTGATACGCTTTGCCAATTTACATTCGATTGGTTGTGGACAAATTTCAAATAAAAAATACTGAACAAATCCACCAAACGAAACAAAGCTTCTTTTTTTTTCTTATCAAACGGCAAAATCATTTGAACAAACCCACTGTCAATCAAATTGTTCAAAGCACGGGACAATGAACCACCTTCTGCAATTTTCGACTCTTTAGACAGTTTGTCACGGGTGATTCCATGGGGGTGTTTACTTAATGTCTCAACCAGAAGCAAGTGATGCTCTGCTTTTCTGAACAAGGATTGATATAAGGGTCTGAATTCATTTTTAAGAAAACCATTTTTCGTAAAAAACAAATCTTGTAATATCTGTGACACACTCATTTCGGGTTTGATGGCTTCGAGATAAAACGGTATACCACCCAGCGCCATATACAGCTGCAGAATTTGATATTCCGTAAACATCAGGTTTTTGCTTCTCAAAAAAATGGACGTCTCTTTTAATGTAAAAGGCTGTAGTTCAATGCTTCTAGTCATGCGTTTATAAAGACCTCCACGCGCATGAACAATATTTTTCATCATCCAGGAAGCAGCAGAACCGCAGCCTATAAAAAGCAAGTTTTCCATCTGAGAACCATATTGATTCCAAAAGAACTCAAGAGCCGACAAAAACCCGGATTTAGGTCGATCAAGCCAAGGCAATTCATCAAAGAAAACGACCAGTTTCTTTTCACGCTTTAGACTTTTTAGATGCTTTGCCAATAAATAGAACGCCTCTGACCAATTCTCAGGTGCTTGTTCGAGTTCATGGCATTGTTCTGAAAATACCATAGCGAAGTTAGCCAACTGTGCCTGATTATTGGCTTTATTGGCGCCCGTAAAATCAAATACAATTTCTTTATAGAGGTAATTCCTAATCAAAAAAGTTTTCCCGATTCGTCGTCTTCCATAAACAGCCAAAAACTCCGCTTTATCTGAATTCAACAAGTCGTCGAAAATCCTTTTTTCGTTTTCTCTGCCTAGTACGGGTTTCATAAGTAAATTTTCATTAGGAAAAATCTTATCAAAATTAATATTTATTTCCGTATTTAAAATATAAAGTGGAAAGATCTATACATTTACAGCACATTTTTCCACTTTATAATTTACTATCATTGAAAAATAACCCGGTGCAATGGTTAAACAATAGCTAATCAAAAAGAAACTCCATACTCACTTCTGAATATGCTCATCAAATAACAAAAGACTTTCATCCGAATCAACGGAGCAACAAAAAGTTTGAATAAACAGCAGAGCAAATTAGAAGAGTGCCGTACTATTCCTCGTCGTGATTTTCATCACCCGAACAAACAAGCGAAACGGAAAGTGCTTGCCAAACCTTCTTAATTTCAACTGACTCAAAAGAATCCGTTGCAAAACGGGAGGACGAGCGTTTTGTTTTGCACGTCATTTCAATGGTGCGGATCTCACCGCCTTCATTGTATTCCAGCTTCGTGACGTTGGCCTCAATACCATACTGCAACATGTCTTTTTGCAATTCATTCAGATCGGCCTGAGTTGCAGTTTTATCAAAAGAAAAAACACGCGTCTTGACAAGTGAAGTATTTAAAGATGTGCCAACAACAGACGCAATGATCAAAACAGCAAAGACAAAAATTTTCGTGCTCATGGTCTTAAATTTTTAGCGAATTTAAACCAAATTTTGATAAAACGAAAAAAGGCCACTTCTTTCGAAGCAGCCCTTTTTCATGGGGATTATTAATCTATTGTTTAACCAATCTCAAAGTTGTTCTTTCGTTGTTTGCGTTTGTGATTACAACAAAATAGCTACCCGGTTGGAGTGTTTGTACATTCAATGTAATCAAATTAACACCGTCAATGATTGCATGCATATTGCTGCTCATTATACCACCAAGCGTGTTGAATAAGTCAACGCGAACATCTTCATTCTTAGAATTTATGATTTCTACAAATGTTACCTCAGTCGCAGGGTTCGGGAACAACGTCATTTCCGCCTCGATTGCACAATCAGAAGAAATGATTGGATAAGTCGTTTTCGTTCCATCCAAGTCGTATTGATTCAGTCGGTAGTATGCCAATCTTGACGTACGTTTTTGGTTGTCCAAAAAGCTGTAATTGGTCTGCTGATTCGTTGTTCCGGCAGCTTGAACTGTACCAATTACCTCCCAAACATAACCATCAAAACTTCGCTCAACAACATAAACATCTGCGTTCAACTCTGAAGCCGTTTGCCATGTCAATTCAGCGTTTTTACCGCCGTTCATACAGCTCACTTGGATACCGATAAGTTCAACAGGCAAGGCCACTGCATTGCTCATCGACAGTACTGCCGCAGCCATGTTACTCTCATTACCGCCATTGTCCGTAGCTGTGAAGTTGAATGGAATCACAGCCTGGTTGCTGTTCGCCCCCGAAGTAAATAACAATGTAGCCGCTTGTGCAGGTGTCAAAGTCATGCCGGGCGTCACAGGCGTTCCGCAACCTGAACTTGGCGGAGTGTCGCAATAAGTCAAGGTTCCTTGTAATGCATTAGGCACGGAGTAGATGGTGTAGAACGCTACTGTGTTGTTGCCATTCACATCCGTCACGGCATTATTCAAGTTGATAGAAACAGTTCCTCCACCGATAGTCATTGGTGCCGTGTTGAACGACTGTGCAACCGGTGCTTGGTTGGTAATCTCAACAATGCTCACCACAGGAGTTGAACTCAGTCCATCGCTGTTTCTAGCAACAAAAGTCATCGGTGCTTGCCCGGTGTAGTTTGGAGCAGGTTGGAAGGACAAAGCCGCAGCCTGTGCAGGTGTCAAGGTCATACCTGCTGTGATTGGAATCAATGTAGCGTTGCATGGCACTGAACCATTGCTGCAATAGCTGAATGTCCCTTGGTTCGCCGATGGTATAGCATCAATGATGTAGGACACTATCGTTCCGTTGTTCGTGCTTGCCGAAATAAAGTTAGCAGGCAAAGCAGTCACTGGCGCATTTTGAGGAACTTCAACCGTATTGCTTATGGCAGTAGTTTGTTGGTTGCTGATGTTGGATACCACATTGACCAACAAGCTCGCAGGCGCACTTTCGTTACCGTGGTTATCTGTCGCAAAGTATTCAATCACAATCGCCCCGGTGTAGTTTGGTGCAGGCGTAAAGGTCAACGTAGCCGCTTGAGCAGGCGTCAATGTAATCGTTCCGTTGATTGGTGTTACAGTGCCTGTACATGGAGAAGTACCATTGCTGCAGTAGCTCAAAGTGCCTTGTGAGGCAGCCGGAGCGGTTAATCTGTATGAATCCACAGTACCATCTACATCACTTGCCGAAAGTACAGGCAAAGATGCATTGGTGCTGTTTTCAGGAATCGTTGTTTGTAGATTATTCGCGACAGGAGCCTGATTCACCACATTGATGGTCAAATAAGCCAATGGACTACCCTGTGCGGTATCGTCTGTTGCGTAGAAGCTCACGGAAACAGTACCCGAGAAATTGGCTACCGGTATGAACTGCAAGGAAGCGGCTTGTGCAGGCGTCAACGCTGTGTTCGGAGTCACCGGAGTACCACACCCTGAACTTGGAGGCGTTGAACAATAAGTCAACGAACCCTCGGTCATTGCGTTAGGCACGGCCACAACAGTGTAGCTGCTTATCAAACCGTCCAAATCCGTTGCAAAAAGGTCTGGTAAATTTTGCGCAGAACCATTGCCCGTTACGGAAGCCTGAATGTTTTGAGCCACCGGAGGCAGATTCACAGGCAAGATTCCGTTAATTGTGACAGGAACAATAACCGTTGCGGGCTGACTCACTGCGCCTAAATCATCAGTGGCGGTAAATGTGAATGTTGCAATACCCGTAAAGTTGTTCGCAGGCGTAAAATTCAATGTTGCCAGTTGAGCAGGTGTCAATGTCGTTGGTGCACTGATTGTAATCACTGTTCCGGTACAAGGAATATCAGCTGATGTGCAATAGGTCAAAGTGCCTTCCGCAGGATTCGTAGGAGTGATATTGAAAGCAACAACAGTACCGTCAGCATCTGATGCACTGATCATTGCCAAGAAATTGTCTGTTGAATTTTGCTTAGCCGCACCCGTAATTATGCTATTGGCAACCGGCGCTTGGTTCACAACAGGAATGCTAACCGTAGCAGGTTGACTTGTGCCTGAGCCATTGGAAGCTGTGTAAGTAAAGGTCGCGGTTCCTTGGTAATTTGTAGCCGGCGAGAACATCAAAGTTGCTGCTTGTGCCGGAGTAATAGATACTGTGCCGATAATTGGTATTAACGTTCCCGTACATGGCGTTGTACCATTGCTGCAATAGCTCAAAGTACCTTGTGAGGCTACCGGTGCTGTCACATTGAAAGATGTCACCGGATCTGCTTGAGAAGCAATGCCAATCAAAGCTGGAACAGGGTTGTTGGTGCTGTTCGGGCTGATTGTCATCATGTTGATATTCTGAGCAATCGGCAGTGCTGCATTTACGGTAATGTTCAGTTCACCCTGATCCGAGGATGAGTTGTTCGCATTTGCCGCAGTGTAACTAATTGTTGGTGCAGCACCCACAAAACTTGCGTCCGGAACAAAAGTGAATGTACCGTTTGCGTTTATTGTGATTGTACCACCTGAAATTACTGTTGGCGTACCCAAAGGAATGTTGGTCACCCCTTGAGATGCAGCTGTCACTTGCGTGGCGTTTGTATCGTTAGCTAAGATGTTACCGTTCATAACTGCGCCATGGGGTGCAGAAACGTTGTCGTCCACTGCCACAACCGCTGCCGGAGCCACTGATGTTGCGTACAATGTCGCTTGGTCGCAGTTGCCTTGTGTGTTGCATGCAGTGTAGGCTACCGGCAAGGTGCCCACAAAGCCTGCAAGTGGTGCAATCGTGTAGGTACCGTTGGCATTCAAAGTAACGTTACCAACTCCCGGAATCGTTGTCGCTGAACCAATCGTCAATGGATAGCTGTTACCACCGAATGTTGCTGTACCTGCTGTAACCGCTGGACTCGTGCCTTCCAACTGGTCGTTGGTCAACACGTTGCCCGTCATTGTGGTACCTTGCGGTGCTGAGTTCGCATCATCGTTGGCGTGAATCACGTTGGGCAAATCAGGCAATACAGTCACTGTAATCGTGCTGGATGCCGTGCCGCTGTTGCCGTCTGCAATTGCATACGTGAATGGCGCATTGCCCGTGTATGAACCGTTTGGTGTAAATACCAACTGACCACCGGAGATAGACGCTTGACCCACCAACTGACCACCTGCGTTGTACACGTTCTGTGGTGTTCCTGTCAAGGTCAATGGGTTGCCTGAACTGTTCAAACCTGAAATCGATGTTACTGTCAATGTGTTGCCATCCAAATCAGAACATGCCGTCAATGGGTTCAGCGTAATAGTCTCGCCGTGCTCAGCCGTTGCCGTCACCGGGTTCGCTGTTGGCGCGTTGTTTTGACCAGGAACATACGAAGGAATAACAGTTACACTCAAACTCGCTGAGGAAGATGATGTGTTGTTGGCATTCGCTGCTGTGTATGTGATTGCTGGAACAGTACCTGTATAACCTGCGTTTGGAACGAAGGTGTAAGTACCGTTGGCGTTAATGGTAATCGTACCACCCGTAACCGCTGTTGGTGTACCCAAAGGAATGTTGGTCACACCTTGAGATGCAGCTGTTACTTGTGTGGCATTTTGATCGTTGGTCAACACATTCCCGGAAACGGTTGTGTTGGGCTGCGTTTGGTTGATGTCGTTTTGAGCAATGACCATCGGAACCACATTGTTTGTTGCGGTGTTGTTGGCCGTATTCGGGTCAAAGTTGGCGCCGTTGATGGTCACTGTATGTGTGTACGTGCCCGTAGGATTTACTGTAGCCACGATTGTCAAAGTAACACTGGCTCCATTGGCCAAATTTCCGATGGTCCAAGTTGGAGCAGACCACGTGCCCGATGAAGGCGTAGCACTTACCAAAGTAAAGCCGGAAGGTAATACATCGGTTACTGAAACTCCCGTAGCCGCCATTGGACCATTATTGGTCGCAGTGATAGTAAAGGTTACATTTTGCCCGGTCATTGGTGTCAAAGTACTAGCGACTGAGCTTATGGATAGATCAGAGCAATCCAAAACATTGATGGTTACCGCGTTGACCGCCGTTGCTGTACAAGTATTGTCTATTGTTCTTCTAACCGTTAAAGTATATGTATTTGATGCCAAGCCAGAGAACGTTGGACTCGCTTGGAAGGGGCCACCAATGCTGTATTCAACGCCAGCCTGAGTATTGAATACAATTGTACCTGAAGGAACCGCACATGTTGGTTGAGTAACGCTAGCCACAGTTGGGACAGCTGGCAATGCAGGTACTGCATTCACCACCACATTCGCGCTTGGAGAAGATGTACAACTGTTGGCTGTATTGGTCACTGTGAAATTGTGTGTTGTTGCCGCAGCCAATCCGCCAAGTGTGGTTGTTGTTCCACTTCCGGAAATTGCACCCGGATTTATCGTCCAAGAGCCTGAAGGTAGACCACTCAGTGCAACACTGCCCGTATTCACAGCACAAGTTGGTTGAGTAATCGTTCCAACAACAGGCGCAGCAGGAATAATACCAAAGCTCACGGTCACATCGGATTGCGTGGAACATGAACCTCTAACAATTGTCCAACGCAACACATAAGTGGAACCGGCAACTCCTGAGAACGTGGTTGTTGGGTTGTTTATGTTCGCGAAACTGCCGCCTGTACCCGACACAATCGACCAAGTACCAGTTTCACCCACAGCAACAGCATTCGCAGCCATAGTTACTGAAGTGAGCCCGCAAGTGGCCGCACCGGTTTGATTGGGTCCGGCATTGGCTAAAGTGACCGGACTTACTGTTACGGTAACCAAGTTATTCAACTGACCTGAACAGAAGGTTGGCGCCAAAGTACTTGTTGCAAAAACATTGAAAGTTGTAGTTGCTGTTAAGTTTCCGGTGGGTAAGTTGATCGTTCCACCCGTACCGCTCACAGGCGATCCGATAGGTGCATTGTTCGCATTATTGCGTAATTGATAAGTAAAGCCCGATTGTGAAGACAACACCTGAACATTCGTTTGCGTGTGCGCACAAATGGTTGGATTTTGTGCTTGCGTTGTGAGCGTCAAGGTTGGGTTATTATTTACGGTCACATTCACCGTTTGCGTCAATGTAGAATTACAGGTACCGTCGAAAGGTGCTTTGATAGCTCGAACGGAAATCACAGCATTAGCTGTAAGTGCAAAAGTGGAAAGCGTAATTGTGCCACCGTTACCCAAAACAGATGAACCAGAATTCGCATTCAAGTTGTTGTTGAATAGCTGATAAATAGTCCCTGCTTGTGAGTTTTGTACTTGTACATTGGCCACAACACTGTTCGAACAAACGGCTGTGCTTGGAGGCGTCACGGTAAGTCCGGTATTCGGAGGTAAACAAACAATGTTTCTTGGTGCAGACAATGCGCTTAAACAAGTCGATGCATTGCTTGCTCTAGCTGTCAATACACCACCGGCATAAATTACTTGATCAACAAGCGTGATTGACCATGTACCTCCCGCACCAACCGTTGCCGTAGCAGGCAATGTTTCTGCAAAATCTCTATACATCGGCCAGCCGTCCAAATAAAGCGTAATTAAATCCCCGGCAGTTCCGGTTCCTGTGATTGTAGTAGCAGACTCCACCAAGTTGGGCGCGTAAGGTGCAGCAGAACCATTGATCACCACCGTGTTTGTGTTTTGAGTACCAACAACTACCGCTGCTGAGGCTGCACTTTGAGATTTACACTGTCCTGTATTTGTAGCGCGCGCTGTGATGCTGGCACCTGCAGGAATGTTCAATCCTGTTAAAGACCAAACACCTCCGGTAACAGTAGTTGTTCCTACGGGGTTACCATTGCTCAAGACTTGAATGGTTGTTCCGTTCGATTCGCTTGAGGTTCCGTTTACCGTAGTTGTCGTACCGCAATAAGTTCCTGTAATCGCAGGCACAGCCGATACCCCACCAGTTACTGTAACTGTTGCACTTTGAGATGGACATGAAATAGTTGCAATATTTCTCGCAGCAACCGCGTAAACCTGATTGCAAGCGCTGAAAGTTCCTGATGGCACTGTAATAGTCCAAGCGCCAAGGTTGTTTGTAGTTGTTGCTGAGCCAATTAAAGCGTTGTTTCTGTAAAGATAAATAGACACGCCGTTATTCGCGGCAACGTTACCCGTAAGTGTTCCTGTAACTGTTGTCGTGGAAGTGCTGATTGCTGTGGATATGACAGGCGTACTCGTTGTGGTGCCCACGTTGATGCAAAACCAAACTGGAGCAGACTCACACTGACCGGGAAGTTGGGCGGTGGCATAATAATTACCATTTGCCAAACAAGGCCCCCCTGAAGGATTGCAAGAAGTTTCCTGACCATCACCGGTACAACGCCAGACAAATGTACCATCTGCTGCAACCACTACATTTGTTCCGGTCCATGAATTTCCACCAACCGGGCTAAGTAGGTTACCGTTGGCCAAATAGATTCGAACAGTAGCTCCTACCGGACCCGTTCCCGTAATCGATTTTCGGTTTGTTCCGCATTCACCTACTGTTGTTAAAGGACTCGTACATTGCGCACCGGCTATAGTTACGTTGTTGCAGTTCGTATTCGATTCCACTTTACCGGCTGCCTGAGCAGATGCTTTTACCTGAGAATTAGCCACAAGAGGCGTTATGGGTGATACGGTCCATGTTCCCGCGTTTACCGTTGTTGTACCTGCAAGAACGTTATTCACGTACAGTCGGATTACTGTGCCGTTAGGCTCAGTAGATGTCCCACTCACAGAAGTTGCGCCCGTAGGAATAGGCAAGCCGGTAATTGTTGGACAAGCCGAATAGATACAAGGCGTAGGGTTATTCGGTGGACAAGGTGGCTGCAAGTTGATGATTTGTGTTAAACATGCTTCAAGGTTTCCACAAGTCGCGTCATTGACACCTCCAATATCAGAGGCGGAGTTCGGATTACAAATAGAGGACTTATTTGCAGCCATATTCGAAATAATTGCATAGCGCATCTGCGTGGATGCATTCACGCCGAACTGTGCTGTGATATCAGCCCAATCCACATAAAATTCCAAGAAGAAATTCAACGGATTGCAAATCGAAGAAGCAGCAATTGACTTTTGTATTCTGTTCGGAGCGTAGGAATAAATCAAATTTGAACCGCAAGGCAATCGATGGTCATAAATGCGTACGCCAAATTTGGTTGCAAGAACAATCTCCAATTCAAAACCTGGATTCACACCGGCAATGTAGCAATCATCACCCGGGCCAATCAAATTGTCGATATCCACCAGAATGGAATACGACTTGGCGTTGGGCGCGATGCTCGCCATGCGAAAACGAAATAACCAGTGGTTCTGCGTACTTAAATGAAAAACGGGATCAACTGATCCGGCTGTGGTTTCCACAAAATCCGAAAATCCACAATTCGGACCATTACGCACGTCTGAACTTGGCTCAGATCCTGCTGGTATTAATGTTTGCCAAGGCAACTCGTTGTTCAACTGGTCATTACCTAAAAACCCGGCCGTCGTGGCAGACACATAACCATCACCATTCGGATCGAGCACTAAAGCAGCCGCACCCGTTGCAGGTTCGACAATCATCCCTTTGGTTTGAGCCAGGGAAGCAAAAGATGCAGTGCAAGTCATAGTTAAAACCAGAACCCTGCGCACGAAAAAAGCAAAAAACGTTTTCATAGATAGCCTCATAGATTAAATTTAAGAAAGGCTCTCTTACTACGTGACTCCAAATAGCAATCAGACAAGGAATGGGCATGACTAAGTACATGAACCTTATGCGAGTGGATAGAATAGGAATAGGTAGAATTCGAGAACAAAAAAAAAATCAATTATAAATTACAAAATCATCCTACTAAAATTTGAACAAAGCAAACTTTCCGCGAAAGTATATCGGCCTTTCCGCTTGAAAAAAAAAATGTTCTGAACAGAGCCGTATTTGTTCTGAACGGACAGAAATTGTATTTTTTACATAAATTACATCGACTTGTACAATAACATTTTAATGAAATGAACCTGCAAAGTCGTCTGAATCAAACTAAACATGCGCTTGATTTAAAATCATTCACCCAATTCTTTTAATCTCTACATTTGCGCGCTAGAATTTAGACTATGAGTGCTTACAAATTCAGAGTGCTTCTCGACAATGAGAACGACGCAGAGATTTTCCGCGATATCGTGATTGAAAAAAGTGCAAATTTTGAAACTTTTTATCGGGCTATCACTGCGGCATTTGGCTTCAGTGATGAGCACATGGCGTCGTTTTATGTGAGTAATGAAAACTGGGATAAAGGCGAAGAAATTTCTTTGGTCGATGTCAATTTTGATCAAGATGCAGAACCGGTGGGTTTGATGACTCACCTCAACCTTGAAGACCGCGTAAAAGAGCCGGATCAAAAGTTCATCCTGGTGCACGACTTCATGAGCATGTGGATTTTCCTTATCGAATTGCAAGCATTTTTGGATGAGGCTCCCGAAGTACCCTATGTCGCGCTTTCCGTGGGGCAGGCACCGCGTGAAGACAGTCGACAGCAATTCGAGGATTTCGAAGAAGAGTACCTTTATGATGAGGAAGATGAATTCGATGAATTCTCCGACGATGGCTACGACATGGATGAGTTCGACGAAGGGTTTGAGCAATTCGACGAAAACGACTATTGATGTCCTTGTTTGAAAAAGACCCAATCGGACGGGCGATTCACGACTATATTTCAGGAGATTTTGAAGAAAACATCATCGTCAAATCCAGTATTTGCGAAGACGACGTGATACCCGTGCCCTACCTCTTCCGGGGACAAGTGGGAAATGAACACGCTTGCACGGAACTCGAGCTCATGGCTTTGGAACGGTGTACCGGCAAAATCCTCGACGTGGGTGGTGGTGCAGGAATTCATGCTGAAATACTGCACAAGCAAGGAAAAAAAGTCGAAATCATAGACACCTCAGCAGGTGCGGTGGCTTATCATTTGAAACAAGGCCTGCCAAGTCGTTGTGTGAATTTCTTTGATTTGCAGTCTGAACAATACGACACTCTGCTTTTTTTAATGAATGGTTTTGGCATTGCCGGAAATCTGGAGCAGCTTCCGCGGTTTTTGGAACAATGCAGCAAACTCTTACCTCAAGGCGGACAAATTCTGGGTGACTCCACTGACATCAAATACCTCTACGAAGACGATGAAGGCGGATACTGGCTCGACTTGAACAGCGCATACTACGGCAATTTTGATTTTCAAATGTGCTACAAGGATACCTGCACGGACACTTTCGATTGGCTCTATGTGGATTTTGATACGCTAAAATCTTATGCTGAAGCACTCGGATTTTCTGTTGAAAAACTCTACGAGCACGAAAATCAATACTTGGCGAGGCTGGTAAAATTATAACCGTTGGTTGTTCAACAAGAACGGAAATATTCCCCACTTCAACCCTATCTCCCAGAATAAAGTGCCAAAATTTCTATCACACTGTCTCGTTCCTTTTTCAATCGTTGCGCCCACACAAAATCTTTGGCGTTTTCATAGGCTTGTATCTCCTCGTTGAGCGATTTCAACTTTTGAGTCATTTTGGTCTGAATTTGACCCAACATAAACTCGAACACCATGGGTTCGTAGCCGCTAGGATTCACAAATTGTTGCATCAGCGACAACGCCTCAGCATGCATCGCCACAAGAGTAAAGCGCGAGATATAATTCCCGAAATGGAACAACGCACTCATGCGATCATTGCCGTGCAAGAATGAACTGCGCATCGTTTTTTTGAAATACTCGAATTTTGATGAATCACCCAAATCCGAATAAAGCTGACACAAGGAAGTTCTCAAGATGCTCGATTTTTCATTTTCCCAAGTGGCAGCATGTTGAAGCGCTTTGCCGGCATCCTTGGTGCCCAGCACATAGAGCGCCCATGATCGGCAGGCACTCGACTGGTCTTTTTCCAGCACTTGATTTGCGAGACTTAACCACGCAGCGGACTCAGGATATATGTCGAACATAAATTTCAACGCCGCCGCCCGAACGCGCGCATCCGGATCTTGTGAAATCATTTGCACCAAGCGTTCCTGAATCTGTTTTTCATGCGAATTTTTGATGCGATTGCACTGCTCTATGGCTTCGAGTCGAACATCGAAAAATTCATCTTGCAAAGCGTTCAAGATGAGCGTTGCAAACTGATTGGCGTCACGGTTGGCCAATTCGGAGAGTGCACGTTTTCGGGATACATAATGTGAATCATTTTCACATTGATGTTTCCAAAATTCCTTCGGCTTCTGATACTGCCACTCAGCCAAGAGATTGTGATCCGGATCCACTTGAAAATTCCTTAAGGAATCGCTCAAAGAGAAAGCAAACGTCTGCTTTTGCTCGCGCAGCAGGATTGGAAAATCCTGAAAAGAGGATTTGTAGTTCAATCGGATATTGGTGTGAATGCGGTACAAAGGAAACTCCTGCAAATCTTGAAGTTGTTCGATTTCAACCAGAACTAAATCGTCTTGAATTTTGTAATCCACTTTCAACTTGGGATGACCTTTGGCAAAAAACCATTGGTTGAAAAACCAATTCAAGTCCACACCGGTAATGGCCTCAAAGGCCAAGCGCAAATCGTGCGCCTCCACAGTGCCATAGCGGTGTTGATGCAGGTAATGCTTGATGCTTGCGAAAAACGCTTCGTCACCCAAATGACTGCGCAACATGTGCAAAATACAAGCGCCTTTGCTGTAGGAGTGGCCGTCGAACATTTGCTCCTTATCGTCGTAGTCGAACCAAATTAAATCGTGGTGCGGCTGACCATTTTCTGCCGTGCGAAAATACGTCTCGCGGTCCGACTGTAAATGATACGCTCCTTGCTGTTTGCCATTGGCGTGTTCATCCCACAACACTTCAAAGTACGTGGCAAAAGATTCGTTCAAAGGCAAATTCGACCATGACTCGCAGGTCACCAAATCACCAAACCAATGGTGCGACAATTCATGCGCTACAATGTCATCCCAGTTCTGATCGAGCAAATCGCCCGGCGTGCTGTACACAAATTCTCCAAAAATGACAGCTCCGGTATTCTCCATCGCACCCGAAACATAGTCTCTCACCACAATTTGATGGTATTTATCCCAAGGATATTCGAAACCTGTAATCTTGGAAAAATAGCCAATCATCAGAGGTGTTCTTCCAAAAATCGCTTTGGCCTCATCTTTCCATTGGGGTTCCACATAATAATGCACGGGAATTACCTTGCCGTCGCTGCGCTTCCATTGGTCTTTGACAATTGCGAATTCCCCGATGCCCATCATGGTCAAATAAGGCGCATGCGGCAAGGTCTGTTGCCAGTGGTCGGTGCGCAGGTTGTTGTCAATCAACGTGGATTTTACCAAAACCCCGTTGGAGAGGGTAGCATATTTTCGATCCACGGTAATGAACAAATCCTGCGTCATTTTTTGGTTGGGTGCATCAATGGTGGGAAACCAAACCGAATTGGATTCTGTTTCACCTTGCGTCCAAATCTGCGGCATTTTCGAAGGATTTTCGCCCTTAGGATTGATAAAATACAAGCCTTTGTCACCTGCGATTGCTTCGCTCCCACCCTGCGGTCGCAAGTCAGGCTGAGCTGTATACTCTACTGAAAGTGTCAAAGTATCACTTTTACGGTATGTTTTATCCAACTGAATGGTCAATTGCTCACCGTTGTATTCATAATTAAACAGCTGGTTTCCAATATTAATCTTATGAATCAGCATGCCTTTTGCATCCAGCACCAAAGAGGATTGCGGATAAAAAGTAGGACTCAAAGTAATGGCAGCCTTACCAAACATGAGCGAATTCTCCCAATCGAAACGCACATCAAGACGCGTGTGAATCAATTCAAAATGTTTCGTTCTGCTCTCGCGATAGACCGCTGGACGTGCAGCTAATGGTTCAACCGGAGCGGGTTGTTGAACCATAGGAACAGTTGGAGTCTGCTGAACAACAGCAGGCACCGTTTTGAACTTAGGAGTTCCACAAGCGGCTACAAGGAAGAGAAATATTGGAAGTAATCTTTTCATGAAAGTTCGTTAGAGGCACAAAGATGCTCACTTGCGTCGAGAAAACGCTACACTTCGCTCAAAACAAAACGACGTTCTCATTCGCACGCAAAAAAACTTTAGTTTTGGCGGCTAAACATCTTTCAGCTATGGCACACGTTTGGAAACTTGGAGAAGAAATCATTGAAACGCAAACAGGAGCAAAAATTTCCTGGGAAAATGAACGTTTTTTCAAAGTGTTCTACCAAGGCAAAACGTTCTTTGGGGAAGTAGAAAATGTGGACACCGAGCAAAACAAACTGCGTGTTAAAATCAACCACCGTTCTTTTGAACTGGTGCGCGAAATGCCAATTCACCAATTGCTCAAGTCGATGGGCTTGGATAAAGTAGCTCCTAAAAAACTTGATGTGTTGCAAGCTCCAATGCCCGGAAAAGTGTTGGGTATTCAGGTGGCGGTAGGTGATCAGGTGGAACTCGGAAATTCATTGTTGACCTTGGAGGCCATGAAAATGGAAAATGTAATCAAAGCGGAAGGAGTTGGCACCGTAAAATCGATTGAAGTAGCCACAGGAAATACCGTAGACAAAGGCGCTGTGTTGATTCGATTTGAGTAGAAAATCACGCCATCCGACTGAAAATTAAGCCTCTTAAGAATGGCAAAACCCAATAAATATTACGTCGTTTGGGAAGGTAATGAAACAGGCGTTTTTACGTCTTGGGAAGCCTGCAAACGTGCTATTCATGGTTATCCTGGAGCGCAATACAAGTCTTTTGCCAACCTCGCTCAAGCGGAATATGCCTTCGAAGGCACCTACGAGGAGTATGTGGGGCAGAATACAAATACTCCCCCGCTCTCTGAGGATGAACTCAAGCGCATCGGACAACCCAACTTGAACGCTGTGGCTGTGGATGCCGCATGTTCCGGTAACCCCGGTCTTATGGAATATCAAGGCATTGATTTACATACCGGTGAAACACTTTTCAAAATGGGTCCCTTTGAAGAGTCGACCAACAACTTGGGCGAATTTTTGGCTTTGGTGCATGCGCTCGCCTTGATGAAGAAGCACAACGACAAACGCCCCATCTACACCGACAGCAAGATTGCGATCGGCTGGATCAGAGGCAAGCGCTGTTTGACCAAATTACCTCGGACGCAAAAAAACTTCGAGAGTTTTGCCCTTGTGGACCGTGCCGAAAATTGGCTGAGGGAAAACAAAATTGAAAACCCCATCGTCAAATGGGAGACCAAAGCCTGGGGCGAAATACCCGCAGATTTTGGGAGGAAGTCATAATTATCACCTAAGATTTCTTCTTCAAACGATATCCCAGCATCACCTCAAAGTCGTGTCTCTTGAAATACCCTCCGATATATTCATACGCCACACCGAGAATAAAATTGGGAACAACTTCGGCTTTTATACTCATGCTCAGCGCATTTGATTTATACCGATAACCCGGAGCAACGTAGACCTTATTTTTCCAATTCAATTCGGCGGAAAACAAAGTTTGATAGCCATTTCTATAAAAGGTAAAATGTGCTCTTGGTGTTAGTTTGAAGTCCTCAATTAAGAGAAATTCAAAAGCACCATGCGCATGATAAAAGCGCTCAAAATTGAATGGAAAAACAGAAGAAGGTTGCAAAATCAGAGTCGGTTTATTCAAGTTAACTGCGGAAAAACCAAGAGACAATCCCTTGTGGTTGAAAAACAAACCGGCATTAAACAGCGCTGAATTTCCTCGGTACTTGATTGGCTCAAATTGCGGATCAACAATGTTGAACTGAGAAGCGTCAAGCATCTTTGAAATATAATTTGCAGTTACACCAATGGAAAGATTTGTATGCTCTCCAAATTGTTGGGTGTAGCGATAATTCAAACCGATTCTATGAATTCTGTGAAACACAAATTCTTCTAAGGCATAATTGACACCAATGCCGGAATTGATGAAACCTAAATCCTTTTCAAAGAGCGCGAGCGCATCATTCATAGGAACATCAACAGGCTTGTTTATCACACCACGATAATTCAGTGTTGCTAAAAAGTCCGATTTCCAAGCAATTGCTGCGGGATTGTATAGACCTAAATTCTCAAAATAATGCACCAAATTAGGCAAGGTCTGTTGCGCAATTGCCAATTTCGTGACAAGTAAAAAAGTAACCAAAATACAATTGCCTTTCATAGAAGTTTTTAACCTAGAACAAATAGGACACGCTTAAAGTTACGTGGAGCATAAATCACTTGAGAAGATGGGATAAAAAATCAAGCTAAGGATTAAGTATATTGTTGAATGCGCTAACTCTTCTTCGGCCTGTAAAAAGCCAAAAGCAAAATAGGCAGCAACATCAAATCCGCAATTACAGCCATGAGTAAGCTCACGGATACGAGTGCCCCCATCGCAAAAGTGCCCTCGAAGTCGGACAGTACCAACATGAAAAAACCGGCGAATAACACCAGAGACGTCAGAATGATGGCTTTTCCTGTAGTGATGTACGTTGTGCGCATCGCCCGAAGCAGCGATTTTCCTTTGGCCAATTCGAGTTTCAGCTTACTCAAGAAGTGAATGGTATCATCCACAGCAATACCGAAGGCAATCGTAAACGTAATGGCGGTTGAAATCTTCAAATTGATACCCATATAACCCATCATTCCGGCAACCACGACCAAAGGAATCACATTGGGAATCAAGGCGATGAGGGTCATAGTGAACGACCTATATAACAATGCCATCAACACGGCAATGATCACACTCGCCAAAATAAGTCCCTGCAACATGTTGTACGACAAGGACTTCATATTGGTATCTAGCAAATGGGCCGTACCCGTCAGCTGTGCTTTGAAATACGAACTGTTGACCTGAGTCTTCAAAAACTGTTCGAGCTTTTCGTTTTTGGCCGTGACCTTGATATTGCCCCAATCCGGGATGGTGCCTGTGATGCGCGCGTATTGTCCGGTAGAGTCCAAACAAAGATTGAGAAACATGCCGCCTTCCACGCGCTCCAACTGCTTTTTGAATCGCTTGATGTCCGCATTGGATTCCGGCAACTTGTAGAAACTGTGCAAACCACCCTTGAAACTTCTATTCGCCGTTTTAAGAATCGTCACCAAGGAGGTCAGGCGCTTGACCCCATATTCTTGCTCCAAATAATCCTGAATGCGTTCAAAATCGCGCAGCACCGCTCTGTCCCAAAAGCTGTGTTGGTTCGTGTCTTTTAAAGTCAAAATCAACTCGAAAGGACGTATCCCGCCGTAGTTTTCATCCAAATAATTGAAATCAGACTTCACCGGGTTGTCGTCCTTGAGTTCATCCATGATAAAATTGTTGGACTCCAACTTCGTAATTCCAAGAATGGATACCAAAACCACGATTGTGAATGAAACAGCAATCTTGACTTTGTTGCGCAAAGTCCATTTGAATCCTTTCGCCAAAACACGGTACCAAATCGGATTTTTGTATTTCTCAATCACATTGGGCGGCTTGGACAAAATGAACAAAGCAGGCAGCGTGGTAATTGTGATCAGAAAGGTAATCACCACTGCCAGTGAAATGAAAACGGCAAAGGATTGAATCGGCTTTACAGGGATTACAATCAGACTGAAAAACCCAATGGCCGTGGTCAGAGAGGTCAGAAAAGTTGCCAAGCCAATTTCCCGCATGGCGTTCATCACAGCTTGGGTTTTGTTCATGCCAAAACGCAGGTTGTCTAGGTATTTGCTCACAAAATGGATCACATCCGACATGCCGACCACAAATAAAATGGACGGCAGCAGAACCAACAAAATGGTAATAGGTTCGCCAACCAAGCCCATCGTACCAATGACCCAAATTCCGGACGAGAAGAGAACAATCATCGGCAGAATAATCCCCCATATGGAACGGAAAGCAATCCATAGAAAAGCGATAACGAGCACCACAGAAATAGACAAGAAAAGGATCATTTCATGTTGCATTTTCTCCACGTAATACTTCTGCCCAATGACCCGGCCCACCAAATGATACTCGTCAAAATCATAGCGCTGCATAAGTGCAAAAAGGTTATTGGCCAGCGTATCCGAGCCATTTTTGCTCAAAAAATCCGTGTGTTTGATGAAAAGACAGAGCGACTTGCCATTTTCCGAAACGAATTGATTCACGAGTTCCTTGTGGCTGTAAATTCTTGATGAATCTTTGTCCAACCGGAGACTATCCAAGTGAATGTAAGGTATTTCCACCACCATGCCACCCGGCATAACGCGAAACTCCTTCATGCTGAGAATCGAGCGCACCACTGTAATGTCCTTTGTGGACTTAAGTTCTCGCTCGAGTGCTTCCACCTTGCGTAAGAAAGTCGAGTCGAAAATACCGTCTTCGCGCTCAATAGCCAAAAGCATAAAGTCAATATCTGAGGTGAAGCGATTCTTGAAATCGATAAAGAGCTCAGCATTCTCATCATTTTGAGGTAAAAAATCGTCAAACTCGTAGGAGAAGCGCAGATTGGTCCACTGATACAACAGCGGTAAGGTAATGGCGATGAGTGCAATGAGAATATATCTGGCCCAAGAATTTACTTGTTTTTCATCGTTGTTGCGTTGTACTTTTTTCACGCGCTCAAGTGTTGGTTTATGGCACAATAACAAAGGTCAAAACGGGTTGTTTGCTATCCATTCAAATTTCTTGAAAAGACTCAAACATCAACTCATCTGAACAAATCCCAGAGGTAAAAACCTGAGAATCCAATCAAATATATCAAGCCAAGATAACTCAAAATACGCAAGAATTTGCCCGGTTTGGCCTCATCGGGGAAATCTTGAGCAGTAACGATCTTAAAATTCAAATAAGCAATAATTGGAGCCACCAAAAACGAAATCACAGTGGCCGTATTCACAATGTTTTTCATGGCTTTTTGATCGCCCAAAAAAGAGATAATCAAAAGCAAAGAGCCAATAGAAACCAAAGTGAGCGTGTTGCGGTACATCTTATTGGGACTCAATATTCGGGTGGAAATCAAACTCATCGCATTGCTAATGGATCTGCTGTAGCCATCCAGTACAGTGATAAAAGTTGAAAACATGATAGAAAACGCGGCCGCAGAAAGGATTAAATTCATCCAATTGCCGACGGTTTTTGTAAAAATACCAATCACAAATGCCGAGAAATCGGCAGGTTTTGTGGGAATCGTTTCACCGGTGTCGTAAACCATCAATGCACCCATAACCAGAAAAAAAACGGCTAAGACAGCAGACACCCAATAGCCAAAATTGAACTCGCGTAAGGTTTCTTTGAGGGTTGGATTGTACTTGGATTCATGCATGCGCTCCACGGTCCAGATACTGTTCCAAACGGATAGATCAACTGCTGTTGGCATCCAACCCATCAAGGGTAGAATGAAATCTACAGCGCTTACGGAAAGGCTGGGAAAAAGCTGGGCCTGCCCTTGCTTGCCCTTCATCAACGCCACGAAAAAAGCGATGCACGTGGTCACCAACAATACAAGTCCAAGGAATTTAATCAGTTTGTTCAGCGTACCGAATTTCCCTACCATCAAAATGAAAGTGGATACAAAAAACAAAACAAAAAGCGTAAAGTGATTGATGCCAAAAATCTTGTTCAGACCAAACAGATTTTCCATGAATCCATAGGTGACGATTCCTACGGCACCAGTCACGAAAAACATACTGATGACCGTAATGGCAAGGTAAGCATACAACCAAAGACTGCTTCTGTCCCAATACGCCTGCAAAATAGATTCGCGTTTCACATTGGCATAGCGTGAAGCAAATTCGAAAAAAGGGAATTTCAAAATATTGGCAATAATCACCGCCCACAACAAAGTGAAACCATAACTCGCCCCAGCCTGCGTCGCCTGCACCAAGTGAGAAACACCAATGGCCGTGGATGCAAATAAAATACCCGGGCCCAGAACTTTCTGCCAATTGCTCATCTTACAATTGACTTACAAGTTCTGCAATCTGTACCGCATTCGTGGCTGCACCTTTTCTCAGATTGTCTGCTACAATCCAGAGGTTAATGGTGTTGTCTTGGGAAAAATCCTCGCGAATTCTGCCCACAAAAACTTCATTCCTACCGGATGCGAAACGAGGCATCGGATAGGTTTTGGTATCGGGATTATCCTGAACTACCACCCCCGGTGTATCGTGCAAAATTTTTCGAATTTCAGATAAATCAGGTTTGGACTCGAATTCAATATTCACAGATTCAGAATGACCACCGACCACCGGAACGCGCACCGCTGTGGCCGTAACGGATATCTTCGGGTCTAATATTTTCTTTGTTTCCTTGGTCAATTTCATTTCCTCTTTGGTGTAGCCATTGTCCTCAAACACATCGCAATGCGGCAAACAGTTTTGATCAATCGGATACGGATAGACCATTTCACCCTCTGCTCCGGCACGCTCATTGCGCATCTGTTCAACGGCCTTCACACCCGTCCCGGTGACTGACTGATAGGTAGATACAACCACGCGTTTTACGCCATACTTCTTGTGCAGCGGCGCCAAAACCATGACCAATTGAATCGTAGAGCAGTTCGGATTGGCAATGATTCTATCGGACTTGGTCAGCAGGTTGCCGTTTATTTCAGGCACAATTAACTTTTTGTCCTCGTGCATCCTCCAGGCCGAACTGTTGTCGATTACCGTAGTGCCCACTTCAGCAAATTTCGGTGCCCAAGCCAACGACGTAGCTCCACCGGCTGAAAAAATAGCAATATCAGGAGCCATGGCAACCGCCTCCTCCAAACCGCAAACGACATAGTTTTTACCTCCATAAACAATGGTTTTACCCACTGATTTTTCGGAAGCAACCGGAATAAGTTCAGTAAGCGGGAATTTTCTTTCGGCCAAGACTTTTAACATCACCTCGCCAACCATGCCTGTGGCACCTACAACAGCAACTTTCATTGATTTATGATTGATTAAAGAAATTCAAAAAGCTATACTTCGCAAAAGTATGCATTCAATGTCGTGAAATTTGAAGCGCGCTGCTGTACTTTTCCCAGAGCAATGTTGATAGTCAATTTCACCAATTAATGCTCACCTATAGAAGAGAACCAAGACAAAATTTTATCGGCCAGCACGTCGCTCAACAGGAAATAACTTTCATGCGTCCAGCCGGCCACGTGGGGTGATAAGAGAACCTTCGGATGCTCTAAAAGCGCGTGAAAAGAGTCATCAGTAGCCAGTTGTGAAAAACTCGAACTCTCGAACTCGAGCACATCCAAGCATGCGCCAAGCACTTTACCCTGTTGCACCGCCTGCAGCAAATCCGAGGTTTTTACAATTTTTCCTCGCGACATATTTAACAGATAGATGGGCTTTGCGAAGGCATCAAAAAAGGATGTATTGCCCCAGAACATCGTTTCTTCATTTTGTGGAATGTGGAAACTGACAACATCGGCCTCAGCGAAAATTTGAGACAACGTAGCGGCCTCAACTTGACCTAAGCTAGGGACAATTTTATACTTATCGTACACCAAAATACGAACGTCGAAACCAAAAAGCTTCTTGATGAAAGCCTGACCATTGTTGCCGTAGCCGATGATTCCGACGGTTTTTCCGTCCAACTCCACGCCCCTATTTCCTTCACGATCCCATATTCCCTTGCGCACTTCAGCGTCGCCTTTGGTCAAATTCCTAAACAAACTGAGAAGCATGCCTAAAGCATGTTCTGCAACCGCATTTCGATTGCCTTCAGGGGCGTTGAATAAGGTTATCCCCCGGCTCGCGCAATAGTTCTCGTCAATATTCTCCATACCTGCACCTGAACGCGCGATGAAACGCAGCTGTTCAGCCGAATCCAAAAACTTAGCATCCATCCGAAAACGAGAGCGAATAACGATTCCAAAAGCATCCTCACATGCCGCTTGACATGCTGCGAAATCCAAGGTAGAGGCATCAAAACAAGTAAAACCATGATCCTCCAAACGCTCCCACAAGACAGGATGCACAGTATCAATAAACACAACTTTGCGCATCGGAATTAAGATTGATAAAGCATGATGCTTATCGTGAAATAAATGAACAAGCCTACAACGTCATTCATCGTGGTGATGAAGGGACCGGTAGCCAAAGCCGGATCGATTTTAATGCGATGCAAGCCCAAGGGAATCACTGTGCCAATAACCGAAGCTTGCAAAATCACAGTCATCAAAGCCACCGAAACGGTAATACCCAAACTGATATCCTTGTAAAACACATAGTTCAAAATAAAAACTATGGACGCACAAACAACGCCGTTGAGCAATGCCACAGCAACTTCTTTCATCAAACGGTTGCGCAAATCATCGGTGCGCAGAGTGTTGTTTGCCAAGCCCTGAACCACAATCGCCGAAGATTGAACACCTACATTACCCGCCATCGCCGGAATCAACGTAATGTAAATGGCCAACATAGCGTTCATTTCGATCTGTGGCTCAAAAGTTTTGATGACCTGCGTCCCTAACAAACCGCCAAACAAGGCGATAATTAACCAAGGCAAACGGGCACGCGAAATTTTAAAAATGCTTGAACGCGCTTCAATCGTACCGGAGATACCCGAGGCCATTTGATAATCCTTTTCGGCTTCTTCTTGAATCACATCAATGATGTCATCTACTGTGATTCGTCCGATCAACTTGCCTTGCAAATCGACTACAGGCACACTCTCCAGATTGTACTTCCTCATCAGATTCGCAACAACGCTTTTGTCTTCACTGGCTTTTACGGAAATAATCTTCTTGCTGGTGTAAAGGTCCTCAACCAAGGATTTCGGACTGGCAAACAACAATTTTTTGAGAGATAAATAACCCAAAAGCCTGTCCTTGTCGTCGACCACATAAATGGTGTAAACCTTTTCTACATTTTCGGCTTGTCGACGCAACTCGGCCACCGAGCGCAACACAGACCAATTCACCCTTGCGCGGATAAATTCTTTCTGCATCAAGCCCCCCGCAGAATCTTCGTCGTAATTCAACAAATCGACAACCTCGGAAGCTATTTCGTCATCTTCCATCTGGGAGATAACCTGCTGCTGCAAATCTTCAGATAACTCCCCTAGGATATCTGCCGCGTCGTCGGAATCAATTTGCTCAAGTTGCTCGGCAATTTCCTTGCTCGACATGATTTTCAAGAGACGCTCACGAACTTCCTCTTCCAACTCGGTCAACACCTCTGCGGCAAACTCTTCTTCCAAAAGGTCAAACACAAACTTGGCCTCTTCCGCATCAATAGCTTCGAAAATCTCTGCAATATCTGCAGGATGCAAATCCACCAAAGCATTGAGAATAGTCGCCTCGTCCGACAAGCGAACAGCCTGACGAATCGAATCAATAAAATCGCGGGTTACCTTAAAGCTCATGCAGGCGCAAAAGTAAGGACTTTGTTCGGGTTAAAACGCACAAAATTTTTGTTCACAATTGTTTAAAGAAAGCCTAAAAGTGCGAGAAGGGTTCCGAAATTTATCAATCAAGTTTCTGTACACACTTGCTAAACTAAATGAGTGAATTCATCCTTTGAATGCGGCGACTTGAGCGCGGTAAGATTATACATTTTCAAAATTAAATTCATGCATTTTCAAAATTGAACTACTGCATTTTCAAAATTGAACTTCTACATTTTCAAAATTGAAATTATATTTGTACTCGAATCTAACTGATTATGAGCTCAAATCGAACACTGAAAACCCAAATAGATTTCTTCGCAAAGAAATATCCAATTTTAGCCCTAACCGGACCCAGGCAATCGGGTAAAACAACCTTTTTGAGATCGGAGTTTCCTGAATACAGCTACGTAAATTTGGAGAATCTCGACAACCGAAATTTTGCGCTACAAGATCCGAACGGATTTCTTAAACAGTTCAATGACTTTGTGATTTTTGACGAGGTTCAGCGCGTGCCGGAGTTGTTTTCCTACTTGCAATCAAAAGTAGACGAAGAAAGAATCATGGGGAAATACATCCTGTCAGGCTCGCAAAATTTTCATTTGATGCGCAACATCACGCAAAGTCTCGCGGGACGGGTGGCGCTCTTTAAATTGCTTCCCTTTGATTTCTCGGAAATGGAGCAAGCCGGTTGGTTGCATGAAGACTACGCGGTGAATTTGCAGCGAGGATTTTATCCGGCTATATATGACCGGGACATTCCTACAAAATCCTTTTACTCCAATTACGTGCAAACCTATGTTGAGCGCGACTTGAGCGAATTGATTCAGGTTAAAGACCTGAAAATGTTTCGCAATTTCATCGCTCTTTGTGCAGCTAGAGCCGGACAACTGCTGAATCTTAATGCATTGGCCAATGAATGCAGCATTTCCCAACCTACTGCAAAATCTTGGATTTCGGTTTTGGAAACGAGTTACATTGTCTATCAATTGCAACCCTATGCTGCCAACCTCAATAAAAGAGTCACAAAAAGTTCGAAACTGTATTTTTACGACACCGGATTGCTGTGTTACTTGCTAAAAATCAACGATGCCACAGGCGTAAAATTGAGCCGTCACAAAGGAAATCTATTTGAGAACTACGTAATTAACGAATACCTCAAACAGAATTACCACAAAAATTTGCTCTACGACTTTTGGTTTTGGCGCGATGCAGGCGGTCATGAGGTGGATTTTATTTGGCAACAATCCGAGATGATTAATTTGGTTGAGGTAAAGGCCTCTGAAACCGTGATGAATAAGATGTTTGAGGAATTAAATCACTTCGAAAAATTGGTTCCAAACCTGATTGAAACGAAATCAGTGATTCACAGCGGGCTTTTTAACCAAGAACGACAATTTGGGAAGGCCATAAGTTGGAAAAACATCAAAATCTAGTTCAATAAACCGGTTTTCCAGAATCCGCAGAAGTTCAAAACCAAATGTTCGAATTTTCAAAGCTAACATCATGCATTTTCAAAATTGAAATTCTGCATTTTCAAAATTGAATCTCTGTATTTTCAAAGTAAAACTGTGGCATTTTCAAAATTAAGTGCACGATAATGAAAAAATTAAACACATAAAATACTGAAATACAATACACTCAGCAAAAAAATAAGTTACTGCCCCTTGTAATACTCTTTCCCGCGAATAAAAGTATAAAGCACATAATTCTTGGTGTAATCCAAATTCTCATCAAGTGGCTGATTCAGGATAATGAAATTCGCCAATTTTTGTGGTTCCAGACTTCCCTTTCGTCGCTCCTGAAAAGAAGACAAAGCCGCCCAAATTGTCATCCCTTTCAAGCAGTCCAAATTGCTGATGGCTTCTTCCATTTGATAACCCTCTTTGGGTAAGTGATCAGCGTTTTTGCGTTTTACCGCTGCTTGAAAGGTCAAAAAAGGATTAAAATGCTCCACAGGAAAATCCGTACCGATGGCCAAAATTTTCGCTGTATTCAACAGCGTTTTGTAGATGTAGGCATGTTTCTCACGCTCCTTACCCAATCTCTCTGCGGCGAAACGCATATCTGTGACTGCATGTGTCGGCTGCACCGAGGGAATGATTCCCGTTTTGTCAAAATAATAAATATCCTGAGGATTGACGATTTGGGCATGCTCAATGCGCCACCTGTGATCGGGCAAGCCTTGGGTCATTTCCACCATCATTTTCAAAATTTGTCGGTTGGTGGAATCACCGATACAGTGCACATTGAGTTGATATTTCGTATCTAAGGCTTTTTGCGCAATGCTTCGAACAGAATCCATCTGAATCAACATAAAGCCGCGCGTATGCGGTGCATCATGGTAAGGATGCAAAAGACAAGCCCCTCTGGAACCTAAGGCGCCATCGCCAATCACTTTGAAGGACCGAACCAAAAGATGTTCTGACTCATAAATGCCCTCATTTATAGCGAAATCAAGTTCCTTTTTTCCCGGAAACAACATGGCGTAGATGGAAATTTTCAATTTGCCGGCTCGCTCCAATTCATTCAACACATCCAATTGATCTAAAGTAATTCCTGCCTCGTGAATGTCCGAAATACCAAACTCCAACAATTCCTCTTGCAGTTCGAGAATCGCGCGCTTCAAGTCTGATTTGCGCGTTTTAGGAATGACCTGCTTAATCAAATCGATGGCATTGTCGAGCAAGATTCCGGTCAAAGCACCCTCTTCATTTTTTAGGAGTTGACCGCCTGAAACAAACGTCTCTGATGTTATTCCCGTCTTGGACAGTGTCGACTGATTCACCAAAACCGCATGTTCATCTACACGGTAGAGAATCACGGGTATCTCCGGAAAAATTTTATTCAATTTCTCATTCGTCGGGAGAGAGGCGTCAGACCACAAAGATTGATCCCAACCACGACCTACAATCACCTTGGGTTGGTATTGCGACTGGTACTTTTCCAAGCGGTTAATCACCTCGTTGAGTGACCGGCTGCCGGTAAGATCGCATGTCAAACGCTTTTCTGCCGACCAAAAAACATGACCATGTGCATCGAAAAAACTGGGATAGATAGATTTTCCTCCGGCATCGAGATAAGTACCGCTGTACTTGTTCAGAATCTCCCGTTCGGGTCCCAATTCAACGATAATCCCATCTTTAATCGCCATGGCCTCAAAAACATGATCGTAGCGATTCAAGCTGTGAATTTTGGCATTATGCACAATCAAGTCCACACTTTGACCTTTAAAACATGCGCTCAGCAGATGGGCAACGAACGCGAACAAAACCATTTTTTTCATAATTCGAGGAAAGGGTAATACTGTATGTATGGGAGAATCCATGTTATCTGCTCTTCAAGATACGATCGAGGTCGCGCTTGGTGTCCTTCTCTTTCATGTCCTCGCGTTTGTCGTGTAATTTTTTACCCTGACCGAGCGCAATTTGCATTTTCGCAAAGCCCGATTCAGACATAAAAATTTTCAAGGGCACGATGGAGAATCCTTTGATCTTGGATTTGCGAGCCAACTTATCCAACTCCTTGCGATTCAAAAGCAACTTCCGATCGCGCTTGAGCTTGTGATTGTTGTAAGAACCTTCAGCATATTCGGCAATGTGCATGTTGCGTACATAAAGTTCATTACCTTCAAACACACAATAGGCTTCCAAAATACTGGCTTTATTCTGACGGATGCTTTTAATCTCGGTTCCCGTAAGCTGAATTCCGGCTGTGAACTCATCCATAATGTGGAATTCAAAACGAGCCCTCTTGTTGGAAATATTTACTGCATTTGCTGACATAGCACAAAAGTATAGAAAATGCGTCTTGAAGTCTGACAAGGCACACATTCAACAGATAAAAGTCATATTAATTCATGACGAATGACAGTTTACGGGAATTAAGTTCAAAGCACTTTTGCAGTGTAAATCAACAGCGATGAAAAAGAGAGAGCCCGTTTCACACATCATGACAGCTTCGGTAATTACTATCGATAAAAACAAACACAACTTGGGCGATGCCAAGAGAATCTTCCGCAATGAGGGAATACGACATTTACCGGTGACTGATGGCGGAAAATTGTGTGGGATGATCTCAAAAAATGACATCAACCGCCTGAGTTTTGGGGCTTTGTTCGACAATCAAGGTGATGCTGATGAGGCTGTTCTCGAGATGTTGACTATTGACCAGGTGATGACCGCTCACCCTAGGGTAGTGGATACACAAACCTCTGTTAAAGAGGTGGCAGAGATTTTCGCCAAGGAAGATTTTCACTCACTTCCTGTGGTGGAAGGCAATGAATTGAAAGGAATTGTGACGAGCACGGATGTAATCAAGTACTTGCTCGATCAATATTGAAAATATTTAAGATTGTGTTGTTCTAAAAAAAAGCCGCGTGATACAGTTGTATGCGCGGCTTTTTTACTGCTGACGTTTCAAGAAATCCCGGCAAGAAGATAATCTAACTGCAAAACCGGATCAGTCAACTCAATGCATTAATTTTCAACAGTCGAAGAAACTTGAAACAATCGAATTTACAAGCCGTTGTGTTTGGTCATGGTAAGACTTATTCCGATGCTCACAAAATCCTGGACACAAGTCTTGGCTGCGTCGATGCGATCGGTTAAGCCTTTCGTTTCTTCATTGTTCCATTCGCCGAGCACGTAATCCGCTTGTTGCCCAGGTTTAAAATCTGCTCCCACGCCAAAACGCAGCCTCGCATAACTGGTCGTGTGAATCAATTGTTGAATGCTTTTCAAGCCATTGTGCCCTCCGTCGCTGCCTTTACCCTTGAGACGAATTTTACCAAAAGGAAGTGCAATATCATCCAATATGACCAAGATATTCTCGAGTGGAATTTTCTCTTTGTCCATCCAATATTTCACCGCCTGACCCGAAAGATTCATGAAGGTATTCGGCTTGAGCAAAATCAAGATTCTTCCCTTATGTTTGACGGAACAAACATCTCCATAACGCTCTGTTTTGAAAACCGCTTCTTGTTCTTTGGCCAAGGACTCCACCACGCGAAAACCAATATTGTGGCGTGTATTTTCATATTTTACTCCGGGATTACCAAGACCGACGATGAGGTATTTCATTTCTGATAAAGGTAATTCTGTTTTATTTCCATAAACCGAGATGAGCCGGACAAAGAATTTAACTTTGGATGGTCATAGGATTTACACCAACTTCCCCGCATCCACGTTGTCCAACATAGCCTTGGTCATCATGTCGAGATCGTATTTGGGTTTCCAGCCCCATTCCTGTTGAGCCACGCTGTCGTCAATTGAATCCGGCCAGGAATCAGCGATTTTTTGACGAAAATCAGGTGCGTAATTGATCGTGAACTCAGGCATGAATTTTTGAATAGACGCCGCCAATTGTGCCGGCGTGAAGCTAATGCCCCCGAGATTGTACGCCGTTCTAACCATAACGTTTTCAGCCGGTGCATCCATCAACTCTAATGTGGCACGGATGGCATCCTCCATGAACATCATCGGCAAGGCTGTATTTTCAGA
This sequence comes from Crocinitomicaceae bacterium, assembly GCA_037446475.1. Classification (GTDB taxonomy): domain Bacteria; phylum Bacteroidota; class Bacteroidia; order Flavobacteriales_D; family Crocinitomicaceae; genus UBA6165. The sequence continues at coordinate 10,423 of JBBIIM010000028.1, read as the reverse complement.
TAAAAACGAGGTGTATGTGCCATTTTTCAGAGCGTGGTAGAAAATGTCAACTGCATAATCTGTGGTACCCCCTCCCGGTAAACTTTGGTAAGAAATCAAACCCGGGTAACGGATGGACCGCACATCCACACCAAAAACACGGTGGTAGTAGGAACACCACAATTCCCCGGCCAATTTTGAAATGCCATACACCGTTGTCGGTTCCATGACCGTTTGTTGAGGCGTGTTTGCTCGAGGTGTAGTAGGACCGAAAACCGCGATGGACGAGGGCCAGAAAACTTTTTTGATTTTACCTTCTTTCGCCAAGTTGAGTACATGAAACAAACCATCCATGTTCAACTCCCAGGCAAATGCAATGTTCTTTTCAGCGGTTGCTGACAACAAGGCTGCTAAAAGATAGACATCGCTAATCTGATGTTCCTCTACAATTTTTGCTAAGCCCTCTTTATCCAAGGCATTCAAAGTAAGGTAATTGAATCCCAAAAGTGAATCCGGGCAATTTGCGTGAATATCTGAAGCGAAAACATTCTCTTTGCCTTGCTTTTCAGCCAAAGCGCGAACGATTTCCACACCAATTTGTCCCGCAGAACCGATAACTAGAGTCTTTTGCATGGCGGTTTATTTAATTTTTAGCACCGCAAAAGTACGCGTTCGCATGAAATAAATCATTTTTGAGTTTGCTTTAATTTTCTAATTTTGTTCACCTTAAAATGATAGAAGATGTTGATTGTTCGCGTCAAACACTTACTCAAAATGTTGCACAAGAGAAGTCCGGAGTGAAGCTTAACGCCAACCTGCACATTTGAATGACAGTACAATTCACTTTATAAATTCTACAATTATGCCTTTTTATCATAAAATGGGGAACATCCCCCACAAAAGACATACAGTTTTTAAATCCCCTGAAGGAAAGTTTTACTACGAGCAACTTTTTGGAACAGAGGGATTTAGCAGCATGTCAACACTAATGTACCACGTGCATCGTCCGACTATGGTGAAGTCCATTGGCAATCCCATCGATATGACTCCGGTGGCTGCTGTAAAAAACAACATCAAGTCACAAATGCTGAACGGCTTTCAAGTTGTTCCTGCAGCAGATTATTTGGAAAGTCGCAAAACCGTTTTGTTTAATAATGACCTGAACATCACGCTTGCGGCACCGACGGCCTCCATGTCGCGTTATTTTTATAAAAATGCGGATGCTGATGAAATGATTTTCGTGCACAAAGGAACGGGGACATTGCGCACCATGTTGGGCAATTTGAAGTTCTCTTATGGCGATTATTTGATTGTGCCTCGCGGCATTATTTATCAAATAGAATTCGACACAGAAGACAACCGTTTGTTTATCGTGGAGTCGTTTTCTCCGATTTTGACCCCGCGAAATTACCGCAACAAATTTGGTCAATTGTTAGAGCACTCGCCTTATTGTGAAAGGGATATACGAGTTCCGGAAACACTAGAAACGCACGACGAAAAAGGTGATTTCCTGATCAAAGTAAAGAAAGAAAATATCCTGCATGAATTGGTTTACGCGTCACATCCTTTTGATGTTGTGGGTTATGACGGCTACAATTTTCCTTATGCCTTCTCGATTCACGATTTTGAACCGATAACTGGTCGCGTACACATGCCGCCGCCGATTCATCAAACTTTTGAGGCTCACAATTTTGTGGTTTGCTCTTTCTGTCCGCGTTTGTATGACTATCATCCGCAGGCTATTCCAGCGCCATACAACCACAGCAACATCGACAGCGACGAGGTGTTGTATTATGTGGACGGTGACTTCATGAGCCGAAATCATGTGGACAAAGGCTACATTTCCTTGCATCCCGCGGGTATTCCGCACGGACCGCATCCGGGAGCCATGGAGCGTTCCATTGGTCAAAAAGAAACCCTTGAATTGGCCGTGATGGTGGATACTTTTAAACCACTTCGTTTGACGCAAACCGCCTTGGATATTGCTGATAATGAATATTATAAATCTTGGATAGAATAAATTAATTATTTGAGATTTGAAATTCGAGATTGCCGTTTACGCGTAATCTCAAATTTCAAATCATCAAATTTCAAAATCTTAAAAAAATGAAAGAAGTAAAAAGTGTTGAATACGGTTTAGAGAAAATTTTCGAAGGCGCTCAAGATTTTTTGCCTTTGTTGGGAACCGATTACGTAGAATTTTATGTAGGCAACGCCAAACAGGCAGCTCATTTTTATAAAACAGCCTTTGGTTTTCAGTCTTTGGCTTATGCAGGATTAGAAACGGGCGTTCGTGACCGTGCGTCGTATGTTTTGGTGCAAGACAAAATTCGTCTGGTTTTGACAACAGCTTTGAACAGCAATTCTCCGATTGGTGAGCACGTGAAAAAGCACGGTGATGGTGTAAAAGTAGTGGCGCTTTGGGTAGAAGATGCGCGTTCGGCCTGGGAAGAAACCACCAAGCGTGGTGCGAAATCCTACATGGAGCCAACCGTTGAAAAAGATGAACACGGAGAAGTGGTGCGCTCAGGTATTTACACCTACGGCGAAACGGTTCACATTTTTGTTGAGCGCAAAAATTACAAGGGTACTTTTCTTCCCGGTTATCAAAAATGGGAGTCGGATTATAACCCAGAGCCGGTTGGTTTGAAGTATATAGACCACATGGTAGGCAACGTAGGTTGGGGTGAAATGAATACTTGGGTGAAATGGTACGAAGATGTGATGGGCTTTGAGAATTTCCTTTCTTTCGACGACAAGCAAATCCATACGGAATATTCGGCTTTGATGTCGAAAGTGATGTCGAATGGTAACGGTCGTGTGAAATTCCCAATCAACGAACCTGCTGAAGGCAAGAAAAAATCGCAAATCGAAGAATATTTGGATTTCTACGAAGGTCCGGGCGTGCAGCACATCGCTGTAGCAACCGACGACATTTTGACAACTGTATCCAAATTGCGCAGTCGCGGCATTGAATTTTTGAGCACACCGCCAGATGAATACTACGCAGCCATTCCGGATCGCGTTGGACAATTCGACCACGAGGTGAAAGAAGACATCGAAGCCATCAAAAAATTGGGCATCATGGTAGATGCAGACGAGGAAGGTTACTTGTTGCAAATCTTCACCAAACCAGTTGAAGACCGCCCAACTTTATTCTTTGAAATCATCCAACGTATGGGTGCTCGCGGATTTGGTGCAGGAAATTTTAAGGCGCTGTTTGAGTCGATAGAGAGAGAGCAGGAGAAGAGAGGGACGTTGTAAAGCTTTTGGCCGTTAGCTTTTGGCTGTGGCGATCGTAGCTTTGACAAAGCCTTAGTTGATGTCGAATAAAAAAACCAAAAAGCCAAAGGTGAGTTTCATCTTTGGCTTTTGATTTTCAGGCTGTTTGTTATCATATTACGAGATGGGTCAGAAACTCCGGCTCTTTTTGCGTACGAATCCCACTCTCTAGTGACTTCGTTTATTTGCATCCAGATTTTTTGGACATTTTCTATATTGAAATGCCTTCCGAGACTTTCGAAATCTTTGAAAGAGATGTTTTTGTTGTTTCCTGCAACACCGGTAGTTTGAATTCCATAGACATTGGGTGAGTAAGTCAAGTCATAAGCTGGTGAAAACCGCCAGTGCCCTGATCTATCCATAAGAAAAGAGAAGTTTTTCGAATGGTCATCTTGGTTCATTGTCAACACATTAAACATCGCCAATCGTATTACCCTTTCACCAACCTGTTTGTTCTTTTCAAGTCGAAGGGCTGTGTCTAACAGATGACCATAGTCAAGCGTACTCAGTCTAAAATCGTCATGAACCAAACCGGCAAAAGAATGCATATGTAGCCGATTGTTTTTTACTCTATCAAAGCGTTTTGTACCAAAGAAATAGCTGTCATTTTTTCCTTTAAACAATTTTGAGGGTGCCATTTCGATACCGGAATCTATAGCCATTAAACAGTAGGCATATTCAACTTGAGCAGCGTCGGGTAAATCAAATGTTGAAGGAAATTTGATAATCCAGTGACTCTCGTTTTTATTTTCAGTATTTTGACCATATCGGAGTACATCATTCAACTTGTCATAAATCACTTGAATTTTTGGTCTCGCACCGCCAGATGTTCCTGTTAAACGATAAAAATCATCTAAAACTACCTGGTCTTCTCCTGAGAGAATTTGAATTGATTTTTCTGCATAATTGGTCAATTCAACGCTTGGGTTGTTTTCCAATTCTAAAAGCTTGGAAGGTTGATAAACTAAAGCTCCAACCCCTTTTTCGCCAACCAGAGACAACCGCTTCAAGGCAGAAATTTGATCCGGTAATTTGTTGATTGAAAGTAGGTATCTATCCATAACCAATCTGCCCCAACCATCAGGCAAAGAGTCGTTAAAAACACCAAACAAATTGTCAAAAGGTGCGGCAGGACACGGCTGGATAGAATCATCGAATTTCAATTTAAAGGGCGACAAATTGAGCTCAGTTTTGAGAAATTCAGCGTCGTATTTAAAGTAATTTTTACCCGCAACAGAAGTAAGTTGACCCACTCGAAGCGCATCAGAATCCTCAAATTTTATCGATATGTTTAACTTCTCAATCATTCTCAAAAGATTTTCTAACCAAAGCACTAATTTCTTCTTCGCGTTTGTTGAAGAGCAAATCAAAATCTTCCAAAACATCCAATATTAGGGCGATTTCCAACAAATGTATCAAAGAAATTTCGCCGGTTTGCTCGAAGCGTTTGATGCTGCCGTAGGAGACTTGTGTGCGTTTGGCTAACTCTTGTTGCGTGTAGCCTTTTGACTTTCGTATGTGCTTGATTTTTTGTGCCAATTCCAGCTTGACATCGTTGGGTTGTTTGAATAGAGCAAAAGATTTCACGGCTAATATTTTAGTAAAAATAGACATAAATCTAATTTTTAGCTAATATTTTAGCATTTAATATCACGCTTAACTTTCTTGTTTTGCATTCCTCAGTCTAAACGCAATTCCAACTCGGGATTCCAAAAGACCTCTTTGAAATTTTGAATCTGATCGGCTTTGATACGTATCCCTTCTGCTTCCAGTAATTCTTGCATGTTGTCGGGATGTCCAAAATGATGCTTTCCTGTGAGCATACCATTCTTATTGACCACGCGATGTGCCGGAACATCGGGTTTGGAGTGTGCGGCATTCATCGCCCAACCGACCATGCGCGAAGATTTTGCACTACCCAAATATTTGGCAATGGCACCGTAAGAGGTCACGCGACCTTTGGGTATCAGGCGAACCACATCGTAAACCGAATGAAAAAAATCCTCATGCTTCGCCAGGTCCATCAGATCAAAAATTTAAGGTATTTGATTTTAAATCCTTTGGCGGAAAAAAGGGCCTCATAGTGCGTTTTGATTTGAAGAATTTCCTGAGTTTCAGCGTCAAGTTCGTGAATTAAAGTACCGTATAAATCGTTGGTGTCTTGTATCACCTTATAGCCATGCGCTGCAATTTCTTCCAATGTGGACTCGTAAAGCAAGTCGCTGTCTGTTTTGAGGTGAACCATGCCGCCGGGTTTTAAAAATCGACGATACATATCGATATAACGCTTATAGGACAACCGCTTCTTGGGTTTGTTGGGCTGTGGGTCAGAGAACGTGAGCCAAATTTCATCAATTTCGTTTTCAGCAAAAAATGACTCAATAAATTCGATCCTCGTTCTGAGAAATCCTATATTTTGCAAATTTTCATCAAGCGCTTGTTGTGCGCCAACGAACATTCTTGAACCCTTGATGTCAACGCCAAGAAAATTCTTGTTGGGAAATAGGCGCGCCAATCCCACGGAATATTCCCCCTTACCGCAACCCAGTTCCAATACGATTGGATTATCGTTTTTGAAAAAATCTGAGTGCCAACGACCTTGCAGTGGAAATTTTTTGTCCAACACATCATTCAAGGTGGGTTCAACCACATGATCGAAGGTTCTCATCGCAGCAAAGCGCTTGAGTTTGTTCTTAGCCATTTAAAATATTTGAGGCGCAAAAGTACAGCATTCTGGACGATTCCAAGATAATACTCGGGAAGAACAAAGACCATAAAACAAAAAATCCCTGCGACCGAAGCACACAGGGATTTAAACTTACATTCATACTCTTACATGTGAATCACCTCATCGTATGCGGCTGCAGCAGCTTCCATCACCGCTTCAGACATTGTTGGGTGCGGGTGAACGGTTTTAATCAACTCGTGACCTGTGGTTTCCAACTTGCGAATCGCTACAATTTCGGCAATCATTTCAGTTACGTTGGCACCAATCATGTGTGCGCCAAGCAATTCACCATATTTTGCATCGAAAATCAATTTCACAAATCCATCTTTTGCTCCGGCAGCACTCGCCTTCCCTGACGCCGAGAATGGGAATTTACCCACTTTCAATTCGTAGCCGGCTTCTTTTGCAGCTTTTTCTGTCATACCAACAGAAGCAATCTCAGGTGAACAATATGTACAGCCGGGAATGTTTCCATAATCCAAAGGCTCAGGATCTTGTCCGGCAATTTTCTCTACGCAGATGATTCCCTCGGTAGAGGCAACGTGCGCCAAAGCAGGACCGGGTACAATATCACCAATGGCATAATAGCCCGGAATGTTCGTTTGGTAGAAATCATCCACTATTACGCGGCCTTTGTCTGTAGCTATTCCAACAGTCTCTAAACCGATTCCGTGGATATTAGTTTCAACACCGGCAGCCGAAAGCACGATGTCGCAAGAGATTTTCTCTTCGCCTTTAGACGTTTTTACTTTCACCTCACAACCTTTTCCTGAAGTATCCACCGACTCAACAGAGGCATTGGTCATGATCTTCATGCCTTTTTTCTTGAAAGTGCGCTCCAATTGTTTTGAAACATCCTCATCCTCTACGGGAACAATATTTGGCATGTATTCTACGATTGTAACGTCCACGCCAAGCGCATTGTAGAAATAAGCAAACTCAACACCGATAGCACCTGAACCAACGACCACCATTGATTTCGGCAATTTATCCAAAACCATAGCCTCGCGATAACCTATGATTTTCTTACCGTCTTGGGGCATATTTGGCAAGTTTCTCGAACGCGCACCCGTAGCGATGATAATGCCTTTTGATGCGGTCAATTCAGAAACCTTTCCTTCAGCGTCTGTCACCTTCAACTTTTTACCCGGAAGCAACTCACCTGTACCCATCACCACATCAATCTTGTTTTTCTTCATCAAGAATTGAATCCCATTGCTCATGCCGTTGGCCACTTCACGGCTTCTTTTAACCATTCCGCCGAAGTCAGCTTCGAATTTTCCAACAGAAATTCCGTAATCGCTTGCGTGTGTTATGTATTCAAACACATTGGCGGATTTCAAAAGAGCTTTCGTAGGGATACAACCCCAATTCAAGCAAATTCCACCCAAGGATTCGCGTTCCACGATAGCTGTTTTCAAACCCAATTGTGATGCACGAATGGCAGCCACATATCCTCCGGGGCCACTTCCTAAAACTATAACGTCATAACTCATATTCTAAATTTTTGCGGCTCGAAAATACGAATAAACGGAATTCATATTTGAGCCAGTTATTACTTATTGAAATTCAATTTATTAGACAAAAACTATCTTGGTTTACCCATTCTCATTCTTCCTCCACTCATTTGCATCATACGCATTTGATTTTTAGAAGCCACTTGCGTTGCTTGCGTTTTCATGGTTTTAATTTGTTCTTTCAACATACCGTCTTTATCCAAACGCTTGGCATCGTCGAGCAACTTCAAACCTTCTTGCTTGCGACCGGATTGCAAACACATACCCGCCAGATGCAAGTGCGCAACCGCCTGATCCATTTGCGAGCGCAATCCCAATTGCAAGGCTTTACGCATCAATTGCTCGCTCTTGGCCATTCCATTTTCCTGAGCCCCCAACATCGCGATGAGGTAATAATAATAAGCCTGTTGACGCTTGATCATCATCTGTGGGGCAGTAATTTTTTTCAAATGAAAATAAGCCTTATCCGTGTTGCCCATGCGCATTTGATTCAAAGCCAATATGATTCGTTCGTGTCTGAAAAAGCTCAAAATCAAAATCGCCAAGGGTAAAATCATGGTGATACCCCAGCCCCAAGAGCCTCGGGCAAAAAGCCAAACGGTCAAAAATAAACTGCCAAGGGTGAGTGCTGTTCTTAAAATAAATCCGATCATAATTAGTCAATTGTTGCAATACATTTTAATTCAATCGCTATGGGTGTTGGTAAAGAATTGATCTCCACCGTTGTGCGACACGGTTGATTGTCTTTGAAATATTCCGCGTATATGCGATTGTACGTTTGGAAGTCGCGCTTCATGTCAACCAAAAAAACGGTTACGTCAACCAGTTGCGACCAAGACGAACCGGATTCTTCCAGAATCACACGCACGTTGTCGAAAACTGAGCGACACTGCGCTTCAAAATCGAACTCAAGAAAGTTGCCGTTTTTGTCCAATTTCAAGCCCGGAACTTGAGAATCTTGCGCATCCGAACCTGCCACACGTGGACCTACTCCCGATAAAAAAAGCAGATTGCCCACACGGCGCGCATGAGGATAAAGTCCAACCGGTTTGGGCGCTTTATCTGAACTGATTATTGACATAGCGAAAATTTAGAGGTGCAAAATTAAGAAAAAGAACGGGTCAAAGTCTGAATCTTTATGCTTTGTTAGGACATTATTTTAAGGAAGGATTACCTTTGGACAAACTCATATTTTATGGCACTGCGCATCATCATTTTTTTGGCAATTAACTTCGGAGCTTTGGCTTTGGGAGCTTATTTTACCGGTCCGGGTGTATCTTCAGCATGGTATGCCAACCTCGACAAAGCACCGTGGACTCCCCCGGGTTGGGTGTTTGGTGCTTCATGGACGTTCATTATGATTTGTTATTCCGTTTACATGGCATTGCTTTATTCAAAAGTTGACCACAAGAAAATGCTATTGTACGCTTTCGGACTTCAGTTTTTGCTCAATGTCTCCTGGAACGCGATATTCTTTTACGCGCAAAACGCCCTATTCGGTTTGGTAGTCATCGTTTCTCTCACCTTGCTCGTGTGGTATTTCTTTTTCAAATTTCTACCCAAACTTCACGGGGCAAGTGCACTGATTTTACCCTATGGCATTTGGTTGATTATCGCTACTTCGCTGAATGCGTATATTTTGTTGATGAATTGATTTGGGGTAAAAAAACCTAAAAAACATAAGCTCGACATACGAAATAACACGCTTAGAAAACCGAGACAATTAAATCCGACGCAAACTCAACTTGTCCTGTTCATCGAGATAGAAAAAAAACCATTGCGAGAAAAAAGCGCAAGCTTGGGAATAAGCTGTTCAGAAAGATTTAAGCAATAGACGAATTCAGATCATTAACCGTCAACACATTACAAGATGAAGAATTGATAGCGCTACATTATTCAGTTTCCAAAACAATCCTAACATACTCACCCGGAAAACCAATGGTGCTTACACTACCAAATGCCTTGCGTTTTTTACTGCTATCCTCCACTTTGTATTCACCTGTAAAGTGGTAAGTGTCTTGATCGACTTGTTCGGTGTAGAAATTCTCGCATTCAGCTGGCGGCACGACACGCGAAATTTTGAACGTTTGCGCTTTATCGTTGAATTGAATTGCCAATAAAACTGGCTTGAAACGTCATTTCTGTTCCAAGAGGCGGTGCATAGATTTTCTTAGATGTCGCAATTGTTGACCGTCCATGTTGGCAAAGTATCCATGTTTACGTTGTTCACGCTGAGTTCGGTGACTTTCCACGTGCCGGGTTTCATGAAGCGACGAGAAGCGCGTTTGTCTTTGTTGCAGGCTGTGGTGGTTAGTAATAGCGCTGCGAGGAGGAGGAATGTATGTTTCATGGTGTTAGTGATTTGAGATTTGAAAATTTGAAATTTGAAATTCGAGATTAAGGAGGAGTCCATTCTCGAATTTCAAATCATCAAATCTCGAATTATTAGTTACTGTTTCACAAACCTTTGCGTTAGTTTTTCTCCATTAAACACAAGCTGCACGAAATATACACCCGGCGCTAGCGGCTCAGATTCCAAATTTACAACATTTCTGCCCATAGGCAAAACTTGATTACGCACTAGACGACCTTGCACTTTACCAGTAATGTCTATGACACTGATTGAAACTGTGGACAACTCAGGCAGCACCAAGCCCGCTTGCGAAGCTCCCGTGGTTGGGTTCGGGAAGACGATGAATTCGATGGGTTCAGAAATTTCTGACAATAATATGGCGTCTTGTGAAATTTCTTCAGATGTTCTTGGGGTAAAATGAGCTGCGTAATTCGGAAGGCCTTGTAATAAACCTTTGCAAAAGTCTTCCACATAATTTGGTGAAACAGGCGGCATCGAATTAGATTCTAAATCCCAAATTGACTAGTCTCAATTTTACCACTACATAAATAGTTTACGCAGCAT
>JBBIIM010000027.1:0-44615 GCA_037446475.1 Crocinitomicaceae bacterium | reverse complement strand
ATATTTTGTTTCTTGTTCCCATATCCGTATTCCAGTTGTGGTTTGATTAAAGATTGGAAACGACGATATTCAAATTTCTATGTGTTCATTATTGACAGTAGTTGTGGTTTGATTAAAGATTGGAAACGACGATATTAGTTGGCGCTTTGAGCCTTCTAATATTGCGGAATCGAAAGAGAATATCGTTGAAAAAAAATGCCCCTTGCAAGTCGTGATAAAGCTTGTTTGGGGCATTTTTTTGTTTGTAGAATTGTGATATTTCAGAAAAGCTCCAATTGCTTGGGTGCAGGTGCTTTTTCTACTTCGGCTCTGCCCCAAAAATTGGCAATGTTGCCGTATTGTTTGTCGGTTATGCGCAAAAGGCTCACCTTACCGAGCGGGGGCAATAGCGCATTCACCCGTTTTTCGTGGGCATCGGCGCTTTCACTGCTGGCGCAATGACGGGTGTAAACAGAAAATTGCATCATTGTAAAACCATCTTTTATGAGATTCTTGCGAAACTGTTGGGCATTTTTTCTGTCCTTTTTAGTTTCTGTGGGCAAGTCGAAAAAAACAAATAACCACATGATTCGGTAGGCGTTTAGTTCCATAATTTGGGGTAATTGATTTTCTTTTTATCGCCGTAATAACATTGCTGTAAGGAAGATGCGGTCTTCTGCAAAGCCACCATCAGCGGACTTTTTTCATCTTTGAAATAAACAGTTCGCGTCAGAATGTTGAGCAACTCAGCTTTGATGGCTGTGGTGAGTTCTTGGTCTTCGTAAAGCTGCATGATTTCAGCAACTTTTTCATCCACCAAGGGACGGAATGGCTCCATGATGTCGTCGGCCAAAGCAAAAGCGTTGTATTTGCTTTTGTGGTGAATGCCTAAGGTGTTAAGCAAACCACTCGCTGAAAGAGAACGGGCCACGGCTGCTCGCAAAATGGCATAGCCGTAATTCAAAAAACTGTTGGGATAATCGCCAAATCGTTCGCGCTTGAAATTGAAATCGAAGAAAGTTTTCCAATAGTAAGATGCTGCTGCGCCCTCCATGTTGCCGGTGTCGCCACTCAAAACTTTACCGGCAAATGACTCCAGTGGATTGGATTTACCAGTCATTCGCATCAATAATTCCCCTTGATTTTTGATTTTCTCGACAATGGTTTGTTGCCAAAGTTGTTTTTTCAGCGGCACACTGGCTTCAATTTGTTTTCGAAAAATTTCTTGTTGAATATGGTGGCTATTCAAATTCAGAAACATCCCATTGGGCAAATGATTTTTTCCACAAATAATAATGGCTGTGTTGTTGTCCACCATCAAATTCATGGCATTGATACTCAGATAGGTTTCTATGTGGTCAATCACCAGAAAACCAATGTCTTCAATGGGAATGGATGTTTCTCTGGATTCAGTTTTTATGAGCAATTGATAATTTCTTGCGTGCAACGACGCTTTGTTTTCAATCAAAACGGAACGCTTAATCATAATCTTTTGATTTTGAGTTAGAATTATTGTTACGAACTCAAAACCAAATAGTTGCGTTTTAGTGTCGCGTCATTAGAATCGCTCTTTAAGTCGCAGGAAAGGTTTTTCGAAAAAGCGGTAACTCATGGCAGCCAGAATTACCGTCAAAAGCCAACTTAGTAACACATAAATTAGTGCATAGATTGCCGCAGAAATTGGTGTCGTTTGATTGATGTTTATCGTATCGAGCCAGTAGGTATTGAGTAGGTACATGACCACCAGGTGATACATGTAGATGCCGTAAGATATTTTTCCCAGGTACGAGAACCAAACGTTTGCAGTTTGAATTGGAAATTGTCGCCGGTGGATGATTTGGTCAGCGATGATAAATGCAAAGAACAGAGCCACCGCAAAGCGCTCTGCAACTACCCAAGGACCGACGAAAATCAAGTTTTTGAGCAGAAGCATCGCGAAGCCAAGGATATAGATGCCTACAATTGTTATAGGTTTGACGTGTTTGAGTAGCGCGAATAAGGCCTCGTTTTCGTACCAAACCAGCGCCAACAGGCAGCCCAGCAGCAGATCGGGCATTACTGACAGCGTGTGATAGTATAGTCTTCTATCGTCTTCGAAGTTTTCGATTCGAAATAAGAGGGCAAACGTTAGCAGGAAAAAAAATGAATATTTGAGAAGCGTAGTTTTCGTTGGAGACATTTTTAAAATGATCCATCCCAGTAAGCCCCAAACCAAATAGAATTGCTCTTCCACCGCAATCGACCATGGCGAGGTGAGGAAATTAACACCATCAGTGGCTCCGAATTGGATTTCGTCAAAATTGGCTAGAAACAGAAGATAATTTACGGGGTGATGACTGGTTTGAAAATCCGGGAACAGGGCAGGGAAAACAACAAATCCAAGCAGTACAATGAGAAAATAGAGTGGCCAAATACGCAACGTGCGGCGCAGTAAAAACTTGGCGTATGAAAATCGGCCTGCCGTTTGAACTTCCCAAAGCATGAGGTAGGTGATGAGAAATCCGCTGAGTACAAAGAAAAAGTTCACGCCCAATGCGCCTTTGTCCGTGATTTTGGTCAACCAAATGAAGTTTTCAAAAACGCCACAACCTTGAAAAAACTCAAAAACATCTCGCCCTGCGTGAAAAATGAAAACGGCAAAAGCAGCCGCAAAACGCATGGTGTCGAGGTTGTCGAAATACGGTTTTTTTCTAGTCATGGAGTGACCTGAGTTGATCAAATTCATTGAGAACCACATGAATCGAATCGAAGGTGTTTTGTCTGACTTCATCCAATTCCTCCCACGAAAACCAACGCAAATCAGTAATTCCTTCCTCTATCTGAGGTTGAAGATTTGAGTCAGTTAAGTCGTTGATTTTAAAGTGATACCAATACGTTTTTTTTAGTATCGGTTCATTATTTTGAGTATAAGTATGGTAGGTGTTACAAATCTTATGTTGCAACTGATGTCCAACCAATCCGCATTCCTCGTGAATTTCTCGAAGTGCCGCGATTTTTGGTTTTTCGTCATGCTCAATTTTGCCTTTGGGTAAGTCCCATTTCCCATTTCGAAAGATGAAAAGGAATTTGTTCGCGAAATGTACAATGCCTCCTGCAGCTTTGATGTATTTGAATCTCTTTTTAAGTTCCTTGAATTCTTTTTTTGGGTCTTCAGCAATTATTTCACAATCCGTGGATAAATTGAAAATATTTTCATGATCTTCCAAGTCCTTAAAATGCTTAAAATGAGTCGATTTTTCAGGTTTTAAGTGATTCTCGATTTCAGGGATTATGCTCAGTGATTTCCCATCCATAAAAACTTTGTAATTTCGCGCCATGATAACACCGGATTATGATAGAGCTCTGCGCCTTGCAGAGTTTTTGTTGCAAATTAAGGCAATTAAGTTGAATGTGAATGCGCCCTATCAATGGGCTTCTGGTTGGAATTCGCCGATTTATTGTGATAATCGTTTGACTTTGAGTTATCCAAAAATCAGAACTTTTATTCGACAGTCTTTTGCCAATTTAATCACTGAAAAATATGGTCGTCCGGATGTGATTGCGGGTGTTGCGACTGGTGGAATCGCACAAGGTGCTTTAGTTGCGCAAGAGTTGGATTTACCTTTTGTATATGTACGCACTGCACCCAAAGGTCACGGACTCACCAATCAAATTGAAGGTCACATTGAGGCCGGTCAAAACGTGGTTTTGGTGGAGGACTTGATCTCAACGGGTGGCAGTAGCTTGAAAGCGGTTGCTGCATTGAAAGAAGTCGGTTGTAATGTGAAAGGCTTGGTAGCCATTTTCTCCTATCAGTTTGAAGAAGCACAAAAAGCTTTTGCAGCGGCGAATTGTAATTTTGCGACGTTGACGAATTACGAAGTGCTTTTAGACAAGGCGCTTGCAACGGGCTACATCAAGGAATCTGATTTGGAGGAGCTCAAAGCATGGAGAGAAAATCCATCAGTTTGGCGTCAATAGTCTGAATCATTCCAAACACTACCGCCATGAAAATTAAAAGTCAGGAAGCAACAATAAACGCCTCAAGTGAGGAGGTTTTTGCGTTTTTGAGCGATTGTAGCAATATCTTCCATTTATTGCCTCAAGACAAAATTTCAGATTGGACCGCCACTCAAGACAGTTGCTCTTTCAAGGTTCAAAAAATGGCCACAATTCCATTGCAGATGGTGCATCGCGAACCCAACAATCTTTTGGAAATGAAGTCCGGATCAGGTGCACCTTTCCCATTTACGCTGGTGATTCGAATTTCCCCTGATGGTGACAACTCTAGAGGGTTTATTGAATTTGACGGTGAAGTGAATGCTTTCCTCAAGATGATGGTGGAGAAGCCTTTGACGAATTTGTTTGATTACATGTCACACAAATTGCAGGAGCAATTCGCACATTAGATTTTGGTTTTTATGAAGAATTTTGCTGTGTTCGGGTGAAATTCTCTTTCGTTCGGACAATAAAATCCATTTCGGAACGCAACTTCTTTATTTTTGTGGTTTAGAGCTATTTCTGTCCACCACTCACCCGGTGAGTTTCAAAACGTATGCGGGTACTATTTACAAAGCTTATTTTCATGCTTTTTGCAGTCGCGTACTGCATGGTTTACACGCACGCACAACAGCCTTATTTCAGAGAATTTGGACCTTCGGATGGTTTGCCAAGCATTCAGATTTACGATTTGTATGTCGCAAAGAGTGGTTTACTTTATCTCGGTACGGACAAGGGCTTGTACTCTTTCGATGGCATAAGCTATAAAAAGTACGAGTTTGTGGAAAGCCTTGCCGTAGGGGTAGATGGGATCATTGAAGATGAGCAGGGCAGAATTTGGTGTAAGAATTTTTCCAGTCAAATATTTTACACCTCAGGCAGCAGACTTCTCCTGGATACGCTCTCGTCAAAAATATTGAACAAAACCGATGTCAACCTCACTGATTTTACCGTGTATGATGGCTCGTTGTTTGTTGCCACTGAGTTGACTTTATACGAGGTTAAAGCTGACGGGCGCATTCAAACCCACTACAAATTGGGAAGAGGTTCGGAAGCCATAACATCAGTGGCCATCCACCCAAAATCGAAAGCTCTGCTGTTGGCAACCACATCAAATCTGATAACACTATCGAAATCCGGGATCCATAAAAAAAAGCAATTCAACAGTCAGGTCGATTTTTACACGTATTCAGGTGAAGTTTATGCAATTCAGCGCGTGATTGAGAATTTGATTTTAGATAGCAATCAACGACCGTTCCGCAATTTGAATAACGCTGATTTGGGGACTTTTATTAAGTTAAGCACAGCCAATGGCCGCTTGTGGTTGTGCACAACTTCAGGGGTTTATCAGCTTGATTCAAAATCCAGAACTATCGGTGCGCCCTTGATAACAAAATTTAAAACCACGGATATCGTGAGTGATAGAGAGGGAAATATTTGGGTGAGCACTTTGGGACGAGGCCTAATTTTTATTCCCAATGAGCATCTCACTGAAATTCTTTTGGAGGGCGATGAAAGAGGGTCAAAAGTCTTGCTTACTTGTTTGAATCAAGATGAACAAGGTAATATTTACGCAGGGACTAGTGATGGGAGAATTTTTGAAATTAATCCGAGTCGTCAATTGGTTTTTGAGTATAGCACAGGAGGAATCAATGAAATTGAATTCATACATGTGAAACAAGACGTCATTTATTGTTCTCAAGGCATTTTCAGGAAGCACCACAAGGAACCCCTGGGTAGGTTTTACTTAGGGAAAACGATTGCAGAGGACGATTTGGGTAACATATTATTGGGGACTTATAATTTATCGGGAATAACCACTTTTGATTCGAAATCTTCGCCTCGCTTGCCGGATTTTTTGGTGGGAAAGTTGAAAAGCACACTGTATTCTCAGGAACAAAGACACATTTTTATCTTGAAATCCAAGCGAACACGGGCGGTGTATTTCGACAAAAATTCTAAATCCTATTACTCCGGCAACAGCGACGGTCTGTTTCTTTTTTCTCCGGTCTTTTCGAAAAATGAGATTCGCGACGAAAAAGGAAACCCAATCATTGCCACAGATATTCGCGGTGACAAGGATGGAAACATCTGGGTGGCAACGATACAACAAGGACTTTGGAAAATACGAGGTGATAAAGTTGTTTTTCGTTTGCACCAGGGCAATGGTCTTCCAAGCAATCAATGCAAAAAAATGCGCATATCAGGCAATGATTTATGGTTGATTACAGATGCCGGATTACACAAAATAAACACCAAAACCATGGAGGTTAATGACGTATCGGCCTCCTCCGGATTGAATGGCCTCATGATTGCAGACCTTGAAATAAGTCAGAGTTCGATTTATTTGGCAACCAATAACGGTTTGCTTGTAACCGGGACTTCGGAAATTGTTGAGCAAACGATGCCTCTATTCAGGATTGAGCGTGCATTGGCAGCAAATCAAACGGTTCAACAAAACAGTCGCTTGAAACACAACCAAAACAATCTTTCAATCCGGTTGCAAACCGTGCATTTTCGAAGTTTGGGGAATTATATTTACGAATACCGTTTGAGAGGTGCTTTTGATGAGTGGCGCATGCAAGATGGAAAAATTCGAGATATCAATTTTCTTTCACTTGAACCCGGAAACTACACTTTTGAAGCTCGCGTCCGGATGGGCATCATAAAAACACCCATTGAGCGTTTGTCGTTTTCAATTGCCATGCCTTATTGGAATACATATTGGTTCTTAACTATTTTTTCTTTGTTGCTTGTAGTCTTGGTTTATCTAATTTTCCGTTGGCAGTTCGCAAAAATCCGCACGCGTCAAGCCATCCGCGAACAGTTGGCACTATCGCAAATTACAGCTCTCAGGACGCAGATGAATCCACATTTTTTGTTCAATATTTTGAATGCTTTTCAAGGGTTGATATACAGCAATCAAAAGACTAAAGCAAATGAATATCTTGGGGTTTTCTCAGATCTCATGCGTAAGGTGTTGGACATTTCAGACAAAAGAGAGATTTCGATTTACGAAGAATTGGAATCGATTGAATTGTATGTAGAACTTGAAAAGGCGCGTTTCAATTCTGGAGAAAATGAGACTTCAGAGTTTGAGTTTTTGTTGCTTATCGAAAACAGAGAACAACTCAAAAATTACTTCATTCCACCACTTATTTTGCAGCCGTATATTGAAAATGCCATCAAACATGGCTTGCTGCACAAAGAAGGTGCTAAAATTCTCAGGGTGGCGCTATCTCGAGAGAATGAAAAATATTGGCGTGTAGAAATTGAAGACAACGGCATTGGCAGAGAACGGTCAATGGAGAGAAATCGAAAATTTCAAAAGCATACATCCTTCGCCACACGAGCCATAGATCGAAGAATAGAACTTATTAATAAACTCAACGTCCGACCGATATTTTCGGAAATTATCGACCTCAAAAACAACCAAAATCATCCTGTCGGAACGCGTGTAGTTTTGCACATCCCTGTAAAAATGAAGACCAATGAAAGCAATAATAGTAGATGATGAATTGCACGCCAGACTCGCGCTGCGCGGCATAATTGAAGAAAATTTCAAACAGGTTGAAATCCTTCAGGAATGTAAAAACGTACCGGAAGCGGTTATCGCCATAAACAAGCACAACCCCGACATTGTCTTTTTAGATATTTCCATGCCGGGGCAATCCGGGCTGGAACTTTTCGACTTTTTTGAAGACGAAGTGAATTTTCAAGTCATTTTCGTGACGGCCTACAATGAATATGCTTTGAACGCTTTTGAGAAATCGGCCGTGGATTATTTACTCAAACCCGTTCGAATATCAGCCCTTGAGCGCGCGTTGGGTAAGGTGACTAAAAACGAACGATTGAATGTACCCGATTTGCGACAGAATCTGGAACTAGAGCCCGAAAAAAAAGTGATTCTCAATACCGGAGACGGACTGGTCTTTTTGAAATTGAACGACATTCTTTATCTGAAGGCCGATGGTTCGTACACCCATTTTATTACTGCGGATAAAAAAAAGATTGTGGTGTCAAAGCGCATTTCTGAGTTTGAAAAGCTCGAGTCTATGGGAACGTTCATTCGAATTCATCGGAGTCAAATCATTAACTACAACCACATCAAAAAAATCCTCAAACAGGATGGCGGAGCAGTGGTGATGTCAGATGATGTAGAACTCTCCATTGCTTCTGAGCGTAAGCAAAAACTGATGAGTTTATTCGGCGAAAATCTCCTTTGACGAAAACAAAATTCATCTTCAGTCCATCAGGCAAATGAAAATATTTACTTTTGAATCCGATTTCAGGTTTGCTTGTTGTTGGCAAGCAATTAAAAGGGAATCTTGTGAAAATCAAGAACTGTTCCTGCAGCTGTAAGTCTTAGTAGCAGCTTTTTTCAGTTAGACCACTGTTTGTCAGCAGACGAATGGGAAGGTGAAAAAAGTGAGACAAGTCAGAAGACCTGCCTAAAATCATTTTGGTATAGCTTTCAGGATAAAAGCTCAGCCGGAGTAAGGAACAGTGCGCAATGTTTCTCATCTAGCTATTTTTTCCTGTAAGTCATTTTTATTAACCTGCCGCGAACTAACTCAACAGAGCGGCTCAAAATGATTTACGTATGTTTAAATTTTCTACTTCTTTTATGGCGTTGACCTTGGCCATGTCATTGCATGCACAACTTTTTCTTGTTGATTTTGAGGATATTGTATTTCCTACAGGACAAAATTACTGGAATGGCAGTGATCAGTCGGAAGGTTTTTCTCTTAATGGAGTATCCTTCAACAACAGTTACAACCCCTCATGGATGTCTTGGACCGGGTTTGCAGTGTCATCAGAAACAGACGTAACCACTGCAGGTTGGACCAATCAATACAGTTGTTATGCGGGTTCAGGAGCATTAAATTCACAAAAATTTGCCCTGTGGTATGCCACTGGAGAAATTCACTTCGAGCAACCGTCCAATCCAATGTCGGTGTTCATCACCAATACCACCTATGCGGCGCTTTCCATGAAATTTGGTGACGATTACGCCAAACAGTTTGGAAGCAGCTACAACGCAGCCGGGGAGGTAGATGGGACTGATGGAAAAGATTGGTTCAAACTTACCATTATTGGTTTGGACACAGAAAATGAAGTCACCGGAACGATAGACTTTTATTTGGCGGATTACCGTTCAGAAAACCCGGATGAACATTACATCCTTGACACATGGGCACAAGTGGATTTATCGTCTCTGGGGACAGTTAGCAAAATATTGTTTGAATTGACTTCGACAGACAACGGTGCCTTCGGTATGAATACGCCGGGCTACTTTGCTTTGGATAATTTGACTGTTTCGAATTGGTCCGGACTTACCAACACGCAAAAAGCATCCTATATGCTTTACCCCAATCCGGCCAGTGAATTTTTGAACATTCGCTCGGAAAATGCCGAGTTATTCGAGGTTTATATTCAGGATGTTGGAGGACAACTGTTGTCTTCTTCTTTGCCCAATAATCAGCATTATATTGCTCTAGGTCATTTGCCCAATGGTGTTTATAGGGTTGCATTAATTTCCGAGAATGGTGTGGTGAATCACCGTGTGGTTTTAGCCAGATAATGCGCAATTGGGGCTTTTTTGGGCTGTTATTCGGGTTGTTGCTCAATCTCGGAGTTTTGGGGCAGATGCCTCCTGATTCGAGTGCGCGCACCGTTGAAGTTTCCGCAGTTCAGATTATTGTTCAGTTGACTGCGGAAGAGGTTCAACAGATGAGCACTACTGCAGGAACCGTGATTTTTTCTGAGGAAATACAACAAAAGAGCCCGGAGGATTTGGGTGAATTGACTTCAAAATTCAGTGGTGTTTTCGTTCGTTCCTATGGTGGGGCAGGAGGACTGAAAACTTTGAATGCCAGAGGTTTGGGTTCTCAACACTTTCTGTTGGTGTCCAATTATCAGACTTTGCTGTTCAACCAGATGGGTTCGGCGAATTTAGGCGAGATTCAGACTGACGGTTTACATGCCGTGTTTTACAGCATTGGAGGGTCTGATTCTTGGGAGCTGCCCGCGCTGGCCAAAACGTATTCCGGTGTGTTGCATTTAAAATTCTTGGAAATGAATACAAGCTCCAAGGATTTTCTTCAAATCCAGACGCTTGGCGGCTCTTTTGGGCGCTATAAATTATCAGGTTCTTGGTTGAAATCTTTCAGGAATATCCGAGTCTTTGCACAGTCCTACGCCTATCGTTTTCATGGTAATTATCCTTTTGATTATGCACATGGCTTGGTTCAGGTTCAAGGTCAAAGAATGCACAACTTCACGCGCGAGGTGGCTTCACGCATGGGGGCGTCGTGGCTATTGAATAAAAACCATAGACTTCAGGGTGCTGCAAATTTTTTGGATGCATTCAGAGAATTACCCGGTGCCATCGTCTTTTATCATCCGGATAATTTTCAAACACTGGACAATAGACAATGGAATGTACAACTTCGACATGAGTATGTTGCAAACAAACTGCAATGGTTCAATTTTGTCAATTTCTCCAGAACCACTACGGACTACCGCGATTCATTTCACCTTGTTGCACCGCAATGGCAGCAGTATAGAGAAGATAACTGGGATGTGGGACACAACGGGCGCTGGTGGTTCAGGGGCTTTAAATTGCTTTGGTCTGCGCAGTATGTGCATTCTCAATTGGCTACGAATAGAGCAGATGCAATATTTCCGAAACGAAACCGGGCCATTGCGAATATGGGTTGGCATTATTTGAAAAACAACCTGAAACTCCGCTTGGATTTGCCCTTTCAATGGCTGAATGATTGGACACACGGGGAGAAATCTCAAGAACGATTTATTTTTACCCCTTCTCTGGGTTTGAACAAACGCTGGATGGGTAAGCAGGTTGAACAGGTTTTCAGAGCATCAGTAGGGCAATTTGCCCGCGTAGCAACATTTTCCGAAATGTATTATGGAGCTATTGGGAATCCGTATTTAAGACCTGAGTTGTCGCGCATGGCGAATACGGGCTGGCATGTCTCCGGTTTCCTCAAGCAATTCGAAATGAACATCGGTTTGGATGCGTTCTACGGAAGAATTCACGACAAAATTATTGCCATTCCCACGCAGAATTTGTTTGTTTGGTCCGTGAGAAATTTACAAGAGGTGCAAAGTATGGGTTTCGACGCGTCCATCGGAATGCGCTATACATCGAAAAAGGATGACTGGATGATTGCCATGAACCACAAATCCGGTTTCAACCATGCCATCGACGTAAGTGACAAGAACAGTCCAACTTACGGACATCAAATTCCTTACACGCCTTACTGGTTGCATCAAACGGAATTGAGCGCAAGTTGGATGGGTTTAGCACTGAACTACACCTACGGTTTTCATGATTTTCGCTTTGTGCTCGGTGAAAACATTGCAGCGAATGTGCTCGATGCTTTTCAACTCCACGACCTGCGCCTGAATTACAGTTTGCCCAACAAGCAGCATAAACCACAAGTTTGGCGCATTCACGTGAGACTAAACAACATTTTTGACGCACAGTATCAAGTGGTTCGAGGTTTTCCGATGCCGGGACGCAATTTTGAATTCGGTTTGACCTGGCGACACAATTGATCAAATTTAAGACGTCATTCAATTTTTAGCGACTCCGAACCGCGCGTCGTGAACAATGCTTCGTACTTTTGCCAAATGTCTCAAAAACAAAACTCTGTGCAGTTCGGGCTTCTTGGAAAAAGTTTAAAACACTCATTCTCTGAGCTTTATTTCAAGAATAAATTTCAAGAACTTGGGCTTGATGCCGAATACCGCAATTACGAAATTCAAACTATTGGTGAATTCGTGGCGCTGAAGTCCCTACCCAATTTGGTTGGACTGAATGTCACAATTCCCTACAAGGAAGAGATCATTCTATTACTCGACGAATTGTCAGAGGAGGCCGAGCGTATTGGTGCCGTGAATACCATTCTCATTGAGGATGGAAAAACGACAGGCTACAATACAGACGCCTTTGGATTTAAGCAAATGATCAAGCCGTTTTTGTTGAACACACACGAACGCGCTTTGGTCTTGGGCAACGGGGGCGCTGCAAAAGCCGTAAAATTTGTTTTGGAGCAAATCGGACTTTCTGTGTTGGTCGTTGCCAGAAATCCGAAAACCGATGAGTTTTCACTCACAGAAATCAACGATATGATGGTCAAGCACTGTGGGATCATTGTGAATACAACACCAGTAGGGATGTTTCCAAATTTAGAAGACTGTCTGGATTTTCCTTTTGACGCGCTCAATGCCGGTCATTTGGTCGTGGATTTGATTTACAACCCGGAAGAAACTAATTTTTTGAGCGAAGCAAAAACGCGAGGCGCCACAACCTTGAATGGGCTTACCATGTTACACCAACAAGCTGAAAAATCATGGGAAATATGGAGGCGGATGGTGTGAGTATTTACGATTTGTTGGCGGAAGGCGAGCATGAAAATCAGGATTTTAAATACCGGATTGATGACCCTTCGAAAATTGCAAAAACGCTGTGCGCCTTTGCGAACACAAGTGGCGGTCGTTTGCTCATCGGAGTGAAAGACAACGGAAGCATCAAAGGTATTGACCCGGAGGAAGAATACTACGTGGTTGAAGCAGCGGCATCAAGGTATTGCAGTCCTGAGGTAAAATTCACTTACCGTGTTTGGCATGATCCTAAAGACGTAAAAAAACTTGTTCTTGAAATTCAAATAGCTGAATCTGAGGAGAAACCACATCGAGCCTTAAACGAAGAAAAGCAGTGGATTCCATACATCCGAATTGCGGACGACACTTTAATCGCGAACCGAATTACAGTCGGTGTGTGGACCAAAAAACAGCAACTGATCAAAAAGCCTGAGGTGCTGACCGATAAGCAACTCGATTTGCTTCGCGTCATTCTAAAGCTTGAGCCATGCAGTATTTCCGCCATTTACAAGCATGTAAAAATGCCTTCAAAAAAAATTGACGCCTTGCTTGTGATGTTCATCGCCTGGGGCCTGGTTGAACAAGAGATAACCAAAGAAAAAGTGTACTATCGTTGCAGCGAAGTAGAGCTTGACAAAATCAACCAGCGCATTTGGTGATTCGCTTTTCGAAGTGAAAGAATAACGCGCCAAGGTATTTGTCTAAGACTATTTCACCGTTTTTTCACGCCACACCGCCAGCGCATTAAACGCGACAAAAATCAAAACGACATAAGTCAACCAGCTTGGCCAAAGTGTTTCTGCCTCGCCATTGGCATAGGAATGCAAACCTACGAGGAAGAAATTTACGCCAAAATAAGTGAAGAGAATCGCTGAATACGACCACATGGCGACTGAATTGAAAACCAATTTTCCTTTCAAAGCAGGCACGAAGCGCAAATGCAAAAGAATGGCATAGACCAAAATGGAAACCAAAGCCCAAGTCTCTTTTGGGTCCCATCCCCAATAGCGACCCCACGATTCATTGGCCCAAATTCCACCGAGGAAAGTGCCAATCGTGAGCATAAACAAGCCAATCGTTGAAGTCATTTCAATGATGTAAGAAAGTTCCTCAATGTGCAGGTTCAAACGGATTTTATTCGCGGGCGTTTTGAAGATGTAGAGTAGCAAATTTACGATGGCCAAAACTGCACCCAAGCCGAGGAAAGCGTAACTTCCAGTAATGATTGCTACGTGAATTTTCAACCAGTAAGACTGAAGTACAGGTACCAAATTGGTGATTTTTGGATCGAGATTATTGAGGTGAGCTACATACAGTAGGAAAAAGGCCAAAATACCCGTAGCACCCAAGGAAGCCATGGATTTTTTAGAGAACAATAACCCTGCTAGAACTCCCACCCAAGCGATGAATAACAAGGCCTCATAGCCGTCGCTCCATGGGGCATGACCGGAAATATACCAGCGCAGTCCCAAACCAATACCATGAAGTATGAACCCAACGATAATACCGAGCAGCATAGTCATGTTTGCAGTTTTCGACCAGCGTGTTTTCGTGCTGAACACCCCCAGAAAAAAAACAACCAAAAGCCCAAATCCAAACAGCAGATACACATAAGTCACGCGTTTGAAAATGTTCATCTCATTGTAGCGAATCTCCAGATTGATTTTTTGATCGGAAGGATACAAGTCGCCCGCCACGGCTTTTTGGTAGCTGCGAATCAGTTCCAGACTTTCGTCGGCCTGCTTGTAATCGCCGGTGAGTTTCCCGATGCGCACGGCATTGACGTAATCAATGAAAAATTTCGGCATGAGCGAATCTACGTTTTGGTAAGGCGCTTCGGTGTCGAAAGGCGTGTACCAAGTGTTGTTTGGAGCGCCGCGCACGGGATAAATTCGGAAGTAGTACACCGCGGCACCTAAAATTTGAACGCGCTCATTCACTTTAATAACTTGCTTGTCGTATTCATTGCGCTTGCCTTCTGGCTTTTGATTCGCCAAAGCCACATCGCGTTCGAGGATGTATTCGTCGGTTTTTTTGTCAAAGAAATCAAGGTAAGTAGCATATTTTCCGCTAATCCCTATGCGCTCACGTATTTCAGGGTGATTGACCACAATCAATTTTTCATTTTTGATGAATTCCAGATTGAACATCACCTCCATCAAGACTTGGGTTGCCGTCAATCCGTTGTAAGTGTCCTTGCGATACACTTTGTGCAGAATGTCTAAGGCCAGTGTTTGAAGCGGTTTGAAGCGTCCGTCAAAATCCTGAATGATTAATGTTTCCAACTTTTTGGCGTGCGCCGCGTCGATAATGGTAGTATTTACCTTTTGTTGCTGTTTGAGAAACTCCTCACTCACGGTAAAATCAGCAGGTGTTGTTTCTTCTTGGTGAGCGTGATTGTGTTCATCCTGAGCAAAACTCCAAACACTCGGCAACAAGAAAAGAATGGCGATCCCTGTTTTACCGGCAATCGCTAATTTCCTGTCCTTCATTTTGCGAATCAATGCATTGACTTGGGAAAATCGAGATGCGGGCGCGAAGAAGGTGAAAATCATACCTATGATCATCAGCAAATAACCGAAATAACTGATGTTTGTGCCCCAGAAGTCGGCATTCACGCTCAGTCGCGTTCCCATTTCATCCGGGTCGTAGCTGGACTGAAAGAAGCGATAGCCTTCGTAGTCCATTACGCTGTTCATGAAAATTCTGCGGTCGAATTGCTTCCCGTTTTTGGGGTCAATCACTGTTATTTCGCTGGCATAGGACGCGGGTGAATCTGAACCCGGGTAGCGGTCGAGCTGAAAATCTCTCAAGAAAATGCTGAAAGGCGTTTCTACGGGTTTTGCACCGTAGGCCAAGCGGAATTTCATACCATCCAATTCAAAAAATGTGGGAAATGGGATGCGACTTTGACCGCCCTCAAGTTCAACGATTTTTTCTTCCTTGCCAGATGCTACTTTAAGATAAAGCACGTCCGTGCCGGCATCTTTTACGTAAGATTTTACTTTTGAAATTTTTGCACTCGGGTGGTGGGCTTTGAAAACGAAGTTTTGGCCTCCAAATGAGTATAAGCGTCCCTGAAAAAAGCCCGCCGCAGAATCGGCTGGAATGATTCCACGCGACTGATCGCTCATTTGCATGTAGCTCAAATCCACAGGGGATTGGATGGTGAAACTGTTGTTGTCTTTGCGAATGTTGATGGCGTTTTCAATCGGTGTCGGGTAGTCGTAAGCCAAAACAAAACCATCCTTGGTAATCGTGCTGCCTTGCTCCACATAATTGGTGTCCATGCCGCCCATCGGACTAGGGGTTACAATTTCCAGGATGGAGGTGCCGTTTTCAACACTTTTTTCAAGGAAGTCAACGGCATTGGAGATAAAACCTTCGTAAGTAATTTTTACATCACCTGAATTGTCAAATTTTTTGAAGGAGGTATTGAATTTATTGTTGGCCATGAATTGCATGAAGGCATTCGGAACATCAGCCAGAATGATGGATTTGTCGTAGCGGTATTCCATTTTGCCGTCTGTCGCATAGATTTGCACAAAGGCATCGGCGGAGTGGATAACGTTGCTTTGGCTGTTTTCGCGAATGAGCATAAGTCCTTCGAATCCCATGTAGCGCGTTACCCCGGCGCCGATTATGATTATTATGAAAGACAGGTGGAACATCAACAAAGCGATTTTTTCCCGCGCCCAAAGGTTGTAACGGAAAATATTCGCTACCATGCCAAAACACATATAAACAAGCAAACCTTCGAACCAAACACTGTTGTAAACGATAGCCTTGGAGGCCTGTGTTCCGTACCAGGATTCAACAAAAGTGGCCCATCCGATGGCAAGACCAAAGACAAAAAGGCCCAAGGTCATCATCCGCATGGAAAAGAGGTAGTTCATTGCAAATTTCATGTGCTCAATTCAAAAGTGATGGTGTAACAAATCGCGCGCAAAGTTAGTTCTAAAATCGAGTTTCAGGTCTTTGGCGAATTGTTAAATACAGTGAATTCTTCAACCTGAAAATTGCCTGTTTTCCAATGAAGTTTTAGCGTTTTCTCAACTGGAATCTAGTCTCCGTTTTCAAGAGATTTTTGCATTTTAAAATGTTGGATTTCTCCGAAGAGCAGGTGACTTTTTTCAAGCAGCTCGTAACCAAGTTTTTGGTAAAAAGGAAGGGCTTTTTCCCGGGCATGCAAAACAATGTTTTTAAATCCTAAATTTTTTGCAAAATTCTCAGCGGTGGCCATGAGTTGTTTGCCAATGCCTTTTCCTTGAACGTCTTCTTCAACGGCCATAAAACGCACTTGCGCCCATGTCTCACTTTGCTGGGTGTCAAGGCGCACAACACCCAAGATGACCCCATTTTCGAAGTAGGCCAAATGAATCGCTGTGGCATCACCGTCGTTTTTCTCGGAGCCACGAGGTTGGTTCCAAGGCGCTCGCAGCACGCGGTAGCGCAAGTCGTAGTAGGCGTCCCATTCGAGGTGATTTTGCGGCGTTCTGATAGTCATTTTACCTGAGTTTAAAGGCGATGCTTGTGACACGCTTTGTGATTTTATCGTGCATTTTTTCTGTTCGCACCAGTTGCTGTGCAGCGGGTTCTTTGAACAGTTGTTTCAGGTTTTTGATCTCAGCACAAGGGATATGCAAAGCCTGCATGTCTTCGAGCAAATCTTCAGAACGGTATTTTGCCACAAAAGATTGCAGCGCCTCTTGCAAGGCGGTTCTGTATTCCACCCTCGACTGGTTGTGTAGGAATCGTTTGTCGTTGATCAAGTGTTTAGCGCCCAAGCATTTGCACATGAGTTCAAAATGGTTTTGACTGCCAATGGCAAAAGTCACCAGTTTATCATCGGAAGTTTTGAATATTTCGCCGTAAGGAGCGATATTGGGATGCAAGGATCCCATGCGTTGCGGCACATGTCTTTTCATGAGATAGTTCGAGGCTTGGTTTACAAGACTGCTTACTGCCGCGTCGTATAGAGACACTGAAACAATACGTCCCTTATTCGTGTGCATGCGCTCCAACAAGGCTACGAGAATGCCTTCTTTGAGCTGATGGGCTGCCAACACGTCAATGAGCGCCACAGGCATTTTTACTGGCAAGCCACCTGGCTCACCGTTCATAGACATAAATCCTGTTTCCGCTTGAAGAATAAGGTCATAAGCCACCCTGTCAGAGTCGTCACCGAATCCCGATATTTTCCCGATAATCAGCTTGGGATTGAGATGATGTAAGAGACTGTCACTGAGTTTTAGTTTATCCTGATCCCCTTTTTTGAAGTTCATCAAAACGATATCAGCGGTGCGGATGTACTCTAATACTGCGTTGTATCCTTGTTCGGTTTTGATGTCGAGAAAGACATAATTTTTCTTGTAATTCACTGAGCAGAAGTAGGCAGAGATCGGACTTTCAACAGGTTCTAACGGCAGTTTCCATGAACGTGTGACATCCGGATTATTCGGGTTTTCAATTTTCAAAACTTCTGCACCCAGTTCAGCGAAAAACATCCCAACATGCGGTCCCGCCAAAACCGTAGCCAATTCAACAACTTTCAATCCGGAAATCATCGATAAAAAATTTGTGCAAAGAACGCTATTAATTCATTTTGTCCGCTTGGTGCAGCTAGGAATTCGTTTCTGGGAGCAGTTCAAAATTTTGTTCGAAAACACGATTGCCATTGATTTGTAATTTGAAGCGCTGCAATCCCGGATAAAGTTTCCTCGTGGTCATATTCGGATTCATGAAATGTTTTTTTTCGATTGAGTACTTTTCGTTCGCTTTGAGTTCCAGTGTTTTGAGCTTGAAGACCTTCGCTCTGCTGATTTCCCCATTTTTATCCTTGAATTGAATCAAATAATCGATTAGTACTTTACAATCCTCGCTCGCTGTAATTTCGAATTCAAAGGCAAAATGCTCATTGAATTTCACAAAGGAAGAAACGAACGACTTGGTAATGGAAACGGCAATTTTTTGTTCAAAACCGATGATTTTCAGTGCTTTGGGATGGCCTTGCTTAATCAAGTTGCGCAGTGCATGTTTCGTTATGAATGGTAGATGCTTGGCTTCTTTGGAAGAGTTTTGATGCCATTTTTGAAGCATTTCGATACACAAATTGGCGTCGGTTTTGGCAATATCATTCAGGTGATTGGCCACGGAGCGCGCTACAAATCTTGTTTCATCTGCATAAAGTGCTTCGAGTACTGGTAGGGTATCCTGTGTTGACAAATGAATTTTTTTGCCCCAAGGCAGTTTGGGTCGTGAACCCTCGCTGGCCAAGCGCCGCACGTGATAGTGCGGATGGCTTGTCCATTCCAGCATTTTGGCTTTGGTCTCATGAGGAAATGCAACGAAGAATGGACGGATTGCATATTCCATGGAAAATCGTGTTGTGAACTGCTCCAAGGCGTTCAGAGAAAGGTCCAGTTGCGTGCGTGAGATCCCGAATTTTGCAACGAATTCTCCATAAGATGCATAGATAAAATCACCAAAGTCGTTGTCTGATAAATTCGGGTTGCAAGGCTCCGGAAGTGAGGCCACAAGCACTTCAACCGCTGATGGGAAATCTTGAGGCAAATGTTTGAAAAGCATATTGCTGATGTGTAGCATGCGTTCTTTGAGCTCCAGGTTGGGAAATTCTGACAATACTTCGTGTATGAACGTTTCTGTTTCAAATGCAGGGAAAACGGCTTCTATCTCACGAGCGATGCGTTCTACTTTACTGCGATTAAAAAGCTGATCTTTAAGGCTGAATTTTTCTGCCATGCTATTCATTGCTTTAGAAAGAATCAGCGAAAGCTGCGATTTGCGCCGTATTTTGGTCGATCATACAACGGAAATGTATTTTGGGACAAGCCTGAAAACCAATCTTGCTGCAAGGTCTACAAGCCAAATTGTCCACTTCGAAATATTCAACTGTTGCCTTTACTTCATAGGGATACATGCCGATTTGAGGCGTGGTGTTGCCCCAAATCACTGCAATGGGTTTTTGAAAAGCTGAGGCTATGTGCATCAAACCGGTGTCGTGGGCGATAACGCATTGCGCATGTTTGAGCAGTGACGCACTTTGGCCCAAGGTTAGTTTTCCTGCGAAGTTGATTACTTCCTCCGGAAATTGATTTTCTAAACGCTCTCCCAACGCTTGATCTTCTTTTCCTCCCAGCAAAACAACCGGACTTCGAATTTCTGCAAGCAAATCCACGACTTTCGATTCGGGTAAACATTTGGTTTTAAATTGGGCGCCTAAAGTGAAAACTGCAAATCCATGGCGGAAAGATTCAGGCAGGACAGTTTGAGCATCGATTTGATCTTGTGGCGACAGAAAGAAATCCAGGCCTTGATGGTCGTTTTGAACGCCGAGTGGTTGGACAGCCTCAAAGTAGCGGTCAACAACGTGCTTTTGATCCGTCATGGTGTCCAACTTAAAATTTACATACAACCACTTTTGAACGTTGAGTTTTGGAAAGGCTTTGGATTTCACCCCGAGTCGAAGTTTTAGTTTGAGGGTACGTATGTTGTTGTGTAAATCCACGATAAAGTCAAAGTTCACCCGTTTCAGTTTGGGTATCAGCTCTCCGGCGGATTGTTCGAAGGTCCACAAATGATCCACATAGGGATTGTGTTCCAGAATCGATGCGAAAGACTTTTTGGTGACATAATGGACTTCATAATCGGTTTGCTTTTTCAAGCATCTGAGCACGGGAGTAGTGAGCTCAATATCTCCAATGGAGCTGAATCGCAAAACGAGAACTTTTTTCATTTTTTGTTTCTAATGCGTTTGTACCATTGAATGGCAATCATTAGACCGATAGCCACACCGAAGAAGCCCAAAGTGCCATACACCCAATTCAAGGCAGATTTTTTAACCACTATAAACACAACAGCCACCAAGATAAGGGTTGCAACTTCATTGAAAACCCGAAGTTGTGTGGAGGAAAGTGTTTTTTCATTCCGCTGAAATTTGCGAAAAAGGCGATGACAGTAGAGGTGGTAAACAAGCAGTCCGAAAACGAAGGACAATTTCACGTGCATCCAAACCTGAGAGAGGTAAACTGGGGCTTCAACCAGCATGCTTATTCCGAAAACTAGGGTCAATATCATCGCCGGCCAGGTGATAATGTACCAAAGTTTTCTTTCCATGATTTTGAATTGCTCTCTTAATACAACGCCCTCATAATCAGGACGTTCGAAGCTTTCGGTGTGGTAGATGAAAAGTCGAACGATGTAAAACAATCCGGCAAACCAACTGACCATAAAGATGATGTGTAAAGCTTTGTAGGTGTCTAGATTCATAGCTCAAAAGTATTCATCACAAGTTTACAAATAGCTCAATTCTGTTTTTTGTCCATCAACTACTTTATAAACTGACATTTTATCGCGGAAAACAACCGGTTTGAAGATGGAGCGGTTCAACAACATACGCACACATTCCTGTATGCCTTCAACAATCGAGGGATGTGGGTGTATCAATTCTGCAAGTGTTTCTATGGGTTCATTCATTTTGATCAGCAAACCTACAGCCTGAATGGCAGAGGAAGCGTGTTCACCCACGGCGCGCATACCAAGAATACGCATGTTTTCGTCGTTGGTGACTATGATTTTGAAAAATCCTTCTCTTCTTCTCATGGCTATGGCACGAGAGATCATCGAATAATCCAATTTTACTACTTTGATTGGAATGTTTTCCGCCACACATTGCTGCTCATTTTTCCCTACCAAGGCTACCTCAGGCTGCAAAAACATGATGGTGCAAACATTGTCGTAGTTCAGTTTTCTAGGGATATCACTGAATAATTTTTCTACCGTGTATCTCGCTTCGATTTCAGCCATATTTACCAAAGCGATGCGCCCGGTCAAATCACCGACGGCGAAGATATTAGGCACATTGGTCACCGTATCACCGTCTTCTACGTAGGCGCCCTTGGTGGAGAGCATGACGCCCGCATTTTCAAGGCCCAGATGCTCCAGATTTGGCGTTCTTCCCACCGACACAAGCGCTTTTTCTACGCGAATGGTTTCATGACGCCCGTCCGGGTAGGAAAGTTCATATTCTACTTCGCCATCAATGACCTCAATTCGTTCCAGATTGGCCTCGCTGTGAATGACTACGCCTTTGGCTTTCATGTTGCGCGAAATCACTTCTGAAACATCCTCATCTTCAAAGGGTAAGATACGATCTTTTCTATCAATTATGTAAACTTTGGTTTGGCCGAAATTTGAGAAAATCGTGGCATACTCGCAGCCAATAACACCGGCTCCGATGATCACCAGGCTTTTGGGATAATTTTTAATTTGTTCAATACTGTCTGAGGTGAGTATGTGTTTGTGGTCAACGGGAATATTGGGCAGTATTCTGGGTTTGCTCCCTGTAGATAAAATGATGTAGTCACCGTAAACAGTTTCCTGATTTTCGTTGTGGGTGATTTGTACTTCATGGTTCGAGAGCAAACAACCAAAGCCTCTTTTGAAGGCGAAATAGCCTTTATTCAGCTTGCCCTGCAGGAGTTTCAAATGACAGGAATAGTGAAACTTTCTTTCGAAAAGCGCTTCCTGTAAAGTCATTTGAACCTCATTCCATGAAAGTTCAAAGGCTTCGCTTCGCAAATTTCGCGTAACCCGATTGACTTCATTCACTTTGGTGGAAATTTCCCAAAGCGTTTTGGAGGAAAGAGCGCCGTTGTACAAGCCGGCACCACCCACCAAATCTTTTTCGATGAGGCAAACGCTTTTTCCGAAATCAATAGCGCGCATGGCAGCTGCATAACCTGCAGGACCTCCTCCAATTACGATTAAATCAAATTTTTCCATGAACAGCGTATGCCAATCGGCGCGAAAGTACGAATTACAAAGGAATTCTTTGGATTCTAAATCTTTTGAGTATGTGAAACCGAAAGAGCAAAGCGGGTTTTCAATATAACCCTAAATTTGCCCATGCAGAATGGAGAATTCACCCAAAAGCAGAAATACATTTTGTATGGTCTAATCATGATCAAGCTTTTGCTTGGCGTGCTGTTTATCAATCGTTTGTGCATCGATTTGGATGAGCCATTTTCCATTTTTCACGCTCAGAAATCTCTGACTGAAATGAATGCGTTGTTTTTTAGTGAGAACAATCCTCCCTTACATTTTTGGTTGTTGCATTTTTGGATAAAGTTTTTTGGCATTTCTCCGGTTTCTGTGCGCTCCTTATCGTTGCTGTACAGTTTGTTGACCATCCCGGTTCTTTTCAATTTGGGTAAAATCCTGAAAAACTCAACTGTTGGACTTCTCCTTGTTGGGCTATTTGTCTTTTCCAATTTTCACCACAGTTTCGGACTTGAAGCCAGAACGTATTCCTTGCTCTCGTTACTTTTTTCTCTGTCCTTGTTACTCCTTGTAAAATCAGTTGAACATAAGTCGTGGAAAAACAGTGTCTTGTTCGCGGTAGTGTTGGGACTGATTTTCTACACGCACTACATGGCCTTGTTAATCGTTCCCATGCTTTTTTTGGCTTTTTTGTTTTCAAATTTTCCGAAGGTCAGCAAAAGCGATTTCCTGCACACCGCGCTTGTATTTGTTCTTTTGATAACCCTTGCGCTTCCTTTGTTGTTGCCACTGATGGCGCGATTGCAGCACGTTCAAGACGTTGGAACCTGGGTGCCCAAGCCGCAGTGGAGCGAGTTGTATGGTGTTTTTAACAAGTTGATGAATGGTCCGGGTTTTATCCTGGTTCTCGTGGCTGTTGTTTTGTTTTTGATAATCAGACAGAAAGAATTTTTTGTTGCCCTGATTCAAACCTTGAACAAGAATAGAAAATTGGTTCTGGTTGCTTTGTGCTCACTGGGCTTGTATTTCAGTGCATTTGTGATTTCTAAAATTGGAAACAACTCCGTCTTTCTGGATCGCTACTTGTTTTTTGTAAACATAGGTTTTTTCGCCCTCTTGGCTTGGTTGGTGGATGGATTGAAACCAAAATTCGGAGCCTGGCGCTTTGTACTCCTTGTGGCGGTTATTTTTGGTTTCAATCCTCTAAAAACGCACAACAGAGAATCTGATAAGCTCGTTGCCTATGCCAAGCAGTTTGGCGGTAGTGTAGTGATTTCTCCGCCTTATTACGACCTCACATTTGTGTATCATTGGGATCAGAATTTGTTCGAAGCAGGACATGAAAAAAATGCACTTTTTCAACATGAAGTTTATCCAATTTACGACATAAACGATATTGCAGTCATTCAACTCAAAAAGCCCATTGTGCTGGTGGATGCCGATTCAAAATTTGTTTTCGGTGAGCAAAAGATTAAAAATCAGCTCCTTCAGAAATTTACGATGCGTGAATCCCGAACATTCTTAGGGAATTATGAAGTCGTCGTTTTCGATTGACTTGACGAAACACAATTTTAGCCGTTTCAAATGCTGAGAAATCTCAGGTCGGCAATCGTATCAAATTTTTACTTTTACGCTGTCATTTTGAACACCCACTGGGTTGGCTTGTTCAAGAGCAAAACAACAATATCTATGTCACAAAAAAAAGCAATGGTCATTGGTTCGGGTCTCGTGGGTTCACTTTGGTCCGTTTATCTCAACAAAGCAGGTTATCAAGTTGAAGTGTACGAGCGCAGAAAAGACATGCGTTTGGAAAAAATCTCTGCCGGTAAATCCATCAACCTCGCGATGTCTTACCGTGGTTGGAAGGCTCTTGATGCGGTCGGTGTGGGGGATGATATTCGCGAGATTGCTATTCCGATGTGGGGACGTACGATGCACCACTTGGACGGTTCCACGAGCTATCAACCCTACGGACGGGAGGATCAATGCATTTACTCAGTTTCCCGGGGGGATATCAATGCCAAGTTGATGACCATTTCTGAAACTAAGGGCAATGCCAAAATTCACTTCAACATGGAGTGCATCGAGGTGGATATGAAGGCCGGCAGAGCAACTTTTCAGAATACGGTGAGTGGCGAGTTGATTACAGCAGAGGCCGATTTAATTTTTGCGGCTGACGGTGCATTTTCGGCAGCGCGCTACCGTGGCTTACAGCGTACCGACCGTTTTAATTTTTCTCAGGATTATATCCCTGACGGCTACAAAGAAATATTGTTGCCTGCCAACCCCGACGGCTCTTATAAATTGGAAAAAGAAACCCTTCACATTTGGCCCAGAGAGCGTTTCATGCTGATTGCACTTCCGAATTTCGATGGCTCCTTCACGTGTACGCTTTTTATGCCCTACGACGACCATGAATTCTGTTTCAACAACCTGAAAACCGATGAAGATGTGACCCAATTTTTCAAAACGGTTTTCCCTGATTTCTATGAGATGGTGCCCAATATCCATGAGATCTGGCACGATTATCCGCTGTCGTCTTTGGCCATCATCCGCTGTTATCCATGGACCAAAGACAAGTTGGTGCTCCTAGGAGATGCCGCCCACGCTACGGTGCCGTTTTACGGTCAAGGCATGAATTGTGGATTTGAAGATTGTTTCGTGCTCAATGAATGCATGATGCAGTATCCCAACGATCCCGAGCGGGCGTTCGATGCGTATCAAAAATCCAGAAAACCCAATGGGGATGCCATGCAGGAGTTGTCCAAGGAAAATTACATTGTGATGCGCGACTTGGTTGCCGACCCGGATTTTCTTTTGCTCAAAAAAGTTGAAGCCCGAATCAATGCGCTGTATCCTGATAAGTATTTTCCCAAATACTCCATGGTTTCTTTCTCTGATATTCCTTACCACACAGCGTTGGTTAAAGGGACAGAACAAGAGAACATGATCAAAGGCTTGATTGCTGACAAGCATATTACTGCTGCCACAGAAGTTGCGGTAATCGACGCCATCATTACGGAATTTATGGGCTAATTTGAACTGAGAAACACGAGAAAACATGAAGAGAAATTATGATGAATTGATTGAGCGCTTGGAGGAAAAATTCGAAGCAATCGATCAAAAAACAGAAGTTCATTTGGAGGGCTTGATTCACGCGAATCCCATTACTTACTGGGATTACATCATGCCAGATGCGCTGTTGAGTTTGCAAGTGCAGCGCACCACGCTCCCTGACGAAATGGTTTTCATTATGTATCATCAAATCAATGAGTTGTTGTTCAAGATGATTCTTTGGGAAATCAATCAAGTCTGCGAAAAAGAAGAGCCGGACGCTGAATTTTTCACCGAAAAATTGCGCCGAATCAGTCGCTACTTCGACATGCTGTCCACCTCATTCGATATCATGGGAGATGGCATGGAGGTAGAGCAATACAACAAATTCAGAAACACGCTAACGCCGGCAAGTGGTTTTCAGAGTGCTCAATACCGATTGATTGAATTTGCTTCAACGGATACCATCAACCTTATCGATTTCAGATTCAGGGCCACCATTGACAGAAACACTCCGATTGAGCACGCCTACGAACATTTGTATTGGCACGCTGCAGGAAAGGACCATGCCACGGGCAAAAAAAATACTTTAATCACGAATTTCGAGCGCAAGTACAAACCCATGTTCCTTGAGAAAATGGAGTACTACAACGTCAAAAATCTCTATCAAAAATTTAAAGCCTTACCGGAAAGTGTAAAACAAGACGAGAAACTCGTTCAAGCCATGCGGCACTACGATTACACGGTAAATGTGGAGTGGGTGATGGCCCATTACAACGCCGCCATGAAGTACATTGGCGGTGGAGAAGCGACCGGCGGCAGTGATTGGCGCAAGTACATGCATCCGAAATACCAAAGACGAATCTTTTTCCCAAGTCTTTGGTCTGAAGACGAATTGAAAAACTGGGGGGAGGGAGTTTGAGTTGTTGTGCTGATAGGATAGAATAAGATTAGGGCAATTGTAAATGAAAATACCTGACGATTTAGAAGTAAATTTCGTAATACGGAATAACACCCCTGTAGAAGACTTTTTCGGACTAACACCGATAGAAGTTCATCATTTGCTTTACTACACATTTGGCGACAAATCTCCTGTTCAATTTCGCGACGACATTGACGACAAAACACTTGACCAAATTCCTCTTTTTAGACTAGTAGAAGATTATCTAAAAATTATTCAACGAGACAAACACATCAAACTGACACCACTCGGAGCATTACCTAAAAAAGTAATGGTTGAACTTTACGACAAGAAATTTTTACTTGACGAGAATATTGAAAGTGGATTCACGAAACTTTGGAAAGAAGACGACTGTATTGCCATAAAAAGTGCAAGACTGACTGCTGAGATTGCCGGACTTGTAAGAAAAACAAATGGAAAACTAACATTGACAAAAGCGGCAACCAAATTTGTTGAAACTAACAATCGCTTGCAGTTATTTAAACAATTTTTTCAAGCGTTTACTGACAAATTTCTTTGGAGTTTTAATGACGGCTATCCAGAGCAACCAATCGGACAGCTGGGTTGGGCATTTTCAGTGATGCTGCTAGACAAATTTGGCGACCAACCCCAAACGGTTGACTTTTATGCAGACAAGTATTTAAAAGCGTTCCCCAAATTCATTTCATTTTTCCAACCCGGCTATTCCACTCCGGAACGAGATTTTTTTGGATGTTATGGCGTACGCACTTTTTACAGATTTTTTCTTTGGTTCGGTTTTGTGATAGTTGACAAACAAAATGTATTTTTAGATTTCGACACTGATAAGTTTCAACAAACAGACTTGGTAAAAAGTATTTTCAGAATTGACAACTAATGACAACGCCAGAGATAGCATTACAGCTTCCAAAATGCGTCTGCCTCAATGTCGTATGCTTGCTTCATTGAACATTCCACCTCGCACAGACATAAAGGCGTATTGATTATTACGTCTCCAAAATCCGCCACTGCACCAGGGAGCAAGCCCTTATTTCCCTTCCAAAGGTCGCAACATCTTACCGCGTTTTTCGATTTTCGGCAATTTTGGTTGTACTTGCCCTTTGATTTCTTTTTGCAACAAATCTAGAATTTTGTGTTTTACAAAATGCTTGTGGGTTACCAATCCCACTGTGCGGTAAGGTACGGGTTCATCGAACTCGGCAATTTTCAAACAGTCGTTTTCAGGCAGCTCTAAAGTGGCCAAATAGGGCAGTAGCGTGCTCGCATCATTGGCGCGTACAAAGCGAAGTAAACTGTCAATTGACCCCGCCAAGAATCTGAAATTCAGCATGCTGTGCAGTTGTTGCTCGTAAGAATCACACAATTCAAGCACCTGAGTTCGCATACAGTGTCCCTCCTCAAGCAGACACAAAGTATTCAAATTGATGTCCGACGCTTGAATATTGCTTTGATTCAATGCTTTGTTGTCAAAATAAACAAATGGCTCGTCATACAGGTAGGTTTCTTGAATTTCCGGGTCGTCAATGGGAATTGAAATGATGCCGATGTCCAAATCCCTGGATTTGATTAATCTGAGGATTTCAGCCGTGGTTTGCTCTTTTACTTCAATGTTCAATTCGGGGAATTTAAATGCAAAGCGGCTGAGAAACAGCGGAAGCAAAAACGGAGCAATGGTAGGAATCACCGAAATGGACAGTGTGCCTTTCATTTCGCCTTTAATTTCTTGCGTCACCTCTTGCAGACTTTGTATTTCCCTTTCGATTTTCTTGAGTTGCTCAATAATCTGTTCGCCCTCAAGTGTGATTCCCACTGGTTTTCTTTTTCGGTCGAAAATCAACACCCCCAATTCGTCTTCAAATTTCGAAATCATGGTGCTCAGTGTAGATTGAGTCACGAAACTCTTCTCAGCCGCACGTTCGAAATGCTTGGTTTCGGCCAAAGCAAGAACGTATTGAATTTGTTGAATATTCATAGATGATATCGATTGAATTATTGAAAATATCGTTTTTATCTAACAAATATAGCCCTTAGTTTTGTTGCAAGTAAAAAATGAAGTTATGAAAATACAAAAGATTTTATTCCTTGGCTTATTGGGACTTGC
This sequence comes from Crocinitomicaceae bacterium, assembly GCA_037446475.1. Lineage (GTDB taxonomy): Bacteria > Bacteroidota > Bacteroidia > Flavobacteriales_D > Crocinitomicaceae > UBA6165. The sequence continues at coordinate 16,350 of JBBIIM010000027.1, read as the reverse complement.
GCATTTGACGCAAGCACAAACGCAGGAGACGGCGGCTTCTTGCCCCTTTCATGCGAGTACGGGTGTGAAGGCTGCGGAGGCAGTTGCAAAAGCGCAATCCGGAGCAGTTGACACGCCGAAAAACACCGCTGGAATGAATGCCGCCAGCAACGGACCAACAAACAGAGATTGGTGGCCCAACCAACTTGATTTGAGTGTGTTGCGACAGAATTCCAGTCTTTCCAATCCGATGGATGCCAATTTCAACTATGCAGAAGCATTCAAAAAATTGGATTTGGCTGCAGTGAAAAAAGATTTGAAAGAAGTGATGACCAACTCTCAGGAATGGTGGCCTGCGGATTTCGGTCATTACGGTGGTTTGATGATCAGAATGGCTTGGCACAGTGCCAGTACCTACAGAACAGGCGATGGTCGCGGGGGTTCTCGCGACGGACAGCAACGATTTGCGCCGCTCAATTCCTGGCCTGACAATGCCAATTTGGACAAAGCACGACGTTTGTTGTGGCCGGTTAAGCAGAAATACGGTGCAAGCATTTCTTGGGCAGATTTGATGGTATTGGCAGGCAATGTGGCCTTGGAATCTATGGGTTTCAAAACTATCGGTTTCAGCGGCGGTCGTGCCGATGTTTGGGAACCAGAAAGCAACGTGTACTGGGGTTCAGAATCCAAATGGTTGGAAGATAACCGCTACTCCGGCGACAGACAGTTGGAGAATCCTCTGGCAGCTGTACAAATGGGATTGATTTATGTGAATCCTGAGGGACCCAACGGAAATCCCGACCCTGTTTTAGCAGCGCGCGACATTCGAGAAACCTTTGGACGCATGGGAATGAATGACGAGGAAACGGTTGCCTTAATTGCCGGCGGACACACATTCGGTAAAACACACGGAGCAGGTCCGGCAAGTCATGTTGGTCATGAGCCGGAGGCAGCAGCCATCGAAGAGCAAGGATTCGGTTGGACGAGTTCTTACAAATCAGGAAAAGGTGCAGATGCCATTACATCAGGGTTGGAAGTGACTTGGACCTCTACACTGGTGCAATGGAGCCACGGTTTTTTCAAAAGCTTGTTTAACGAAGAGTGGGAGTTGACAAAAAGTCCGGCAGGGGCTCATCAGTGGGTTGCAAAAAATCCTAAGGTGATGGTGCCGGATGCATTCGATCCAAACAAAACCCACCGTCCAACCATGTTGACTACCGACTTGTCATTGCGTTTTGACCCAATTTATGCAGAAATCTCCAAAAGATTCTTGGAAAATCCTGCAGAATTTGAGTTGGCTTTCGCAAAGGCTTGGTACAAATTGACCCACAGAGACATGGGCCCAAAAGCCTTACACCTCGGACCAGAAGTGCCCAGAGAAGACTTTTTGTGGCAAGATCCAATCCCGAAAAGAACCTACAAACTCATCGATGCCAACGACATCAAAGTCTTGAAAACACAAATTCTACAATCCGGCTTGACGCATCAAGAGTTGATTTACACGGCTTGGGCTGCTGCATCAACTTTCAGAGGTTCTGATTTCAAAGGTGGTGCCAACGGCGGACGAATTCGACTCGAGCCACAAGCCAACTGGGAGGCCAACAATCCCGAACAATTAAAAAAGGTTTTAGGCAAATTGACTGAAATTCAAACCAATTTCAACAAGCGCAATGCCGAGAAAAAGGTTTCTATTGCAGACTTGATAGTGCTCGGCGGCTCTGCAGCAGTTGAAGAAGCAGCGCGCAAAGCTGGCGTAAACATCGCAGTGCCATTCAGACCGGGTAGAACAGATGCCACTATCGAGCAAACGGATGTAGCCGGAATGGCCGTTTTGGAGCCAATCGCTGATGGTTTCAGAAATTACAAGAAGAAGCAATACACCTTCACCACCGAGGAATTGTTGGTAGATAAAGCGCAGCTTTTGACGCTTACCGCACCTGAGATGACTGTGCTGGTGGGAGGATTACGTGTACTAGGTGCTACTCACAACAATTCAAAGCATGGTGTATTCACCAATCGCGTAGGTACTTTGAGCAACGATTTCTTCAAAAATCTTTTGGACATGCGCTACACCTGGACTCCGGTGGACGCGGATAAAGAGCTCTTCCAAGGGCGAGACAGAAAAACCGGACAAGTGGTTTGGACGGCGACAAGAGCTGACCTCATTTTCGGTTCACATTCAGAGCTTCGCGCTTTGTCTGAAGTGTATGCCAGCAATGACGCCAACGAAAAATTCGTACGTGACTTTGTCAAAGCTTGGGTGAAAGTGATGGAATTGGATCGTTTTGATTTGAAGAAATAATTAGAAAAGCAATAATGATTTCAATAGGCTGTCTCAGATGGGGCAGCCTATTTTATTTGCATTTCAGCGGTAGGGTAGCACATGACAAACTTAGTGACGGGTTTGCTTAAAGTGCTGATATTTAAGTTGTCAGAGGCAATAGGTAAAGGGATAGTTTCATTGCTTCCCGACATCAAAATTTGAATTTGATCGCGCTCGATGTTGTAGGCTTTGTTGGTCAATTGATCCGAAATGACAAACCAGGCAGCATCCTTTTCGTTCAGGTTCAACGCATTCGCCGCCAGTTGAATTTCAAGTTTGAGACGATCTTCTGACAATGGCTCTGTTAGGAATTGTACTTTTAATAGGCGTCTATCAATCAAACCACGACTCAAAATACGTAGCACTTGATCCTCGTGGTTTGTCCAAACTTTGATCGCACCTAGGATATCATAATCGTCCAACATCAAAAAGTTTTCGAGCACTCGTGGATCGGAGTTAAAATCCTGCTTGGAAATCTGCCGATTCAAAAAGAATTGCAGGGCAGGTGATGCGAAAACAGACCCTCCATTTCTGCAGATGAGCATGGCTCGCTCAAGGGTCTTAATTAACATGTACTCCGCAGCAACGACAGTTTTGTGCATGTAGGCCTGCCAATACATAAGTCTCCTGGACGTGATGAATTTTTCCACGGAATAAATGCCTTTTTGCTCAACCACAAGATTGTCGTTCACTACATTGAGCATTTCGATGATGCGTTCGCTTCCAATGCGTCCTTCGTAAACGCCTGTGTAAAAGCTGTCTCTGTTTAAGTAGTCCAGACGATCCATGTCCAATTGACCGGATACGAGTTGATGCAAAAAGGGACGCTTGTACTGGTTGTTGAAAATGCGCATCGCACCTCCAATGAGTTCACCAAATTCTTGCTCGAGAGTTTGCATGATTTGTGCGGAGATATCCTCGTGAGAAACACCTTTGATGATGGTGTGCTCCAGCGTATGTGAGTAGGGTCCGTGCCCAATGTCATGCAAAAGAATCGCCGCGAGTACAGCATGTTCTTCGTCTTCCGATATGTCAATACCTTTTCTGCGCAGCACTTCAACAGCTTTTTGCATCAAATGCATCGCGCCTAAAGCATGATGAAAGCGCGTGTGCAGGGCTCCGGGATATACCAGATGAGTTAGGCCAAGTTGTTGAATGCGTCGCAATCTCTGAAAGGCCTTGTTTTCTATGAGTTCAAAAAAAAATGCGTTTGGAATTGTAATAAAACCGTAAACCGGGTCGTTGATGATTTTCTTTTTGTTCGTTTGTGACATGAACGGGAATTATGACTTAACTTTAAATCTGAAAATCAAAACTACAAATTAATCAAAACATGAACGCGAAAATTCTTTGGGCCGACGACGAAATCGATTTATTGAAACCACACATATTATTTCTTGAACAAAAAGGATATTCCGTAGATACCGTTAACAACGGACACGAGGCAGTAGAAGAGTCTGAAACGACTCATTACGACGTCATTTTTTTGGATGAAAACATGCCCGGAATTTCCGGTTTGGATGCGCTGTTGCAAATCAAAACGAAACGTCCGCATACGCCTGTAGTGATGATCACAAAAAGCGAGGAAGAGTATATCATGGAGGAAGCGATTGGCTCAAAAATCGCGGATTATTTGATTAAACCGGTGAACCCAAACCAAATTCTGCTCACGCTCAAAAAGATTCTGGATCAAAACAAATTGGTTTCACAAAAAACGACTTCTAACTATCAACAGAAATTTCGTGAATTGGGGATGCGCATCGGCGATCGTTTGGACAAAGATGAGTGGGCGCAATTGTATGCTGATTTGGTGTTCTGGGAGTTGGAACTATCCAAGACCAAGGAGGACAGCATGAATGACATCCTGATCATGCAAAAGAAAGAGGCCAACCAGCTTTTTTGTGATTTTATCGAGGACAACTACTTGGACTGGCTTAATGGCAAAGAGGAGGCTCCGGAAATGATTCATACGCTATTCAAGAACAGAATTGCTCCGTTGATTGGCAAGAATCAAAAAACATACTTGGTGGTCATCGATAATTTGCGTTACGACCAATGGAAAGTTTTGCAACCTATTATCAATGAGTTTTTTAAAGTTGAATCCGAGGAGATTGTTTATTCCATTTTACCTTCTGCGACACAATATGCCAGAAATTCATTTTTCGCCGGTTTGTTGCCAAGCGAAATTCAAAAACGATTTCCAAAACTTTGGGTGGGCGAAGATGAAGAAGGAGGGAAAAACAACCACGAGGAGGAGTTGCTCGAAAGTCAGTTGAAACGGTTAGGCAAAGAGGTAAAATGGAGTTATCACAAAATCACCAATTTGGATGCTGCGAAGAAATACAACGACAACTTCAACCACATCAAGAACAATGATTTTGCGGTCTTGGTCTACAATTTCGTGGATGCTTTGTCTCATGCAAAATCAGAAATGGACATGATCAAGGAACTTGCTGACGACGAAGCAGCATACCGTTCGTTAACAAAAAGTTGGTTCGAACACAGCCCGCTCTATGAGATTTTCCAAAAAGTAAAAGCCCACGGTTTTAAGTTGGTGTTGACTACAGACCACGGCACCATCAGAGTTAAAAATCCGGTCAAAATAGTAGGGGAGCGCTCTACCAACACGAATCTGCGCTACAAAACAGGGCGCAACTTGAGCTACAACCAAAAAGAGGTGATGGTTATCAAAAACCCGAACGATGCCTTTCTGCCAAAAGGCTCGTTGAACAGCGAATTCGTTTTCACGCGCGAAGAAGATTTTTTTGTTTATCAGAACAACTACAATCAGTATGTGAAAATTTATCAAAATTCATTTCAGCACGGTGGAGTGTCCATGGAAGAATTGCTCATTCCTTTCGTAATTATGAATCCCAGGTAGCGAAATTAAATTGAGTTTAATCAATGATCCAAAGCAAGACGGATGAAGTTGATTTTTTGAGCATCTCATCCAAATCTTTCATGAAGTTGTCTGAAACTGCCGGACAACCCCAACTCAAAGCGCTGTATTCCGGGAAAATCTCCATGTCAGAAATTATGGACCACGAGTGCAATACTACCACGCGCTCTTGTGCCTTGTTGTTGGTGCTTTCCAAACCATGCAGCCAATATTTGACATTGATACCCCAACTGCTATAATCCCGTTTTCCTACTTTGTATTTGCCCAAAGAGGAACAATGACTGTTGAGTTTGTTGCTGAATTTGGCTTTTTCGTAGGGTGTAGGATTGGGTTCAAAGACATCACAGGAGCCATGTGTCACGAGGCCTTTTTTGGTCTCTTTTTTCGCATTGAAATCGTAGACAAAGAATCTGTTTTTGCCGGAGTGCAGGGAAAAATCGACTAAAAAGTAATAATTCGTATTGAAATTGTTCGCTTGACAATAGGCCAACGCTTTTTCATGATAAACTTTTCTGCGTTCGTGATTGATGAGATCATCCACACCGGATTGTGTGAGTTGTGCCAATAAACTACCGAAAACAATTAAAAAAAGATTCATAGTTCAATAACGCAATCGTTTGACAAAAGTAACTGTTAAATTTCAATAGACTTTTTGCTTCGTGGTTAATAAGAAATCAACAATAATCAACAGTTTTCTCAATTATTGGGTCAAAATGTTCAAAACTGTTCACATCAAAACCCACTTAAAAACTTTCAATCTATAATTTTGCCAAAATTTTTTTCAAAAAAAATCGTTTTTGTACGGTATTTGCCAAAGCGATTAAAAAATGATGATTATGAAGCGTTTCTTATTGATAGCAGCCGGTGTGATTTTCAGTACAAGTGCTGCTTTTGGCCAAACGTCCAATACTGTTTTTCCATCTCAAGCGAACGAATTTGCTGTGGAGAAACTACAGACGTCCGGGCCGCATAAATTTAAAGGACAGTTTGCTGAGTATGAAAAGTTGAAATCGCTCGTAGGTGAAAATTGTGGTGTGCTTCTTTATCAAGCGCCGCACGACGGTGAATTAAAAATTACAAGTTCGGCTGCTCAGCAGGAGATTCAACTCGCGGTATTCAGGGCAGAATCGAAAAATTTTGACCAGGAATTGAATTTGGGTACTGCATTTTTGCTTGCCCACAAAACATTGGCACAAGGTCAAAGTTTGTCTGTCGATCCAACAACAAATGACGGATTGCAAGAAACCAAAAGATTTCAAATATTGAAAGGACAATGGATTTTGGTTTTTGCAAGCTCCGCCACGCCAACCACATTGACAATAATCCCTGAGTTGAAAAAAGTGAAAACCCTGGATGCGAGAACGAAGATGGATCCTTTTGAGTTTCGCAAAAATAAAGCAGGATTGACGCTGAAAATTGTCATGAGAGATGCCAAAACAGGCTTCCCGGTGAGATCCAGAGTGAATATCCAAGGACTCAAAGGTCTTGAGAACATCTTCAACGGCTCTGATTTAACTTTTGATTTGGTAACTACAAAAGGCGCCACTTTCGCTTGTGATGCAGAAGGATACTTTAAAACAGACGTAAGTCCGAAATTGGTTGCCGGTGTGGACAACATCATTACAATTTTGATGAATCCTTACGACATCAATGAAAACATGCGTTTAGATGGTGTGCAGTTCATTGAAGGAACATGTGAACCCTTGCCGTCCGCATTCAAGGATTTGGATAAGCTGGTCAACTTTATGAAAGTAAATCCCTCCATTCGTATTGAGGTTCAGGGACATGTTAACGCGCCCGATAAAGGCAGTCGCGCTGCTGAAAAGTTGTCTTTGACGCGTGCCAAATATGTGAGGGACTATTTGGTTAAAAATGGAATCGACAAGGATCGCATTGAATTTGTGGGCTATGGCAGCACCATGATGATCTACGAAAATCCCAAGAATGAGCAGGAAGAACAAGCCAATCGTAGGGTAGAAATAAAAATATTCGAGTAATAGAAGAGAAATTGACACACATACTTCATCTAGAAACAAGCACAAAAGTTTGCTCAGTTGCACTATCCAATCAGGGAGTTTTGGTTGATTATATCACAGAGACTTCCGAATCTTTCATGCACAGTGAACGGCTCAATGTGTTGATTCAGGAAATTTTAGACCGTAATTCTTGGACCTTTTCTGACTTGCAAGCCATTGCAGTGAGTTGTGGCCCGGGCAGTTATACTGGTCTTCGGATTGGAGTTTCCACCGCAAAAGGTCTGTGTTTTGCACTGGCGATTCCGTTAATCGCTGTGGATGCACTACTTTCTTTGGCACAATTCTGCAAAGAGTCTGATATTTCGATTCCGATCAACGCTTTGTTTTTGAGTATGATTGATGCCAGAAGGATGGAGGCATTTACCGCACTTTATGACTCAAATATGTATGCAGTCAAACCGATTGCAGCTGATATTTTTGACGAAAACTACTTGCAGGAAATCGATTCAAATATTCCACTTTACCTCGTAGGTGATGCCCAAGAGAAATGCAAATCCTTGTGGTCGCATCGCGGAAATTTTCATTTCACTGAGATTCAAGCAGATGCACGTGGACAGATCCGAGTAGCTTTCGAAAAGTTTCAAAATCAAATGTTTGAGGATTTGGTTTACTTTGAGCCTTATTACCTCAAAGATTTCCAGATTGGTGCCAAAAAGGCATATTGACATTTAAAGATTTGAGTGCCAAAATCCGGAATTTTGAACTCTTTTTAAATTCTTTGTTGAACTGTTTAGGTGTAATGAAAAACGTTCGCGAGCAACTTTCAGAAATATGAAGAATCTGTGGAAGAAACTTTCGGATCATAGACTCACGCCATGAAAATCGATGGTCAATTGTTTATAGGCCTCAGTGTAGTTTCCATTTTTATCCCGAATTGTGAGACTCTCTTTAGGGATGTAATTTACTTGCTCCAAGGAAAATAAAGCGCAATGTCTCACCGGGTTTTCGGGTTTGCCGAACACATCGAGTCTTTTTTTGACAAACAATCCGTGTTTTTCAGCAAAGATTTCGAATTCGGAATTCACAGGATAAATCAATGCAGCAATGCCATTTGCGGTTAAATTTTTCCGAATACAATCAAAGAATGAATTGAGCATCATTTGGTCAATATGCTTGGCGCGCTTGTTCACATTCGTTTCTGCGCGTTTCGAATCCAAAAAAAATGGTGGATTTGAAATTATCCAATCATAGCCAACAGGTGATTTAAAGTTGTCAAATGATGTTTCAATGGTCGTACAATTTTTGCTGATTGTATTTGATTTAAAATTTAATTCAGCTAATTTAATAGACTCATTATCAATGTCTATCGCTGTGATGGATGCCTTGGGGTATTTCTGAGCCATCATCAAACTAAGAATTCCGGAACCTGTTCCGAGATCCAGAATTTTTTTGGGTTCAAAAGGGCAATTTATCCAAGCTCCCAGAACAAGCGCGTCCGTACCGATTTTGAATACTTTCGAACTCTGAAGCAGTTCGAAGTGTTTCAGTTTAAACGGTTTCAAATCAGACATTGCCTTTGTATCGGATGATAAATTCGGTTGCGCCAAAGCCTTTTCGGGTGTAAGACATGTCGTTGATTTCACAGTTCTTGAACTTTCGTAGGTATTGTCTTACTTCGGCACGCAAAACTCCCTCACCAACGCCATGAATGATGTGCACGGTTTTCACACGCTTTTCCATCAATCGCTTGAGCTGCGCTTTTAAATATTCCATTTGATAGTTCACGATCTCGGTATTGCTCCAATGTTCGTGGCGATCAACAATTTCATGGATATGTAAGTCAATGACCTCAGGTAAGGCATTGTGTTTCTCTAAAACTTTGGGTTTTGAGGGATTGGCTTTTTCCTGAGGTACTTTATCAACAGCGTCCAATTTTTCTCGCGAAATTCTGATGGGTGCAATTTGACCTGCTCGAAACATGCGGATGAATCCATGTTCGTCTTCAACCATAAATTCATCGTTTTTGACGATTTGTCGAATGAATCCAAATCCGGGACTGTCCACGAAAATGACTTTCTGATCCAGTTTAAACATCACCGTCGATTTTCAGCAGTTGAATTAATTCAGTCAATTTAGGTAGAAACGTGATGACCACGTAAACAGTGCCAACAATACAAGCCAGCCAGGTGAACAAATACGCAAATTTCACCTTCGCGTTCAAATCTCTTTCCACCGGAACTTCTAGAATGCTGTTTACTTCACTGGCCATAACTTCATCAAATTCAGGCGTTTCAACAAAATCGGTGTCTATCATCTTCTTGGCCAGCGTAGATTGTTCCAGAATTACACGTTTGATTTTGCTAAATTCCTGATTGCTCAGACTCTCGTAGGTGCGCACGTAATCAATACCTTGCTCTCTCAGTTCCTGATGAATACCAAGAATCTTTTGGTAGGCTCTTACTCTGAAGCCCAGCAAAAATCCGAATGCCATGACGATATAATTGTCGAAATAATAACCCAAGCCAATAATTGCCAATGAAGAACCCAACAAAAAATAAAGTTTCAAGTAATCCTTTTTGTCGAAAAAGAGCAAATAAATCAACTGTCCGCCATCCAAAGGGTCTAGGGGAATAAGATTAAGTACATTAATCACCATAAATAGGGTTCCGGCGTACAGCACGTAAACATGCTCGAGATGAATTCCGGTGAATAACAAACCCAAACCAAGCAGGATACCCGGAACAGGTCCGGCCATGATGACATTCGCGCGTTCTCTTTGAGAATACTTTTCCGTTTTTTTTCCCTGAACCATAGCACCCAAGAAAGGAATGAACACCATGGAAACGTTTTCATATTTATATTTTTTCATCATGAGGTAATGCCCGGTTTCATGAATGAACAAAACCAAAACGATTAGGGCTATCAAAAGTAGGTCAGGGGTGATGAAAAAGTAAAAGAGTAAGATGAACAACACCAGCGAAAGAATGGTGGATTGCATTCCGCTTTTGTTTTCCTTCTGGGGAAGCGCTGGTTTTTGATCAGTCATACTTAAGTTTTTGTTATGCAAATTTGCGAAATTCTGAGACTCACGCTGTTTGAGCATCATAACAAAAAATTATCCATCTTGTTGACTGTTTACCAATCAAAAAAGTAAATTTGCACCGCAAACAGCCAAAAGAACAACATAATGAGTGTACTAGTAAATAAGGATTCTAAAGTTATCGTACAAGGATTCACGGGTAGTGAAGGAACATTTCACGCCGAACAAATGATTGCCTACGGAACCAACGTGGTTGGTGGTGTAACTCCGGGCAAAGGAGGTTCTGAGCACCTTGGAAAACCGGTTTTCAATACAGTGGCAGATGCCGTTAAGACTACGGGTGCAAATGTTTCCATCATTTTTGTTCCTCCGGCCTTTGCAGCAGATGCAATCATGGAAGCGGCCAACGCAGGAATCAAGGTGATTGTTTGTATCACTGAGGGCATCCCTGTGAGTGATATGGTGAAAGCAAAAGAATACTTGAAGTCATACGATGTTACACTTATCGGTCCTAACTGTCCGGGTGTAATTACGCCGGGTGAAGCCAAAGTAGGTATCATGCCGGGCTTCGTGTTCAAGAAAGGTAAAATTGGTATTGTTTCCAAATCAGGAACATTGACTTACGAAGCTGCAGACCAGGTTGTGAAAGCAGGAATGGGAATTACTACAGCAATCGGAATTGGGGGTGACCCGATTATTGGTACCACCACGAAACATGCAGTTGAGTTGTTGATGAATGATCCGGAAACGGAAGGCATCATCATGATTGGTGAGATTGGTGGAAACCTCGAGGCGATTGCTGCTGAGTGGATTAAAGCCAATGGAACGAAGCCTGTTGTTGGTTTTATCGCCGGTGAAACAGCGCCAAAAGGCCGTACAATGGGGCATGCCGGTGCAATTGTTGGTGGCGAAAATGATACAGCAGAAGCGAAGAAAAGAATTATGCGCTCTTGCGGTATTCATGTGGTAGATTCTCCGGCGCAAATCGGTGCTAAAATGGCAGAAGTACTAGGCGTTCACGCTTAATCGAAATAGGTTTATATTAAAAAGCCTCGTTTCTTTAGAGACGAGGCTTTTTATTGGGTTTACTTTTTCCTGAAATAGATGCGGATGGGCACTCCGTAAAAGTCCCAATTCTCGCGAATTCTATTTTCTAAATAACGCTTGTAAGATTCTTGTATGTATTGTGGCAGGTTACAGAAAAACGCGAATGCAGGAGCATGTGTCGGTAACTGTTGCACGTATTTAATCTTGATTTGTTTGCCTTTGAGCATGGCCGGTGGATGCGCAGCGATGATGTCCTGCATCACCTTATTCAATTCGCTGGTAGGAATTTTTTGAATGCGGTTTTGATACACCATCATAGCAGCCTCGAGCGTTTTGAGAATGCGTTGTTTGGTGATCGTGGAAGTGAAAATAATCGGAACGTCGTTGAATGGGGCTAGCGCTTCCCGAAGATTATCTTCATATTCCTTCATGGTGTTGGTGTCCTTTTCCACCAAATCCCATTTGTTAACAACCACAACTACACCCTTGTGGTTTTTCTCAGCGATGTAAAAAATACTCAAATCCTGCTTCTGTACACCTTCTGTTGCGTCAAGCATAACAATACAAACGTCCGAGTTTTCAATTGCGCGAACAGAGCGCAAAACGGAGTAGTATTCAATATCCTCGTGAACTTTGTTCTTTTTCCGAATTCCGGCAGTATCCACAAGGATGAAATCAAATCCGAAAGCATTGTAGTGTGTATCGATAGCATCTCGTGTAGTTCCGGAAATCGGTGTGACAATATTTCTGTCTTGTCCTGTGAGTGCATTCACCATGGACGATTTTCCTACATTTGGTTTTCCAACCACAGCAATTCTCGGCAGCTCAGCAGGTTCCTCTACATCCGGGTTGAAATGCTTGACCAATTCGTCTAACAACTCCCCGGTGCCATGACCGTTGATGGCTGACATATCGAACACTTCACCCAATCCGAGGCTGTAAAATTCTGAAGATAACCCAATGCGCTGCATGTTATCGACCTTGTTCGCGATGATATAAATGGGCTTTTTCGTCTTGCGCAACATTTCGGCAACGCGTTCATCTAGGTCAGTAATGCCAACCATCACATCCACCACAAAAAGAAGAACGCTTGCCTCCTGAATGGCAATCTCTACTTGTTTTCGAATTTCTCCTTCAAAAATATCGTCGGAGCCTTGCACATATCCACCTGTATCAATCACCGAAAAAGGCACACCGTTCCATTCGCCACGTCCGTAAATTCTGTCACGCGTTACACCGCTGACTTCCTTTACAATGGCCTGATTGGATTCTGTTAAACGATTAAAAAGTGTCGATTTTCCCACATTGGGTCGACCAACAATTGCAATAATATTACTCATGATTTGTATCCGTATTTGCGCAATTTTCCCTCAAGACTGCGCCAGTCTTTGTCTACTTTAACGAACAATTCGAGGTACACGCGTTTTCCAATAAATTCCTCAATTTCGAGGCGTGCTTCTTTTCCGATTTTGGTGAGCATAGCACCTTTATGACCTATGACAATACCTTTTTGAGATTCGCGCTCCACAATAACCAAACCTCTAATGTGGGCCAATACTTCGTCCTCTTTGTAGCTTTCTATCTCCACCTGGCAGGCGTAGGGAATTTCTTTTTGTAAATTCAAGAAGATTTTTTCACGAATGATTTCCGACACAAAGAAACGCAAAGGACGGTCGCTCATGTCCTCTTTGTCGAAATAAGGCGGAGATTCAGGGAGCAATTCGAGAATTTTCTCGAAAACAACGTCGAGGTTGAATCCGTGTAAGGCTGAAACCGGCAAAACCATGGCGTTCGGCAATTTATTCTTCCAGTAATCGCTGCGCTCCATGACTTTTTCTTGGGTGCCTAAATCGATTTTGTTGATTAAACAAAGTACAGGAACATTGAGCTTGGCAATACGCTCTAATGTTTCTTTGTGATTCATTTCATTTTCGAAGATATCCGTGATAAACAACAGGATATCAGCGTCTTGAAGTGATGTTTCCACAAAGCTCATCATGGCCTCGTGGAGTTTATAAGCAGAGTTGACAACGCCCGGAGTATCGGAAAAAACGATCTGATAATCCTCGTGATTGACCAATCCGTGAATCCTGTGTCGCGTAGTTTGGGCTTTCGAGGTAACAATGGACAGTTTTTCACCCATCATGGCATTCACTAAGGTAGATTTACCAACGTTCGGACTACCTACGATGTTCACAAAACCGGCTTTATGTTTTTTTGATTCTTGCATTGCGGCGGCAAAGATACTGAAAATTCAAGGAGGCTCGGGAGTATTGTTTAGAATACTCCTGCAATGAATAGGCCTTTGCTAAAAATTAAACCTCAATTCCCTGTCGTCAAAAATGGCAAAACTGAATTTTGGACGTATGAATGGCTCGTGAAAATTATCTTTGGCATAAACGCCATAGATGCCAATGCGCAGTCTTCGACGTATGAATTTGAAATCTCGGTAGATTCCTGCGAAAAACTCGTGATAATTCAAATTGTATTCAGGCACCACAAGCAGTCCGGCACCAACCAACGTATTCAAACGCGTTTTTTTCATGAAGGGAATCTTATTGATCAGGCCGCTGTAGAAGTTGTGCTCGGCGTGAAATTCATAGAACATTTTGGTCGTTGGGTAATTTTCTCGCAAGCCTTGAAAACTCCACATCGGGCTTGAAAACCAGAACATATCCGAACGTCTGTGGTATTTCATATCCGGCTCTCGGATGATGGGTGAATTAAAAAACTGTCCGCCTCGAATGTTGTAACGGGTGCTTCCCAATGTACCTGCTTTCATGGTTTGACGCATCCCAAAAGAGATGTAATTGTGGTTTACCTCGCTGGCAAAAATACCGTTTACACCTTTCTCGAAGTTAACGTAGAAGGTTGGAAACTTTGAGCCAAGAATCAATTTTCTGTAGGGTTCACGCATGAATTTTTGTCCCGGGGTGTACGATAAATTGATATTGACCAACAAGGAATTATAGGGATCAAATTCCAGGACTCCTTGGTTGTTTACCAAACTGTCCAAAGTCGTAACGAATTGGTAATCGCGCACCGAGCGCCTTTGGTTGTATTCGACCTCTGTACCCACAAAAAAGCCATTGAACAGTTCAAACGAGTGACCAACCATTCCTCGCGTGATTTCCATGAAGTTATCCCGAAGAAATATTTGCGTGAAAGCGTCCTGATAACGAATCAAACCAAAGGCATGGCTGAAGTTTGTGTACAGAAAGGCATTTTTGAAAGGATTGTACAAGTAACGCACATTGAAAGCGCCCTTCGGATCGCGGTTAATCCATCCAACGGATAAATTGGAATAGGTATCAATGTAGCGTTCGTCTTTCCACTTTTTAAAATAAAAGAATTTTGGGGAGATCCTTGGACCCGCAATTTGCACTGGCTCGAAGGTCATCGCCACGGAGGACATGGTCCACTGCATTTTTTTCTCACGGTTTCTGTGTTCGATACCAAACCAAAGAATTTTCCAAATATTCACTTTGTTGAATACGGCATCCACAGAGTCCAAATACTCTTTTCGGTTGTAATAAGCCTCAATACTGTCGCGTTTGTTGATTAGAAAAACTTCTTCCTCGCTAAACTCGATTTTTCTGGTCTCGCTCCAGTACGCCGAATCTTTCTCATAAGCCTTACGCGTTGTGGTTGCAACCTCATTGGAGAAATAGCGCTTAGGAAAACTGACATCAAAATCATAATTGGAGTAGGTGAGCACGGTTTTGCCCTCGGATACTTCTCCTTTATATTTAACACCATAGCGCATTTCCTGGCTGGTCAAAACACAAAGCGTATCGCCCCAATTCTCAAAATTTTGGTCTATTTCGAAATAATCGAACTTCTTTAAGTTTCCTTTTTCCATGCGAAACGACATGCTCTTGACCATCCACACGGAGTCCTCAACCACAATAAATCCATTCAAAGTACTTTGTGAGGAGTTTCTCGAGGAAATTTCGATTTTGTGATATTTTTTACCGTTTTCCACGTATTGCTCCAACAATTTGTACTTGTAGGATGCGATACCCGCCCACGAAATAGGGGAGGTAACTGCGGACTCATTCAAATCCGTGACGTAAAGAAAATTGTTGAAGAAATTGAAGTTCGTTTTAACGGTTGTGAGGTAGTACAAATCGCGAGTATTTCCTTTTATCTGAACTCCGTTTCGAATCTCTTTGACCAAATTCGGAGCCTGGTAGTGTCGCTCGAAATCAATTTCCATCAGGTTGATGGATGCGTTATTTTTGAGTTGCAGTTCTTTCCGCTTGGCCTCTTTTTCATAGGGGTCACTAATGGCACTGAGTTCCTCTTCAATCTCCGCCTCTGTCTTTTTCTTGATTAATGTTCTCTTTTCAGAGGCCCTAATGTAGCCCTGCGCTTTGTAATCGTGTTTGTCAGGATTGATGGTGTCCTTGCGCTCTGCAACGCGCATGACAATGTCGTGGGCAATATTTCTGCGTTTCACTTTGATTTCAACCTCTTTCATTTCCTTCGCACTTGGAACAAGTTGGAAGTTGTAGATATTTTTCTGTCCTGCCTTTACCGTGATAAATTGCTCGACGGTTTCATAGCCTAGAAACTTGACAACCAGATCGTAGGGTCCGGGATCGAGGTACATGGTGTACTCGCCCTGCAAATTGGTAACAGCGCGTAATTCATTGTTATTTTTGACATACACATTGGCATAAGGAACCGGCGCGCCGTTTTCGTCTACTACACGACCCTGTACCGTTTGACCGTAAAGGATCAGACCAGAGAAGAGTATTAAAAAAAACGACATTACTTTAAACAACATAGAACAAGGTTAGTCTTTGCAAAGGAAAAGCAAACTTAAAACGAATGAGTGTCGAAAATGTTAAAAGGAAAAATCAAAAAATGGGTTTGGCAATTCCGAGGATAATTGGAAACCCCGCAATGGAAATTTATCAGAAGGATAGTTCTCTTAAAAATTAGATGAATTCAAGCACAAGTCAAATTTAAATAAATACTACTTTTGCACTCCATTTTTGAAAGTCCATTATCTATGAAAATACTTGTTTGTATTAGTAAATCTCCGGATACAACTTCCAAGATTGCTTTCACTGAAGGC
>JBBIIM010000026.1:0-44689 GCA_037446475.1 Crocinitomicaceae bacterium | reverse complement strand
GAGTGTGTTGGGGTCGATGTCAAATTCCGGAGCGCGGTGACAACCTTGACAGCCCGCTCCATTGGGAGGTGGGGCAAGAAAGAGTGCTTTTCCTTGATTTTCCTGTTGGGTAAAGTTAGGGAAAGGAGCGTTGAGGTTGGGTGCCTGAGCTAGTCCCATATCGAATTTACTGTCAAAAGATTGCATGCTTCTCACGAATTGAGCAAGCGCCCTTTGAATGCGGTATTCGGTGATTTGATTGGTGCCGTAAGCAAAAGTAAAAAGAGTCTGATAGTAGGGGATAGAACTCAATTTGTTTACCAAGGAATCAAAATGCGGTTGACCATTGGTTCCGCTGAAGCCCATTTCCACGTGGTCTTGAATGGGCATGGTAGTTTGTGTTTCCAGATTGGCCGCGCGCTCATCCCAGAAAAATTTTGCCTCCGTACCGAAACGTGAATTCACCAAACGCATGGAATGTCTTCCCGTGAGACCTCCATCATAACCCAAGCTCAGTACAGCAGTGTCACCAAAGGCAAATTCTTGTTTGTGGCAGCTTGCACAGGCAATAGTGTTGTTGAGCGAAAGGTTTTTGTCGTAAAACAAAACGCGACCCAAAGTGGCAATTTTGTCATCAATTGCATTGTTGGTGGGCGTATTATCCTTTGCGATATAAGTCGGAATCGGTTGATTCGCATAATTGAACAATTCACTCAAGTTCAGTACTCCGGCACTGAATAGCATCAATCCAAGTCCAAAGGAAAGCATGCCGATAAAAAGTTTTCTCTTCATGGGGTCTGTGTTTTTATGATTAGACGACGCACTTGAAGAAATCCTTCGCGGTCCAATCATTTTTATTGCAAATAAATGCAAATTCAAAGAACTGTACTGAAAATCAGAGGTTTTTATTTGTGGGATTTCGAATTCCCGGCGATGTACTTAAAAGTGTAGTTTTGTTGCATGGATTTCGTGCTTTTGTCACAGTTTCTTATAGCCTCGGTTATTTTAACCTTGTCTCCCGGACCGGACATTTTGTTTGTATTCACAACCGGTTTGAAGGACGGAAAAAGCACCGCGCTGCTTCTCTCACTGGGTTTGTGCTCCGGGTTGATTGTGCACACGTCACTCGTGGGGTTCGGTGTGGCGCAATTGATTCAAACGACGGATTGGATGCTTTGGGTGATTAAGATCTTTGGAGTTTCCTACATGCTGTATCTCGCATTTTTGGTCTACCGAAGTTCAGGAGAAATTGTTCTCGATGCAGGTGAGGCGACTCAAACCAGAGGCTCATTTTTCTTGAAAGGATTTTTCATGAATGTACTCAACCCCAAAGTGAGCTTGTTTTTCTTGGCTTTTTTGCCGCAGTTCATCAATTACGAATCAGACCATGTGTTCCTTCAGGTGCTGCTCCTGGGTGGACTCTTTTTTCTTCAGGCGCTTTTGATTTTCTCAATGGTGTCTATATTTTCCTCAGAACTTCGCACCAGAATCGTCAATGCACCAAACTTGGGAACACTCTTGAAATACCTGCAAGCGGCTATTTTCCTGATTTTGGCAATCAGCATTTTGATTCTTTAACCATTATCTTGAATCAGATCAACGCAATTTAACGGGCATTTAAACTTACTTTGCAAACTTTTGTTTTGACCACATGATGCAAACCACTTCCAAGATAGGCGTTCAAATTTTGCTTGAAGCACTGCTGTTTCATGGCGTTGAAGATCTGGTGTTTTCACCGGGCTCCCGCAATGCACCCTTAGTCATCGGTTTGGTCGGAAGTGGAAAATTTCGATCCGTCTGCATTCACGATGAAAGGAGTGCAGCGTTTTACGCGATGGGTATGGCGCTGATGTCCGGCAAGCCTGTTCCTGTGTTGTGTACCAGTGGAAGCGCTTTGTTGAATTACGCACCGGCCGTGGCGGAAGCCTATTATCAACGAATTCCATTTCTTGTTATTTCTGCGGATCGTCCTTTGGAATGGATCGACCGCGGTGATGGGCAAACGATACGCCAAAACGGTGTCTATACGAATTACATTGATTATCAAGTCAGTTTTCCGGCTGAGGCCAAGACCGACGAAATGCAAGTCCTATACAAAGAGGGGATTCAAAACGCGATGAACTTCGCACATTACGGTCCGGTTCATATCAACATGCCTTTTGAGGAGCCACTCTATGAACTTGCCGCTTACAAGCCTTTCAACTTCCCGATACAACGTGTTGAACGTGCTATACAGCAGGTCGATACGGATCATTACGCGACTTTCGCCACATTATGGTCCTCGTTGAAAAAGAAAATGATTCTGGTTGGTCAGTTGACTCCAAATGCTGAAATTTCGGCAGCTTTGCGGTTGTTTTTGAGCGACCCCGAAACCATCATTCTCACGGAAAACACCTCCAACGTGCAACTCGACAGCACCATTCCTTGCATCGATAGGGCAGTAGCGGTATTTGACAACGAAAATATGGACTTCATGCCCGAAGGACTCATTGTGATTGGTGGCGCTGTAATTTCAAAAAAAATCAAATCGTTTTTGCGAAAGTCGAACCTTAAACAAGTTTGGAAAGTAGGTCATGATTTTCCCGAGATGGACACCTATGGTCGTCTCGACCAAAGTTTTGTGATGCCTCCAGAGTTGTTTTTGAGCAGCTTCCGTGAATTTCTAGAATTCAAAAATCCAGACAGTCCGGGTTCGTTTGGAAGCCTCTGGAAGAACATCTTTGCACATTCTGAAAAAATGCACTTTGAATTTCTCGCTCGCACACCCTACAGCGATTTGAAAGTTACGGAACATGTATTACACAATCTCCCGGAAAATTCTATGCTCCACTTGGGCAACAGCTCAGTGGCGCGTTATGCACAACTTTTTAATTTGCACAAGTCATTGTATTATCAATGCAATCGCGGTACAAGCGGCATTGACGGTTCAGTGAGCACTGCCGTGGGTGCAGCCGCCAAACTTGGGGATAAGATACACACGCTCGTGGTAGGTGACGTTTCCTTCTTTTATGATTCTAATGCTTTGTGGAACAATTATTTGACAGATAATTTGCGCATAGTCATGATTCATAACGGTGGCGGAGGCATTTTTGAGATCATTCCCGGACCGGATTCCTCAGAATTTCGCGATGATTATTTTGTAGCGCAACACAATTTCTCAGCGGAGCACTTGTGCAAATCTTTCCACGTGGATTATCTCTGCGCACAGAACGAAACGGAATTGCAAACAGCCTTGGAGGAACTTTACAAACCTTCAAGCAACGGACGTCCAAAATTGCTTGAGGTAAACACACGCGATTCGAATAATGCCGAGATACTGAAGCAGTATTTCAGAGCTATGAAATTGAACTAAATTCATAAACTATGGAAAGTAAAACGATTGTATTCATCGGAGGAACTTCCGGTATAGGACAAGCAGCAGTGCGCTATTTGTTGGAGCGAGGTCACAAAGTCATTTTGCTGTATCGATCCGAGGAAAAACTTGCAGAAACGATTAAAGGACATACAGCCCCTCTGTTGACTGTTGCTTGTGATTTGTATTCTTTCGATTCCATGAGCAAGGCATGTGAGACCATCTGCAATGCAGTGGAAGGCATTGATATACTTGTTTGTAACGCCGGCATGTGGGAATTTGGAAACAGGAAAGAAACACAAGACGGCATTGAAACAACTTTTCAGGTCAATGTGCTTGCTCCGGCGTTTTTTCAGGAGAAACTTAAACCACTTTTGCTTAAGCGTCCGGAACCGAAGGTGATCACCACGGCATCAGCCTTACACAGCGGTAATATTAATTTTGAGGATTTAGAATACAAGAACAAATTCAGTGGTTTTCAGGCCTATCGACAATCCAAATTGTCTGTCGTACTTTTGACCAGACTGTGGGCCAGACAAAACAACAAAATTCAATATTACAGTCTCCATCCCGGAGTTGTAAGCACAGAATTAGGGCGTTCTGCTGGGTGGTTTGCGCGAACTTTCTTCAAATGGATGGGTATCTCTTCCGAAAAAGGCGCAGAAACACTATTATATTTGATAGAAACGCCCAGCGAACGCCTCTCAAGCGGAGACTATTACGCCAAAAAGAAGTTGACGAAGACCATCTCTAAAGTGAGCTATGATTTGAAGGTAGCAGCGCGTTTGGAGCAGGCTGTTCAGCAGTATTTGAGCAAATATTTTGCTTAAAAAACAAGTGTCTTACTTGAGTAGACTCAACTTGCGCAAGTATTTATCAACGACCTCATTGAAGTCATCACTGCATTTGAGCCAATAGGCAGCAGGTAGGAATAGCATTGCAATTGATGCTGATTTGTAAATAACATTCACGATGATGTGATCGACATTTGGTAGCATTTCGCTGACGGAGAAAACAGCAAAACCAAGAAGCAGGATTTTGACAGTACTGGCAGAAAACGGATTGAGACCGTATTTGTTGAGTAAGAAAATGTGTCGTGCTAAGTTGACCACAATCATGGATACCAAGGACCCAACGGCCACCCCGATGAGACCATAAAAGTGGATAAAAATGTAGTTGGTTGCGATGAGCAAGAAAACAGTCGCCAGCCCCATAATTAGGTTAAAACGGTAGTGTGGCGTAATCGCGATAATTTGGTAATTGAGTGAACTCAGCACTTCAACCAATTGTGCCAAACCGATAAAGAAAATCACCCAAATGCCCTGACTGTATACCGGTCCAAGGAAATTTTCGATGCTGAAACGGTTGCTCCAAACCACGAGGAAAACGAAGGTGCCGAGTAAGAAAAGCACATTGCCACTCTTTTGATAAATGCTTTGAATTTTCTGAAAATCACCGACCGCAAAAGCATCAGAAATGACGGGTTGCGCAATGCGAATCAAGGCTTTCATGGGAACGCTTACCACCGCCCCGAAGTAAAACATGGTGGTGTAGATGCCCACAGCTTCGTCATTCATCAGCCTCTTTAGCATGAATACATCTATAAACAGAACGATAAAAAATGAAATGAGTTCTACAAAACCAACCTGAGCGATACCGCGCATTTCACGTTTTTCTTCGTTGGAATAGGGTCCGGGTTTTGCCCAGTTGATGGCCTTGACTTTATGGAGATAGTACCAGCCTATGAGCACAGGGATGATAAAAATGAGCAGATTGAAATACACCAGCTCAGCAAAGTTTATTGCACCGAAATAAATCAAGCCCAGCGCCAGAATGGGTAGCGCTTTTAAGACAATATTCTCAGAAAATACACCTTGAACGGACTGGTGATGCATGCGCAAAAAGTTATCGAAAACGTAGAAAAACGCTTTGCTTGCAATACTCACCAGCAGTAGCGCATAGAACCAAAAATCGTAGCCGATGCCTTGGAAACGGTAGTGTTGGTTGTTTTCAAAGAAAAACGGTTCCAGCACGAAGAAAAGAGGTAGGCAAATCAACAGCCCGACCGCGGTGATAAGCATTACCAACCGGAATAAGCCGCGGTTTTTGTGATCTTGCGTTTTGAACTTGGGATACATTTTTACCACAATCAAATGACTGCCAAGAATAGCTGCAGCACCGAACAAACTGATCATGTTCATAACGACTTGTAAGAAACCAATTTCTTCTGCGCTTAGGATTTTCGGGCGGATTACGGAAGTCCCCAAAAATCCAATGAGAATTCCTGCGTAAATGACCAGTGATGAATAGGTGGATTGTTTGCGTATGACCCCCATAGTGCCGTCAAATGTAGTCAGACTTCTCAGATTTATTAGTTTTGCGCCTTAACAAAATTTGAAGCATGTCCAAACGCAAAAAGCTCACGCGCAAAAAGCACCTCGCGGAAATTCTCTTGGCCCAATATAAAAAACGCACGATAATTCCTATCCATCGGGTGATCATGGGCAGTCAAGATTTATATCCTTCCGAAGTTTGGACGGAGTTGAGTGGAACTTTTGATTTGATATCCGTTCCCATTTGCGACTCACCGCATGCGCAATTCCTCCGTACCGTTCAGGAGAACCCGGAAATGCTAGGCGACGGCAACCTTTTGCGCTCAACTGCCTATTACAATTTTATCCAAAACTGCATCGCGGTGAGCGGTGAATACATGGGGTGTTCGGCGGATGAGCAAATTTTCGCATGGATGAACGACTTCTATCAACTCTATCTTTTCTCAGCCGGAAAAGGAGAAGAACCGAAGTTCAAAAAAGAATTCGGCCATTCCAAGAAAGACGCTGCCATTGTGGTTGCCAAATTGAAAAAGTCGGATTGTTACGAAATTCTCGATGGGCATCACCGCGCTGCCATCGCTTGTGTTCTAGGTAAAAATGAACTTGAGGTTGTTGTGGCTAAGAAGAAGTTCAGCGCCTTGCAAAAGCTTTTGATGGAGGTAAATCAAGTGCACAAAAAACCTGAACTGTACCAACCGGTGAATCGTGTAGAGGTTGAATCATGGCATGCTTTGCGCCGCTGCGACGATCGTTTTGACTTGGCAGTGAAATACCTCGATGAACATCAAATTGCCTTGGAGAGCATGGTCGATTTGGCTTGTTCCTATGGCTATTTTCCAACGGAGTTTAAAAAACGTGGCTTGCGAGTATTGGGCGTCGACCGCGATCCCAAAGCCTTGCTGGTTGCCCGTTTGGTGAATCAACTCAATGAGAATGAATTACTTCACGACCGAATCGAAAACTTTCTGTCCACTACCAAAGAACAATACGATTTGACTGTATTCTTGAGCATTTTACACCATTATGCCTTAGGCAGAGAACCGGGTGAAGCGGTCAAGATTTTGCAGCAGGTGGCCGTAATAACGAAAAAAGCGATGCTGTTCGATACCGGACAAAACCACGAAAAATGGTTTAGGCGAACGCTTAAAAAATGGGATGATGCCTACATCATAGATTTCATAAAATCGAACACCGATTTTAAAGAGGTAATTATTCTTGGAAAAGACAAAGACAACGTAGCGCATTATGCTGACAACTACGCCAGAACCTTATTTTTGTGTTTGAAGTAGACTTATGTTTATTAGTTTTGTCCGAAATTAAAATTTTCGTACTATGAAAATTGCCTGCTTCTGTCTCTTGCTTCTTATGTTGAATATTCAATTTGTAAATGCACAAAATCCTGAACCTGAATTAGATCGAGAATTGTTCGGAATTCATAAAAGTGTGTCATCTGGCAGCTACTCATTTGTAAAATATCATATTGGCGGACCCGATTTTGATGTGATTTTGGATTTTGATGCAGCACTAGGAGATATCTGGGAATTGGCTTTTAATACTCAGAATAAGCTGTTTTATACTTATGGCAAGGCATCATACAACACGCCATCTGTATTGCTTGAAATAAATGCATCCACGGCAACTGTGACAAATTTAGGAGAGATATCAGTAAGTGTTGGTAATAATACATACACAGCTATTTGCACTACAGACGGACTTACCTTTAATCAAACCACGAATGAACTTATAGGAACAGTAGATATTGACTGTGGTTCTTGGCGAGCTTTTCGGGTAATTAAATTTAATTTGAATTCATTTAGTTCTGGTTCGGTTTCTAGTACTCAATTGGGTACTTTGAACAATCCTTCGAATCTAGAATTTGATGCTATGGCCATGGCTAATAATAACGTTCTTCAAGGCATGGATCCAGATATACCGACCAATTCACTTAAATATTACAGTGTGCAAAATGTTACGTCATCTTTGGGGCAAACTAATGTTCATGCTACTTTCAATAATTGGAGTCAATACCGAGGGATAGCTTTCAATAAATCAGATGATTTGATGTTCACTTTTGCAGGTCAAAATGGAATGCGATGGTTGGTTTCCTGCCAGCCTTCTTATGGTTCGAATCCCTTTGTTTTTCAAAATGTTACAGAATACAATTTAATGGGATTTGAAATTCGGGGTATTGTTTTCGGAGCAATGGCCGCTCAACCTTTATCCATAGACGAACATGAAATTGTTATTTCCGATTCAGATGGATTTGATGAATTAGAACTTTTAATTTATCCCAATCCAAGTTCAGGAATAGTATCTTTCAATTTTGATGGTGAGCATGATTTCAAACAAATTCAACTCATGGACGCCCATGGCAAATTAGTATACACAGCCAATCAGCAGGAAATCAGCGCCCGAAAAGTCGATTTGAGATTTTTGTCGGAGGGCGTGTATCTGATACATGTTTTTTTTGACAATGGAAAGAGTAAGGTAGTAAGGTTAGTGAAGCACGGGGAGTGAAAAACGCGACTGTCTAGAATTTTGAACTTTTCTTAAACTTTCCGTAAATAAATTTTCATACTTAGCTTTTTCTAATTGAAACCTCTAGCCATCTTTATTGCCTAATTTTGCATTAGGAATGAGCCCAATTTTGAGTTAATTCAAATTGTAAAATAAAGCCTTATGCCGCCATTCTTCTCCGTTGTCATCTGCTCTTATAACCGTGAAAAATTCATCGCGGATGCTATAGAAAGTCTGCTCAATCAAACGCTTTCTCCTGAGTTGTACGAAATTATCATCATTGACAACAATTCCAAGGACAGAACTGGGGAAATTGCATTGGATTATGTAAAACGATATTCTGAATCGCACCAAATACACTACTTCAAGGAAACCAATCAAGGACTTTGTTTTGCGCGCAATCGTGGCATTACAGAAGCCAAAGGGAAATTCATTGTTTACATGGATGATGATGGTATCGCAGCCCCCAATTTCTTAGAAGTGCAGCACAATTTCCTCTTTGAATTCGATTACGTGATTGGATTAGGTGGCAAAATCATTCCGCGCTATGTAGATGGTAAACCGAAATGGATTGATGGTATTTTAGAAGGACTCGTGAGTAAGGTGGACCACGGCGATAAGGTTTTTCAATACTCAGGTAAAAGGTATCCGGTAGGCTGCAACATGACTTATCGCAAGGATATTTTGGAACAAGTTGGCATGTTTGATACGGGTATCGGTCAAGTGGGCGACAATCTCGTTCGGGGCGATGAAACGGAACTGTATGAACGCATCAAAAAACTCAATCGTCCGGTTTATTATCTGCCAAAATCACGGGTTGAGCATGTAATAGAAAAGAATCGCCTTACCCGTGAACACATCCGCAAAATGAGCGAAGGTGTGGGCATTGGGCGCAAAATTCTTTACAACAAAGCCAATTGGTCTGGTAAATTGAAAATCCGTTTGGAGTTGTTTACCAAATTTGTCGGGGCGCTAGTTTTTGCAACGGGTTACTTCTTCACAGGAAGATTCAGTAAAGCCAAAGCCTGGATCAGTTTCCGATTGGATGTGGAGCGAGGATTTGCGAAGGGTTAATATCCAACATTCATTATTATACCCGTAAGATTTCATAACCCTTCAAACCTTCATTTATGCTTAAGCACTAAATTTGTCCCATGAATACAAACTGGCGAAAATCACTGAAGATTTACAATTCTCTCAAAGGCGAAAAACAAGATTTCCAACCCATTGTAAGCGACCATATTGGCATGTATGTCTGCGGACCGACCTTGTATAGCGAGCCGCACATGGGCAATATGCGCACCTTCATCAATTTCGATATGGTGTATCGCTATTTCTTGTTTTTAGGGTTTAAGGTGAAATACGTGCGCAACATTACCGATGCCGGGCACATCACCAACAGTTTGGGTCAAGAAACAGATTCTATTGGCGCAGCAGCCAAACTGGAGCAAGCGCAACCTTTGGAAATTGTTTACAAATACAACACGAAATTTCAAGAGTTGCAGCGTTTGTATAACCTGCTTCCGCCTACAATTGAGCCAACTGCCACAGGACATATTCAAGAACAAATTGAGGTAATCGAAAAGATATTGGAAAACGGATTCGCTTATGTGGTGAATGGTTCGGTTTATTTCGATGTGCGCAAATACAGTGAAAAATTCAATTACGGCATTTTGAGTGGCCGTAAAGTGGATGAATTGGCCGAAGAAACCCGCGCGTTGAATGCGCAGGATGAAAAACAGTTTTTTGCAGATTTCGCGCTTTGGAAGAAAGCAAATCCTGAGGATATGCAGATTTGGCGCTCTCCATGGGGTGATGGTAATCCCGGTTGGCACATAGAATGTACGGCCATGAGCACAAAGTATTTAGGCAAACAATTTGACATTCACGGCGGTGGAATGGATTTGAAATTCCCGCACCATGAAGATGAAATTGCGCAGAGTTGTGGTTCTTTTGGATGTGAGCCATGTAATTATTGGATGCACGCCAACATGCTGAATGTCAACGGGCAAAAGATGAGTAAGTCGATGGGGAACTTCTTTTTGCCGAAAGAAATCGTAGAGGGAAGTTCGCCACTTTTCACGCGTCCATTTTCGGCTTCAGTGATTCGATTTTTCATGATGCAAGCGCATTACCGCAGCACGCTCGACATCACGGAAGCAGCACTTGAGGCTTCGGAAAAAGGTTTTCAGCGCATTGCGGATGCGGCCGAGATTATCGACGCGCTAAAAACTTCAGATAAATCCTCTTTTGATGCGAAAGGGCTTGTGAATTCGTTCTACGAAGCTATGAATGACGATTTCAATACGCCCGTGTTGATTGCGAATTTGTTTGAGGCTACCAAGAAAATCAACTCCATTAAAGAAGGCAAAGAGCAAATTTCCGGTGACGATTTTGTTCTTTTCAAAACTTCTTTTCTCGGTTTTGTGCACGAGGTATTGGGCTTGGAATTTGAACAAAAACAAAATGATTCCGCGCATTTGAATCAAGTAATGGACATGGTTTTGGAGCTTAGAGCCCAAGTGCGATCGGAAAAAAACTGGCCTCTTGCCGATAGCATCCGCGATGGACTGGCCAAAGCAGGCATCACGGTTAAAGACGGAAAAGAGGGGGCGACTTGGGAGGTCAATTGAATTAACTCTTCTTAATAACATCAAAATAAATCCATGAAAATTCTTTCCTTTGCTGGGAGTAACAGCAGACATTCTATCAATAAAAAGTTCGTAGAACACGCTTTGAGCCATTTTTCGAATCATGAAACGACTTTACTCGATCTCAACGATTTTCCTTTGCCCATTTACGGCATCGATTTGGAAAATGAAACGGGTATTCCTGAGTCGGCCATTGCGTTTTTGAATCACATTGAACGTGCCGATATGTTATTGATTTCGCTGGCCGAACACAATGGGAGTTACACCGCTGTTTTCAAAAACCTCCTGGATTGGATGAGTCGCAAAAAATCCAAATGTTTCGAAGGTAAGAAGATGATTTTGTTGTCCACTTCCACAGGTGGCCGTGGTGGCAGAAACGTAATGGATGCTGCGCTTACGCGTTTTCCTATCCATGGAGCTCAAATCCTGGGTTATTTTTGTTTGCCGAATTTCAATGATAATTTTGACCTGCAATCCGGCGTCACACATCCGGAGTTGAAACGAGAACTTGAGCAATTGTTGACATCAGTCTAAATCCATGACAGCTTTTCAGTTTATTTCATCTTGTACGGCAATCACTGAACAGCGTGTACTTGCTACCGTTGAACTTCTGGACCAAGGTGCCACGATTCCATTCATCGCGCGCTATCGAAAGGAAAAAACACAGGGACTTGATGAAGTGGAAATAGCAAAAATTCGTGATGCGTATCAGCTGTTCAAGGACATCCAAGCGAGGAAGAATTTTATTCTTACAACCATTGAAGAGCGAGGAAAATTGTCGGAAGTATTGCGCGATAAGATTCAGTCATGTTTTGATTTAAAAGAATTGGAGGATTTGTATTTGCCCTTCAAGCCGAAAAGAAAAAGCAGGGCAGAGGAAGCTAGAAAATTAGGACTCGAACCCTTGGCCAAACAGCTTATGGCGCAGCAAGGAACTAACCCCGAGCAATTGGCAAGTCGCTTCCTAAAAGGCACATTGACAGAAATTGATGACGCGCTCGCGGGAGCTCGTGACATCATTGCTGAATGGTTGAATGAGCATGTGTATTTGCGTAAAAAGTTAAGGCAACTCTTTGAACGAAAGGCAATACTGACCTCGGAGCTTGTCAAAGGCAAAGAACAAGAAGCCGCTGTTTACAAGGATTATTTTAGACATCAAGAATTGCTGCGCTATTGCCCGTCGCACCGTTTTTTGGCCATTGCAAGAGGGGAGCGCGAAGGTTTTTTGAAGGTCAAAGCCTTGCCTGAAAAGGATGAAGCCTTGAACTTGATTAATAGTATCGTGCTGAAAAACAATGGGAAAGATGCGCAAGAAGTAGCCAAAGCTGTCCGAGAAGCGTATTTACGTTTGCTGGCTCCGTCTTTGGAGAATGAAGTGCTGAATGATGCGAAAATCAAAGCGGATGATGAGGCTATTCACGTTTTTGCCAAGAATCTAAGAAATCTGTTACTTGCATCTCCTCTCGGGCAGAAACGCATTTTGGCCATCGATCCCGGATTCAGAACAGGTTGCAAAGTTGTATGTCTCGACGAGCAAGGTGGACTCCTGCACAATGAAACTATTTTTCCGCATCCCCCGCAAAATGAAAGAAGCAAGGCTGCATCAAAAATCACGCAGTTGGTAGCTTCTTACAAGATAGATGCGCTCGCGATTGGCGATGGCACTGCGGGTAGAGAAACGGAAGATTGGATCAAACATTTGCGTTTTGACCGGGATGTTCAAGTATTTATCGTCAGGGAAGACGGAGCCTCTATTTATTCAGCATCTTCTGTGGCAAGGAAGGAATTCCCCAATTATGACGTCACTGTTCGCGGTGCTGTGTCCATTGGTCGTCGTCTGATGGATCCACTTTCAGAATTGGTTAAAATAGATCCGAAATCTTTGGGTGTGGGACAATACCAGCACGATGTCGATCAGAAGAAATTGAAATCGGCTTTGGATGACGTTGTCGTTTCTGCGGTGAACGAGGTTGGTGTGGACGTGAATACGGCTTCCCCTTATTTGTTGCAATATGTATCAGGACTGAGTTTGCCTACAGCAGAAAAGTTGGTAGAGCACCGCGCACAAAATGGAGCGTTTTTAGAGCGATCGAACCTCATGCAAATTCCACGTTTCGGCACAAAAACCTTCGAATTGGCAGCAGGATTTTTGCGTATCCGAAACGGAAATAATCCCTTGGATAACACTACTGTGCATCCTGAATCGTATGCTTTGGTTCAAGGAATGGCCAAGCGACACAAAATGGGTGTAACGGATTTACTCGGCAATGATATTATTCTGAACGAAATGCTCAAGGATGAATCGCTCACATTTACAGAGCGTGACATTCTCAACGAGTTGAAAAAGCCTGGCCGTGACCCAAGACAAAACATCAAAACCCTTAACTTCAGTCAGAACATCCGCACCATCGACGACTTAATCATCGGCATGAAATTACCAGGCGTGGTTACCAATGTGACTAATTTTGGAGCCTTTGTCAATATTGGCATCAAAGAAAACGGTTTGATTCACAAGTCACATCTGCACGAAGGCTATGTGGAAAACCCATCAGATTTCATTGCACTTCACGAACATGTCGATGTGGAGGTGCTCAGCATTGACAAAGAAAGAAAAAGAATCGGCCTCAAAAGGCTTTAGCTCGCCGCTTATTTCTCAATAAGTATCTTTTCCCCATAGGCCTTGTTGCCCACGAAGAAGTTCACGACGTAAATCCCCGCTGGTAAGTTATCGCCCAGTTTGAGGGTTTTCTCATTCTCTCCGGGATAGGAACTACCCAGCGATTTGAGCAAAACTGACTGACCGGAAATGTTCGTGATATTTACTTTCAATTCTTCTTTCTCCAAACTGTTGAATGCAATTTGCACAGCATGATTTTCCTTGTTGTAACCAATTTTCAAGCTTTGCTCAATCAACTCATAAGGAGTCAACGACGCTGAACCTTGGGGACCATTGATGGTGTGTTGTGAAAGGCGAATCACATCTCCTGAGGTTTGACCGTTGCTGTTGGTTTTGTTGGTAGCTACATAAAAAACAACATTGCCTACATTAGCCGAGGGTGCAGTCCAGCTGAATGACCAAGTACTGGAGGAAGAACCAGCAGCTCTATGTCCGATGTACTGTTTGCCGGCTTGTCCATTGAGGAATTGTGTTCTCGTGGCGTCAGTTACTGCAAGCGTGCCGGCCGGCAAATTGTCGCTTGATTTTAATGCGGTAAGTTGAAAGCCATTTTTATTGGAGGCATCATCCATGGTTAGCGTTACCGAATATGTTTGACCGGGTGCATATTCAGTGACTCCATCTCCAAACGAAAGAATATTAAAACCTGAACCTTGTTGCACAGAACCTGCATGACAATTGGTGCAGTTTCCTTCTCCCGGAGCACCCGTATTGCCCGCGGAAGCACCATTGTTATTCAGCGTATGAAAACGTTTTGCGCTGTAGGCTCCATAAGTCCCTGAATCCAGTTTGATGAAGGAAAACATAGCTGTTCCTGCAAGCGTAATGAGGATAAGAGAAATAACTTTTTTCATGGTAATTAATTTTTGAGTTTACTTTGATTCAATTGTTCGGAGCACCTTGGCTAATCCAACAAGATACAGCTTGGATTTGTTCACTTGACAGTTGATCGGCACCAAGCGGCATAGGTGTATAGCCTGACTGATGTTTGATCGAACCGAGAACAGCATTTCTGCGCTGGTAAATCTGGTTGTATGTTTCCAAAACGATGCCTTCTGCAGCACTTGATGCATTGTGGCAGCCTGAGGTTGCACAAGAGTTTAAAATTATGGGCTCCACAGTTGCGGAGAACGATACGGTATCAACACAAACGGGGTCTATGGTTTTGTCTTTTTTACAAGACATCGTCAAACCCAGCGCAAGGAAAAAAAAGTACTTCTTCATGTTACAGTTCAAATCTTCTGGTGATTGCAAATCCAATTCTAAATTGTCCTTTGCTCCAATCCCCAATGGTGTAGGGGATAAATTGTTGCTCCCCAAATCCACCTGCATTGGCGGCATAGACGCTAAATACGTGGCCAAAGGTGACCCATTCTACGGCAACAGCCGCACTATTCTTGAAATCCTTTCTGAATTCTGCATTGTCGAAGTTGATGTAATATTCCCCAACCACGGCAAATTTTTCTCCTAAGGGAACTCGTGCTCCAATACCAAGAGAAAATAACCCATTTTGATCGTCGAAACGAACGAAGTTTCTGTGGGTGTAGGTGGGCATCAATGCCAAAGATCCAAAAGAGCCGAATTTTCTGGATAGAATCAACTGACCGGCATAAGCCAAGCGATGCGCAAATTCAGGGTAGCTTGATACCAAAAGCGGGTCGTTGGATTTTTTGGCATAAGTCAACGTGGTTGACCCTAATGCCGTGAGTGAAATCGGCATCGAATTGTCTTCCGTTTGTCTTAAGATTTGACCTTTAACGAAGCCATCTAACAGTCCACGATAAGGACCATAGCCTTTGCTTCTGCCTAGCCCAACCATAATTCTTTCGGTGAGTCCGTATTCAAAAGCAATGCGAATGTCTGCAGCGTTGTCAATTCCGAAAAAGTTCTGAATCCCACCATTGCTTCCTGCAAAGTCGCCAAATTTGTGCTCTACGCGGAATTCTAGCGTACCTTTCTCTTGAATTTCATTGGAGTGACCATTGATAATTCGCGTCGTGTTGAATGTTTTCTCGGTGAGTTTTGTGGATTCTTGCCCTTGGATTGTGAGGTGGATAAGCCCCAATACCAAAACGCTTCCTATTATTTTCATGTTGCGCATTTAATGCCGCAAATGTAGTATTTGAAAAGTTCCTTGCAATAGGATTTTTGGGCTAAATTGGATTGCCAACGACATTGTAAAAAAATACTTAGTTTTGACGCTCATTTTTCACCGCTCATGATGCAATTTATTAGTTTCCTGAAAAGCAAAACCTTTCTGAAAAACGTACTTTATTACGTGATTTTTGTTTTGGTGGTTGTTTTTGGGTTGAGCCTGTTTCTAAGTTTTTATGCCCGCAAGGGAGACACCGTTGAGGTGCCCGATTTTGTTGGAAAACAATTAAACATTCAAGATATTGATCTCTTTTTAGAGGATATTCCATTGGAATATGAAGTAGTAGAAACCGTATTCCGCACCGACTTGCCGGAGGGAACTATTTTCTTTCAACAACCCGGACCAACCAAGTCCACAGGAATGATGGTGAAACGAGGACGTTCGATTAAGTTGCGCGTCTCCACCAAATCGAAAATGGTGGAAATGCCGGACCTTGCAGGTAAATCTTCCATTCGTTTTGCTGAGCAAAAACTTACCAACCGTGGTTTGAAAGTTGTCATCGAATATACCTACAGTGCCGAAGGAAAAAATCAAGTACTTGAACAGAAATACAACGGGAAGAAAATTGAGCCTGGAACCATGATTCCGCATGGATCAAAAATTGTACTTGTAGTGTCCAAAGGTAAGGGTGATGCAGAGATTGATCTTCCAAATTTGGTGGGTCTTACAATATGTGAAGGTCGTGCGCGTTTAGAGTCAATCAATGTGGCTGCGAGCTTCATCTGTATCGACTGCGAGCCGGGTAATGCCGATCAAGAGTGTAAAGCGATTATTTACGTTCAAGAGCCTGATCAGGAATTTTTCTCGACCATCACGGTGGGGGAGACCATGATATTCAAGGCTTGGTTGGTGGCTCCGGCTGATATTGAAAAATACCGTAGAAAACCATTGAATTACCAAGGGGAAGATTCAGAGTTAGTCCCAGGTTTTTAGAAATGAACATGAGCAATTCCAAAATATTTTTCGCATTTGTAGGCATTTTATTGCAGGTATCAGTATTGTGGTCACAGCATGACATATTGAGCCCTATCGGCGTTCGGCACGAACTGAATAAAGGTTTAATGAAGCCCAAGGTGGGTGCTACCATTGATGGCATGTTTGTTTACACTGTGGATACGCTTCAAATAGGTGGTACGCTCATCGATGACTTTTCTACCAATCGTTTCCAGCAATACATTACTGATCCCGATGATCCTGAGGTAACAAATCAAACTTTTCATGCGTTGTTGGATGCCACCAATCAGCCTCTGGAAGCAGGTTCTGTATTCACTACGGTGAAAACTTATCTCTTGAAGATCAACCTTCAACCTGTTATCACGCGTGACACAACGTGGTTTGAACCGATCAGCGTGCAGTACAACAATTTGCAGAATTATCCTGTCGTATATCAGAACATCGATGTGTATCCACGCTATATTTTGATTGATACGGTGGATTTGGCAAAACCGGCGCCTGATACACTTTGGATCAACGCGAATTTGAGAGCGCAAGATGCGGCAACGGTATATTTTGCGAACATTACTGACCCTGAATCCTATTGGGTAGACGACCATGCGCATTGGAACTTTACAAGAGCCAGATTGCCTTGGTCTTTGGGTGTAGTTACCTTCGACGGTATGGACGCCAACGGTTGGCCTTATGCAATCAACACGGCTCAAATCGGCTACGCTGATTATTTGACCTCTAAGCCTTTTAAAATAAGCCCTGCGGACGCCAATGGTCTTTATTTGACCTTTACTTACCAACCCCAGGGTTTTGGTGATGCTCCGGAAGCTATAGATTCGCTCGTTCTGGATTATTTCGACGTCACGAACCAGGTTTGGAAAACCGTATGGAAGGTGTCCGGAACAACCAATCACGATTTTAAATTGGTCCATTTACCCATCACAGAGCCGGAATTCTTGCAAGATGGGTTCAGATTCCGATTCAAAAATTACGGTGGCTTATCAGGTGACTTGGACAATTGGCATTTGGATTATGTGCGTCTCAAATCGAACTCGGCTCCTGAGGATACCGTGATGCTTGATTTCGCTGCGGTGTATCCCATCACTTCCCTGCTCAAAACTTACACGGCTGTTCCCTGGAAACATTACAGAAATAATCCTACCGGACACATGAATGATGCGTTGAATGTTACTTTGCGCAACAGCAACATCATTGCAGGAAATACGCAAAATGCGAATCTTCGGATTTTTGACGAAGGTTCGATCGTTCAGAATTACGTCTTCCCCGGAGCCACGTTGACCACCAATTTGAATTTTAACCCGCAGACAAGTTATACAACAACACACAATTTAACGCAATTGTCTCCGGCATTTAATTTGCCTGCTACTAGTCCAAATGACACGTCCTATTGTTTTGATTATCAATTCGTAGCTTCTGTTCCATTTGGTCAATTGCCGCAACATATCAATAACGATACGATTCGTGGTAAACAATGTTTTGCGAATTACTACGCTTATGATGATGGAACCGCAGAGCAAGCTTACGGAATAATCGGTCAACAGGCGCGTTTGGCTTATAAGTTTAACGCTTTCCAACCGGATACCTTGGTCGCTGTGCAAATGCATTTTGTGCCAACCATTAATGACAATTCCGACCAGTTGTTTTTGCTTACAGTCTGGGCTGACAACAATGGCCAGCCCGGGGCGGTAATCTACGAGGACAATTTCTTCACTTCTAGAAGTCCCGTTTATGGGGGCGAAAAGGATTTATTCTGGCATTATTATTTTCCGGAAGGTGCGGTGGTTCCGGTGCCGGCAACGTATTATGTGGGTTGGAGACAATTGGATGTGCCCTTGTTGAACATTGGCTTTGATAGAAATACCAATTCTCAAGACAAAATTTTCTTCTCAGTGGATTTGGGAGCGACATGGCAAAACTCGAGTTTTCCGGGTTCAGTAATGATTCGTCCTGTGGTGACTTCAAAATTGGATTACCTGTTGGATGTCGTATTTGAGGAGTTGGAAGAATTGGAAATGTATCCGAATCCTTTCGACAACATGTTGAATTTATCTTACAGCAAATCCGGAAGGGTTGAATTCTATGCGGCTGATGGAAAACTCATCAAAACAGCTACCTGGCAACCACAAATCGAGGTGAGAGATTTGAGCTCAGGTTTCTATCTGGTGCGTGTAATCTCAGAAGAAAGCGGTTTCCACAAGACCTTTAAAATCATCAAAAATTGATCAATCAGATGCTTGATTCTTTCGAGGAAGAGTCCGACAACGAAGAGTTGTACGAGCATTACGCCTTCACTGCCGATCCCGGTCAGGAGATTGTTCGCGTGGATAAATTCCTCTTGGATAGACTACCGAACACTTCGCGCAACAAGATTCAAGTGGCCGCGAAAAATGGTAACGTAATGGTCAATAATGTGGTGGTGAAACAAAACTACCGCGTAAAACCCAAAGATCGGGTGTCTCTTGTGCTTCCGTATCCCGTTCGTGAGCTCGAACTCATCCCTGAAAATATTCCTTTAGACATACTTTACGAGGATGATGAGTTGATTGTGTTGAATAAACCTGCTGATATGGTCGTACATCCCGGGTATGGCAATTATCGCGGCACATTGGTAAATGCATTGGTCTATCATTTTGACCATTTGCCGCACCGTTCTCAGGACTATTATGGTCGTCCGGGATTGGTGCATCGCCTAGACAAGCATACTACCGGAGTGATGGTAATCGCAAAAACAGAACAAGCGCTTACGGATTTGGCCAAGCAATTTTTTGACAGAACCTCTGAGCGTCGCTATCATGCTTTGGTTTGGGGAGATGTGGAAGCAGACGAAGGCACGGTGGATATGAACCTTGGGCGTTCCCCGAAGAATCGCAAGGTGATGACCGTTTTCCCGGATGGCATTCAAGGCAAACGAGCCATCACGCATTACAAAGTACTCAAAAGGTTTGGTTACGTGACGCTCATTGAGTGTAAGTTGGAAACAGGCAGAACACACCAAATTCGCGTGCACATGAAATATTTGGGTCATCCGCTGTTTCATGATTTGGAATACGGTGGTGACACTATTGTGAAAGGAACCACTTCCGGTTCTTACAAGAAATTCATAGAGAACTGCTTTGAGTTGATACCCGGTCAGGCGCTACATGCCAAAACACTTGGTTTTAAACACCCCAAAACCAAAGCGTGGTTGCACTTTGATTCGGCTTTACCGGAGGCTTTTCAGTTGCTTTTGGATAAATGGTTAAAATATTCAAAATCAAACAATTAAAACTCAAAAGTTAAAAAAATGAAATCACATGTTTGTCAAATAACAGAATAATGCGTTTATTCGTGCCTGATTTCTGAAAATTACGAGAAAATGAAAACCATTCTATTAACCACCCTCTCCGTTTTACTCATTGCCAAAATCAGCTTTTCTCAGACCGACATTGAACTCGCTCACGAAGCTTTTAACCAAGGTTTTTACTGCGAAGGTGTAGCAAAATGCAAGGCAGCTTTTCAAAGTGTAAACCCGAAAGCAAAAAATGCAAAGAAGCAAAAAGGTGAATTGGCTTACATGGCCGCTGAGTGTTTGAGAAGAACAGACCGATTTAATGAAGCTTTGGATTGGTATGAGCGCGCTGTAAAATTGCAATACGAGAAAGTTAATCCACTTGTGTTGTTGAGAATCGGCGACATGAATATGGCGCTGTGTGATGTGGAAAACGCTGAGAAAGCTTTCAAGAAATATAGAGATACAAAGCATAATGAGAAAGTTGCTGCCGACCGTTTGCGTTCGATTGACTACAACCGCTCTGCTGTGGCCAATAGAACCAAGCACAATGTGAAGCCGGTTTCTAAAATCAATTCCATCAATACGGACCATGCGCCAATGATGGGAGACAAAAAGAATACCTCTGTAGTTTTTGCTTCTTCTCGTCCAGGTACCACAGGAGGAAGAAATTCTTACATTACATGCGAGCCTTTCAGTGACATTTATGTGGCTCCAATCGACAAAAAAGGGAACTTCGAGGCCCCTGAAAAAATCAACGGCGAAAAGATCAATACGCAGGACAACGAAGGTTCGGTTTGTTTCGATTCTAAATTCAAGCAGATGTTTTTCACCCGTTGTCCGGTGACAAGCAACAAGAACATGGGTTGTGAGATTTGGGTTTCTGAAGCTGGTGGAAATGGTTGGAACGAACCTACGAAAATTGATTTGAAAGGTGGCAACGACACCATCACCGTTGGTCACCCATGCCTTACGCCACAAGACGATGTTTTGATTTTTGCGTCTAACTTACCCGGTGGATACGGTGGTTTGGACTTATGGTATGTCGTTTACGATAAAAGAGCCAAAGGATGGTCAACGCCAAAGAATTTGGGACCTGAAGTGAATACTCCGGGCAATGAATTGTTCCCTACCATGGACAAGGAAGGTAACTTATTCTTCTCATCAGACGGACATGTTGGCATGGGGGGATTGGATATCTTTATGGCAACCCGCGTGGGCGAAGAGATCAAGTGGACGAAGCCTACAAACATGGGGTATCCGATCAATTCTTGTGCGAACGATTTCCAATTTATTCATATGGAAGAGCGCATAGGATTTTTCTCAAGCAACCGCCCTCATACTGATGTAAAAGGTGCTTACCGCGACAATATTTGGCAGTGGGAATTGCCGCCAAACTTGTTTACTTTAGATTTGACCGTTTATGAAGTGGGTTACAAAGGTTCGAAAGGTCCTGTGGTTGCTGATGCTAATGTGAAAATCGTAGGCTCTGACGGTGCAACTTGGACGGGGATGACCGATGACCAAGGTAAAGTGCGTTATGAAGTGAAGCCAGACGGTTCAAGATACATCAACAAAGAGACGTCATACCAAATTTACGTTTCCAAAGATGGAATCGGTGACCAAGGATATTTCCCGAATGAAGGTGGAATATCAACGATTGGAATGGACAGAAGCTTTGATTTCGTGAAAGAAATTCCAATCATGTCCAAAAGACCGATTCGTTTGCCTGAAGTACGTTATGCCCTTTCACGAGCTGAGCTTTTGGTAAATGATCAAATTCATTCCAAAGACTCTTTGAATTATGTGCTTGAAATGTTGGAAGAGTATCCAACCATGATTATTCAGTTGACCTCGCACACCGACTGGAGAGGTAATGCAGCTTCTAACAAGGATCTTTCTCAACGAAGAGCACAGGCATGTGTGGATTATTTGGTGAAAGAAAAAGGAGTTGACCCACGCCGTTTGAGAGCCCGTGGTGCGGGTCGTGAGATGCCGAGAAAAGTGTATTGGTACAACGACGACTACAATGTTGATAAACCTACCGACAAGTCAATTGAGTACAAGGAGATTGTTTTGACCAATGAATATATCAAGCAATTTGCAAAAGACAAAGTGATGTTTGAGCGTTTGCATCAATACAACCGTCGTACGGAAGGGGAAGTGGTTAGTTTTGATTTTGATCCAGCAACAGCCGGAGATAAGACAATCAAAATTGAGGACATAACAACCGGTGAAGGCGAGCAGAAAAAGGAAGAACCTAAAGAAGGAAATTAGATTTTGTTTTCATAAGTCAAAGGGCATCTCTGTTATGGAGGTGCTTTTTGTTTAGATAGCGTTTATGGCAGATACAAGATACAACTCGAGAGGCGTCTCAGCAGGGAAAGAAGAAGTCCATGCGGCAATAAAGAATATCGACAAAGGTCTATTCCCAAGGGCTTTTTGCAAAATCATCCCGGACATGCTCACGGGTAGTCAGGAACATTGTGTTGTGATGCACGCTGACGGTGCAGGTACAAAGTCCTCGCTGGCCTACATGTACTGGAAAGAAACCGGCGAATTATCGGTGTGGCGCGGAATCGCTCAGGATGCCTTAATCATGAATGTCGATGATTTACTTTGCGTAGGTGCCTTGGATAACATTCTGGTTTCCTCGACAATTGGACGCAACAAAAACTTGATTCCCGGGGAGGTGATTGCAGAAATCATCAACGGCTCGGAGCAATTGCTGCAAGAATTGCGCGATATGGGCATCGGTATTTATTCCACGGGCGGCGAAACAGCGGATGTTGGAGATTTGGTGAGAACCATCATCGTGGATTCCACGGTGGTAGCCCGAATGCGACGCGATGAAGTGATTGACAATAAAAATATTCAAGCCGGTGATGTAATTGTTGGTTTGGAGTCTTACGGACAAGCCACTTATGAACGGGAATACAACGGCGGTATGGGCTCCAATGGTTTGACCTCCGCGCGTCACGATGTATTCAACAAATCTTTGGCATCCAAATATCCCGAGAGCTACGATTCGTCAATACCTTCAGAATTGGTGTACTCCGGGACGCTCCAGCTTACAGATACTGTAGAGGGTTCACCTTTGGATGCCGGAAAGTTGGTGCTTTCTCCGACTAGAACTTATGCACCTGTTATCAAGAAAATCCTGGAAACGCATCGCAAGAAAATTCATGGGATGGTGCATTGTTCGGGGGGAGCGCAAACCAAAGTTTTGCATTTCGTGGATGATTTGCATGTAATCAAAGACAATTTGTTCGAAGTTCCGCCCTTGTTCAAAACCATTCAGGAACAATCGCAAACGGCATGGTCTGAGATGTACAAGGTATTTAACATGGGGCATCGCATGGAAATCTACTTATCGCCTGAGGACGCGTCTGATGTAATTGCCATTTCAGAAAGTTTTGGCATTCGTGCGAAAATCGTTGGAAGATGCGAGGCGTTTTCAGGAAAGAAATTGACCATACAATCAGAGTTCGGAAGTTTTTACTACTAATTACAAATATCTGGAATTGGAGAAATTATCCAACTTTTCATTCTTGAGAAAAATAATATTCAAAACACACAATTCATGGAAGAATTATTAAAAAAACTTGATCTTATCCAAATTCGATTTGAGGAGGTGAGTACACTGATCACCGATCCTGACATCATTTCGGACATGTCGCGCTACGTCAAGTTGAACAAAGAGTACAAGGACCTTGAAGAAATCGTGAACGCCTACAAGGCATACCAGAATACGGTTGATAACATCAAAAATGCTAAAGAACTTTTAGCAAGCGAGACCGATCCTGAATACCGTGAAATGGCTGAATTGGAATTGGATGAACTTGGACCAAAAAAGGAAGAATTGGAGGAGAAAATTAAGTTTTTGTTGATTCCCAAGGACCCCGAAGACGACAAGAACGTCATTTTGGAATTGCGTGCAGGAACCGGAGGGGATGAGGCATGTATCTTCGTTGAAGATGTTTTCCGCATGTATACCATGTATTTTAAGGAAAAAGGCTGGACTTACGAAATTATCAACTCAAACGAAGGAGGTACAAAAGGATACAAGGAAATTACCATGAATGTTGAGGGCGACGGTGTTTACGGTACTCTCAAGTTTGAATCCGGTGTGCACCGCGTGCAGCGCGTTCCGGAAACCGAGTCGCAGGGTAGGGTGCATACCTCTGCCATCACGGTGGCTGTGTTGCCGGAGGCGGAGGAAGTGGACGTGGAATTGAACATGACCGATGTGAAGCGCGACACCTTCCGAGCCAGTGGAGCAGGAGGGCAGCACGTAAATAAAACTGAATCTGCTATTCGTTTAACGCACATCCCAACCGGCATTGTTGTGGAATGTCAGGACGGTCGTTCTCAACATAAAAACCTCGAAAAGGCGATTTCTGTGTTGCGCTCGAGGCTATATCAACAAGAACTTGAGAAAAAGAATGAAGAGCGCGCAGCACATAGAAAATCATTGGTTTCGACAGGCGATCGCTCTGCTAAAATTCGAACCTACAATTACCCTCAGGGCCGCATTACTGACCACAGAATCAATAAAACCATCTACAATCTGTCGGCATTTATGAATGGTGATATTCAAGACATGATCGACTCCTTGAAGATGGCGGAGAATGCCGAGCGCATGAAAGGAGAAGCAGAGGCCGTATGACACGTCAGGAGTTAATCGAGCAAATCAAGCGCAAGCAGTCTTTTTTGTGTGTTGGACTGGATACAGATTTGGATAAAATTCCTCAATTCTTATTGGAATATGAGGATCCAATTTTCGAATTCAACAAACGGATTATTGATGCTACGAAAGACTTCTGCGTGGCTTACAAACCAAATCTCGCGTTTTATGAGCGCTATGGTGAAGCAGGCTGGAAAAGTTTGCGGTTAACAATTGACTACATTCCCAAAAACATTTTCGTGATCGCAGACGCCAAACGTGGTGACATTGGGAACACCGCTTCTTATTACGCTCAAGCTTTTTATAACGATCTGAATTGTGATGCCATAACCGTTGCGCCCTACATGGGGGCAGATAGTGTTAAGCCTTTCCTAGGGTATCCCGGGAAATGGGCCATTGTTTTGGCGATGACCTCCAACCCAGGATCGCTGGATTTTCAATTTTTAGAGGTAAATCAGGGTCAAATCTTGGCTGAACATGTAGCTCAACAATGCACAAATTGGGGTTCAGCAGAGCAACTTATGTTTGTGGTTGGTGCTACCCGAGCTGCTGATATCGCCAAAATCAGAAAAATTGCTCCTGAACATTTCTTTTTAGTTCCCGGCGTTGGTGCGCAAGGCGGTTCGCTTGCTGATGTGGTTGAATACGGCTGGAATTCCGATTGCGGTTTGTTGGTCAATTCTTCCAGAGCCATTATTTACGCTTCGAAGGATGAGCAATTTGAACAGCGCGCTACCGAAGAGGCGCAAAAAATGCAGTCGGAGATGGCTGCGTTCCTGCAATCCAAAGGTTTCTAGACTTCTTAACCAACAGGTTTTAACGCTACTTGGTCATTCAACCTGAGTTTATCGCTATTTTAGCAAATTTCAATTTTTCATCAATTCGAACGACATGAAATACTGCCTTTTGACTTCCATTTTTGTTTTGAGTATTTTCCTGGGAAGAGCCCAAAAACCTGCACTCACAGCCAAAGAATATGACTCCTGGAATACTCTGAAAAACTACAAATTCACCAAAAACGGCATGTGGTTGGTTTATGAATCCACGCCCTACCGCGGTGATGGCTATGGAGTTATCATGAAGACAGATTCGAGTTTAGTAAAAAAAATCAACCGCTACACATTTAGCGGATTTATGTCAGAAGAGCGTTTTGCGTTGGGCGTTGTAAAACCTCAATTCGACACCATTCGCAAACTGGAAATCGATAAGGTAAAGAAGGAGAAATGGCCGAAA
Source organism: Crocinitomicaceae bacterium (assembly GCA_037446475.1). Taxonomy (GTDB): domain Bacteria; phylum Bacteroidota; class Bacteroidia; order Flavobacteriales_D; family Crocinitomicaceae; genus UBA6165. Next base: position 18,871 of record JBBIIM010000026.1, on the reverse strand, counting down.
GACACCTTGGTGGTTTATGACTTGCTTTTAGACAGCACGATTCAAATCGCCAATGTCATCGACTTCAAATATGCAAGTTTCGGTACTTGGCTGGCTTATAGAAATCAGGACCTGGCAGCTGCGAAGAAAGCAGAACCGACAACCAAAAAGAAAAGATTTGTCCTTTTCAAGCGCAAAAAGAAAAAGTCATCCAAAGATGCTGAACCAGCCAAAGTGGAATCAGATGGCAAAATTTTGACGCTTTGGAATCCGATTTCACTGAAAAGAAAAGATTGGGACTACATCACTTCCTACGAATTCTCTGATAGTTCAAAGTATGTGACCTTAATCAGCCATGAGAAAAAAAAGAAGAAGGACAGCTACGTGCTTAAAATTCATGACTTGAAAAGTGAGAAGACTGTTTACGAATCTCCTGTGTTCACAAGTGTAGGGAAAATGGCATGGCACATATCCGAAAATCAGTTTGCATTTTTGGCTTCTCAGGATACAAATGCTAACAACAAACACTTTACACTTTACCATTTGCAATTTGTACCTGAATTGAAAATCAATGTATTGGACAGTGCAAAATTGGCGCACAATGAAGGTTGGATTCCGAGCAATCACGGACAATTGGCTTTTGCAGAAGATGGCAATCGCTTGTTTTTCGGCGTGGCACCAAAACCTGTTTACGAAGGCAAAGACTCGCTCACTCCATCAGAAAAAGTGAAATTGGATCTTTGGCATTGGCAGGACACTAAATTGCAACCGCGACAGTTACTCAGCGTGAAAAAGGACAAAAACAGCGCCTTTCTGAGCTATTATGACTGGGATAAAGATGAATTTCAGATTTTGGAAAACGATACGTTGAAGGTGAAATTGAACACGAAACAAACCCGTGTCTTTCTTGCCAATAATGATGAGCCGCACAGCATTGCACAAGATTATGATTATCCCTGGAAGCAGGATGAGTACATTATCGCTCCGGAGCTTGGATTCACCATCGAAAAGCCGTGGCGTAATAAGTTGGGGTCGAGTTTTGGCTCTGTTTTGTCACCGGATGGAAAATTCCTAGTTCGCTATCAGGAAAACAAAGATTTATTTGAATTAATAGAAATTGAAAATCAAAAGATAACCTGTTTGACTTGTGGTGCTAAAATCAACTGGTTTGAAGATTTGAATGGACAAATTTACCAGTCACAACCCGAAGTGCGCATTCAATGGACTTCAGACCGCAAGCACATCCTTTTGTTGACGGAGCGAGATGTGTATAAAATCCAAATGGATGGAACAAACTTACAGCGCATTTCAAAAGGAATCGGAGAAGAACTCAAGCAACGTTTTGATATTATTCGTTGGGATGAGGATTCGATGTATGTTGACCCGGATCGCTGCTGGCTCAAAGGGTTCAGTTTAACAAAAAAGGAGTCGAATGTGTACAGCTTGAACAATTGGATGCCGGTATTGAAAAAGAATATCTACGCCAATCTAACTTCCTTGCAAACCACGCAGGATGCGAAGTTGGTGTCTTATAAAATTTCAACCGTAGAACAGTTCCCGGATTTGATGATCGACAACAGCGACTTTTCAGCACCTAAAAAAATAACAGATATCAATCCTCAGCAAACGGATTTCAATTGGGCTAAAGTAGAATTGGTGCAGTGGAAAACAAAATCGGGATGGGAACTCGAAGGGCTACTCTACACGCCTGAGGATTTGGACCCGAATCGCTCGTATCCCATGATCGTATATTATTACGAATTAAACAGCGAGAACATCCACAGACATTATACGCCACGACCAACGGCAAGTATTGTTTATCCTACGGAATACTGTTCAGGAGGCTATGTGATTTTTATACCTGATATTCGCTACAAACCCGGCTATCCGGCCCAAAGCGCCTATGAATGTATCATGTCCGGAACTGATTATCTGCTTTCGAAGTATAAGTTCATTGATTCCACGCGGATGGGGCTTCAAGGTCAGAGTTGGGGTGGTTATCAAACGGCTCAGCTCATTACAATGACCACACGCTTCAAAGCAGCCATGGCCGGTGCTCCCGTATCAAATATGTTTTCAGCCTACGGAGGCATCAGATGGGGGAGTGGGATGAGTCGACAATTTCAATACGAGCACAGTCAGAGCAGAATTGGATTCACCATTTGGGAGAGACCGGACTTGTACACCTTGAATTCACCACTTTTTGGATTGCCTAAGGTGAAAACACCTTTGTTGATCATGCACAACGACAATGATGGAGCTGTGCCATGGTACCAAGGTATTGAATTGTTCATGGGATTGCGTCGCTTGCAAAAACCGGTTTTGTTGCTCAACTACAACGGTGATGAACACAATCTCATGAATGAAGCGCATCGCAAGGATTTGAGCATCAAAATGCGTGAGTTTTTTGATTTTTATCTCAACAACGGAAAAATGCCCAATTGGATGAAAGACGGCATCAAGGCGGTGGACAAGTAATGGTGATCAGATTCACTGTTAAGAAGTTCAGAGTTATGATGCTCTCTGCGCAAAAGCGATGATGTGGCCATCGGGGTCCTTGAAATAGCAGGCAAGATCGCCCCAATCGCGCATTTCTATCGGGCTCAATAGATTCCAGTTAATCCGAGTTGCGTTTTCAAAAGCCTGATAGATATCACTTACGTAGAGGTAAAGTTCGCAACGAGGAATTCCATGCGCAAGATTAGGATGGCTTATTTTATTCTCCAAGATTCGATAGATTCCTTGGTTGGGCATGAGACCGATTTTACAGGATTCAGAGAGTGTAAATTCAACCATACCCGGAACATCAAGGCTCGGTTCCAAAGCCAAAATGTTTTTGTAGAAAGCCTTGCTTACTTCGAGGTCTTCAACGAAAAGAATGGTCAATACTTGCTGAACGAAACTCAACATCAGTCAAAGAATAAGCGACCGTTAATCCATTCGGGGTCGAGGTGAGCACCAAATTTTTCGTAAAAATCAATCGCCGCTGTATTCCATTCCAAAACTTGCCAGTCCATGCGTTTCACATTTTTCTCTTTGGCAATTTCTACAATGGCCTCAAAAAGTTGACGTCCGATGCCGAACTTTCTAAATTCGGGTTTTACATACAAATCCTCGAGGTAAAGCGTTTTTCCTTTCCAAGTCGAATAACCAAAATAATACAAGGCAAAACCAACCACACCTGCGTCTTCATTTTCCCAAACAAGCGCATGGCAATGACGGTCAACGAAAAGGTTATCATGCAATAAATCCACCGTGTTAATCACTGCATCCGGCTCGCGTTCATAGGCAGCAAGTTCCTTTATTAATCCGAGAATTGCGGCAGTATCTTCCGGTTTAGCGGTTCGTAACATGTTTACAAGCCTCCTAAGTTTATACGCAGCCTAAATCCACAGTTTAAGTTTCCGGTGGGGTAGGACGTGGCAATCACCGGTGTGGTAATCATCTGGTCGTAGTACATCTGAAGTGTGAGGTTTCTGGTCAAATTGTAGTCGAGCGAAGATCGAATCGAGAACACTTTTTGTCCGGCAGTGGCTTGGTTGGTCTCTTCGATGATTTTTCTGATGATGGTAATGTTATCTCTAATAGACAAGTCAAATCTGAAGTTCAATGGAGATTCCAAAGGTTTGCCATTAATCTTAAACTTCTTGATCACCAATTTATCAATTTTGTAACCCAATCCAATGATCCATTCTTTACCGAGAATTTCGGTCACCTGGTTGTTGGCCAATCCGAGTCCTACAGAACGGTCCCGACGATATTCCACTTTGGTTATAAGCGCGTTTTTGGCTAAGATCCAAGTTGCATCTAATCCCATCAAGGGTGAGAAACGCTCGATGATGCTCAGATTTTGAACCAACATCGGTGCGATGAAGTTGTTGTTCAAATCTCTAGCCACGGCCATACCGTTGTTGTCAGCCTCATAGTTCAAGTTCGTTTGCATACCTGATGCCGCGAATGTGGAACTGTAGCCGTGTTTGATGACGAAGTTACGCACGTGTTTTTTGGCAAATTCGAACTTCGATAAACCATCGTAGGTAAGCGTCCAGTTCGGTAATGGAATACTTCTTAATGGGTTGATGTTGCTTGAGTTTACAATCTTCCCGGAGTAAGCGGCCACAAAAGCACCCATCACTACCTCTTGCTGACCGCGGTCATAACCATCGTAGAATCCGGTTTGGGTTAATGTTGAGTTGCTGTTGACGCTTCCTAAAAGTTCGGAAACAGGCTTCAGATTCGCAAGGAGTGTATTGAAAGTTTCTGACGTGTATCGATCACCCAGAGAGGCAAAGGCAGAACCCAAAGTAATTGTAGAGTAGGTGATGTTTTGCATCATGAATCGGCTCTGATCTTCAAACTGCTGTGTAACGTCGTTCCAACGGAAGAATGAAGCACTGTTTTGCATGAAATTGCGGTTCAGGTTCACTTCAACTCTTAGGTCTTTCATCGGCTCGAGCAAAGCACGTCCGGTGATGGTTTGTGTGTGGTTGATCAAATACTGCGAGTTGATGGCATTGTTTTGAACCAACCAGCCGTTCTGAACGGCCAAATCTGTAATTTCTCCGCCGCGTTGAACGCCCCAGATGTTGCGCTGTTGCGAACCGAACACAAAACCGGTTGTCGGCGCTGAGAAAGAGCCATTGAGCCCGAAGAAACGTGGGTCTTGGTTGTAGCCCGGCAAAACTGTACCGTCTGTGATGTTGTAAGTACCTGAGACGTTTCTCACTGTCATAACAAGGCGGCTACCGAATCCTGCTACCGGGTGCACCGGTTTTTTGCGGCGCTCTGCTTGGCGATTGGCCTTGGCTTGCAGCGTATCCAATTTTACCTGACGTGCTTTGATTTTCTCCTCCAGTTTTTTAATGTCCTCTTGGAACTCTTTTATTTTTGTGGGACCTACTGAATCGGTTAATTGAGCGTTTGGTTCTCTGAATGGTTCCAATTCACTCAGTTTTTTCTGCAGTTTGTCTTTTTTCTTTTTGTTGCGGTCTGTACGCCACTTCAAAATACCTTCAGGCTTGGCATTTTTCGTTGATCTACCTCCTTGTTGAGGCGGTTGCTTTGAATCTGTAGCTGATTGGCGTGGAGAAGCTGTTCCTCGGGAGGAACTCGCACCATTAACTTTTTTGAAGTAGTGATTTTTATTGTAAAGATTTACAAAATTGAGTTGTCCTTGGAGGTTTACGGTGCGGCTGTTTTGTATCACATTTCCAAACTCAGGCTGAGCAAGAGGACCTCTCATCCACTCATAACTACCGGTGTAGCGTGCAGTACCGGTCACCCAATCCAAAGCAGGGATTTTGGAGAATGGCGCGGTCCAAGAAACATTGTAATTGTGGTTAAAATTAATCGGTGTCGCACCTGTACCCAACTGACTGATGATCGTGTCTCTGAACTGACGATAGACTTCAGGATTTTCTTTCTTGTCGATTTGGCCGTTCGGCTCAACAAACAGCGCACGTGCATTGGCTGTGTAATCAACCTTGAGGTTCTTGGTAACATCGTAACGCACTTGGTAATGTCTGTTCCAGGTAAAGTCTTTGATGTACACAGGACGCAGGTTGAATGAGGGTTGTAGCGGGTTTTCTCCAAGCATGTTTCTCACCAATCTCTCGTTGTAGGTTCTCAAAAGGTTGTTGTTGAAGGTCAAGCTCTTAGGGCCTAAATAGATGCCCGCTTCTTTGACGATTGTCCACCATTTCGACTTTTGGAAGAGTTTCACGTCTTTGAATGGCTCCCACAGTTTTGGAGTGCCGTTAAAGTTGTAGTTCAAAGCGCCTTTCCAAATTCTTGTTCGGTCGTATTCCAAGTTGAAGTCTCTGTGTAGCATCTCGTTGAAGCCATAGCTGGCCGACCAGTTTTCCACATCGTAGAATTTAGGGGTCGCAGATCCACCGCGTTCTCTGCGCACATTGTTGAAGTTGTAGCCTCTGCGCATCAAGGAATTTGTACCTAATCTCTGGCGCTCTCTGCGGTCTTCTCCGGTGTATTCAGTCAAGCGAATATCCGGGTAGAACGGGTCGAATTCAGGGCGAATATTGGCTATGCTGTAAGACCAGAAGAAAGGCATCGAAATTCTTGCTTTTGGTCCGAAGAATCTTCCCAGTTGCACCGTTGCGTTGGCATCGTAAGCCACCCGTGTATCGCGTTGTCTTTCCTGCACGCGGCTTTCCACACTTCCCCAATTTCTGCCGTAGTAGCTACCGTTCATGTTCACCGTGGCCAAGTCTGCTGCCTGTACTTGCAAATTGGCTACTGTAGCACCACCACCTTCGCTCAAGAAATCGGTCAAGCGCAACTCATTGACCCATACTTCAACACATTTCGGCTGCCCGTCATCGCCCGGCCAGGTTGTGTTAGTACTTTGTTTTGGGTTTCTCACACCAATCATTACCACGCGAAGTCCCTGAAGATTGGGATTACCTTTGACGCGAATCAATTTAGTCGGGTCGTTAGGTACGGTTTCGGTGTAGATTGAGTTCAAATTCACGGTAGGGTTTTGACCATCCATCAGATTGTTTCTGCGTCTTTTCAAATCTGTCAGGTGATCAAAAACAATTTCAATGTTGTTGGCTTCCGGCCAAATATCGAGCTCCGAAGACGCGCCCCAAGGGGTAAGTTTTAAAGGAAGTTCGTACTCATAGTAATTGTCCTCCATGTCAGTACCTAAGCGCACGAAAACCGTTACGTCGTTGTCCGCAAGTGGCTGGCTCATGTTGATGGCCTCTGCATGAACAAACATTTTCATTTTGCGGTAGTTGTTCAGGTTGAAGTTGATGTTTCTGAAACCGGCACGCGCATCACCATCTTGAAGATTACACACAGATAAAACCATGGATTGCTCATTCAACTGACGTACTTGGATTTGTGCCGGGTCAATTTCGCGCTGAATTCCCGGAGGAAGCACATAGCGAATGGGAACTCGTTGGTCGTGCTCTTCGATGTTGACCACACCAATGTTGAACGCCGTCAAATTCGGGTCAACAGGAATGTAGTCACCCGGTTGGTTCAAATTCTGCGCATAACGGCGCCACTCACCACGAACCAATTCCAAACGTGCAAAACGAAGCACCACCTCTTGATCCCAATCGCTTAGGAACATACGCATGAAACGAATGGTTCTAAAGTCGGAGATACCGTTCACTGCCTTTTCCGGCTCAAAAACTGGAACTCTAAACTGGTACCATTTTTCTGTTCCTCCACCGGGCTTGTTGATTACGGAAATACTGGTGATGTAGTTTTGACCCACATTCATTTCGTTAGGACGAAGACTCAATTTGTACTGGAAGTAGGCCTCAGATTCAGAGAGGTTATTGTCTTCGTTATTGTCTTCAATATCCGGTGCGTTGGTGGCTTGCGTTGGATAGCCCAAAGCATTTTGAGCCGTAGATTGCTCCAAAGTAGGGGAGTTTCCTTCCAGTCCATTAAACCTCTTGTAGCGCTCCAGGATGTTCAGTGTCGCAGCATCATGACGGTCATCACGGTAGTAGATGTAATCGTCGGATGACGGGTCATTGATGAGTTTGTTTTTCGCGTCTTGCGACAAATTGGAGTTGTTTACCCAAGTAATGAAATCCTGGAAGTGATTTTGTTCCAATACGCTGCTCATACCATCCATACCCACATCTTGATTCGCTCGTGCAGCTTGGTCATTGTCAAAAGCATTTACAACGGTTTGTGCCTTAGGTACGCGAGCCCAAGGCGTGATGTCAATTTGCGAAAGATCGTTTGGATCAACCGGCAAACCATGTTCAAAAGATTTTCTGGAGTCTCTCAATACATCTTCTGAGACGTTGCCCAGGTTGAAGTACAAATCACCTCCGTTTGATGCACCCCAGGCATTTGTAGCATCGTCGTTGAATGGGTCCAATAACCAGAATTGGATGAACTCGATGTTGGCTTGCTCAAAGTTGGTTGTTGAAAGTTGACGCATGATACCTCCCCAACGACGACGCGGATTCAAAAACAATCCGTTTTCGTCCACGTTGGTGTCGTAGTTGTACATCCCGCGTTCTCTTGGATAAAAAGCCAAATCAAGCGTTGGTACGTTGTTGAAAGTGAACTGTTGCAGGTTCAAATTGGGGAACAATTCATTCATCAAAACAATTCTCATTCTGGAATCTTGCAACATCGCGGGGTCGTTTTGAATGTGTGCAGGCGTCAAATTGTTGTTTTGATAGAATAACGGGTCAATGGAATACCAAGCCAAAAGCGCTCTGTTGTAGCCCAATTCAAGGTTGTTTACCAAGCTTGCTTCAGGGAAAAGATTCGGCTGACCTTGTGGAATTGATGCGATCTTCCAGGAGTTCATTGAACGCAAATCAATCAAACTTTGGCTGGCTTCAAAATCGTCGATGTAGGACGTACCACCTGTGCCTTGCAAGCCGCGTGGTGTGCCGGGAAGCAGATAGGCTCCCTCAGCTCTGAATGACACAAAGGATGGTGCACTCGTAGAAATAATTGGTAATGCATCAACCAATTTGGTGATCAGCGGAACTTCTTTGCGGATGTCCATGTTCAAACCAAGCATGTGGTTGGAGTAGGGTTCGTCACCTATATTTACTTTCGGTGTCAACGGTTTTTCTTTCGCATTCAGCCAAGTCGCACCAATATTGAAGTCTTTATCTACTCGATAATTGAGGTGCGTGCCTAGATAAGTTTTCTGCTGGAATCCAAAAATGGAATTGCTTTCTACCTGAATTTGAATCGGAACATTCGATTCGAGAATAGAAGTGTTTAGAATTTTTACGCGTCCCAAACTGTAGTCCACTGTATAGTCGACACCTTCTTTGAGTGGAGTACCGCCGGCGATCACTGTCACTCCTCCTTTAGGAACGTTCAGCGCATTCAAAGGAATATCCCCGGCCACAGCAGATTTGAATTCTCCCTTTAAGCTGAATCGGTTTTTTCTGGGAAGGAGTTGTGCTTGAATTTGGGTCGAATCGTAAAGTTCTGTAAACGCAATCATATTGGCCTGAATTTCAGACATTCCTGATTCGATCAATTTACTCCTTAAGGTTCGCCCGAAAGGTTCGGCTGTGGAGAGGTAAACCCGTCCGTTTAAGGGGTTGATAGTTCCTCCATTCGTTATTCTGTTGCCTTGAATTTGCAAGGGAGCAAAGTCGAAGATACCATCAGAAAAAGGTTGGTTGTTGATGTTGAGTTTGTCCATGTTGAGGAGCTCAACCAGAAGTGTCTCATCCACGTTGGGGTAGGGCATGAAGTTCACCGGAAGAGAAGTTTCCGGGTTGTTATACCACAAATCCATGCGGAAACTTTGCTGGTTCAATTGAAAACCACCCACGGAATACACGTTTTTCATCATCAAGTCCCAAATTTTCATTTTCGGACTTAGGATGGTTGAACGTAACATTTTTAGATACAGTGCATCGGTACCGGTGATACCGTCGTATGAAAATTCACCTACCTGATAGGTTCTGCCGTTTAGGGTATATTCGTACGCTACACCGAGCACTTCATCAGCGTTCAAGGGCATATTCAACGAAATGTAACCGAGCAGCGCGTTGTAAGTAAATTCCTGTTCGGTGAGTTTTCTCGCGTTTTCAACTTTTTCAAATTCAAAGGCTTGACTGAACGGACCGGGTGAAGCAACTTGTGAGGCCAATTCAGAAGTAGCGTTGAAGAAACTTCGCACGTTGCCGTTTGCTACTGCCCATTCATACAGGTTGTTGGCGTCGTTTCTTGGCAACGGATTCGCAACGTTCGACGCTGTAGGACTACCTTCAAAGTTTGCCGGAGTGGCTTCACCCAAGTCTGCGAATGCGATGATGTTTCTGGTGTTTTCAGTGATGTTTTGTCGGTTGGTTACCCAAACCTCAATTCGCGTGATGTTGATTGGAGAGGAAACAATAGGCAAACTGGACATCCAATTGTCGTAGTTTTCATAAAAATATTGCCCGAGGAAGTAGTGTTTGTTTTGCTCATAGGCATCTGCACCGACATTGAACTGTGTTGTTTGAGCACCACCGGCTACGTTAATGACCTGCTTTTGACCACGTGATTGCGATGCGATGGCATCCACAGTGAGGCGACCGAATTGCAACCTTGTTTTCGCTCCGAACAGGGTGGATGAACCCGGAATCAATGTGGTATTCATCGGGAATTTGATATTTCCCAATTCAATCAATTGCAAGAGGTCGTCTTCGTCACCGGAGTGTCTGAGGTTGGAGATGTTTTCAAAGTCGAATGCTGCGCGCGTGTTGTAGTTTGTGGAAAGTTTAACCCTTTTCCCGATTTGTCCTACCAAGTTCATTTGAATCTGCTGATTGAAATCGAAGCGGGTTATTTTGCGCTGGTTTTCAGGGAGTATCGGGTTGTCATAGCGCGAATGGTTTACGCCGAATGACAATTCTACCGAACCTTGTGGGCGGATAGAAATTTCATCGCTACCGAAAATGTTTCTGAAAGCGTCCGAGTCGATTTTGATTGGCGGAATGAGCGGAGTTTTGCTGTTTTGTTCGTTTGATTTAGTAACTTTTTCCTTCCAATATTCTTCCATCTCTTTTTGCTGCATGTACTTGAGGTATTCCTCTAAAGTCATCATGGATGGTGGTCGGTAGAAGATGTTTTCGCCAATGTTTTCTTTGAATATGTAAGTTCCGGTTACAGGATCATATTCAACCGTATTGGTAACATTGGAGGGTAAACCCAAATCGAAACTTTGCGTGGTATTGGCAGTGGGGTCGTTGTGCTCTTCAATGGGAAAAGGAAGCTCAACAACGGGTGAGTCTATGTATATTTTTATTTCTTTGGCTGCGGCTGGGTGGATAATCCAAAGGCAAACCGCCAGGGCAAGGGAACGAAAAAGTATTTTTAACACACTCACTTTTTTCACAAGTTAAGGATACAAATATTACAATTTTTTTAAACCCTCACGGATTAGCGTTTCAACTGAGGCATTATCGGTATACACGGCGTCAAGCACTTTTTCCACAGATTTTCGGTCGAAGCCCAGCGAAATCAATGCAGATAACGCCTCAAATTTCGTTGTATTGCCTCTGTTATTCAAATTATTTTCGTTGAATCCGAGTTTGGCAACCTTGTCTCTCAAATCAACAATAAGACGCTCAGCTGTTTTAGCACCGATGCCTTTTATTTTTTTGATGGTCACCAAATCTTCCGATTGAATCGCTCTTGCAATTTCCGCAGGACGCAAAGCTGAGAGCATCAGAATCGCGGTGTTTGGCCCAATCCCTGAGACGCTAATCAGGTGGTTGAACATGGTTCTTTCCTCCTTATCATGAAAACCGTAGAGCAATTGCGCGTCTTCTCTAACAATGAGTTGGGTGTACAAAATACACTCTTTTGTTTCATCCAACTCGGAGGATGTGTTGAGTGAAACCCGCAATTCATAACCAACCCCACCGCACTCGATGACCAAGTCGGTAGGGTTTTTTTCGATAATTTTTCCTCTGAGTTGAGCAATCATAAATTATTTGCTTTGGGCATCTACTACTGCGATTTTTACCATGTTAACAATTTCGCGCACAGAGCAATTCAGTTGCAACACGTGAGCCGATTTTTTCAATCCCAATAATACCGGTCCTACCACCTCTGCATCGGTCATTTCCTGAAGCATTTTGTAGCTGATATTACCGGCAGACAGATTCGGGAAAATAAAGGTGTTCACCGACTTGTTTGCCAAGAGCGAGAATCCGAATTTTTCCAAGAGCATTTCGTTGTTGAGCGCAAAATTGGCCTGCACCTCGCCGTCAACAATGAGATTCGGCTGCGTTTCCTGTAAAATTCGAACGGCGTCGCGCATTTTATTCGGCTCATCACCGGGGGATGAACCAAAGTTTGAGTACCCGAGCATCGCAATTTTGGGTGTCAATTTCAAACGACGGACGGCTTTTGCTGTAAGATCGGTGATTTGCACCAATTCTTCGGTTGTTGGATTTACGTTCACAGTCGTATCCGCCAAGAAAATCGGACCGCGTTTGGTCATCATGATGATCATGCCTGCAATACGAGACACATCTTTTTGCACGCCGATAATCTCTATGATGGGTTTAAGCACGTCGCGGTATTTTCTAGAAATTCCGGAAACAAAGCAGTCTGCCTCGCCCAGTTCAACCATCATCGCACCGAAATAATTTCTGTCGCGCATCAATTTAACGGCATCAGACTGAGTGAGGCCTTTGCGTTTGCGTTTTTCAAAAAGCACATTACCGAATTCCTCACGTTTGTTCTTCATGTCAGGAGACTTAGGATCGATGATAACCACTTCCTCATTGAAGTCGATCATGTATTCTTCCATCAACTCCTGAATGCGCGATTTGTCGCCTAATAAGATAGGTGTACAAATACCTTCTTCGCACACAGTTTGAGCCGCCTTGAGTACTTTGTAACCTTCGGCTTCGGGGAATACCACGCGCTTCGGACTTCTTCTGGCGCGTTCCGTCAGGTTTCGCATGAATTTGTTGTCCAGACCCAAACGACTTTTTAATTCATCCACATACGCATCAAAGTCTTGAATCGGGTTTTGTGCTACACCGGATTCCATGGCAGCCTTGGCCACAGCCGGTGCAACGTAATAAATAAGTCGTGGATCGAGCGGTTTGGGAATGAATTGCTCACGACCAAAAACGATGTTTTTATCGCCGTAAGCAGCATTTACCTCCTCCGGAACACTTTCTTTGGCCAAATCCGCAATAGCGCGAACGGCTGCCAATTTCATTTCTTCATTGATACACGTGGCGCGCACATCCAAAGCTCCTCTAAAGATGAAGGGGAAGCCCAATACGTTGTTTACCTGATTCGGATGGTCTGAACGCCCTGTCGCCATGATCACATCCGGTCTGGCGGCAATCGCTTCTTTATAAGGTATCTCTGGGTCGGGGTTGGCCAAAGCGAAAACAATCGGGTTGCGCGCCATGGACTTAATCATTTCTTTGGAAACGATATTGCCTTTAGAAAGACCCAAGAACACATCTGCTCCTTTCAAAGCTTGTTCCAAGGTCATATCTTTTTTGTGTGTGGCGAATAGTTTTTTGTTGTCGTCCAAGTCGCTGCGCAAGGCACTGATCAGTCCTTTGCTATCGAACATGAATATGTTTTCGATTTTCACCCCGAGTGCCGTGTAGAGTTTTGCACAGGAGATGGCTGATGCTCCGGCACCGCTCACCACTACTTTAACACGGTTGATTCTCTTTTTGGCCAATTCAAGCGCGTTCAACAAAGCAGCCGACGAAATTATCGCTGTACCGTGCTGATCGTCGTGCATCAAAGGGATGTTCAGCTCTTCTTTCAATCGACGCTCGATTTCGAAAGCCTCGGGCGCTTTGATGTCCTCCAGATTGATTCCACCAAAAGTTGGCGCAATCGCCTTTACCGTTTGGATAAAAAGTTCAGGGTCTTTGGCGTCTATTTCAATGTCAAAAACGTCGATATCAGCGAATATTTTGAAGAGCAATCCTTTTCCTTCCATCACCGGTTTTGAAGCCTCAGGCCCGAGGTCTCCCAAACCAAGAACGGCAGTACCGTTGGAAATCACGGCAACCAAATTTCCTTTTGCGGTGTACTTATAAACGTCCTCCGGTGTTTCAGCAATTTTTAGACAGGGTTCTGCTACACCTGGTGAATAGGCCAAAGATAAGTCCCTTTGCGAGGAATAAGGTTTGGAAGGGATAACTTCAATTTTTCCCGGGCGTCCTTGTGCATGATAATCGAGTGCGTCTTGTTTTCTGATTTTTGCCATGGTAAGTTATTTTTTCATGAAACGAAGCCGCGAAAATAGTCAATAAAGCAATTGAAATTTGATGCCCAAGAAGTGCTGTTGATAAATAGAGATTTGTCTTTCTAAGTCAAAAAGTGGGTTTAATCGTGAGACCTATGCTCCACGTGCCGGCTTAAATGTAGATTTGCACAAAAGTTCAAATATGGATTTTCAATCCGGAGAAATTTTACTGATCGATAAGCCTTACACCTGGACCTCCTTCGACGTAGTGAATAAAATTCGTTGGGCGCAGAAGCAGAAATTGGGTGTGAAAAACATAAAAGTGGGCCATGCCGGAACCTTGGATCCGCTGGCAACAGGCTTACTGATTCTTTGCACGGGAAAGGCTACCAAGCAAATCGAACAGTTTATGGCTGATGAAAAGGAATACACAGGAACCATACTGCTTGGAAAGGGTACACCTTCTTACGACTTGGAAACTGAGTACTCCGAGGAGAAACCAATTGCCCACATCACGGAAGACTTGATGTGGGAAGTACGTCAAACATTTCTTGGAGAACAGTTTCAAACGCCCCCCATTTTCTCTGCTAAAAAAATTGACGGAAAACGCGCTTATGACATGGCTCGGGCCGGTAAGGCGCCAGAAATGCGCAAAAATTGGATTGAAATCAAAGAATTTGAAATTCAGACACAAGATTTTCCTGAAATTCATTTTCGTGTCGTGTGTTCAAAAGGAACGTACATCCGCAGCATCGCTCATGATTTTGGAGAAAAACTGAATACCGTGGCTACCTTGATTGCCTTGCGAAGAACGCGCATCGGTGCTTTTCATGTTGCTGACGCGAAAGACGCCATGAACGTGCGCAATGAAATTTTGGATTCAGTTACCATTCAGAAAAACGAGGTTGATTAATCGACAAAAATTGGCCATACATGCAAGATCCAGAAGGCACAAGAATTAACAAATATCTGAGTGAAATTGGCTATTGCTCTCGAAGGGAAGCCGACAAACTCATAGAAGCAGGAAGAGTTGCGATTAATGGAAAAGTACCGGAAATGGGCACAAAAGTTAAACCCGGTGATCAGGTAAGTGTGGATGGAAAACAAGTGAACAAACCTGCTGAGGACTTTGTGTACATCGCATTCAACAAACCAGTGGGTATTGTTTGCACCACAGATACCGGCGTGGAGAAGGACAATATCATTGATTACATCAACTATCCCAAACGTATTTTTCCCATAGGCAGATTGGATAAACCCAGCGAGGGTTTGATTTTTCTCACCAATGATGGTGACATCGTGAATAAGATTTTACGCGCCAGAAACAATCACGAAAAAGAATACATCGTCAAAGTGGATAAACCGATCGATGCTGATTTTGTAATGCGCATGTCTAACGGTATTCCGATTCTGGATACGGTGACCAGGAAGTGCAAAGTGGAGCCAATAGACAAATACCAATTTCGTATCGTGCTTACTCAGGGTCTCAATCGACAAATTAGAAGGATGTGTGAATATTTGGGATGCAATGTGTTGCGCTTGAAACGTATTCGCATCATGAATGTGAAGTTGGATGTTCCACTTGGCCAATGGCGCTACCTGACTCCGGAGGAACTCAGAGAAATAAACCGTTTGGTGGCGCATTCATCCAAGGAGCATTAACAAAAAAGGCCGTCTCGTGGACAGCCTTTTTTTTGCTTGGAATTCGGATTAATCATCCCATTCTTCCCATTCAGACTCTTTCTTTTTTTCAACTTCTTTTTTCTTCTCGGCGGGTTTGCTGCTGCTTCCAGTCAAACGAATGGTTCCTCGAAATAGCGTTGCATTGTCTTCCTCACTTTCGGAGAACGCTTTGTTTGAATTTACCCAAATCCCCAAACGGTAATTGCCGGGCTTCACGTCAATTCCATCCAAGCTAATGGTTTCATTTTTGAACTCATGCGAACCCATGTGGTAGATTCCATCAAGTTGATACACTTTGATGATGGTGATGTCTTCTGCACTTGTTTTTCCCTCCGGCATCAGATAGAGCGAAACTTCAAAAGCGGGTGTCACATCCTTGGAGTTGTTACCGTCGGAGAGCACCATAAAATACAAGCCTTTGATGCTGTTGGATGCGGCGTCGTAACCTTTGTAGTACATATTTTCTTCCAAATTTGAGGGGTACACATTGGTCGCTTTTCTGCCTTGGGAGAAACCAATCGAGTAGACCAGTGAATAAGCAAAAAATAAAGCTAAAGTCTTCATACAACGATTTTTAAAATTTGATGCACTTGTGTCAACAACTGTACCAAAACGGATTATCGCAGTTTCATATAGCCAAATCGATGTTTGCGGTTGCGCTTGGCATAAACTATCATTTCGTTGGTGTTGTAGTTAAATTCACACAATTTAGGAATCAGTACCACGTGGTTCTCACTCAACCCGGGTCTTGCCTGTCTAATAAAACTGCCATCGTTGAGATTCATTTCCACATAAGCGATGGTATTGTTTCCTGCGATAAATTGCATGGGATAGGGAAACTGTCCATCGATGAAATTACCTGCGGCGTCATAATTGCGGCGAATGTCGTTGAATAAGAGATAAATATTGTCTCTTGTAACGGCATGCGCTACAGATAGATGGATGCCTTTGTCGTCCATAGAACGTTGATTTTTTGGAATTCTTTTCACCCAGCTCAGGTTGCCATCTTGATCCAGTTTGTAAATGATTAAGTCATCGTAGAAGTAATTTTCCGTGTAAGTTATTCTCGGGTTTTGGGGGGTACCGGCTTGTTTTGCCACGAGAATCATGCTTTGGTTTTCTGTGATTGCGACATAACCTCCGTCGTGGGTAGGTCGGAAATCCAAAACGCGAAAATCAGACAATGCTTGAGGTTTGGTTTGGTTCTGACGGTTTCTGTCGCGCCAGGATTGTTCCCATGCCGCTTGACCACTGGATAAAAACTGAGCCGTAAAAGGTTGTTTATTGAATTTCAAAACGGCGTTGGTTTTGCGATCCAAGATCATGAAAAATACACCTCTTACCCCGCTGAACAAATCGTCGGCGTAAAAACCCGAGGCCACGAAGTTGTCGTTGACATCCGTACTAATTTTGATATTCATTACGATTACACCTTCTCGATTGATTTCAAACTCTTCGAACTTACCATCCGTGGCTTTGAAAGCCCGAATTCTGGCAAAGGCCCGATTGTTAGGACCCATGGGAAGGTTAACGTTTAAGGGGTAGTATTCTTCCGCCAAAACGTACAAGTCACCATTGTTGGAAACAAAAGCATCTGAGAAATCCAATTGAAACAACTGATAAGGAATTTGCGTGGTATGTTGCGCAATTTTCCCTCTAGCTTGGTCGTAGATTACATAACCAAAACCCGGAAATTCATTTGGGCGAACAGGAATGGTATAAAATGCTGCCAGTTTGCTCAAGTCGTCCGAGTTGACCATACCAATTTTTTTGAGGTTCTCAGGCACAGAGAAATTCAAATAGGAGATGATCTGTTCACCTTCGACAATTTTATCGGCTGAATTGATATTGAAGCGATGCGCAAAAACTTCATTGCGCGTTGCTACACCGGACAATCGTTGGCTCATTGTTACCACATCGCTGTTGAGACCACCTACTTCATCTGCGGATAGATTTCTACCGTTTCCCCGGAGTTGAATCTTCTTTTCTGCTGCGGTATTGAGGCTTGCAACATCTCGAAGAATCAGTTTTCTGCGGTTCGGAGCGAACACGGTCAGAGGACTAACGCGATTGACCACAGCGGTAAAACTCTGTCCATTGATGTTGACAATGCGCCCGGTGGTTCCGCGGAATTTCTCTACATTACCCCATTGAATAGGAATATTGTTTTGCGCGTTCAACCAAAGGCACACAGTTGAACTCAAAAATAGGATAGACTTTCTCATTGCTCAAGTTTTGAATCAGAAACGCAAAAATAGTTCCAATTGCCTGAGCAATTTATGAATGAGGCTAACTGATGCCGTGTTTCATGGCATACTTTACCAGTCCTATGGTAGATTTACATCCTGTCTTTTCAAGAATGTGCAATCTGTGATTGTCCACGGTTCTTTTGCTGATGAAGAGCTTTTCTGCGATTTGGTCGCTCGTATATTCTTGGACGATGAGCGTTAAAATTTCCAATTCGCGTTCGGAGAGGGCTTTGAGTCCCGATTGATTTTCTTTTTCCTTGACAATCTCTGCATAGATGAGCGCCAGCAATTCACCGGAGTAGTAGGTTGCGTTGTTCATGATTCTACTTAGTGCCGCAGTAAGTTCGTCTTTCCCGGAATTTTTCAGAATAAAACCATCGGCTTCGGCTGCTACAACTTCCTTGACGATAGCAGGGGAGTTGTACATAGAAAGCATAAGCATCTTGAGTTTGGGAAACTGCTTCTTTATGATTTTGCAGAGTTCAATGCCGTTGAGTTGTGGCATGTCGATATCAGAGATTACGATGTCCAGAGTCTCGTAGTTCTTGTTGATGAGTTCGAGTGCCAATTCTCCATTGTTTGCCAATCCTATAACTTCAAACTCGGTGTTTTTCAGAACACTAAGTAGACCATCAAGAATGATGTAATGGTCGTCCACAAGTAGAATTTTATATTTCATGGTATGGAATCTTGATGATGTATTTTGACCCTTTTTCTTTGTTCGAAATTAATTCAATTGTTCCATTAATCAATTGAATGCGTGCGCTAATGTTTTTCCAACCCAATCCCTTTGAATTTTGAATTTTTTCAACATCGAATCCTTTTCCGTTTTCCTCAATGACAATTTCAAGGATATTTTGTGCGGTTTGAACGCTCATCTTTATGCAACTTGCCCCGGAGTGTTTGGTGATGTTGGAAAGCAACTCCTGAATGACCCGGTAAAGTGAAACTTCCATTTCTTTAGGCAGTTCAGGAAGATTTTTTTCATTTGGAATGCGCAACTGAAGGTTGATTTTTTTGGTCGCATTGTAATAGTCCGCAAGATTGATGAGCGCCTTTTGCAAACCTAAATTGAGAATTTCGGGAATCAAATTGTGCGAAATGGCGCGTACTTCTTTGGCAGTTTCATCGAGATAGTTGTGGATTTTCTCCAATTCTTCGTCTTTGCCGCTTGGAAGCAGCATTTTCATGACCGAAAGTTTTTGCCCGATGCTGTCGTGTAAATCTCTGGCAAGACGCACCCTTTCTTTTTGTTCGGCAC
>JBBIIM010000025.1:30758-44816 GCA_037446475.1 Crocinitomicaceae bacterium | reverse complement strand
GATCGTGGTTTTTAGAACGTATCAAGCCCAGTGATTTTTTTAGACTTGCTCGCCCTTGAGCATTTTGTTCCAGTACAAACTTGGCAAGATGTATTTTTTCAATACCCACAACCTCCAGTGTGGTTTGTGGCTAGAGAACACGAGCATTTGTTTTAGTTTGGGGTCGGGTGTAAATTCATTTTTGTAGTTGAATTCAGCAAGCACCATCTGTCCATACCCTGTAACCAAAGGACACGAGGAGTAGCCTTGGTATTCACCATTGCTGATGGGTTTGTGATTCAACAACTGAAGTACATTTTCAACGACTACCGGCACTTGTTTTCTGATGGCTGCGCCTGTTTTCGCTGTGGGCAGTGCTGCCACATCACCCAGTCCGAATACGTTTTCGAATTTGTTGGATTGTAAAGTGTGAATATTTACGTCCATCCACCCAGCTTCATTGACCAGGGACGAGTTTTTCACAAAGGCTGGAGGTTCTTGAGGCGGAGCGAGGTGGAGAAAATCGAAAGGCATTTCTATCAAATCGTTGCTCACGTGGGTTTCTTGCAAACGGTTGTCCTCATTCACAACGCACTGGTTTTCCTTGGGAGCAGTCCATTTGAAGTAAATTTTCTTGTTGTCTGCATCAATTTTCACCGGACTGTAGAAGGTTTTTAGATGGATATTGTATTTCCCGATGATTTCCATCAATGTATCCGCAATGATTTTAACGCCAAAAATCACCGAACCGGGCGTTGCAAAAATGACGTTGGAAGATTGGCTGATTCCTTTTTTCTTGAAATAATGCGCAGCTAAATAGGCGATTTTTTGAGGCGCTCCACCGCATTTTACAGGCGTTGTCGGTTGGGTGAAAATTGCATTTCCACCTTTGAATTTTTGTAGCAATTCCCAAGTTTTTCTTGGATCAATGTAGTTGCTGCAAGCTACGCCTTTTTCGATGGCATCGCGCAAACCTTCGATTCCGTCCAGATTGTTTACCAAACCCGGGGCAACCACCACCACGTCGTATTGAAAACTCCCGGATTGCTGGGTGTCTAAACTGTTGCTCTCCGGGTGAATTGCAGTCACATAGTCTTTCACCCAATCACATCCTTTCGGTATAAAATCGGCTGTGTTTCTGATTGTTTTTTCGAAATCGTAAGTGCCTGCACCCACCAGTGTGTATGCCGGTTGGTAATAGTGCTTGTCTGAAGGCTCTATAAGGACTACTTTGAGGTTTTTTCTTTGTTTAAGAATCTGGGCTGCAACCATGATTCCCGCTGTGCCGCCACCGATGATGGCCAATTGATATTTTTTCATAACCGGGTGTTTAATGACCCGAAAGTTAGCGCATCGCCTAGGGTTCGAAGGTGCTTTAAGTTACACAAGCCAGAAAAATCTACTTGAATGTTCTACTCAATCTTCGCAAAGTGCATATTCCCCAAAAATAGAAGGACAGCCCGGAATAGACTGTCCTTTTTTGCTTAAGTAGTTAACCAATTATTTCTTCAATAAATCGCGTATTTCTGTCAACAACTCCTCTTGCGTTGGACCTTTCGGTGCTTCGGGAGCTGCAGCTGGAGCCGGTTTTCTCATTTTGTTGTAGCCCTTGATCATCATGAACATAACGAAGCCAACAATTACTAAGTTAACCAAAGTATTCGCCCATTCTCCAAGCGCAATCACTGCCTCGCCAGCCTCCTTCGCCTGAGCCAAAGTTTTGTATTCAACTCCCTCAGGTGCGCCACCCAAGACGATGAAATAATTGGAAAAGTCTGTGCCGCCTGTGACAAAACCCACAATCGGCATTACAATACTGTTAACAAAACCATTGACAACTTGACCTACTGCACCGGCCATGATTACAGCCACCGCGAATTCCACGACATTCCCTGTCATGATAAAATTTCTGAATTCTTTCAACATATTCTTGTGATTTAATGCAACAAAGAAAGAAATTTTCAATTGGAATGAGAAAATATTTCATCTATAATTTTCTCGTTTGCAGGAAGTAAATGCGGGGATGCACTGCGCTTAATTCACTACTTTTGCCCGCGTTTTATCGACCATGAAAATTTCAGCTTCTATATATTCAGATTCCACAAGACCTCTAGAGCAGGTAATCCAAGATTTGCACGAACATGGGGTGGACTTGTTTCATGTAGATTGCAATGATGACCCCAAAGTTTTTGAGGATATTCAGAAAATTCGCAGCATCAGCGATATCCCAATTGATTTACACATCATCACCGATGACCCTACAAAATATTTTGATTTGCTCAGGCAGCATCCGGTTGAGTTCGTAACTTTTCAATATGAAAATTTAAGTAAAGCCTTGGTGATTCCTCATGATATTTCGGGGTTCAAGGGACTCGCAATTACAACGTATACGCCTGTTTCAGTTTTTGATGCCTATGCTGATTTTGATTTTTTATTGGTGATGGCTACTGTGCCGGGACAGTCCGGCGGTAAGTTTGACGCCATGAATTTTCGCAAAATCCGGGAGTTTTGTCAGAAATACCCAGCTAAACGCGTGCATGTGGATGGTGGCGTGAATAATGAAGTTTCGTTCATTTTGCGCAATTTGGGAGTTTATGTTTCGGTGTCGGGTTCCTACCTCTTCAAAGGGCCAAGTGTTGGTAATGCCTTGATGCAATTGTTGAAGAACAATGCGCAATCGTCCTACAAGTTGGAAGATTTCTGCAGAAGACGCGATGAGGCTCCGCTTGTCACTTACAAGGACAACCTGGAGTTGCTTGAGGTTCTGGAAATCATTGAGCGCAAAGGTTTTGGTTTTTGTATTCTGGAGGATGATCAAAACAAGTTTATCGGAATAATTTCCATGGCCGATATTCGCAGAGGTTTGATAAATACGCGAGGTGCTTGTGATAAACTTCGCGTGGATGACATCATCAACAGGAATACCATCACTGTGAAAAATCACAGCACGGTGCGGGAAATGCTCAGTCTGGTCAGAAAACAAACTTTCCCGATTACCTACCTGCCTGTGGTAGACGATAACAACTCGACATTTGGGATTGTGAGTTTCGTAAATTTGATTAAAGGTGAGTTGTAGAACGATTGAAAATACATTGAAGATATCATGATTATACGCTTAAAAAAGAACCTTAACGCAGAGATTGCTGAAAAGCTGGCTTTAGAAAATAAGGCCTTTCTAATTACAGACGAAGGTGCACATCATTTGATTACAGGATCTGGAGTAAAGGATTTACCTGCCACTTTGGAACAATTCACCGACGAATATTGGGTGTTTCACGACGATATGCAATTGGCCTCAAAAAAATTCAAGTCAACAACCCGTGAGGTGAATTTTGGTGGCACAACCATCGGGGGCAATACCGGCAATACGCTGATTATTGCAGGGCCTTGTTCTGTGGAAAGCGAGGAACAAATCAGAACCTCATCGAATTTGTTGAAAGAACTCGGGTTGACAGCCTTGCGTGGCGGTTGTTATAAGCCGAGAACATCACCGTATTCCTTTCAAGGGTTAGGTTTAGAAGGTTTGAAACTTCTGGCGCAAATGCGTGAGGAGTATGGATTTACGATTGTTACTGAAGCCAGAGACGCCACCCACATCGATGAAATTATTGCTTATTCAGATGTAATTCAAATTGGTGCCAAAGCCATGTACGATCAAGGTATACTGCGGGCGTCTGCAAAAACCACCAAACCGGTATTGTTGAAGCGTGGATTTGGATCAACACTTCAAGAAACTGTTCAAGCAGCCGAGTTCATGTTATCCGGCGGAAATCCGAATGTCGTGATTTGTGAACGTGGCTTGCGTACTTTCGAGACAAAAACGCGCTTTACATTGGATTTATGCGGCGTGGCCTATTTGAAGGAGTACACCAATTTGCCGGTTGTTCTCGATCCTTCTCATGCCATGGGCTATGCCTATGGTGTGCCTGATTTGGCGCGTGCCTGTGTGGCGATGGGGGTGGATGGAATGTTGATTGAAACACACCCCAATCCGAAAGTAGCAAAATCAGACGCTTCGCAACAATTGAATCATGATGAATTCAAAAAATTGTTGGAGAGTTTGAAACCTGTGGCTGAGGCTGTGGGTAGGGAAATCGTTTAGATGCCATGGCTTGTTGAAATGTAACCAGGAGCGAGTCTCTTTCAATTATCGTTTCAAGCGACTTTTCAGATCATGGATATAGGCCTTCCATGTGCCCAACTGATTCTTCTTTTCGATGATCAAAGTTTGAGTTACCATCAATACGTACATAATGGCGACTAAAATGAGCGTGGTTGAAGCGCCAAACCGTCGTTGCTCCACGGGTACATGTAATTTATCGAAAATCATAGGAGCAATCCAATAGAGTATAATTAAGTGACCCACATAGAGCCAAAGCGTGTTTCTACTCATTTGGTTCATGATTTTGGGCAAACGGTTGATGAAGCGTGCCAAAAATGCGCAAACCGAGCCCACCAAGATGACGATGCCGATGCGGTGAAAAATCAAATTGGCGCTTGCACCCATACCTTCGATTTGTCCCCAATAATTGCTTTGACCATAACGTGCAATTTCAATTTTATCACCGACAATGGAAATCGCTATCAGCAAAGCGCCCAAAAGCAACAATTTGATTTCTAAAAGTCTGAAAAGGGTTCCTTTGTCTTTCATCCAAGCCAACATGGCACCGAAATAGGCTCCGAATAAAATGTAGCTCAACCATGGAAAAATCGGAAATGGAGAAGACTTTTGTGCTTTTGTTTTTACCGAATTAATCCAAAAAGTGAAAAATGTGGGAAATACACGGAGATGCACGTCATAGGTGTAAGGCAAAATAATTCGATCTTTTCCACGAACAATATCGAAATCGGCCATAGCCCCATACCGCTGCCTGGACTCAACAATGGGAATTTCCTCCAGCAAACAAAGGTGTTGCCATCCCATACCCACGATGACGTCGTGTTTTTTAAAACCAATTTGTTCGGCTTGGCTACCCGGTTTGACGTCCAAAACGATTACACCATCGTTGTCGAAGATGCCGAGAGAGTCTGCGTAATCGTCCGAATTTTGATCCAGAGTCAAGCCGATTCGGTTGTAGCTGAGCAAATTTTCAGGTTCGTTGTGTAAGTACTTTTGTGTGACATAGGGACTGGAATAGGACACCGCGAAAAACAAACTCAAAAAGGCAAATGCCAATCCCAATGTGGATTTTCGCAATACAATGAAAACACCGATAACCACCAATAGTCCGAGCCCAATGATGTGAAGAACATCAACGGCAATCATGTTTTCAAAGAGACTTTGAGGCACTGTTTTGTACAAAATTTCAAATTGAAAGCGCAGCAGATAACCCCAAAAAAGCAGTGTTCCCACGCGGACCAGTCCTTTGCGGATTCGTAAATTACCGGATACCAATCTGCGATCTTGTTGCAACAAAAGGAAGGTAAATACTGCTCCGGCAATAACCATGAAAAAAGGTGCTGTATAGCCTCGAAACATAGTCCAGGTGGCAATGGCAGGGGAGTCGCCATCGCGAATTTCTTTATCGAGCATCGCATAGATGGTGTGTCCTTGAATCATCATGAAAAGCGCAATGAAACGCATCATGTCCAAAAACAGCAAACGAACCGGTTTTTCTTTTTCCATCGCGGCAAAAGTAATTAAAGAAATTGCAATTTGAAGACCTTCCCAATCTTCATAAAAAAACCCGAGGATTACCCCGGGTTCTTCACTTTATTTACAAACAAACTAGAAAGAAGGACAAGAAATTGTTCTGAATTTCTTGGTTTTCTTCTTACACTTTACATAAAAGCCCATAGAAACTTCATGTGAACCGCCTGATTGGTTGGTCAAACGAGAAACGGTAACGTCGTAGCTGTAGCCTACTTTGAAGGATGGCGTAGAAATCCCCATAGTCAAAATGAAGGCATCGCGATTTCTGAACCAAGCACCAAAAGTGAAACTTTCATACTTCACGTAGGTTCCGAGGTTCATTTCCATAAAACCTTGTTGGTAGCGATATACAATGTTCGGAGACAAAGTAACCGGGTTGTTGTATCTTGAACGTTTACCAAGCGGAATGTCAAAACCTGCGTGACCGGTGAAGCGCATCGGCAGTGGACTGTTTCCAATAATCATGGAAATATTAGGACGATTCAAGTGATGAACTGCAGCACCAAAGTAGAAATTCTTGGTAAAACCACCAATACCTGCGGATACATCGAAATAGCCTTTAGATCCGCCACGTCGAACATCACCCGTTTGGTAGATGAAACCACGTCGAGGGTCAATCATGTCTCCAAAAGTCAATTTATCCCAATCCAAGAATTTTTGACCGTACATGGCTTGTCCGGCAAAAAGCATGGTGAATTTTCTGTTCACTTTCAAGTGGTAGGAATAGATAGCGCTCAAATTTACTTCTTGAATAGTACCTTGTCCTTGCATGTCGTGCATCGCCAAAAGACCGAAACCACCATTGATAGCTTCGAAGTATTGGTCGTAGGAAAAACTATTGGTGACGAAATTTCCGGATAGAGATGGCCATTGATTGCGGTGATTCATCTGGTATCTCGGGCAAATGTTAGAACCTGCCAATGCCGGATTCAGATACAAGGGGTTCGCATAAAATTGTGTAAATATTGGATCCTGTGCATGGGTGTTTTGCATGCAACCGAAAACAATAAGTCCGAATAGTAATTTTTTCATCTTACTTAATTTAACAACAGTTTTTTCAATCTACTCTCTTTGAGCGTGATGCGTATCAAGAGCTGGTGGCTCAAATATTTGTCATTCAATATTCTACTGTAGGAATAATCCCCGGAATAAAGGACTGACAAGTTTTTGCTCACAAAACCAGCGCTGAATAGAGGCTCACCGAGGCTCGAAACTGAAGCGCCCAAAGATAGGTATTTATGCTTAATACGGCCGCCAAGCCACAATTTGTTCAAGGCTCCGTAGTTCTGATAAATTAATTGCGTGGAAAACAGCGTTTTGGTTTTTAATGCTTCGTATTCTGTTCCCAAAACCGCGTTGAAAAACACGGGTGATCTTTTCGAAGACAATGCTTGCTCGTAGTGCAGTGCTTGATTCCACGAACCGAAAAGGTTATCCGCATTGGCACCTATGAAGCCCCATTTTGAATTAAGCAACAACCCCAATCCCATGTCTTGCTGAATCGATCTGCTGATAAAAGCATCGTATTGGTTTTGAGAGTATTGGAAACTGTTCCCGCGGTCAAATTCAATCCACGCATTGGGTTGAATCATTGTTCTATCAACTCCAGTAGAGCTCATTTTTAAGCGCAGGGCAGGTTCTAACGTCAATCCTTTGCCTAGAACGAATTTTGGTGAGAAGGTTACGGCAGTTTCAAAATCTCTAATCGCCCCATTTCCGTAGGTGCTGTAGTTCATCATCAATCCCAATCCGCTTCTGATTTGAGGAATGAAAAGATCATAACCCAATTGACTCACTAAGAGTTGGTTTTCTTTAGAAGGATATTGAAGATAGGTATTCGAATAGGCGGAATTCGCAAAATCAGCAGCTACGTTACCGAAATTGATTGTGTTTCTATTGGCTCCCGGAATGAGGTATTCTTGGGTTCGTGTATTTGTCAACAAAAGTTCTCCACCTCCGATGAAACGATCAGTTCGCGATCCGAATTTCTTCTCGCGGGAATTGGATTCTTTGGATTTCGCGTCTGATATGCGCGAGTCACGGTTGTTGGAAGTCTCTTTGTTTGTGTTCAGCGAACTGTTGGTAGAATTATGCTCGACAATGAATGCTGCGTTTTCTTTCTCCACAGATTCAGACTCCTCAGCAGAAATATGTTCATTTGAAGTCGTTTGATGCGATGCTATCATGGGTGTGTTTTCTTGGCCAGCGATATTCAAAACTTCCTCAATTACGTATTGATGTGAAATAACATCTGTTAGGTCACCTTGCAATGAAGGACCTTCATGATTATCTGTTCGCGTTGCTGACACATTGGTAATCGCATTTTCACTGCCATTGTATGCATCGCTCTGATAAGAAACACCACCTGATTGAACTCGAACCTCACGAGCGGAGGCGCTTAAAGTGGTTTTGGACGCATTATACGGTGAAAAGACCGTTTTCACCGGTAAGGATGTCGGAATCTGAGTTGTATTTTCTAGGGTTGAAGCACTAAATGGCTTTATGCTGTTTTGATACTCTGATGGGGTAATCGCGACGAAATCGTAGTTCGATTCAACCGAATTGTTGTCCCAGATAATCATGCTTGCCAATGCCGCGTTTATTGCGATGGCAGTGAAAACGGCGACTTTGTGTATGGTTGTAAAAGGCACCAAAGGTTTGCGGAGCTCGTTTTGACGTGGGTAAGCCACAGGTTGGACTTCAATACGAGAGGCACCCCAAGCTTCGAATTGCGCGTCATATTCAGGATGATCGAGCAAGAAATCCTCCAATAGTTTTTCATCGTCAGCGTTTAAATCGCCTTCGAAGTAGCGGAATAACCACTCGTCCAGATTTGTTTCGTTAGGCGATTTCATTGATTTCTGCAAATTGAGTCAGGTTGTCTTTAATTTTTCTTCTTGCTCTGAAAAGATACACCTTCACTTGAGCCTCAGAAATATTTAGTAATTCTGAGATTTCCTTGTAGTTGTATCCCTCCATGTCGCGCAAGAGGAGAATGGATTTTTGAATCTGAGGCAAAGTATCGGTAATCAGCTCAACAATTTCTTTCATTTCGAAATTGTTGTTGATCATCACAATACGCTCAGGGAGATTTTCATCGTAAAAATCCACTCTGGATTTCTTTTTGGCAAAATTGATCAATGCGTTGTGGGCTGTGGTAAACAACCAGCTTTTCGCTTTGCTAAAATCAACTGCTTTTCGATGGTTCCACAACTTCTCAAAGGCATCTTGCACAATGTCACTGGCATCCTCGCTGTCTTGCAAGCATTTCATTACATAACCGTACAGTCTTCCGGAATGTAAATCAACCACGTTATTGTACTCTGCTCTTGTCAAAATTAAATCCTAATTAAACCTGAAACAATTTGAGCTTTCCCAAAGTTACAGCTGCGTGAAAAAAAATGAAAATTTTTTGCATCCGTAATTTTCGAGAGCGTCAAATATAGCAGCTATAACGCCACATTTCTTTTTTTCGTTGCACTTCGAAAGCATTTTCTCATAAATTTGTCCGAGTTGAAAAATTGAAATTTACGCTATGGAAACGACACGACTTTTTGATATACCATACAGACAGCAAAAACTTTTTCCAAAATCCGACGCATTTACGATGAAAGTGAATGGTAAATGGGAGCCCACTTCGATTCAAGAATTTATCAATCGTGCCGGACAACTTGCCAGAGGCTTGATTGCTTTGGGGGTGCAACCCGGTGATCGCATTGGATTGATTTCGCCCAATCGATTGGAATGGAACATTGTGGACATTGCCATTCAACAAGCCGGAGCCATCAACGTACCCATCTATCCTACCATTTCTGAAGCGGATTATCATTTCATTTTCAACGATGCACACATCAAAGTGGTATTTATTGCAGGCGAAGAGTTGCTTCAAAAAGTGGGACCGATCAAAGAGAAATTGCCTTTTCTGGAGCACATTTATTCTTTCGACCGACTGGGGCATTGTGCGCATTGGACTGACGTTGAGAAAATGGGAGATGCATCCTTAGAAAGTGAAATGCAGCGCAGAATGGCTGCAGTAAAACCGGAGGATCTGGTTTCGTTGATCTATACTTCCGGAACAACTGGAAATCCTAAGGGTGTAATGCTGACCCACAACAACATCTTGTCCAATGTTTTGGCTTGTGAACCTAGAATTCCGGCTGATAGCCAATCTCGAGCGCTCACATTTTTGCCGGCTTGTCACATTTACGAGCGCATGCTGCAATACCTGTACATGTACATCGGCACTTCGATCTACTATGCTGAATCCATGGACACCATCGGGGATAACATCAGAGAGGTGAAACCGCATATTTTCACAGCAGTACCGCGCTTGTTGGAAAAGGTTTTCGACAAGATTATGGCCAAAGGCGAGGAGTTGACCGGAATCAAGCGTAAATTATTTTTCTGGGCAGTTGATTTAGCCGAACAGTATGAGTTGGAAGGAAAATCCGCATGGTATAAATTGCAGTTGAAACTGGCCAACAAGCTTATATTTAGCAAATGGCGCGAAGCACTAGGCGGAAACGTGAATGCTATTGCATCCGGGAGTGCTGCGCTTCAAGCCCGCTTGGCGCGCATCTTTCTTGCTGCAGAAATTCCGGTTATGGAAGGTTATGGTTTAACAGAAACATCCCCAGTAGTCAGTGTTAATAGCGAAAAACATGGGATCTGTTTCGGAACGGTGGGGACTGTCATAGACAAAGTGCAGGTGAAAATTGCCGAAGACGGAGAAATTTTGGTGAAAGGTCCCAATGTAATGATTGGTTATTACAACAATCCTGAAGCCACCGCAGAAGCCATAGATGCTGAGGGTTGGTTTCACACCGGCGATATCGGTGAATTTGTGCAAGGGAAATTCTTGAAGATAACCGATCGTAAAAAGGAAATTTTTAAAACATCCGGTGGTAAATACGTGGCGCCACAGGTGATGGAGAACCGATTCAAAGCTTCGCGTTTCATTGAGCAAATCGTGGTAATTGGTGAGAATAGAAAATTCCCCGCGGCTTTGATTGTACCTTCTTACGATTTTGTTCGTGAATGGGCCAAGCGCAAGGGGTTTGAAATCAGTGGGGACAACGCTGCTCTTATTGCTCAACCTGAGGTTGTTAAGCGCATTGAGCAAGAGGTAGAAGCTTTCAACCAAGAGTTTGGGAAATTTGAACAGATCAAAAAAATACGACTTTTGCCTAAAGAGATGAGCATCGACAGTGGCGAACTTACGCCGACACTCAAACTGAAAAGAAAGGTCATTAACCAGAAATATGCGGAATTGATAGAATCAATTTATGCTGACTAGTGGACGGGGTTAGACATCTTAGGGGTTAAATTTCATTTCCGATTCGATGAACAGACTGATTCAGCGTTCCATTTATCAGAATGAACTTCCATTCATGTAAATGGTATCTGTTTCGGGTTGAGTAGTGTGCAATTTTGCATAAAAAATCGCGCAATGCAAGTTGAAAAGAAAGCATCGTTTTGGAGAATATTTTTTGCGAGTTTGTTGGCACTTGTTGTGGCGAGCATCCTATTCTGGGTGATTATCTTCGCTGTAATTGGATCCTCTATTAAGAGTAAACCATTCCAAGTAGGCGAAAAAGCTGTTTTGCATATCACACTTGATGAGTCCATCAGAGAAACAACTGTGTCGCGTTTCAATTCGAATACCTTAGAGTTTGAAAAATGGATTGGCCTCAACGATATTTTGATGGCGCTTGAAATTGCGGCAAAAGACGACAATGTGAGCGGCTTGTTTATCGATATCGATGGCGCTCCCATGGGCTTTTCAACCTTGCATGAGTTTAGATCCGGCTTGGAGAAGTTCAAAGCGTCAGGAAAATTTATTGTGGCTTACAATTCGGGAGAAATGATTAGCCAAAAAGCTTTGTTATTGAGCTCTGTTGCCAACGAAAGCTATGTGTTTCCTACATCTGTTTTGGAATTTTTGGGCTTGGGTACGGAATTGATGTATTTCAAAAATATGTTAGATAAACTGTCCATCGAGATGCAAGTGATTCGTGGAGAGAACAACGATTTCAAGAGTGCAGTTGAACCCTACTTCCTGGACAAAATGAGCGACAGTAGCCGATTGCAGTTGGATAGAATATTGGAGGTTCTTTGGTCGGAATACAAAGCAACGCTTGGGAAATCTCGAAATATTGGTGTGAACAAGCTCGATAGCATTGCAGAAAACGCTTTGGTGCGCCGTGGTTCTATGGCTACGAAATTTAAGTTTTACGACGGAGAAAAATACCGTGATGAGGTTATTTCCCTGCTTAAAGAAAAATCCGGCACTGCTGAGGATAAAGAGTTGAATTTGGTGGATTTTGCGAAATACGTAAGGAATAAATCCAACGATAAAAAAATTCTGGATGATGCCAAAAAGCCCAATGTTGCCGTACTTTTTGCTGAAGGTGAAATCAGCAAAGAGGGTAATGGAATCGCATCAGAAACATTGGTTAAAGATATTCGGAAAATCAGAGAGAACAAGGATATCAAAGCCTTGGTGTTGCGCGTGAACTCTCCCGGAGGAAGTGCTTTGGCGAGTGATGAAATCTGGCGAGAATTGAGTCTTTTGGCACAATCCAAAACCTTGGTGGTGAGTATGGGGGATGTGGCCGCGTCCGGTGGATATTACATTGCAGCTCCTGCGCATTGTATTTTTGCGCAGCGTTCAACCATTACGGGCTCAATCGGTGTATTTGGTGTATTGCCGTACACCGGAAAATTGTTCCGAGAGAAGTTGGGAATCGATTTCGATTATGCGCAAACCAATCGCCACGCGACCATGAGTTTGAACAAAAAACTCACTCCCGAGCAGTTCGGTTTTGTTCAAGATGAGGTCAACGCCATTTATGACGACTTTCTTGCATTGGTGGCTCAAGGTAGAAAGTTGAACATAGATCAGGTGAAGAAAATTGCGAAAGGTCGCGTGTGGATGGGGGAAGATGCATTGAAAATCGGTTTGGTAGATAAACTTGGTGGGCTCCAGGATGCCATGCGTTATGCAGCTGAACAGGTTGAGTTGAAAGATCCTGTGTACACTTATTATCCAAAACCTGAGGAAGATAAAATCGGCGAACTTGTGATGTCTTTGGCGGGTGATGAAATGAAGTCCACTTTCGGTAAATCGCAAATTGGCAAAGAAGCACAGAAGTTTTTGAGCATCATCAAAACCACAAGTTCCATTGCTGGTGTTCAGGCGAGATTGCCATTCTTTATAGAAATCGAATAATCAGGAAGGCCATGGAAGGCAAGTATGCTGTCATTTTTGCTTCAACAAAGTACAAACCCAACGCTGAATATCAAAACTTGGACGACGAGTTGATGTCTCTGGCAGAGAAGCAACCGGGCTATCTCGGCTTTGAATCACTTGCCAATGGGAATAAGTCAATTTTTATTTCTTACTGGGACTCAAAAGAGTCAGTAGAGCAATGGCGTGATGAGGCAAGGCATCTTTATGCAAAAACCCGCGTCGCTGAGTGGTACGACCGCTACCTGAGCCAGAT
Source organism: Crocinitomicaceae bacterium (assembly GCA_037446475.1). Classification (GTDB taxonomy): domain Bacteria; phylum Bacteroidota; class Bacteroidia; order Flavobacteriales_D; family Crocinitomicaceae; genus UBA6165. The sequence goes on along the minus strand of JBBIIM010000025.1, from coordinate 31,679 downwards.
TTGTTTGATTGAATCTTCGCATGAATGGATGCGTCAAAAGGAATAACGCAAGTCTTTACCAGCTGACAAAAATTACCGGTCCTGCAAAAAAAATATGCGCTCAAGGTAAGATTGCGAACCTATACAGTTCGTCGAACTCCGGATGATTACGATTGAAAATTAATGTTCCTCATGGGTACAAAGCCCAATAATTTTGTGAAACACATCATGCAGGTCATTCAGACTCTTAGTAATGGCCGAATCAGAAGACTTTTTCGAAGTCACCAATTTGTGCAACTTTTTGCTGTCAGATTCGAGTTTTTTCACAGCAGCACGAACCTCTTTGTTGTCAAATTCAGCGGGGATTTTAGCCTTGGCCAGTTTTTCTGCAGCCTGAACCATTTCTCCACTTCTGGATTTAATTGGACCTAAGTCGCCCTTTTCACTGGGGTGGAAGGTTTGCGACATCACTTTGTGAAAGTCTTTAAGTTCTTGCCAGTCATCAAACTTTCCTTTGGGCACAATACTCTCGTAGCGTCTGCTGATTTCGTCCCAGTTCAAAACGGTCCAAATAGAGTTCAAATAGTCAGCGCGTTTGTTTTGAAACTTGAGGTAGTAGGCATGCTCCCAAACATCGATTCCGAGAATAGGTGTACCTCTTTTTTCAACTACATCCATCAAGGGGTTATCTTGGTTTGGCGTTGAGGAGATAAAGAGTTTGTTGTTGCTGTCCACAGAAAGCCAAGCCCACCCTGAACCAAATTGCTTCATGGCAGCGTTGTTGAGTTGAATTTTCAAACTGTCCAAACCGCCAAATTGCTTTTGGATGGCTTCCATTAATCTCTTCGAAGGTTGTGTGCCTGTTTTTGGGGTTAAGATGGTCCAAAATAGCGTGTGGTTGTAATGCCCGCCACCATTGTTGCGCACGACAGCCGGATAGTT
>JBBIIM010000025.1:0-30748 GCA_037446475.1 Crocinitomicaceae bacterium | reverse complement strand
AAATGCTCTTCATCAATTCTTCCAACGAAAGTTGTGCGGCAGGTGTTCCCTCAATCGCGGTGTTCAAATTGTTGATGTAGGCCTGATGGTGCTTGGTGTGGTGTATATTCATCGTTTCTTTGTCCAAAGCGGGCTCCAACGCGTCGTAGGCATAGGGCAGTGCAGGTAAAGTGTATTTTTGTTGCGCAAAGCTTGTTGTTGAGAAAATCGAAAATTGTATTGCAAGTAAGCTGACGTGGATGTAGTTTTTCATGATGCTAGTTTTGGGCAAATTTAAGCAAAACAGACGCCAAAGATGACTATCATGACTTATTTCATGCTCGGCGTTAACAAAATTTGCATTTACATGAAACCAAGGTCTTTGACCAAACTTTCAGAAGGTTTGAAGATTGTCATCTTAGGGCTTCGAATTTGACATGCAATCTGATGCATCAAAAATTATGGCTTTGGCTTTTGCCTATCTTTGTAGCCATTAATCAATTGTTTACATGCCGAAGAAACAACACAGAAAAGGTCCGAGTAAGAAACACAAACAAAATTCAGGCAAGGATAAAAATACGCTTCGCGAAGGGATATTGCGCTACTTTGAACACAATCCTGAAGCTGTTTTGGATTACAAAATCATGAGTAAAATTTTACTTGTGGAGGATCAAAATACCAGGAAGCAGGTTTACACGATTCTGGAAAATTTAGCCAAAACGGGCAATTTGAAAGAAGTGAGTCGAGGCAAGTTCAAATTCGCCGGAAATGCTGCGAACACCATCGAAGGCGTATTGGAATTTACCCCCCGAGGTGCAGCTTACTTGGTGGTGGATGGTCAAGACGAAGATATTTACATCAATCCAAAAAACACCTTTCAATCCATACACGGCGACCGTGTTCGCGTAAAAATTATCAACTCAAGCGGTCGCAGAATTGAAGGCAAAGTAGTTGAGGTTGTTTCCCGAGAGCGCGAATTTGTGGTTGGTCAAATTTCTGTTTCTGAGCGTTTTGCATTCTTGCGACCGGACAACATGCGCTTGCACGTGGACATCTACATTCCTAAAGACAAGCTGAATAATGCGCGCAATGGAGAAAAAGTGATGGTTAAAGTGCTCGAATGGCCCAAAGGCGCTGACAGCCCCACGGGGGAGGTTGTAGAGATTTTGGGCATGCCGGGTACCAACGATGCAGAAATGATCAGTATTCTAATCGAACACGGCATTAATCCGAAATTTCCCGAAGAGGTCATTGCGCAAGCTGAATTTGTGTCTTCAGAAATTACGGCTGCGATGTTGGAAGACAGAAGGGATTTTAGAGAGATACTCACTTTTACCATTGACCCGATCGATGCGAAAGACTTTGATGATGCGCTGTCCTACAGGGTATTGGAAAACGGCAGAAAGGAAATTGGAATTCACATTGCGGATGTGAGTCACTATGTGCAGATGGGAACCCCCATGGATGTAGAAGCCCAAAAGCGTTCAAATTCCGTTTATCTGGTTGATCGGGTAGTGCCGATGTTGCCTGAGCAGCTCTCTAATTTTGCTTGCTCGCTACGTCCCAACGAAGACAAATTAGCCTTCTCTGCAGTGTTTGAATTTGACGAAAATGACAAAATCGTTCACGAGTGGTTTGGAAAAACTGTGATTCATTCCAACAGAAGATTTACCTATGAAGAAGCCCAAGAAATCATAGAGGGAAAATCGGAGGAATTGCGCGATGTGGTGTGTGAACTGGATCGCATCGCCAAAAAGTACCGTGCCAAAAGGTTGAAAAACGGTGCGATGAATATAGAATCAGAGGAAGTTCGTTTCCGTCTGAATGATTTAGGGCAGCCCGAAGAGTTGATGATCAAGGTGTCAAAGGATGCGCACAAACTCATCGAAGAGTTCATGCTCCTGGCGAATAAACACGTTTCGATGTATTTGAGCAAACCGGAATCCAAACAAGAGCAAGTGCTTTCTGTATATCGCGTTCACGACAAACCCGATCCAACCAAAGTAGAGTTGTTCAAACTTTTCATTGATAAATTTGGGTATGAACTTCCTCCGTTTCGCGAAGATCAGTTGGCGCTGAGCATCAACAAACTGCTCAGCGATATTCGTTTCACCAATGAATACGGCATCATCCAAAACATGGCCATACGCACCATGGCGAAAGCGGCCTATGACACGGTAAACATAGAACATTACGGTTTGGCCTTTGATTATTATACCCATTTCACATCGCCCATACGTCGCTATGCCGACTTGGTGATACACCGCTTATTGCAAGCCAAACTCAAAGGTCAACGAGCTCCTTATGGTGCTACAGAATTGGGTGCTATTTGCAAACAAGCCTCTCGTATGGAGCGCAAAGCCATTGAAGCAGAGCGCGATTCTACCAAGTACTTCCAGATTTTGTTCTTACAAGATTCGGTGGGTGAAGTCTTTGACGGTATCGTTCAGGGTATCACTGACTTTGGGATGTTTGTAGAAATGACAGAAAACCGCTGTGAAGGGATGGTTGCTTTGGACGAAATTTCTTCAGATCATTATTATTTCGACCAAAAAAACTACCGCATAGTAGGCACCAAGACAGGAAAGTCTTTTACGATGGGCACACCGGTAAAAGTTAAAGTGAAAGAGCTGAACTTGCGCAAACGCAACATTGATTTGGTTTTGGTCGAAGAATAACAAATGCCAAAGTTTGAACCAATCAGAAATCGTTTTGAATTAAGCTATTTTAGCAAACCGCCGCTTCATTCGCACAGTGTGTTTGCGAAAACTACTACTTTTGCCGAGTCATGAGAACGGTTGCAGAAATTCCACACCATACTTTTAGAATCAGCATTTTCTCCTACAATGCCAAGTATATTGTGAAGATTGAATTGGGTCAGTTTGAGCAGGTGTATAAAATTGCTGAAATGGATGTCAACGGTTTGAATGATATACACGCGATGCTCAACGAGGAGTTTTACGAACATTGTATGGATAGATTTCTAAGCATGCGTGAGGATTGGTCGAAAGCTTTTAAAAACAAGGATAAAAAGAGAGAGAATGAATAAGAAATTGAGATTTGGTTTTGGTATTGCTGTTTTCGCGATGGTATTGGCTACCACAGCTTGTGGAGGAAAAAAGCAAAAATCCGACACGGAGGAGCTAAAACCCACCGTAGTTGAGGCGAAAGAAAATACCTTAAAAATAGGTTACTACAACGTGGACTCGCTCAACGAACAATACAAATTGGTCAAAGACGTATCGGCGGAGATTGAAACCAAGATGAAGAAGATGAGCAGTGGTTTTGAGGCTGAGGTGAAAAGTTTCGAAAAATGGGCCACCGACATGGAGAAAAAGATGAAAGATGGTCTTTTACTTTCTTCCGAAGAGAAAAAATTCATGGAACAATTCCAAAAACGTCAAATGGAGTTGGGTGAGAAAGAACAAAAACTATCCATGCAAATTCAGGAAATGCAAAGTGACAATTTCATCAAAGCCACCAACCGTGTGAATGATTTTGTGAAGCGTTACGCGCAGGAAAATGGTTTTGATATGATTTTTCAATATCAGGTAGGAGGTCAAATTGTTTACATCAATGAGGCCTTCGATGTCACCAAAGACATCATTTCCGGTTTGAATAAGGAATACGAAGACATCAAAAAAGATTTGAAGTAATCATGCAACTTGCCGAACAGAAAAAGAAGACCAATATTATTGAATACCTTCTTTTGATGTATCAAATGGAGGATTTGGTGCGTTCATGCCAATTGAACCTCGATCTGTTGGTGGAGAAATTTATCAGACCTCATATTGACGATGTGCTTCTTGTGGAGGACTACAAACGCTGGTACGATCACATCATTCGCGATTTGAAGATTTTCAAGCGCGAAAAACAAGGACACATCAGCGACGTTTACGAAATTCAGATGGAGTTGTTTTATCTACACAATTCACTTTTGAGCGTGACACCAAACGACTCGTATATTAAGGTGTATGGTGAAGTGCAGCCTTTGATCAATGAATTTCGGGATAAAACGCCGCTTCAACTCAACGACGTGGATTTATGCATCTACGCCTTGTATATGAAATTGCAGCTCAAACTTCAGGGCAAGGACATCTCTGAGGAAACGGAAAAAGCCTTTGATGGCATGCGAAAGCTTCTCACACAACTTGCCAAAGCCTACCACAAAATGAAATCCGGTGACGTGGCTTTCCACCTGAATTAACTTTATTTCTTATAGCGATAGTGGCCAATAATTTTGAAGGAAAACAAACAATCCTCCAACGCCTGACCTGCGCCAATATTGTGCACAATCAAGTAGCGATTCGAATCCAGTTTTTTAATGTTTGAAACGATTCCGATATGTGTAATCGCTCCACTGAGATTCCAACAAACAATATCTCCTGGCGCATAATCCTCGGCTTTTTGTGAATTTGCTAATGTTGTTCCATGTCGGGAAAAGAAGACCATCAAGTTGGGCACACGACGGTGGTCGATGTTTGTGTCTGTACTTTTTAACCCCCATATTTTCGGATAAGCACTGAAATTTGCTTTCATGTCGAGATGCACCTCCTTTTGCAGGTCGATGCCCATTTTTCTGTAGGCTCGGATCACCACATCGGTGCACACACCTTTGTTTTTCGGAACATCGCCATTGGGATAGGCTATCTTGAAGTAGCTCGGGTCGTAGCTCACTTGATCTTTTGTCAAACTGTATGCTGAATCTGCCAGTTGAGCAAAAAACGAACTTTGAATTGCAGTATTCTGAGAAAGACCGCTCCGATGGATTGAAGAAATCAACAAAATCAATGCTAGTAAAATAGTTTGGTTTGTATGTCTCATGAGCACAGTTTCAAGGATGGGGCTCACAAGTAACGCTCCATGAAGCATTGGATTACAAGTTGTGTACAATTAAATATTTCAGGTTCTAAAGTCAAATGCTAAATTTGTCCTGTGAATTGGGTGAATCGCATATTTATTGTTGCGCTCGTAGGACTTGTGCTGTCTCTATCGACAGGCTTTGAGGTGTACGCTGTGTATTGCAACATGCGCGGTGAAACTTTTGTGTCTTTGCAACAGGGCATGGATCCTTGCCTCACTGAAGCTGCTGATAGTGAACATGGATGTTGTGCAAAGCAAACCCACTGCCCGGCAGGAAAAGACCAAGTTGAAGACGAAAAAGGTGGGTGCTGTGATGAGGAGGAAATTGTGATTTCTTACACCCCCGAGAGTTTCTATCAATATACAATCAACTTACCTGCAATCGGATTTTTTTCCATTCCGCAAAAGCATTTTTCATCAGAAGTTATTGTGGTTGCCAAAACTGCTTCTCTTCAAGAACACCCTCAACCTCCTCCTCTTCAGGGTAGGCAAATATTAACTTTTCATTGTGTTTGGAGAATTTGATTGAGACCCTATAAACTTTTAAACGAGTCTTAAATCATTTATTTCCAATACAATGAAAAATTTAAAAATTTTTATTTCGATTTGTTTACTCCAATTGACGAGCAACCTATTCGCTCAGATCAAAGGAACTGTGTTCAGTTTCGATGAGTTTGGTAACAAAGAAACACTTGTTGGTGCGCAAGTTCTTTTAAAAGCATCAAAAACATTTACCACTACAAATTCCTCCGGGAAATTTAGCCTGCCTGGTCCGAGTGTACTGCCTGATACATTAATTTTCAGGTTTGTTGGTCATAATTCGGATTCTATCATCATTACCGAAAACAATCCTTTGGATTTAGAGGTGGTGCTGTTTCAATCCAATGTGCGTCAAGAGGTAATCGTGGAGGCTCGACGAAAGGGCACGACAATCCAAAAAATGAACACCTTGTATGTGCAAGAGTTGTCTCAGAATGAATTCCGAAAGGCGGCATGCTGCAACATATCTGAAGCTTTTGAAACTAATGCCTCTGTGGATGTAAGTATGCCGGATCCCATCAGCGGGCAGCGACGAATTCAAATGCTCGGTCTCGATGGTATTTACACCCAAATTAACCTGGAGAACATTCCTTATTTCAGAGGATTATCCTATGCTTTCGGGATGTCTTCAATTCCCGGAACCTGGGCGCATTCCATGCAGGTTACAAAAGGTACCGGAAGTGTTGTGCATGGTTATGAGTCGATGGCGGGAATGATCAATGTTGAGTTAAAATCCGCAGAGGAACACGATCTTCTTTTTGTGAACGGCTATGGAAATATTTTCGGTCGTGCCGAACTTAATGTGCAAACCGCCCGCCACTTTGGAAAAGCCAAGAAGTGGAGCAGTGGGTTGTACGTACACGGTTCCGGCTATTTCATGGAAGTGGACAACAACAAAGACAATTTTCGCGACTTTCCCATGGGAAATACTTTGAGTGCTTTGAATCGCTGGAGTTATCAAGGGAAAAATTTCGAGATGAAATCCATTCTTTCCGGCCATTATGACTACAAAATGGGCGGACAGTTGGGTTACAACCCTCGCGTAGCATCGAATCTTTTCGGATCACAAATTGAGAATCGCGATTTTGAAGGATTGGTGAAAATGGGCTTTTTCTTTGAAAAGAGACGTTCCGCGAGTGTAGCCGTTTTGGCCAAGGGAAAATTGTTTCACCACGAGACGATGGTGGGCAACAATTTCTACCGCGGAGATGAAAAACGCTTTTATTTGAACTCCATCTACGCAGACGAATTGGGCTGCAGCAGCCGTAAGATTCAATCCGGATTCAGTTTGGTGGTGGCAGATTTCCGTGAACGACTAGAGAATCAATCGCTTACACCCAAAGACTTTTCGCGCTTGGAAATTGTACCCGGAGCCTTTTCTGAATTTACCTGGACCAAAGACAAATTCAATATGATTGTTGGTGCCCGTGCAGATTATCACAACATGTTTGGGTTTATTCCATCGCCTCGCATCCACACCAAATATGCCTTAAATAAAAAAACGGACTTTCGCTTTTCAGCGGGTAGGGCATGGCGTGTACCCAATTTTGTGGCTGACAACACCAATTTGTTGAGCACCAACCGCGTTTGGGTGAATGTTGCCACACTGGAACCAGAGATTTCTTGGAACATCGGCGGATCCTATGTGCAAAGTTTTGAAGTGTTTCAGTTGCCATCTACTTTTACCTTGGACTATTTCCACACGCGTTTCGAGAAACAGTTGATTGTGGACATGGAAAACCAGTACTTCGTTACTTTCTACAATCTGCAAGGCTTGTCTTATTCCAATACCATCCAGGCCGAGTTGACCACAGAACCGATGGAACAAATGGAACTTCGTTTCATCTACAAATACACAGATGTGAAGACGTCATTCGGAGGTATCTTTCAGCAGCGGATGATGGTACCCAAACACCGCGGCATGTTCAACATTGGCTATAAAACCAAAGACAAGCGATGGGAAATGGACTTGACTACATCAGTGATGGGTATGATGCGCTTGACCCATATTCATTTGCAAGATGGTGCGCTCCCTGAGCAAACCGAGGTTTTCGCTGTTGTAAATGCTCAGGTTACGCATGTTTGGAAAGATTGGGATTTTTACATTGGTGGAGAAAACTTGACCAATTACATTCAGAAAAATGCCATTGTGGGTGCAGACAATCCTTTTGGAGCTACTTTCGATGCAACACGCGTTTATGCTCCTATTTCTGGAATCAATGTATATGCAGGTTTCCGCTACAAAATAGCAAGAAAATAGATCCTTATCGGATTTTCTTTTTCAAGTAAAATTTTCAAAGCGCTTTCGCAGATTTTAAAGGATTTGTGGAGGCGCTTTGTATTTTCTGGGTATTCAAGTCTAATCCTTAGGAAAAAATTATCTTTGTGACCAATCTTAACACACGTATTTATCATGACTCCGAAGATCATTTACACACTAACCGATGAAGCTCCCTTTTTAGCAACTTTCTCATTTTTACCCGTAGTCCAATCCTTCGCCAAAACAGCAGGAATATCTTTTGAGACCCGAGACATTTCTTTGGCCTCGCGAATTTTGGCCCAATTTCCTGAGTGTTGGGGCGACCAACCCATTTCCGATGATCTTTCTATACTGGGAAAAATGGTCTTGGATCCGGATGTGAATATCATCAAATTACCCAATGTAAGTGCTTCAATACCTCAAATCAAAGAAGCAATTGCCGAATTACAGGCGCACGGATTTAATATCCCGAATTATCCGGACACGGTGGACACGGATGAAGCCAAAACTATTCGTGCCAAGTACGATAAGGTTAAAGGAAGTGCTGTAAATCCGGTATTGCGTGAAGGTAATTCTGATCGTCGTGCACCTCGTGCCGTGAAAAATTACGCCAAGAAAAATCCACACACCATGGGCGCATGGACAGCTCATTCATTGTCCCACGTAGCCACAATGGATTCAGGCGATTTTGCGCACAATGAAAAATCATACACCATGCCCGAGGAGGGCTCCGTTCAGATTGAGTTCCAAGATGCTCAAGGCAAGGTTTCAATCTTGAAACCGCACTTTAAAGTGTTGAAGGACGAAATCATCGATGCTTCTTTCATGAGTAAAAGGGAATTGATTTCATTTTTGAGAAATCAGGTGGCCGACGCTAAAGCCAAAGGAGTGTTATTTTCACTGCACATGAAAGCCACCATGATGAAGGTGTCTGACCCCGTAATTTTTGGTTATGCGGTTGAAGTGTTTTTCGCGGATTTGTTTGATAAACATCGTGCGCTGTTCGAGCGATTGGGCGTCAATGTGAGCAATGGTTTCAACGATTTGCTTTCCAAGTTGGACCAACTTTCTGAAAGTGAAAAAGCTAAAGTGCTTTCTGATATTGAAATTTCTTATCAAAACAACCCAGCCTTGGCAATGGTCAACTCCGAAACCGGTATCACCAATTTGCATTTTCCAAATGATGTCATTGTTGATGCGTCCATGCCCGCGATGATTCGCAACTCAGGCCGCATGTGGAATAAAGAAGGAAAAGCTCAGGACACAAAGGCGGTAATTCCGGATAGCTCCTATGCCGGTGTCTTTGAGACGGTAATTAAATATTGTAAGCAACACGGTGCATTTGACCCGACGAAAATGGGTTCTGTACCCAATGTTGGACTTATGGCTCAAAAGGCTGAGGAATACGGTTCACACGATAAAACCTTTGTTATTACTGAGCCGGGAACAGTTCGTGTGGTTGATCAATCAGGCAAAATCATCTTCGAAAATAAAGTTGAGGCAGGTGATATTTGGCGTATGTGTCAAACCAAAGACGCTGCGATTCACGACTGGGTGAAACTGGCTGTTAACCGGGCAAGATTATCGGACACGCCTGCTGTATTTTGGTTGGATAAACACCGCGCTCACGATGCACAATTGATTGCCAAGGTGGAGCGCTATCTGCAAGACCACGATACCCAAGGTCTGGACATTCGCATCATGAACTTGGTGGATGCTACGCAATACTCTTGTGAGCGCATTTCTGAGGGATTAGATACGATTTCTGTCACAGGAAATGTGATGCGCGACTACTTGACGGATTTATTCCCCATTTTGGAGGTTGGTACCAGTGCCAAAATGCTGTCGATTGTTCCCTTGATGAACGGTGGTGGCTTATTCGAAACCGGTGCGGGTGGTTCTGCTCCAAAGCATGTGCAACAGTTCTTACAAGAAAACTACCTGCGTTGGGATTCTTTGGGTGAGTTTTTGGCTTTGGCAGCATCATTAGAACATTTTTCACACGTGCATGGCAACGAAAAGGCCAATGTGCTCTCGAAAACTTTGGATGAAGCTACAGGGAAGTTTTTGGATGAAGACAAGTCACCTTCGCGCAAAGTGGGCGGTATAGACAATCGCGGTAGCCATTTCTACTTGACCTTGTATTGGGCTCAGGCTTTGGCGAATCAGACCTACGATTCTGAGCTTGCTGTGAAGTTTGCTCCCATAGCGAAGCAATTGACTGAGAATGAACCCAAGATCGTTGCGGAATTGATTGGTGTTCAAGGAAAACCCGTTGATATTCGAGGCTATTATCACCCGAATCGAGAGTTGGTTTCTGCTGCTATGCGACCCAGCCAAACTTTAAATGGTATTTTATCCGAATTGAATTAGTTGAATTCTTGATGTAAGTAATTGGCGTTTAACAGCTCTTATTGCCAAGAACAAACTGATATTTTTTTCAAGCAATTGACCGTAATAAGGGAAACTATGCATCCTTCTGATCTGGAAATTCGAATCACAGCCGACGGTTCAACAACTTTGTATAGGAAAGATATCGATGAGACGTATCATTCCTCGCACGGTGCGTTGCAAGAGGCTCGACATGTATTCATCGAACAAGGATTGGCACAAATGACAAATCTTTCTTCGGTCAAAATCCTGGAGATTGGCTTTGGCACAGGACTGAATGCCTTGCTCACGGCATTATTTGCCGCTGATGACAATTTGCCCGTCGAATATTATGGCTTAGAGGCTTATCCTTTGGGAGAGGAGCTATGGCGTGCCGTGAATTATGCCACGCAGATTCAAGACCCGAGGGTTGAGCAGTTTTTTGAACGAATGCACCTTACCCATTGGGATCATCAAGAAGTGATTCACGAAAATTTTTCGTTGCGAAAAATTCACAATACTTTACAGGCCTTTGAGGCTCCTCGTGATTTTTTCGACTTGGTGTATTACGATGCTTTTGGTCCGAGAGCACAGAGTGAAATGTGGGAGCTAGACCTTTTAGCAAAGGTGTACGAGTGCATGAAACCGGGTGGAATATTGACCACGTATTGCGCCAAAGGTTCCTTCAAACGCGATTTAAAATCATTGGGTTTCACGGTTGAAGCCTTACCCGGACCTCCCGGAAAAAGAGAAATGACGCGCGCTGTGAAATGATTTTTATCAGGTTCGTACCCAAGCGTAATAAATGTTACTTTTTGGTCAAAACGGAGAATTTACATTTGAAGAAAATTACACGATGAAAAATCTCACCCAATTCGCGTCTTTGATCGCTGTTTTAGCGCTCATAACAAATGTTATTTCCCAACAAAATTTCGACTTTGAAGTTGCATTGAAACCGCTTGAGATTCAAGGAGTCAGTGGAATGCAATCCTATGCCTGGGGGCAAAGTGAAGGCAAGTGGTTGATTGTGGGCGGACGTTTGGATGGTGTGCATGCACGACAGCCCTTCAATGCTTTTCCGGCCAACAAAAATAATGCATCACTTTGGGTAATAGACCCGATAGCAAAACAGGTTTGGTCCGCTCCTCTGAGCAGTTTGCCTACCTCGATTGCTGAACAGTTACAATCCACCAATATGAATTTTTACCAAGATGCGGACACCTTGTATCTTTTGGGAGGTTATGCTTTTTCTCCAACAGCCAACGACCACATCACTTTCGACAAACTTACCTCAGTGCGGGTTTCCTCAGTGATTAATGCCATCATCAACAATGAGAGTATTGTGGGATATTTCAAACAAATTGCAGATCCATTCTTTGCCAACACAGGTGGACAAATGGGTAAAATCGATGATACGTTTTTTCTGATTGGTGGTCACAAATTCTATGGACGCTACAATCCCATGAACAATCCCACTTTTACCCAAACCTATCAAACAAAAATTCAGAAATTCAAGATTAACAACATTGGTTCGCAATTGTCAATTTCTGATTATGAGCAAATTGCGGACCCGGTACACTTGCGCAGAAGAGATTACAATTTGATTTCAATGATTTATCCCGATGGTGAATTTGGCTACATGATTTCATCCGGTGTGTTTCAAATGTCAACGGATATGCCATTCCTTTATCCGGTTGAAATTCGCGAAGACGGCTACGAACCCATCACGACGTTCAACCAATATTTGAGCCATTACCACAGCGCTAAAGTAGCATTATACGATGATGTTACAAATGACATGCACGCCATATTTTTCGGCGGAATCAGTCAGTATTATTATGAAAATGGACAGCTCATTCAGGATGATTTGGTTCCTTTTGTCAAAACCATCAGCCGCGTTACACGGGCTGCGGACGGCACCTACACCGAATTTAAATTACCCATCGAAATGCCGGGGTTGAAAGGGGCAGGAGCCGAATTCATACCAAGCGCCACAGCACCGATTCTATACGATGAAATTGTTGATTTGAATGCACTCAGCGCTGATACGACCATAATCGGTTACATCTTCGGCGGAATCCACTCGAATCAGTTGAATCCTTTCGACAATAACCAAACCAACACCACCAACGCAGATGCAAGTATTTTCGAGGTTCAATTGATTAGAAAGCAGGGATCGACATCTGATATTCAAATGATTGATGGAAAAAATCCGTTCAGTATGACGGTTTATCCCATTCCTTTCAAGGATAAATTCACAGTAGAAATGGATTTGACCGGAGCGAAAGAAGTGCGTTATTTCATCAATTCTATGGATGGTAAAATCATTCAAAAGGGTTGGTTCGATAACTTGGACTCCGGTGTCAATAGACTTGGTATCCGCCTGACAGAGCGCGTGGCGCCACAAAACCTCCAACTCATTATTGTGGTGGATGGAAAATATTTCCTGACCGAACAAATTCAGAAAAAATGAACGGGTAGAATCTCGCTTTTTCCGGGCTATTCTTTTCGCGGCTTATTTCCTTAACGATTACCTTTGGTCCTAAGAATTGGTATTGCAATTCAATTCAGCAAACTATTGCTGATATTAATTGCTTTTACCAAAACAATGAACAATTCAAACAAATTAGAAATAAAGCTATGGAATACAAAAATTTAGGACGTTCAGGATTGAAAGTGAGTCGATTAAGTTTTGGATCATGGGTCACATTTGGCCATCAGATTCAAGACAACACGGCAGAGGAATTGATGAAAATTGCTTATGACAATGGTATCAATTTTTTTGATAATGCCGAGGTTTACGCACATGGAAAGTCGGAAATCGTGATGGGCAACATCTTGAAGAAGATGGGGTGGAGCAGAGATACCTTCGTGGTGTCGAGCAAAGTGTATTGGGGAGGTGAAAAGCCCAATCAGTATGGCTTGAGTCGCAAACACATTTTTGAAGCCTGTAATGCCGCTTTGAAGCGTTTGCAGGTGGATTATTTGGATTTGTATTTCTGCCACAGACCCGATCGGGATACGCCTATTGAGGAGACCGTATTTGCCATGAACGACCTGATTCGCATGGGAAAAGTATTGTATTGGGGTACTTCAGAGTGGGATGCCCAGCGCATCACAGAAGCTTTTTTGGTGGCAAGACAATACAATTTGATACCTCCGGTCATGGAACAACCGCAATACAACATGTTCTACCGCCAACGCTTTGAAGTGGAGTATCGACAATTGTTTAAAGAGTTTGGCTACGGCACTACGATTTGGTCGCCTTTGGCCAGTGGCTTGTTGACCGGGAAATACAACAACGGTGTGCCCGGAGATACCCGTGTGGATTTGCCGGATTTGGTGTGGTTGAAAGAAAAGATTACCGGAGAAGAAGGGCAGCGCAACATCGAAAAAGTCAAAAAACTTTCTGTTTTGGCGAATGACCTAGGCATGACTTTGCCGCACCTTGGTCTCGCTTGGTGTTTGAAAAACCCCAACGTAAGCACGGTAATACTTGGCGCTTCGAAGGTGGAACAGCTCAATGAGAACTTGAAAAGTTTGGAGCAGTCCGCTAAATTGACCCCTGAGGTCATGGATGCCATTGAGTTGATATTGGACAACAAACCAGCGCTTCCTGCTTTTGGTTAAACCACGAATTCAAAGAAGCAGTGTGCTAAGGATTGCATTGATCGCAGTACATGGGATCTTCTGCCAGTTTGCCGTCCGTGCGAGGCTGAGACTCTTCGAAACCACATTTTTGACAACCCAGGATGATTGATTTTACGGAGCGTGTAGGACTTTGACAAAGTTCGCAGGGCAGGCCTTTCTCCGTTCTGATTGTTCCAAATCCCGGTGCATCGCAACTGGGGCAAAGGCTCAAAGCCGATTGTGCCAGGTTCTCTGTTGCTTGTTGAATCACTTGTAATCTCGTCGGATTGTGCATGGCACGCATGTCTGTTTCCACCCAGGTGGAGCCTTGTTTGGCTTGCATTTCTTCAAAGGCACGCTCCAAACTTTTCCAGTCTTTGATGCCTTTTACAATATTCGTATGACTGTTTTGATGTGGCCTGAGAATTAATCCGTGTGAAGGGAAAAGCGCATTTTCCGCAAATTGTTGCAAGTCCCTCCAAGAGTTTATTTCTTGGCCGTCGAAATTGGTGTTGGTGCTCAAAATTCTCGCAACAATTTCCAAATCATTTTTGGTATCCAGCAGCAACACAATTTCCTCATCCGCTTTGGCGAAGAAAATTTCCGGATGTGCTCCAAAAGAACCTTCGCTCGCCACTGCCAGGTCGAATCCGGTAGCTTGAAGTGCCAATTTGCACTTTTCTCGGGCTGCTTCCAACGGCGAGAGTTTGCGCTCAATTTCTCCGGTGAAAGTGCCCAAAGTATCCGTGTTGATGTCGGAAATGGTGCTACAAGTGACCCCGAGTTTCTCTTCTAATATCGGGGCAATAACCAACTCCTTGGCATGCATGGTGGCGATCACTAAATTTCTTCCTGAAAAAATGCTGTCTGACATATCCAAATTTACAGGCAAGATTAGCGATTTTTTGTGCTGGGTGCTTTTTAAGAATTATTAAAATGTTTTGCCTTTGATTGCTGCGTATCTTTGAAAAAATTCATCGTCATGCTCAAATTTTTCACGTTTTCAGTATTTTTTTCTTTGTTGTCACCACTTTTCTCTCAAATCATTTTTGACGATTTCGAAGCAACACCTTCTCCTGTAAACTGGCAACCGGACAATTGCAATCTCATCACACATTATGACAATCCCTTTGTGGATGGTGTGAACCCGTCCTCCAAGGTGTTGTTGTACCATGACGTTGGGGGGCAATACGCGAACATTCGCTTCACGCATCCTTATGGTTTTGACATGGATGTGCAGCAGATTTTCAGTTTTAAGATTTACGTTCCCTCGGATGCGCTCACCGGAAATCAGAACAATCAGGTGTCGCTCAAGTTGCAGAATGCGATTTTGGGCCAGCCTTGGACGACACAAAGTGAAATCATTAAAAACATTCAACTTGATACCTGGCAAACGGTAACTTTTGATTTCATGAATGACAACTATCTGAATTACAATCCGAACTCTGGTGCGCCTGTGAATAGAAAGGATTTCAATCGCGTAGTGATCCAAGTGAACGGTGAAAACAATTTCGATCAGGTTTTGGCTTATATCGACGACTTTCAATACGATGGTTCGGAAATTCTCAGTTTTGACCAACTGGTTTGGAACGATGAATTCGATCAGAATGGCGCTGTTAACCCTGACAAATGGTTTCACCAAACACTTATCCCCAATGGCAACAGTTGGTTCAACAACGAGGTGCAACACTACACCAACCGCATTCAGAATTCTTTTGTGAACGATGGGAAATTAAGTATTGTCGCCATCAAAGAGCCATTCACCAATCAAGGGATTACCAAGCAATACACTTCAGCGCGCTTGAATTCGAAGTTTGCGTTCACCTATGGCAAGGTTGAGGTGAGAGCCAAAATGCCTATCGGTGTTGGCACCTGGCCAGCCATTTGGACTTTGGGCAAAAATATCAGTGAGTCAGGAGCCTATTGGCACACGCAAGGATTTGGCACCACGGGTTGGCCCGCCTGTGGTGAAATTGACATCATGGAGCATTGGGGAAGCAATCAAAATTTCGTACAAAGCGCCACGCATACGCCCTCTAGTTTTGGAGCAACCGTCAACCATGGCGGTCAGATTGTGGAGACGGTGTCCACGGAATTTCACACCTACACGCTCTATTGGTATCCCAATAAATTGGTTTTTTTGGTGGATGATAAGATGCACTATGTGTATCAACCCGCGGTACAAAATGCTGCAACGTGGCCCTTTTTTCAAGATCAATATTTACTGTTAAACATCGCCATTGAGCCCACCATCGATCCAAATTTCACCCAAGGCGCTATGGAAGTGGATTATGTACGTGTTTATCAACCCTTGGTAGATGAGGACACCAGCAGTCTGGGAGAATTTGACGGGCTTCACCCGATTTTTGAAGTTTTTCCCAATCCGGGTGCTGATGTGATTTATTTGCACATTGACGAGGCCATGCAGTGCGCCCGAATCAATATTTTCAATCTTCAAGGCCTCATCGTGCAATCCGTTGAGGTTCAAGAATCAATTACTACCTTGAATATTGAGGGGCTGGATAGGGGAGTTTATGTGATTCAAGAATCAAAGTCCGGGATGGTGAGGAGGTTTGTGAAGGGGTAATTTTTTCACTCCACTTCTCTCTCTCCCAAGTAAGCAATCACCTCCGCAGCGGCATGCAAGCCAAAGAGCCCGGGCATGTAGCTGATGGTGCCATAGAAGGATTTTTTGTAGTTGGCGCCGTTGGTCATTTTTAGCGCTTCCTTTTTTTGAATTTCGGAGGAAAAAACTGCGCGAATACCTTTGTTGATTTTCTCTTTTTTCAATTGCTTTTTGATGTAAGCCCCCATTTTACAATT
Source organism: Crocinitomicaceae bacterium (assembly GCA_037446475.1). Classification (GTDB taxonomy): domain Bacteria; phylum Bacteroidota; class Bacteroidia; order Flavobacteriales_D; family Crocinitomicaceae; genus UBA6165. The sequence goes on along the minus strand of JBBIIM010000025.1, from coordinate 14,283 downwards.
GTACACGCCGGAGATGTCGGCAACTTTAACTTTTGCGGGGTTCATTTTTCCACCTGCTCCCATGGAGCTGATGGCTTTGATTTTATTTCTTCGGCAATACTTTAACAAGGCCAGTTTGGGCGTTAATGAGTCGATGCAATCCATCACATAATCCGGACGGCAGGACAAAAGTTCCGGAATGCGCTCAGGCATCACGAATTCATTAATTACATGCAGTTTGAGTTCCGAGTTAATGTCCAAGAGACGTTGGGCCAAAACTTCCGCTTTGGATTGACCCACAGTAGATTGCAACGCCGGTAGCTGTCGGTTGATGTTGGTGATGTCGAATACATCGCCGTCAATGATGGTCATTTCGCCGATGCCTGCCCGAGCGACAAATTCGGCCGCAAACGAGCCTACGCCGCCCAATCCGCAGATGAGTACGTGGCTTTTTTTCAATTTCTCAAGATGCGCATCACCAATGAGCAGTACCGTTCTCTCCAGCCAATCCGTCATTTTTCACTGTTCCATTTGAACCCAATTCTTTTTCCCGTTTGCACCTTGAGGTTGTTCAAAAGGTTTTTCATATCATCCACGCGAATGGCACCCACGGTTTGATAAGGCGGCGCAAAGGAATCGAAATCAACCGCAAAAGTGCATGCGCGCTGCACGATCTCGATCATTTTTTGGCGGTCAATCACATTTTTGAAAAAATTGCTGTAAACCAAACTGAAATCACCCAGACCCTGAATGATGAAATGTCCTTCTTTGTTGATGAAAATTCGGCCAATGAGATAGCCCAAGTCATCGCTGCGGTCGTATTCTATCGAATCGAATAAAAAATTGTAAATGTTGATAATGCCGAAGTAACCCAATCCGGGATTTTCCTCCAGAAATGATGTTTTCCAAATGGGGTGTTCGTCTTCAAAACGAAACACATTGGTGTGCATGTGAAACACGAGGATGTCGCTGCCCACGGCAATTTGAATTTCAAAATCACTGCTGTTGAGCACTTTACTTCTCACCCGCTCGTCGGTTACTTCTTTGCGCAAGGTTTCGATTTCTTGAACTACAACTTCTTTAAAATCAGCAAAATAGGCTTTATTTTTTTCGTAAACATCTTGTTTGAGCGCTGCCCGGTTGTTCAATAAATCCACCAAAGCTTCGTGATAATTCGTACTCATAAGCATTTCTTCTTGGGCAAATATAAAGACTGAACAGCAATGTCAGCCGACTGATTTATTCGGATTTGGTAGCTTCATAATCCAATGTTCATAAATGTTCGGATAAAATCTAATTTTACCCTCCTAGACTCATGCAACCCATGATACAACTTCGCTGTGCATATTTTTTCTTTATGTTTCTGATAACCAATGCCTTTTTGGTTGTTGGTCAGTGGAACTATTCGGGGCGTGTGTTGGATGCAGAGAGTAAACGACCTGTGCCATTTGCCAATTTGGCGCTGTATCAAAATGGTTTGGTAGGTGGTTCATCTACGAATCTCGATGGTGCATTTGAATTAAAATTTACGTCAGCGCCCGATTCAGTGGTCGTTTCCTGTGTGGGTTACGAGCGATTGGTTTTGCCTCGTTTTGACGCTGCTGTTTTATGGCTCGCTCCGAGAGAGACACGACTTGAAGAAATCCTGATTCTTCCGGGAGAAAATCCCGCGCTTCGCATCATTAGAAACGTAATCAAGAACGCGGGTCGCAATGATGTAGAGCAAACCGAAACCTTCAGCTATGAGGCCTACACGCTGTTTAACGCAGATATTGAAACCTTGGACACTACGAAATTCACACAAGAACTGGACTCAGCCACTCGGAAAGCGCTGGAATTTTTTAGGTTCAAACAAGCATTTGTGACTGAGACTCACAGCCGTTTTCATTACAAACCTAAGGGCAATCGCAACGAGCTTATTGTGGCTTCCAAGACATCAGGGATGAAGAATCCTTTTTTCTCTTTGTTCTCCAATCAAATCCAACCATTTTCGGCCTACGTCAATCCCATTGAACTTTTCGCTACCGAGTATTTGAATCCGCTGAGTGAGAGCGGACTCAAGGGCTATTTTTACATCCTTCAGGATTCTATTTTTCAAGAGAATGACACCATTTTTGTCATTGATTTTCACCCCAAGCTCAACAGTACTTTTTCCGGCGCTCGGGGTACCGTTTACGTCAACGCCTCCGATTGGTCAATCAACAAAATGATTTTCAATTTCCCCAATCCTTTCAACATGGCCTTAGGTTCGGATGACGACAAAAGTACGCTCAAGACTGGGGAGGAGATCGGGCGCGACAATTTTGCAACCATCATCATTCATTATGTGAGAGTTCAAGAAAGAAGGGTGCCTATAGAAGTAAGAACAATCTATCCCATGGGCAATTTGAGACCTGAAGTGCCGATGAATATTTACAACACGAGCTATTTTGCCAATTATCGTTTTGGTGCGGATGCTGTAGAGGTAAAAACCATGGGGGCTTCGGTGCGCATCACCAACGACGCTTCAATGGTCGATGAAGAAACCTGGCGCATTATCCGTGGGGCGCGACAGAGCGATCGCATTGACTCGACTTACCTCTACATGGACAGTCTTAGCAAAATAGCGAAATTTGATCGTCTGACTGCCATGTTGCTTGCCGCACTTGAAGGAAAACTCAAACTTTCGGTAGTCGATATCGATTTGAATAAAACACTTACTTTCAATGAATTTGAGGGATTGCGCTTGGGGTTGGGTTTGGAAACCAATGAGCGCATCCTAAAGTTTATGAGGGTTGGCGGATTTTTTGGCTACGGTTTCAAAGACAAGGCCTGGAAATATGGCGGCCATGCACGATTCATCCTGTATCCGATGACTCAACTTCAAGCGATTGTTTCTTATGGGCTAGACGTGCGCCCTACAGGTATTCCCCGTTTCATTGACCCTTCCGGCCGCATTGATCAAGGTGAATGGATACGCAATGCCTATGTGCGTCAGATGGATTATGTGAAAGAACTCGGTTTTGGGGTGAGTTCTTACCTTTACAAAAGCATGCATTTGAAGCTACACGTAGCGTCCAAAGATTTTACCACAGGTTATGATTATGTTTATGCAAAACCGGGCAGCGAAGTTTCAGGCTCGCAGTTTTCGCTGTTTGAAACACAGGTGGATTTCAATTGGAGAATCCGTGATAAATACATTCAACTCGGCACTTCTCGCTTGACGCTAAATGAACCCAAATTGCCAATTATCCAAGTGCAATGGACGCGTGGCTGGGACAATATCTGGAACGGTCAATATGCTTACGACAGACTGGCGATTCAGGTCTCTCAACAATTCAGATGGCTGCGCACCGGACAGCTTTCTGCGCGCGCAACTTATCAGAAAACACTGGGCGAAGTGCCTCTACCGCTGTTGATATACACACCAGGTATTTTAGACAGACGTTTTGGGGTTGGGGCCATGAATGTATTTGAAACCATCCGCCCCAATGAATTTTTGAACGACGAGCTCCTAGCTTGTTACCTGCGTTTTAATTTCAATCCTTGGGTTTGGAAGAAAAACGTCTTGGAGCCTTTGGTTTCGCTTCGATTTAACGCTGGTGTGGGGTGGCTCAAAAACCCGGAGTACCATCAAGGGGTGAGTTTCTCAACGATGGAGCGCGGTTTTTATGAGACAGGAATTGTCTTCGAACGCCTGTACAAAGCCGGATTTGCAGGCTACGGTCTGGGTTTTTACTACCGCATCGGACCCTACCAAATGGATTCGTTCTGGAGCAATTTTGCGGTGAAACTCACGCTGAGTTTGGGTCAATAATTACCGGAAAACATTCAAAAAATCATCTTTGTAGCTCGAGGACAATTCCACCTCGTCCCCATTGAGCATTTCAATAAAACCACCTTTGTTGTAGGCTCGAACGAAGTCGCAATTAATCACGTGAGAGCGATGCACGCGCATAAAGGGGAACGACAATAAATCTTCGTAATGTTTGAGAAATCGACAAGCCATTTTCTTCTGACCTGACTGCAATAGGATATCCGTAAAATTTCCATTGGCCTGAAGTCGAACTACTTGATCCAAACTCACCACTTCAAAACCGTGAATGGTAGGAATGACAAGTCGCTGCAATTTCTGTTCGGGATGTTTCGCTTGTTGTAAGAGAATTTCTGTGCGGTCTAATTTTTCTTTTTTGTTCAATTGTTCTTCTACTACAGCCACAGCTTTGATCAGCTCCTCAATGTTTAGAGGTTTGAGCAAATAATAGGAGGCACTTGCATTAAGGGCTTTCAAGGCATATTCGGAATAGGCCGTAACGAAGATGGTTTCAAAATTTAATCCGCGGCAGGCTTCCAGTACGTCGAAAGCATTACCAAAGGGTATCTCCACATCCAGAAAAACAAGTTCTGGATTGAGTTCATGAATTTTTTGGACAGCCACTTTGGCGTCTTCTGCTTCGTCGAGCACATCAATTTGAGGGCAATACTTTGTTAAATAAGAGCGCAAAACCTCACGGGCAACAGGCTCATCTTCGACAATAACACAGCTTATTTTTTTCATGACTCACTATTTTTTAATGGCAAATGATAGACAACTCGTGTGCCACCGGATTCATAAACTGGACTCAAAATTTCAAGTTTAATTTTGAAACCATACAAACCGTTAAGCAGGCTAATACGTTCATTGATGTTGGAAAATCCCCGACTCTTGTGGCTTTTTTGATTTTCTGTTTTGAGTGCCTTACTGGATGCAATACCAATGCCGTCGTCTTCGACATGAACCACGAGTTCTTGTCCTTTGCGAAAAATGCTAAGTTTGAGGTGGCCTTTCGTTTTTTTATAGCGCAGTCCATGCCAGATGGCATTTTCCAAGTGGGGCTGAATCAAAAATCCGGGAATGGAATAGCGCTCAGAATCCAAGTGTTCATCGACAATGATATCGTATTCGAAATGTTCTGAAAATCTGAGTAATTCGAGGTCCAAATATTTTCTGAGCAGTTCAATTTCTTTGTCCAATCGGATAAAATCCTGCGATGAGATTTCCATGGTGGTGCGCATCAGCTGAGCGTAAGAAGTCAGGTAATTGTTGGCTTTGATTTCGTCGTTTTGGGCGATGAAACGATTCACTGAATTCAAACTGTTGAAGATGAAATGTGGATTCATTTCGCGGCGCAGCGACTGAAGTGCAATTTTTTTGTTTTGCATACGCACCTTCAGCAAACTCCACAGCAAAAAAACGGAGGCAAGCAGCAGTACCACGAAGAAAATCACCATGCCGTAATTCCAATTTCTGCTTTGCACCAACAATTGGTCCGTCAAAGCGCGCTCTTTTTCGAGTTGTTCGATGCGTTCTTCCTTGGCAAAGAATATTTTTTCATCCAGCATCGAGCTGTCGCGGGCAATCAAGGTGTCCAATTGATTCACAAAATCTTCGTAATAGAAGAGTTGAGACTCCATGTCTTTTTGTTCGGATAGAAAACGAATCAAGGCTTGAAGTGCGAGTCGCGCATCCGCTGTTCGACCTGAGCTCAACGCCAAGCGGTAAGCATCTTTCAGAACCAATAATGCATTTTCGGCATCACTGTTTCGGCGGTATAAATCCGCCAGAGCCACACTGCTGCTCACCACAAGGCGCAAGTCTCCCGATTGAACCGCCTTATCCTGCGCAGCAATCGCAGCCATCAAAGCTTCATCGAATTGTTGATTGTCCACATAAAGTTTGGCCAACTGTTGGTTCAGCTCTACTTGTGCGCGGGCTGCATCATTCAATTTTTCTGCATTTGCAGTATTGTTCACCACCTGAATAGCCTCCTTGCTCAGTTTTATGGCTTCCTCTTTCCTGCCTACTTCTTCCAGCAATTTGACTTGGTTATTGTAGGTAAAAACGATTTCATCCGGATTTTTATCGGTTTGGGCTTCACTTCTTATCAATTCAATATTTTGCTGATTCAATTGAATTTTGGACTCCGCACTTGGTGCAGCTACACGAGCGGCGTCGTTCCTGCTCATGGCCGGCGCAGCGGCTCCCATCGTCGCAGATTTTTCGTAGTTTTCTACCGCTTCAACGAACTCCTTTTTGGACTCTTGCAGTTGGCCTATTTCTCTGTATAGACGACTTGCATCCTCTTGCAATTTTGCTTTTTGGTAATAGTCAGCGGCTTTGTTAAAGTATTGGACTGCCTTTTTGGTTTGCCCGGAATTTTTGAAATCTCTACCGATCTCCTCATATTTCTGGGCAATGATTTTGGGTTCAGCACCTTTTTTGAGCAGTCTCTCTACCTCATCTGCTTTGGAGGATAAATTTTTCGAGGTCGGCTTTTTGGAGGACAAGGAGTCTTGTGCAGCTATGGAGCCACAGCAGCCTAAAGCAATAATCAGAAATATCAACCGCAACGAGGTATACACGACTTCAAGGATATTGACAAAAGTACAGGGAATTTTTCGGGTCAGTGCTGCATTTCACCAACTCCAAACGATGGTTCACCCATTTCTTAACTTTGAAAATTCAAAACCAACGGAAACAATTCGCATTTTTGTTTAACCAATACACGCCTATGTCAACATCAGCACTCAAAGCGCAAAAGCTCATCGAATTGTTTTCCAAGAGCTCATCTTTTGAAGATACACTTTCGAAAGTTGTCCAGAATGATGGTGCTGCCAAGCATGAACTTCCGGTGATTCCGGGGCCGGTTTCCTGGTCCAAGGAGGCTTTGGAAAAGCGTATGGCATTTTTGGAGTATGAAACCCGGAATCAATTTCCCCATCTCTTTGGAAGGGCTCAATACGAGGATCCACAAATTTTTCAGGGAAATATTGAAAACTTCGTCGGGATGACTCAAGTACCAACGGGTATCATCGGCCCTTTGCTCATCAAGGGAACTGCTGCGCAAGGATTTTTTTATGTGCCTTTAGCCACAACAGAGGGTGCATTGGTGGCATCTTACAACCGGGGCGCCAAGGCAGTTTCGATGAGTGGGGGCGTAGTGTCGGTTTGCTTGACAGAAGGTTTGCAACGTGCACCGCTATTTCGTTTCAACAACTTGAAAGAAGTCGGTGCATTCATGTTTTGGACCTTGGATAAAATCGCGGTTTTTCGGGAAATTGTGGGTCGAACGAGTCGCTATGCCCAGCTGGAAGACATGAAAATCAACATGGAGGGCAATCAGGTTGTTTTGATATTTGAATACCAGACCGGAGATGCAGCAGGACAAAATATGGTGACGCTGTGTACCGATGCAATTTGTGAATACATCATCGCCAATAGTCCGATTCAGCCGAAATATTGGTTCATTGAAAGTAATTATTCAGGCGACAAAAAAGCGACAGCAGTGTCCTTTACTTCGGTGCGCGGCAAGAAAGTAACTGCCGAGGCGACCATAAAAAAGGAGGTAGTCAAGGAAATTTTGGGTACAAGTCCGGAAAAAATTGCGGCTTACTGGCAGGCATCTTCGGTGACCGCTGTGCAGAGTGGTAGCATCGGCGTTCAGGGGCATTTTGCCAACGGTTTGACGGCACTTTTTATGGCGACCGGTCAAGATGTGGCTTGTGTTTCTGAGGCTTATGTGGGTATCACGCGCATGGAAACAGACGAAAATGGGGATCTTTATGTTTCAGTGACCCTCCCGAGTTTGGTCGTTGGTACGGTTGGAGGTGGAACCGGGCTTCCGACCCAGCGCGAGTGTCTTGAACTTTTGGGGTGCCTCGGTTCGGGAGGAGCGCGTAAATTGGCAGAAATTTGCGGGGCCACCATACTCGCCGGTGAATTGAGCATTGCCGCAGCCATGGCCAGTGGGAATTTTTCCAAGGCGCACAAAATTTTTGGCCGGAAAAAGTAATTTTTTGAATGCAATGAATCAAGCCCCTCAAATACACCCTAAAAATGCGGGTCTATTCTCCAGATTTTTGACGTATCAAAAAGAGCGTTTTCCGTTTTTGATGTATCTGGTTATTATTTCAGTATTCAGTTTTTCAGCGATTTCTTATTCGTTGCTTTGTCGCGGTAAAAGCGAATTTATTGCGTTGAGTGATTTTGCGCTGTGCGTATTCAATGCTGTGGTTCTGTTCTTCTTGTTGCGCGTATCCGATGAATTCAAAGACCGCGAAGATGATGCTCAATTTCGCAAATACCTCCCTGTGCCTCGAGGCTTAATTGCTTTGAAAGAATTACGCGTGATGGGTATTGGTACCATTTTGTTACAGTTGTTGATAACGGTAGTTTTCTTACCAAAAATTGTATTGCTTTTGGTGGGAGTTTATGCGTATATGTTTCTGATGTATCATGAGTTTTTTGTGAAAAGTTGGCTCAAAAAGAACCAATTCTGGTATGTCGTCTCGCACATGATGATTATTCCTTTGGTGGATGTATTTGCCAGCGGTTTTGATTGGTACTTGTCCGATGAACCGGCGCCTCTTGGTTTGTTGTTATTCTTCGCTGTCAGTTTCTTTAACGGTTTAACGCTGGAGATTGGCAGAAAAATCAAAAGTCCGGAGCAGGAAGAACCGGGAGTTTTGAGTTACACTTTTCAAGTCGGAACCAAGGGAGCTGTTTATCTGTGGTTGGCTGTGATAGCCACCACTTTTCTCCTGACTTGTTGGGCTTGTTATTACGTGGGCCACTCGGTAATTTCATATTACGTAATCAGTGCTGTTTTGGTTTTGGCTTGTGTTCCCGCCGTTTTGTTTTTAAGAAAACCCAATGCAAAAAGTGCCAAACAGTTGGAATATTTGTCCTCACTTTGGACCTTGACCATGTATTTGACCATAGGCGGTGTGCCGATGCTGAGCCAGGTCTTTTAGTTGTTTCAAATCCTTAATTGTGTCAGTAGATATCCATGATAATTCACTCATCTTCAGTAACAAAACGAACAGCCAACTATGGAGGTAAAGCAAACAATTTGCTTGAGCTGCAGGGTATAGGTATTCAAGTGCCTGAATTTATGGTGATTCCTTGGGAAACGTTAAGTTCGTTTTTGCCTGGGCACATACAGCATCATGAGGTCGAAGATTTCATCGATCGATTTGAATGGACTCAAGAATTCCAAGCGGCGCTTGACAAGGCTTTACCGAAACATATCGAATATTTCGCGGTTCGCTCATCGGGCATGGCTGAGGATGGTAACGAACAATCGTTCGCCGGGCAGTTTGATACAGAACTATTTGTAAAACGAAATATGCTCCCACAGGCCATAAAAAAGGTATGGAAATCGGCTTACAATGAGCGCATTGAGGTGTACATGGGGCAATATGGATTATCAAAAAATCCTGCGATGAACATCATCGTACAAGTGATGATCGATGCGGATGTTTCCGGTGTTGCCTTTACAGTGAAACCTATGACCGGGGAGGAGGAAATTGTTATCAATTCGGTTTTTGGCTTGGGAGAGGGCTTGGTTTCGGGAGAATTGGATGCGGACTTGTTTGTTGTAAGTTCTGGAAACATTCAACCACAAATCGCGACGAAGAATCGAGCGCTGTATTTTGACAACAATATCGGCTATGGGAGCGCCTATAAATACTTAGAGCCTCAAAAAAGTACAGCACCGAGTTTGTCTGAGTTGGAAATTAATGAGCTGATTAAAGTGCTTGAAAAAATACAAAGTCACTATGCAAAACCGCAGGATGTTGAATTTTGCTGGAAGGATAGACAATTGTTTATTCTCCAAACGCGCCCCATAACAACCATTTCAGACGAACCCATAACGATTTGGGATAACAGCAATATTGTGGAGAGTTATCCCGGTCTTACCGCACCATTGACGTTTTCTTTCATTCTGAAAATGTACGAAGCTGTGTACCGACAATTGTCACTGGTGATGGGTATTCGACAGTCCAAAATCGATGAAAATGCAGATGTGTATCGGAACATGCTCGGGCTTCTCTGGGGGCGAGTGTATTACAATTTGAACAATTGGCACAATGCCTTGGCCTTGTTGCCGGGCTATGAACTGAATGCCGACTTCATGGATAAGATGATGGGGGTGAAGGAAAAATTTCCTACCAAAATGGCCAAATCGTCGAGTAAGTTCAGGCAAATTGCTGATGTGGTTCGGGCGGTGATAAGCATTTTGAAAACGCATCGCACCATGGAGCGCGAGCGGGTAAAATTTTTGAAGCACTTCCACAGCGTCATGGAGCGTTACGAATCGTTCGACTTCGAGAAAATGAGCAAACACGAGCTCATGGAGCGCTATCTAGAATTTGAATCTACCTTGTCCAATAATTGGCGGGCGCCGGTGGTTAACGATTTTTTCTGTATGCTATATTTTGGTGTTTTACAAAAAATATGCGTGATGTACTTCGGAGCGGAAAATGGTGACATACACAACAACCTGCTCATTGGCGCCAAGGACATTATTTCTACCGAACCGATTCATTGGACTGAGGATATTGTTCGTAAGATTCTGAATAACGAAGCGGCCAAAGCACTTTTTTCCGAAAATGATGAAACGGACATTTGGAAACATTTGTCTCAGCCTGAATTCACCGAAATTAAGTCAAAGATCGAGCGCTACTTGAAGAAATGGGGTGCACGTTGTGTTGGCGAATTGAAGTTGGAAACCGTTACCTATGACCAGGTTCCGGAGAATTTTATCGCTATTCTCAAATCCTATGTGCAAAACGGTCATTTACAAAGTAATGGAAACCACGTGAAACACTTCAAGCTGCGTGATGACGCAGAGGATTTTGTTAAAAATAAATTGCGAAGAAAACCCTTCAAACGATTGATTTTTAAGTTTGTACTGAATAAAACACGCTACTTGGTGAGCAACCGTGAAAATTTGCGTTTCGAGCGGACAATTGGCTTTGGCATGGTTCGGAAGATGATGATGGCGTTGGGTGCTCAGCTTAAAAAAAGTGGAGTATTGGTGCATGAAAGGGATGTTTTTTACCTCACCCAACAAGAAATTTTCGACTACATACTGGGTACAGCCGTGATTTCTGATTTCAAGCAATTGGTGGATTTGCGTAAAAAAACTTACGCGGATTACGAAAGCATAGAACTTCCAGAACGCATTAAGAGTCGAGGCAGTGTTTATGAGAACAAGGCGTTCCACGCAATGTCGACTTTGTTGGAGGAAAAAGATGTGCTTCAAGGCATACCTTGTTGTGCGGGTGTTGTAGAGGGCATTGTTTCGGTGTTGCACGCGCCCCATGAAATCGATAAGATTAATGGCAATATTTTGGTGACCACCAGCACCGATCCGGGATGGGTTGTTTTGTTTCCCAAAGCCACGGCGATAGTGGTCGAACGCGGGAGTTTGCTGAGCCATTCGGCCATCGTCTCCAGAGAAATGGGAATTCCTTGTATTGTTGGGGTGAAAGGCTTGTTGAGTCAAGTAAAATCCGGTGACAGGATACGCATGAATGGAGCAACGGGAACGATAGAAATTTTGAAACGACATGAATGAAAACGTGGATATCATAAAATACGCGAACTGTTGGGAGGATGCGGATTTATTGCTTGCCAGTGTGCCCAGTGTAGCGCGAGGTCACTTTTTATCAATCGCGTCAGGAGGGGACAACAGTTTTGCGCTGTTACTCAAAGACCCGAAGCAACTCATCATGGTGGACATGAATGTGGTTCAGCTGTATCTCTGTGAACTCAAAATAGCGGCTTTTTTGAATTTGAGTTATTCTGAAATGTTGGCTTTTATCGGAGTTCACCCCTCCGGAAACAGAACCGATGTGTATCACCAAATCAAAAAAACAATGTCTTTGGCCGCCCAACGCTATTGGAATTCACAACTGCAGAAAATAGAGGATGGTATTATCCATGCGGGTAAATTCGAACGTTATTTCAAACTGTTCAGAACCAAAGTGCTGCCCTGGATTCACAGCCGAAAGCAAATTGAGACATTGCTTGAAAAAAAATCCCCCGAAGCACAGCTAAGATTTTACCATGAAGTTTGGAATTCTTGGTCTTGGAGGTTTATGTTTCGTTTGTTTTTCAGTAAAGCCGTAATGGGACGCTTCGGCAGAACGAAAGAGTATCTCAGGCAAGTAGAGGTGCCTGTGGCTGAGTTTATTTTCAACCAGGCCGATCGCCATTTGAAATCGGTAGATGCGCAATCCAATTACTTTTTGCATTTCATTTTTACCGGTGAATTCAAGGTGAATCTGCCGCCTTATTTGCGTGAGGAGAATTTTGAAGCCATACGCGAGAATTTGAATTGCATTTCGTTGATTCACGGTACGGCAGAAGAAGCTTTCATACAACAGCCGGGATTAGATTTCTTCAATTTGTCAAACATTTTTGAGTACATGGACAAAATGCAATTCGAAAAATTTGAAAGTGCAATTCGCCCGAAGATTAACACGGGTGGGGTAGTGTCCTACTGGAACTTGATGGTTGATAGAAGGTTTTCGGACTTAGATGCAAAGCATTATCAAAGAAAAATTTTCGATTTGACCGACAATGGATTTTTTTACAAGAGATTTGTCAGTGAACAAGTTTGAATTTTGAATGTTGGCTAGAGATGTTGATTAAGAAACTTGAAATTAGGGAACATGCGCAAGGAATTTTTGACGTTTGCGAAACGATTGACAGACAAGTTTTCACTTGCTCTGCAGATGGGCATGTTGTTTCCTGGGATTTGGACCAAGGTAAACAAAATCCTTTGGTCGTTAAAACTTCGGTTCCCGCATATGCTTTGTCTACCCATGGCGATTTGCTGTTTGTTGGTTTGAAAAATGGTGATTTACACTGGATTGATTTCATAAATAAGCAGGAAATCAAGTTTTTCAAACAACACAAAAGCGCGATTTTCTCACTGCTTGTGGATAAATCCAACCACCGGCTTTACAGTGCAGATGCTGATGGTTTCCTTGGGGTTTGGGATTTGAATAGCGCTTCTTTGTTGCTCTATTTTCAGGTGCCCTGTGGAAAAATAAGGGCACTCGCTCTGCACGGTGACCAATTGGCTGTGGGAGGTCAAAATGGTTTTATTTATGTGTTTGAAACTGAGTTTTACAATGAAGTGAAACATTTTTATGCGCACAATGATGGGGTGACAGCACTGGCTTTTCATCCCAATCGAGATGTGCTGCTGTCGGGAGGAAAAGATGCGCAAATTCGTGTTTGGACCAAAGATGATTTCACCAAAATAAAAGCTTTTCCGGCGCATCTTTACGCCATATACAGCATCGTTTTTTCGCCAGATGGAATTTTTTTCGCCACGGGAAGTCGAGACAAGCATATTAAAATTTGGAACGCTGATGATTATGCTTTTAGCCAAAAATTGGATATCAAAGCGGGAGGTCATCAACATTCAGTGAATAAGATTCATTGGTCCAATCGAGGATTAATTTCAGTTTCAGATGATCGCAGGTTGATTTTGTGGCAAAAAAAAAGGCTACTCCAAACGGAATAGCCTGTTAATTAGCCATTATGCAGTTAACGCTTTACAACCGATTTAATTATACTGTTGTGATGTCCGTTAAATCGCATGTGCAAATAATACAGTCCATCTTCGGCAGGCAATCTGATTTCCATAGCCGAACATTCATACCCATGCTCAACAAAAATTGTTCGTCCGGAAAGATCGATTACGCGCACTTCAACTGAATTCATCCATGCCCCAAATTCAATGCGCACTATACCATCAGTTGGATTTGGGAAAATTTCAGGGTCGATTTTGTCGTCAATTTCCTCAACGCTTAGCGAGTTACAACAATAGATTAGAAAGTCTTTATACGTGTGAACGCCTGATGTGATGCTAAATGGTCCGGCATTCATGAAAATCACATCTTGCGGGTTGTTGGTTCCATTGTTTGGAACCGCATTTGAACCAAAACTCCAAGAGGAAACGCCATTTCCTTCGTTGATAGATTTATCGGTGATAAAAACGCGCGTACCGTAGCATGTAGCGTAAGTTGCCCATATTTCGGGCATGCTGGCGAGATCAAAATTGATCTCTGAGGTCAATAAGCCTAATCCGGTCGCCAAGTTTACAGGCTCGGAGAGTCCATTGGTACCATTTCCACCATTGCCCCCTGCGCCGCCATTTCCTCCAGCACCACCATTTCCTCCAGTAGCGCCACTGGCTGTGCCAGTTCCGCCTGTGGTGGTAATTAAGCCGGTTATATTGACTTGACTACCGGCAATATTAATTGCGCCGCCATGCCCAGATGGAGCCGTCACTCCTGAACCAGTTGTAGTAATTGTGCCAACTGTAACTTGCCCACTGGTATTAATTGAAAAATTTGCACCATTCTGGAAACCTAAGGTTCCCCCACGGGTGATAACGTTACCAACCGTCACCGTACCGCTCGCAGTTATGCTGACCGCACCCGGTGCCCGGGTCATAGAGCTAATTCCGGTTGTAATGT
>JBBIIM010000024.1:0-44827 GCA_037446475.1 Crocinitomicaceae bacterium | reverse complement strand
TAAAGGCTTTCAAAACGCAAAACGATTAATTTGTATTTTTATCGGACAGTGGTGTTTTAGAATACAAAATTACTTCAACTCGGAGATTATCTCCAGCCGCCGCCCAATGCGCGATATACGTTCACTTTGCCATGTAACAGATTGATTTTTATTTCAATTAATTCCAATTTGGCTTCAAGCGCCTCGCGTTGGGTGAGGAGTACCTCGGCGTAATCTGCCCTTGCGGAGTTGAACAGGTTGTTGGCAATCAGAATCGACTGATTTAGAATTTCTACCTCTTGCCTTTTTTTGTCGTAGCTTTTGGAGTAATTATCAATCTTCGACAGTTGATTCATTACATCCAAATAGGCATTTAGAATTGTTTCCTCGTAATTGAATACGGCTTGCAACTGCTTGGCGTTCGCCGAATAGTATATGGCTTTGATAGCGTTTCTGTTAACCAAGGGCGCAAGTGCGTCTCCGGCCATGTTGTATAAGATGGACTCAGGGTTGATTAAAAACGCAGGATTGAAAGCTCTGAAACCTAAATTAGCCCGAATGCCTAAGGATGGGTAAAAGTTTGCTTTAGCCACCTTTACGTCGAGTTTACATGCCTCCAGTTGCAGTTCTGCTTGCTTGATGTCTGGTCTGTTGTCAAGAAGTTGAACAGGAATCCCTCCCTGAAGTACCTGAACGTCTATGGACAAGAAATTGGAGGAATTTCGAGGAATAGGCCCGGGATAGCGTGCAGTGAGAAAGTTAATTCTGTTCTCTGTTTCAACGATTTTTTGACGTACGGCAAATTGTAAGTTCTCCGTGTTTAACAGTTGAGCTTCGAATCGATTCACGGCCAATTGAGAAACTTTAGCGGATTCCTTTTGTTGTTTTACCACACGCAAGGCGTTGGATTGAATCTCGATGTTCTGATCAATGATCGCCAAAAGGTTGTCCAGCGCGAGCAACTCGTAGTATGATTCGGCAATCTCAGCAACCAATTTGGTTTCCATAAATTTTTTACCCTCCACCGTTGCGAGATAAGACATGACCGACGATTTGCGTGCATTGCGGAGTTTTTGCCAGATGTCGACCTCCCAGCGCATGCTTCCACCAACCATGAAATCCCTAAGTGGCGTGGGAAATGGCCTGCCTTCCGCGATATTCAGTTGTTCATCAACGGCTCCGAACCGCGTGTAGCGTCCTTCCTTTTCCATGCCGGATGCCAAGCCCAAATTCACAAAGGGCAGGTATTCACCACGTCTGGCTCTTATCTCATTTTGACTGATGGCAATTTCTTGCATGACGATGTTCAATTCCTGGTTGTTTTTGAGTGCAACATCAATGAGTTGAACCAAGTTCGGGTCTGCAAAATAGTCGCGCCAGCTCAGGTGTGCGATGTTGTTTGTATCCGATGAGTGATTAAAACTGGCGGGCATATTTTTGTTCTCACTGCGCACAGTAAATTTGAGTGCAGCGCAGCCATTCAACAAAATGACCGATACGCCAAGCACGAGTATTGTATGGATGAAGCTACTTTTCATTTTTTCGATTTTTTCTTTTGGATAATTTGAGTGAAGCACCGAGTTTTTGAACGCGTTGGAGGAAGGGAACTTTGTTTTGGCTTTCCATAAAATCCTCACTCAAAGGATTCATCTCTTCGTCTTTGATTAAAGTTCTTCCATTGGAGATTTTGGCGAAAATGTAGTAGAGACCGGGCACCACGATAACCCCGAATACGGTACCGAAGAGCATACCTCCCATTGCCGATGAACCGATGGTCTGGTTGCTAATCGCTCCGGCTCCGTGTGCCACAATCAGTGGAATAAGCCCCGCAATGAAGGCAAAAGAGGTCATGAGAATCGGGCAAACGGGCCTTAGCGCCTTCAATAGCTGCCTGCACTATCGTTGCGCCTTGCTGCTGTTTTTGAATGGCAAACTCTACAATTAACACGGCATTTTTACCGAGCAGCCCGACCAGCATGATGAGACCAATCTGCGCATAGATGTCATTGGCCAAGCCCATCATTTTCAGCATCAAAAATGATCCGAAAACACCAATCACCAAAGAGAATAACACGGCGAAAGGAATGATAAAGCTTTCATATTGAGCAGCTAACACCAAGTAAACGAAAATCAAAACAACTATGAAGATGTAAATGGCTTCGTTTCCTCTTTGTGCTTCGTCGAAGGACAATCCTTCCCAGGCGATGTCAAAACCATTGGGCAGGTTTTCTTTGGCAACTTCTCGAATAGCGGCAATCGCGTCCCCCGAAGTGAAACCTTCATTGGGCAGTCCTCGAATCGCAGCGGAGTTGTACAAATTGTATCGCGTGATTTCATTCGGTCCTTGTCTTTTCACGATTTTCATGAAGGACGAATAGGGCACCATTTGACCGGTTTCACTTTTCACAAAAAGATTCTCCAAATCCGAAGGGTATTTTCTGTACTCAGGTGCTGCCTGCGTGTAGACTTTAAAGAATCGCCCAAAACGTGTGAATCCCTGTTCGTAAGTACTACCGATTAAGATGTTCAAATTCTCCATGGCCTTGCCGATTGAAACACCTTTTTGCATGGCTATTTTGTTGTCGATTTGCAGCTCGTATTGTGGGTAATTGGCTGCATAGAAGGTGAACAATCCGGTCAGCTCTTTGCGCTTTTTGAGGGCATCCATGAAGTCGTTGATGATTTTCTCAAACTCGTGGTAATCGGTAGTATTGTTCTTATCCAACAAACGCAGAGAAAATCCACCTGATGAACCAAAACCGGGTATGGCTGGGGGTTCGAAAAACTCAATTACTGCTCCAAAATCTTTGGTTTTTTCTTCGAGCTCTTCCATGATTTCGTGTACCGACTGCGAGCGTTCAGACCAATTTTTAAGGTTGATGAGACAGGTTCCGGCATTTGAACCCCTTCCTTCCGTCATGATTTCATAACCGGCAAGAGCAGTTACAGATTCTACGCCTTCAATGTCCTCACAAACCGATTGGAGTTCTTGAGCCACCTCGTGCGTTCTTTCCAAAGTCGAACCGGGAGGTGTTTGAATGATAGCGTAAATGGTTCCCTGGTCTTCACTGGGTACAAATCCTGCGGGTAAGTTCTTGGCTTGCCAGAATATTCCAAGACCAAAAAGTGCCAAAATGCCAAAAGTCAAAAGTCTGCGCGTTACAATTTTCTCGAGAAAGCCCACATATCTTCCGGTGAGTTTTTCAAATCCTCTGTTGAACTTGTCTAAAAACCAAGATATTGGAGTTTTTCGCTTGGGTTTGCCGTGCTCATTTTTCAGAATCATAGCACACAAAACAGGTGTGAGGGTGAGGGCCACAATAGCCGAAAGCAAAATCGAACTCGCCATGGTAATTGAAAATTGTCGGTAGAAAACACCCACCGGACCAGACATGAACGACACCGGAATGAACACGGCAATCATCACCAAACTTATCGCGATGATCGCCCCACCAATTTCGCCCATCACTTTTTTAACGGCATTCAGCGGCGAGAAATGTTCTTCCTCCATTTTGGCGTGCACGGCTTCGACGACCACAATCGCGTCGTCCACCACAATACCAATCGCTAATACCAAGGCGAAAAGCGTTACGAGATTGATTGATAGCCCCATGATATTCATGAAGAAAAAGGCCCCAATCAAGGAAATAGGCACGGCAATGGCAGGGATCAATGTTGAGCGCCAGTCACCCAAAAACAAGAATACCACGATGGTAACCAGAATAAATGCATCGCGCAGTGTGTGAAGTACTTGTTCGATGGACGCATCCAGGAATTGCGAAACGTCGTAACTGATTTTGTAATCCATACCCGGGGGGAAATCAGCTTCCAGTTCCTTGAGTTTTTCTTTAACCTCGTCAATTACTTTACTGGCATTACTTCCGACATTTTGCTTCAATACAATCGATGCCGCCGGATACCCGTCTAAGTTGGAATAAATGTCAAAAAATTGGCTTCCCAATTCTACATCGGCGAGGTCTTTCAGAAGCACCAACTCTCCTTCCTCATTGGCTTTTACGATGATGTTTTCGTATTGCTCCGGTTTGTCGAAGCGGTCTTGATAAACCAACACATATTCCAGCGACTGCGCAGATTTTCCGGAGGCTTGTCCAAGACGACCCGGACGAGCCAACAAACTTTGCTCCTCCATCGCTTTCATGACCTCTTCAGCGGAAATGTTGTAGGCGCGCATTCTGTCCGGTTTGAGCCATACACGCATCGCAAAAATTCTACTTCCTAGGATTTGCGCCCTTGCAATACCATTGATGCGCTGTATCTCCGGAATCATTTTGGTGTATGCGTAGTTGTACAGGAATTTTTCGTCGGCATTTTTGTCCGTGCTGTACAAATTCACATACATCAACATACTGGGCTGAATCGGCGTAATGATAACACCCTCTCTTTGCACCAATTCGGGTAAAAGAGGCATCACCTGGTCCACGCGTGTCTTGACATTTACCACAGCTTGACTCGGATCCGTGCCCGGCTCGAAAATAATTTGAAGTGTTGCCTCGCCGGCACTTGTCGCATCCGAAACAATGTAGCGCATCCCCTGAACACCATTTACGGCTGATTCCAACGGGATGAGCGTTGATTTTACCAAAACGTCCGCACTGGCACCGGGATAAGCAATGAAGATATTTACAGTGGCGGGAGCAATTTCGGGCAATTGGGAAGTAGGCAATTGATTGATGGACAATAGTCCCAGGAAAATAATGACCACAGACAGCACAATTGCCAGCACGGGTCTTTTTATGAATTTGTTAAACATGTCTTTTGGATTTTTGAATCAACTTATTCTGCATGTATCGCATGCATCTCTTCAATGACCTTGTTGAAAGGCACAAATTCGTAGTTGACCTTTTGCTTGTTTTTCACTTTGCGAAGTCCTTCGATGAGGATTTTATCCTTAGTGGTTAATCCTTTTTTTACGGCAAAAAGATGGGGCATTTCAGCCTCGATTTGAATTTCTCGAGCTTCAAGCGTGTTGTCCGGTTTAATGACGTACACATAAACTTTATCCAGAATTTCAAAAGTTGCTTTTTGAGGTATCAGCAAAACGTCTTTCAGAGGAACAGGTATGAGTATATTGTCTGTTTCTCCGTGTCGGAGAATCTTTTTGGGGTTCTGGAAGGTTGCTCTGAAGGCGATATTTCCTGTTTCGTAATTGAAGTCAGATTCAATGGTTTCTACAACACCTGTTTGGTCGTAGAATTGTTGATTGGCCATTTTTAACTGCACTTTAAGCAAACTATCCGGCTTCGAACGCATGGCATAGTTCAAATACTGAGCCTCCGGAACGTTGAAATACACCCACATTTTGTTGTTGTCGGAGAGGGTCGTTAGCAATTCTCCCTCGTCCACCAAGCTTCCAAGGCGAACATCGTGGAATTTACCCACCAGGCCGTCGAATGGTGCGCGAATCTCAGTAAATCCCAGATGCACTTGTGCAAGGGCGAGTTCAGCCTTTGCTTTATCGAGTTTTGCTTTGGCTAATGCAAGTTCATTTTTTGAAACAATATTGCTGTCTGCCAGTGCTTTGGTGTTTTTGTATTCTATTTCGACATAGTTTACTTCAGCCTGCGCCTGCTGCACCTCTGCATTGTATATAGCCGGCATAATTTGAAAGAGCATTTGCCCTTTTTTTACCATTTGCCCTTCATCCACAAAAACACTTTGCAAATACCCTTTTTCAAGTGCGCGCAATTCGATGTGCTGGATGGAACGGATTTGGCACACATACTCCTGGTGTACGAGAGTGTCCATTTGTACTGGACTGGTTGCCTAAAATTTAGTTTCTTCTTCATTGTGGTGTTCAACTTCGCTGCAAGCGGAGATTAGCGTCGCAGCGAATAGGAACAGATATGCTGTTTTTTTCATTTTGATCTCTGATTTGTGTTTTACAAGAAATTGCAAGTGCTCCGGGGCGCTTGGATTTGTTGCTTGCGTGGAATGGGGCAATCTCAATTGCTTTTCCCCGGCAGCTTAAAATGTAAAATCAGAGAATAAAATCCTTCCAGGAGTGGTAAAGAATGTAAAGTGGAGTTCGTTTGTTTTGCGGAGCACAAGCAGTTTGTACCACGCTGTTTTGCTGGGTAGCGATAAACCAAACATCATTAGCATTGAGCGCGACGAAAGCTTCAAAGCATTCGGGATTCGTATCACTTTCTTCAGAATCGTCTATACCGAGGTGAAATTCCAAAGACTCTCCCAAGAGAGATAAATTGGCTTTTTGAGCTTTCCAGCTTTCTGAAGGGTTCTCAAAATTTGTAGAAGGAGGATTCCCATTGGCGCCAAGCGATCTGCTTGGAGTATGACTCAAACTGGAAAAAGTGACAACCACCAGCAGCATAAAAGCTGCAAATTTTTTCCAGGCATTGCCCCACTGAATTTTTTGAAACGCGCTCACAGAATGAAATCTTCGGCAAAGCTAAGCACAACGATTGTTACCTGTTTCTTGCGCTTGCCATTTTAGGAGTAAAATAACATTTCTTTGAATCTGAAATCAAGTTAAATAGTTTGATTTTCAAATGTTTGTGTTTCATTTTGGGATTTAGAAAAAGCCCAATTTTCTTTTCAAGCGCAAACGTATGAACTTTCTTATGTTACCAAAAAACAAGTTCACGGTTAATTTGTTAGAAAATAACACCATGAAAAAATTATTATTATACTTTTGCGCGATTTTTCAAATCTCTAAAACTTTAAAAGTATGTATTGGACACTAGAATTGGCATCCTATTTAGAAGATGCTCCTTGGCCGGCAACGAAGGACGAGTTGATCGACTTTGCGATGCGTACCGGTGCGCCTTTGGAAGTTGTAGAAAACCTACAGCAGTTGGAGGATGAGGGTGATATTTATGAAACCATTGAAGAAATTTGGCCGGATTACCCCACCAAAGAAGACTTCTTCTTCAACGAGGATGAGTACTAACGGAATGCATTTTCCCGGCTTTGGACTGTCTTTATGGCAGTCTTTTTTGTTTTATAGCAGAATTTTCTGCCCATTTTGACGCATAAAACTTTCTTGCACGACTGTTGACAGGAGTGCGCAACAAATTCGCCCATCTCGCCGGAAATCAAGTTTTTCAAGCTATTTTTGCGAGCTATTTTTTTACGTAAAGTTCAGATCATGTTAAAAAGCATCTTAAGCAAAATATTCGGAGATAAATCCCTCAAGGACCAAAAATTATTTCAACCCTACGTCGATAAAACTTTGGAGTTTGTCAACCAGTTTTCTGGTTTGTCGGACGACCAACTGCGCGCTAAAACTGCCGAGTTCAAAAGTAGAATCGCTCAGGCTACAGCATCCATCAATGAGAAAATAGACGCGCTCAAAGCTGAGGCTCAAACGCCCGGAATTGATATCAACCGCAAGGACGACATTTTTGCTGAAATCGATGCTTTGGAGGCCAAGGAAGTAGAAATCATCGAAGAAAAGTTGTTGGAATTGCTTCCGGAGGCTTTTGCTGTGGTCAAAGAAACCGCACGTCGTTGGTCTGAAAAAGGCCTACTCTCTGTTTCTGCCACAGAGAATGATCGCATGATGGCTACCAAGAGCGATGGTGTGTTTATCGAAGGTGACAAGGCAATTTGGAAAAATACTTGGACTGCCGCAGGAACTCAAGTGACTTGGAATATGGTGCATTACAACGTGCAGCTCATGGGCGGGGCGGTTTTGCACAAAGGAAACATTTCCGAAATGCAAACCGGTGAAGGTAAAACCCTTGTGGCTACGTTGCCTGTTTATTTGAATGCACTTTCAGGGAAAGGCGTTCACGTGGTTACGGTGAATGATTATTTGGCCAAGCGCGACTCCGAATGGATGGGACCTTTGTACCAATTTCATGGTTTGACGGTGGATTGCATCGACAAGCACCAGCCCAACACACAGGCCAGACGCAATGCCTATTTGGCGGATATCACTTTTGGAACCAACAACGAATTTGGTTTTGATTACCTGCGCGACAACATGGCTGCAGAGCCCGAGCAACTGGTACAAAGAAAACACCACTACGCAATTGTCGATGAGGTCGATTCGGTGTTGATTGACGACGCACGAACACCTTTGATTATCTCCGGTCCGACACCCCAGGGTGATCAACAAGAGTTTGATGCCTTGAAACCGAAAATTGAGCGTATTTACGCCGAACAAAAGAAATTGGTGACCAACTTCCTGACGGAGGCAAAGAAATTGCTGGCGCCGATCAACAGTCCTGAGAGCATTGCTGATAAAAAGCAATTGAAAGAAATGTTGGATGAAGGTGGTATAGCATTGCTTCGCGCGCACCGAGGATTACCCAAAAACAAAGCTTTGATTAAATTTTTGAGTGAACCGGGAATCAAAGCGCATTTGCAGAAAACTGAGAATATTTACATGGCTGAGCAAAACAAGCTCATGCCAAACATTGATAAAGAATTGCTTTTCACCATCGACGAAAAGAACAATTCGATTACACTTACAGACAAAGGAATTGATTTGTTATCCGCCGGAGAAAATGCTGATTATTACGTGCTTCCGGACATCGCATCTCAATTGTCTGAACTCGACAAGCAACAATTGTCCAAAGAAGAAACTTTGGCTAAGAAAGACGCACTCATTCGAAATTTCTCAGTGGTGTCTGAGCGCATTCACTCCATGAATCAGCTTTTAAAAGCTTACACACTTTTTGAAAAAGAAGTGGAATACGTGGTGATGGATGGCAAAATCAAGATTGTGGATGAGCAAACAGGTCGTATCATGGAAGGCCGACGCTATTCCGACGGTTTGCACCAGGCGATTGAGGCCAAAGAAAACGTAAAGATTGAAGCCGCTACGCAGACTTATGCCACGATTACTTTGCAGAATTACTTCCGCATGTACCACAAATTGGCCGGTATGACCGGTACCGCAGAGACTGAAGCTAAGGAGTTTTGGGACATCTACAAGCTGGATGTAGTTGTGATTCCAACAAATCGCCCGATTCAGCGCAAAGACTTGAACGACTTGGTGTATAAGACGGCTCGTGAGAAGTTCAATGCGGTGATTCAGGAGATTGAAAGTCTCGTGGCTAAAAACAGACCGGTGTTGGTGGGTACGACCACGGTTGAAATTTCTGAGTTGTTGAGCAGAATGTTGAAAATGAAAAACATTCCACACAAAGTATTGAACGCAAAATACCACCAACAAGAGGCAGAAATTGTTGCAGAAGCTGGTAAAGCAGGCGCAGTGACAATCGCCACAAACATGGCAGGTAGGGGTACCGACATCAAGTTGGGTGAAGGCGTGAAAGAAGCGGGTGGTTTGGCCATCATTGGTACGGAGCGCCACGACTCCAGACGCGTGGATCGTCAGTTGAGAGGTCGTGCCGGCCGTCAAGGTGACCCAGGTTCTTCTCAGTTCTTTGTTTCTTTGGAAGATGATTTGATGCGCAAATTTGGTTCTGAACGCATTGCCAGAATGATGGACAGATTGGGCCACAAAGAAGGTGAGGTGATTCAGCATGGCATGATTTCTAAGTCTATTGAGCGCGCCCAGAAAAAAGTGGAGGAAAACAATTTTGGTATTCGTAAGCGAAACCTCGAGTATGACGATGTGATGAACGCCCAAAGAAAGGCGGTTTACAGAAGACGTCGCAATGCGTTGTACGGCGAGCGTTTGGAAATGGATATTGCCAACATGTTCTACGACAGTTGTGAAGAGTTGGTAATTCAGGCACTTTCCTCCCGAGATTTCAAGGAGTTTGAGTTGTCTCTATTCAGAACTTTCGGCATTGAAAGCCCAATTAAGGAATCAGATTTCAAAACCGTAGAGCAGAATAAACTGACTTTAGCGCTTTACGATCAAGTGATGGAAATGTACGACCGCAAAAATGCCAGATTGATCGAGGCAGTTCTACCATTCGTACACCAGGTGAAAGCCAATGAAGGCAATCGCTACCAGCACGTTGCGCTGCCTATTACAGATGGCACGAAGGTGATGCAGCTCGGTGTTGCAATTGACGAAGCCATTGCTACAAACGGCAAGAGCATCATCACGAACATTGAGAAAAACATCGTGCTGGGCATGATCGATAACGAATGGAAAGAACATTTGCGCGAAATGGATGAATTGAGAAAATCCTCCTACAATGCAACCATCGAGCAGAAAGATCCACTTTTGGTTTACAAGTTGGAGTCCTTCAATTTGTTCAAGGCGATGATGAATCGTTTGAACGAAGAGATTTCGTCTTTCTTGGTGAAAGCTCAGTTGCCCGTTCAAGAGGAAACACCGCAAATCCGTACAACCAATCAACAGATTTCTCAAGACAATTATTCCAAGGCAAGAACGAATGCTCAGGCAGTTTCTTCGGTTTCATCCGACTTCAACGGGCGCGAAGGATATCAAGAGGCGATGGAGAGTTCGTACAACGAAAAACCCAAGCAACAGCCTGTGATTGCCGAGCCTAAAATCGGACGCAACGAGCCTTGTCCTTGCGGAAGCGGGAAAAAGTTCAAGCAGTGTCACGGGAAGTAATTATTAATGGCGAGTTCTAATGTGCATGGCACTGTAATGAAATCCACGGGCAGCAATTATGCTGTTCGTTTGGATGATGGACGCGTAATTCAGTGTCGTGTTCGCGGAAAAATCCGTTTGGAAGGTAGGGAAACTACCAATCCAATTGCCGTGGGCGATCAGGTTTTGGTGGACAAAACCGATGTCGAAAATGAAACTCCTGTGGTGGTTGAAGTTCTTCCACGTCACAATTACATTGAGCGAAAATCAGTGAATTTGTCAAAACGCGCGCAAATTATTGCGGCAAATATCGACCGCTGTTATTTGTTTGTAACCCTATTTGCTCCTGAAACGCATCTTCCTTTCATCGATCGCTTTCTAATTGCTACGGAGTCTATGCGCATACCCACAAGTTTGGTTTTTAATAAGATCGATTTATACGATGATGCAGCAAGCTCCGTAATGGACGAAATTATTGCGCTCTATGAACCCTTAGGATACCCTTGTTGGAAAATCAGTACCACTGAGAAGATCGGCCTGGAAGTTCTTCGCGAAGACATGCGCGGCAAGCAGGTTGTACTCTCAGGTCACAGTGGCGCAGGAAAAAGTTCATTGATTAATGCCTTGTTTCCTGAGGCAAATGTGCGTGTGGGTCAAATTTCAGACTACCATTTTAAAGGTCAGCACACAACCACTTTTGCGGAGATGTTTGAACTTGGCGACGGGATAGACCTGATTGACACACCGGGTATCAAATCCTTTGGTTTGGTGGAAATTGACAAGCACGTGTTGAGTCATTATTTTCCCGAAATGCGCCAATTGATGCAAGATTGCCGCTTTCACAATTGCCAACACCACAATGAACCTGCTTGTGCTGTGCGCAAGGCCGCAGAGGATGGTCGAATTCATGAGGGCCGTTATGCCAATTACCTTTCGATTTTGCTTGATGAAGAAGATACGCACTGGAGAAAGGGTAGGGTGTAAGATATTCTGAAAAGATTCATAACACGATAAACAATGTGTTCTCCTTGGTTTAGCTGCCACTCTGTCAGCACGTTTGCCCGAGGTACAATATTTGGCACTTTACGGTATGAATCAATTCGAAAACAATTTCAAAATTGTGTTTGGGTATCCCATCATGCTGCTTGTACTCATGTGGTCGGTTTACCTATTGGATTTCAGTTCCGGCAAGTTGTTTTACGAATTCGGCGTATATCCTAGGACGATTCATGGTTTGATTGGAGTTATTACGATGCCCCTCATTCACAGTCAAGATGATATTAAACATATTTTGAGTAACTCCTTGCCGATTGGCGTCCTTCTGGCCAGCTTGATTCATTTTTATAAAGCTATTTCCGGAAAAGTATTGCTCATTATTTGGATTTTCACCGGTTTAAGCACTTGGGTCATTGCGCGGGAAAATTACCACATCGGCATGAGCGGTGTAATCTATGGTTTGGTAGGTTTTTTATTCACCTCAGGTGCTTTGAGAAAGTATAAACCCCTCATGGGGCTTTCACTGTTCGTGGTGTTTCTTTACGGAAGTTTAATTTGGGGTATTTTTCCAATGGAAACCAAAGTGTCTTGGGAGGGCCATTTATCGGGTTTGGTTGTAGGCGTTGCTACTGCAATAATTTTCCGCAAACAAGGACCGCAGAGTCCGAAGTTTCGCTATGAAATCGAAAAAGAAATGGGCATTGAACCTATAGACTACGAAAAAATCTGGCGTGAGGCCATGGCCCTAGAGGAGGAATTGCAAAATCAAACGCAGGAATCTGAGCCATCGAATGAGGATACATCCGAGGGCTATCCACCATTTACTTACACCTACCACTTGAAAAAAAGAGATGATGACTCCGGATTGAAATAAGGTTATTTCATTGTAATTAGAGTCCGAAAATACACAGACAACAAGTTGCGGTCAGTGTTTGAACTTCGATAGAATTGGCTAATATTGTTGCTCAATGCTCTTGGATTCATGAAAATTCCTCTTCTTTTTGGCCTTGTTTTTTTTTGCCTTACCTGCGGAGCACAATACCCACAGCATTTTGTCTACAGCGATGAGTCGGGTCTGCCGAACAATGAAGTATATAGCATAATACAGGATCAGCGCGGTTTTATTTGGATTGGATGTGATGTAGGCTTGTACAAATTCGATGGCATACGTTTTTTGAATTGCACTTCAAGAGAACAAACCTCTAAATCGGTGACAGGTCTCACGATAAACAATCGCGGTGATTTGTTTTGCTACAATTTTACTGGTCAAATTTTCAAAGTTGTTCATGACTCACTTGAGCGCATTGACCACAATTTCAATAAAATTCTCTCTTTGGCAGTGGATCGAAAGGGTAATCTGTGGGCGAATCACGATCAAGGTATTTCTTGTTTCAATCTCATCGCCAAAACTTGGACGAACTTCCAAAACTTTGGTGTTGATAACAAGAATCTGCCTACGCACTACACCCATTCGGCCAGAGTTTACCTCAGAGAATCGCTTTGTTTTCTCAATACTGAAGGCATTGGACATTTGGAGAATGGCGTGGTTCGCACAACATCGATTGAAGAGTTTACTAACCAACCGCCCGGTCGATTCAAGCTTGAAGTTGTGGGCAAATCTATTTTTGTCATTGCCGTGGATGGCAGTTTTATATTTGAAGAAAATAATGGAGTTTTATACCGAAATCGTCATCCTGAGCTCAAAAAGATGCTTCAGAATAAAAAGCTCACCAACATGAAGGCATTGCCCGATGGCAATTTATGGATTTGCACATACAGTGGGATCATTAAGTACAATCCTCTCATTAAAAAGGTTGAGCATCTCTACCCGGATTATGCTTTTTCCGACGCACTTATAGATCGAGAAAAGAACTACTGGTTTTCCACGTTGCACGCCGGGATATTTCGGGTGCCGAATCTTGATTTTCTCGTTTGGAATTCAGGAAATGACTTCCCGCTGAGCAATAAGTTGAACAGAACTGTAGGCGCGGGGGACACCTTATTTTTTTCTCTGTTGAACGGATTCATAGGAAAAATGAGCCGAGAATCGGACAGCATCATTTGGGTTGAATCAGACCAAGTTGCCGACATCCAATGTTTGTATTACGACGAGAAAACTCAATCCTTACTCTTTTATGTAGGTCGCGATTTATTTCAGTTAATAGGCAAAAAAAAAGTTGTTGTACAAAAAGATGTACCGGCGCTGAAATCCCTTTTACGTGTGGGAGACAACTTTTTTTGGATGACTTCTTCAGGCACCTACCTTCATGAACTTGGTAAGCCATGGTTGAACAAAAAGCCGATTATCAATCAGTGGTCGCGCGAGGCGATTTGGATGGAGCATTCAGACAGAATTGCAGTGGCAACCAATTCGGGCTTAATGATGCTCGCCAAAGGGAATCAAATTTGGCGTTTGCAAGATATACTTTTTGATAAAATTCAGATACTCTCTCTTTCCTACGATACAAGCGAAAATGAACTTTATGTGCTTGATTTTGAAGCTAGAATTTATGTGGTTGAATCGCTCCGAGGATTTCGAGAGTTGACAAAACTTCCTGTTGAGGTGAAAGCCAACCGAATTAAGTATTTCGATAACAAAATCTACATTGCCGGCAATAAAGGACTGTATATTTTCGATTTGGAAAAAGACCAACTTGAATTCATAAATAGCCTTAAAGGGCTAGCCTCGGACAATGTTCAAGACTTGATTGTAGATGCTTCCTACATTTGGCTCGCAACAGGAAAGGGGCTTAAGCGCATACCAAGATACAACCACCCATCAGCCACTAAAGCTTTGATTTTCCTTAGCAATGAAAAAGGCAGTTTACTCGACATGCGGTTGAACTATGGGGAAACTTTGACGCTTTTACCCGAAGTGAGTTCATATTCGAGCAACGGTATGTTTCTGTATGCATACAAAATCAACAATAGCGATTGGATCACACTACCGGGCAGTACGGAAAAAATAGAAATCCAAAATATTCCATCCGGAGATTTCACGATTGAACTCAAAGCGATAGATTATTTAGGGCAGGATTCAGAAAATAGGGTGCTCATAGCCGGAAAAGTGTCAACACCGTTTTGGCGAACATTGTGGTTTTATCTCATTATCTTATGTTTTCTTGTCGGTATTGGATTTCTTATTGCTTGGAAAATTGTTCTCAATATTCGGAAGAGAGAAAATGAAAAAACACAACTTGCGTATGCACAAATGACTGCGTTGAAAGCCCAAATGAATCCTCATTTCATGTATAATGCTCTCAATTCCATACAAGCCCTGATCTTGCAAAAAGACATTAAAAATTCCAATCTGTACTTGAGTCAATTCAGTACTTTGATGCGTCTAATACTCGAACATTCGGAAAAACAGCGCATATCAATCTCAGAAGAAATTCAACTGCTTCTGTTGTACTTGTCATTGGAAAAATTGCGTTTCGGAAACGAATTTCAATACGACATAAACCTAACTGATGACATAGACCAGGATCAAGTTTTTATTCCTCCACTGCTTTTGCAACCATTCGTGGAAAACTCCATAAAACATGGACTTCTTCACAAAAATGGAGAAAAAAATATCAAGATAGACATTCGCAGACAAGAAGGTTGGATTCAAATTGAGGTTGAGGACGATGGGGTAGGTCGCCAACGTGCTCTGGAAATTCGACAAAGACAAAACCGAGATACAACCAGTTTTGCTACACATGCTACGGGTAAGCGTGTTCAATTGCTGAACAGTTTCGAGAAACAAAACATTCATATTGAAACCATCGATTTGTTGAAGGACAAGCTCCCATTGGGTACGCGGGTAGTTATTCGGCTACTTAACCCGTATTAGGAAACTCAAATCAACCGCAGGGAAATTAATTAATGCAGCAATCAGTTTGTTTATTTCCTTTGTTTAACAAATCCTTATGCTTAAAGCAATTATCATCGATGACGAAGAAAATGCGAGAATCACGCTTGCTGCGTTGCTGCGCGAATTTGTCAGTGAAGTTGAAGTTGTAGCCCAATGCAAAAATGTACCCGAAGGCGTTTTGGCAATTCATAAAAATAATCCCGATGTAGTTTTTCTGGATGTTGAAATGCCTGAGTATAACGGTTTTGAACTGATTGATTTTTTTAAGGAAATAACTTTTGAGATTGTTTTTGTCACAGCCTATACCCAGTATGCCATTCGAGCTTTTGAGGTCTTAGCCATTGATTATCTGCTTAAGCCGGTGGACATTGAAAGTCTCAATAATGCGGTTCAACGGGTAAAAGATAAGCGCAGTAAGATAAATATCATGCAGCGCCTCGAACTCATGCAGGAGGTGTATCGCACAGGAGAAATTCATAAAATTGCGCTGCCGATGAGCGATGGTTTGCTTTTTATGGATGTCAATCGCATTGTGCTTTTTGAAGCCGATCGCGCTTATACCGATATCTTCCTGATTGATGGGTCCAAACTTACCGTAAGCAAACCTCTGCGGACTTTTGAGGACATCTTAATCGGTCGACGCTATATTTTTAGACCACACAGAAGTTATTTGGTCAACTTGAATTGCATCAAAAAGTACCAGCGAGGTGATTCTTTATTGGTAATGGACAACAACAAAATGGTTTCCATTTCCCGGGAGAAAAAGCAAGAGTTCGAGGCGCTTTTGAAGGAACTGGGTATTTCCTTTGGCTGAAACTTGCAGTTCGGAAAGAGTATCTCTATGTTCGGAAAATCTTGCTCGAGTTTAGATTGCACAAAAATTAGCTTTGGGACAACTTTAAAAACTTGTACCATGAAAAGAAAATTATTTTTGATTGCGCTTTTTTCTTCACTAACGACAGTGTATGCTCAGAATGTGGTGATTCCTGATCCAAACTTCAAGGCTTACTTGGTCGGAAATCCGGAAATTAACACCAATGCCGATAGCGAAATCCAAGTCAGCGAGGCCTCAGCGTTTGCCGGGCAGATTTTTGCAGGAAATTTGAATATCTCCGACCTCACGGGTATATCAGCTTTTACGAATATCACCCAACTTCAGTGTCACAACAATCAATTGACCTCTTTAGACTTGAATGCCAATCAAGCGTTGATAGGATTAAACGCGGATGGCAATCAAATGACTTCAATCACGTTTGGACAAAACCCGAGCATCAATTACATTTCGTGCAATGAGAATCAGCTCACGTCGATTGATGTCAGCGGATGCTCAGCACTCGAATATCTCTACGCCAGTGGTAACAACCTAACATCGGTGAATTTGGGTAACAACAATTTGCTTCACACGGTATGGTTCAACAACAACCAGCTTGCATCTTTAGATGTTTCTCAAATTCCGGCATTGGCCAATTTTCAAATTGCCAGCAATCAGCTCACGAGTCTCAATTTATCCAATAATCCTGCGTTGGTTAATTTCGGCGCTCACGGCAATATGCTATCTACGTTAAACTTGGTTTCAAATGTGAATTTGGTCCATTTCACTTGCAGCTCTTGTGGTCTTACTTCACTGAATATTAAGAACGGGAACAATACTGCTCTTGTGACTTTTAACGTTTATGATAACCAGAATTTAAATTGCGTCGAGGTCGATAACCCTGCTTATTCTTCTGCCAATTGGACGTGGTTCAATTCACCCTTGGTGTTTCTCGATGATTGTAACACGATGGGGTTAGATTATGTAGAATCGAGTTCAAATGCGCTATTCCCCAATCCTGTTCAAAATGTGCTGAATGTTTCAACAGATTTTGAAGGTATTGCACGCATCTTGACTGTAGATGGAAGAACAATTGAGACTTTTTATTCGAGTGGACCTATCACAAAACAATTGGAAAATTATTCGTCCGGTGTTTACTTTCTGCATCTTGGGGACACCAAGAGATTGAGGTTTGTAAAAGAATAACTTGCTAATTTTTCATGGCGGAAAACCCGGGTGTCTAAGTTGTGACTCTCGGGTTTTATTTTTTTGATCCCATCAGGCCATTCAAGTTGGCGTTTATTTGCTCCCAGTTATAATGTGTTTGAATAAACATCTTGCGTTCGCTTTGCATGTTTGGATCATCGTGATTTTTCAACTGGGCCATAATTTCGTCGGCAAATTCAACAGCATCAGAAGCTACTTGTATGATACCTTGCGCCTGCTCAAAAGCCTTGTAAGCCAGAGGTGTCGTGATACAGGGTAAGCCGAGCGCCAACGCTTCAAGAATTTTGTTTTGCAATCCCGTTCCGATAAACATAGGCGCGATAAACACTTTTGATTTTGCGTAGCTCGTGCGAATATCGTCAACCCACCCCGTAATCGTAATGATGTCCTTAAAGGCCAAAACCTCATCAGAGGGATTTGCTCCCGAAACCAAGATTCGAAGATTCAATCCGCGCTTTTTCAATTCGGGAACCAACTGCAGCGCGATAAATTTCACGGCTTCCACATTGGGCGGATAACTTAAATTTCCAATGAAGCAAATATCAAACTCTTTATTTATCGATGAGTTATCAAAATCTAAGAAGTAACTGTCTACGCCATTGGGAAGCACCAACACCTCGTTTTTTTGAGGATGCATGAGCTGATCTCGGTCGTGGGAGGAGATGATAGTATGGTGTTCGAAGTAGTCGTAGATGACGTGCTCATACTTTTGCAATCGTTTCCACTCAGACTCGTAAATGGGTTGAAGCAAACGGGGTGCAAGGGAAATTCTTTTCTGCACTCCGGCACTGAGAATATCCATGTAATCCAAGGTCTTGTTGCAGGCGTGGTAGTCCTTTACGTATTCCGTGGTTCGAATCAATTGTGCCAAAATATGATCCGGCTGAATCTCATGAAGCAATTGCCTGACCCTACGCTGATAAGTCCACTTCTTGAAGTAATAGGTTTGAAATGGTCGGTGTCCGAACAACCCCAAAACAACCCGCAAGTAGCCCATCCATTTGGAGATGGGATAAATGTGCATACTCGAACAAAATGGTGCGACCTCTGCTTTGTCTGAGTCGCTGACTTCGACGTCACTTAAAGCAATCAGGTGAATTTCCCACGTCTTACTCAAATCCCGAAGCTGGTAATACGCTCGCAATTTATCTCCTTTTTCCAAAGGAAATGGGAAGCGAGAAGTGATGATAACCAGTTTTTTAGATGTTTCGGTAGAATTCAAGCAGTTGGCCGTTTAGCTGAACTTGGTCGTAATGATTCCGCATAAAAGTGTGAATTTCACTTCCCAAGTTTCGGCGCAAAGATACATCATTCATCAGAAGTCTCATGGCCTGGCCAAACTCCTCGGCATCATTCGCTTCCAGGTAGTGTTTGCCATTTTCCAAACCAATACCTTCTACCGCTTTTCCTGTGGCAATAATGGGAACCCCCAAACTGCCGGCCTCGATGATTTTGATGCGCAAACCACTGCCTTCGAACAGAGGTACGAGCATGATGCCGTAATCGCACATAAATGCTTTGCTGTCTGCAACCATCCCGTGATTGATTATACCCGCCACGTTTGAATGCTCGTCCGAATTCAAATTTTTTCCCGCAATGTGCAGCACGTTTTTGTCCTGAAAGTTTTGCGTTGTCCAAACTTTAGACAAGAGCCATTGAAGCCCTTTTATGTTAGGTTCCCAGTCCATTGCCGCAAGATGAAAGAAGTCGTTGCCTAAAGTGCTTTTTGTGGTTTGTTCTTGACTTCCGGTTGGCAAATGAATGATGGGCGTTTTTATGTGATGACTTGCGGCAAAATCGACTTCGCTTTGGGCCATGGCGGCAATGCCATGAACTTGTTTATAAATTTCAATTTCTTCAATTTTTAAGCGTTTTACGGCGTAATTCAGTAGGGTTTTTTTCATTACGCCACCCTGACTCAAACGATCTTCCCAAAGTTGATGCTCGATGTTGTGTGAACGCAACACGAATTTAGCGTTTGAGATAAGACGCAATTCTTGCAAGTAAACAGCGGCGAAGAGACTCTCGAAGTGAATAATATTCGGTTGAAATTCTCGACACAAAAGAGCCAGTTCATTCGCGAAAGACTTATCGTAAAAGCGTCCCAAGAAAATAGAGTGCTTTTTTGATAACCAAAGCTTTAAGTTGCGTAGCAAATCCGTTGAATGAATCTCATGTGCCAGCACAATTTGTGCTTGAATTTCTGGTGGGAAGGTCTGTTTAGAATACGGATGTTTGGGCGTGTACAAAGTTGCAACCCGATAGTCCAGTTCTGATTTTTCCAAGCCCATCAGAATTTGTGCACTCGCCACACAGCCGCCATCGATCTGTGGAAAAGAAGGTTTGTGGGTGATGAATAGCACTTTCATCCTTTACTTTTCTTTTTGTTGGCGAATAGAAATTTCAATCGATTGTCCAACCATTCCCTGAAGGTCATGTCTTTGGCTGCGATCAGATAAACGATGATGGAAATGGGGGTCAGAATTATTCCGCTCATCCAAATGCCCAAAACCGGACTGATGGCATCAGCCTTGAGCATGTTTTCACCAACAATGGTCAGCACGTAATAAATCAAAAAGAGCAGCACAGCAATAACCACCGGAAGACCAAAACCTCCTTTTTTTACAATGGCACCCAATGGAGCTCCAATTAAAAAGAGTACAAGAATGGAATAGCTCAAGGCAAATTTTTTGTGGTATTCGGCTTGTATGATTTTTAATTCAGAACGGTGTGCAGCCATGCTCATTACGTGCTGTTCGAGCTGACTTTTTCTGATTCTTAAATTGGAGGCTGCGTCCACTTTAGCCATCTGCAGAGCGGTCTCAGGAATACTGTCAATCCGGATGATTGGCAAACCGTTCGGGAAGTAATTGCTGTCGATATAGTTTTCCAAAAAGTCATTTTGTCGAATGAAATCGCGCGCCATGAAATAACCATGTTGGCTTTTCAAACTACCGGAAAATCGCGTCATGATGGTGTCGTAGCGTTGATAAGACGAATCGATACTCGCAGCCAACTGCCGAAAATTCATCAATTCATAGGAGCGCACAAAAAGATTTTCATCCGAGCGGGTTACGTCAAATCCGGAAAGTGGTACTTTAATGGTCGAAGTCTCGAAGTGGTATTTGGTGCTCGGATAATAACTTTGTTGCATGTAAGAGCCTTTGCCGGCAGTTTGCGTAAAAGATTTGGGTAATTCTTCGTGAATTTGACCATGCATCAAATGAAACAGCAAATATTTACCACCGGCTTCATGGTAAACTAAAGCCGAGTCTGCCTGAATGATTCGGTTTGCACCGCTTTTTGTTTCATCGTAAATCGTAATGTTTTTAAACCGATTGTCCTTGACCTCATCCACTTTGATGGTGTAGCCTTGCAAATCTTTGATGAAAGTACCGGGTCGAAACATCAATTCCAGCTTGGTGTTTTGAATGTCGTAGATTAAGGCCCGGAATTTAATGTCGGCACTGGGAATCACATAGTTCGCAAAGTAAAACGTGAACGCCGATAAAACCAACATGAATACGAACAGAGGTCTGAGCACTTTAGCCAAAGACAACCCGGAAGATTTAAGCGCAGTCAGCTCGTTATTTTCCGCCAAATTGCCCATCATCATGATGGATGACAATAAAACCGTAAGCGGCAAAGCTAGTGGAACTAAACCGGCCGTCACATAAACGACCAACTCCATGAGTATGGATAATTCTAAGCCCTTGCCCATGAGGTCGTCGATGTATTTCCAAAAGAACTGCATCAACAACATGAACAAGGAGATAAACAAGGTGGCCAAAAACGGACCTAAAAATGATTTTAAGCTGAATAAATATAGTCTTCTCAAGGCGGACTAAATTCGGGTTTTAGGCACCAATAATGCGCATGAGGTTCGCGATTTGTGTTTCCCAAAGCTGTTTGGCTTCTTCCACTTCATCCTCCTCAGCGAAGTCAGTAATGAGCAATACAACCATCTTGGTCATGGGGTCCACTTTGATGCGCAGTTCAAAGTAGGTGCTAGCCTCCTCATCGTCATCTTCCAACCATGACCAACGCATAAATTCACCGGCTTTGCTGCTCAACAGTCTAGCACAAACTTCTTCACCGGCCCAATCAAAAGTGTACAAATCGTTTTGGACGTTTACATCGTCTGCAAACCATTCTGCCAACCCGTCGGGGGTAGAGATTAGTCTGAAAACAACCGTGGGGGAGGATTTGAAAACGTATTCCAATTCAAATTTCTGCTTCTCGCTCATACACTCGCTTCTTTGTTTGGTTAGGGGCCCGTATGACAGCTTAGGCCCGCGCTAAATTGCTGCGAATTTACACTTTTCTGCGAAATTATTTCTTTTTTTGTGCCCGATTTGCCAGTTTGCAATGGCTTAAACTTTTGATAACAAATTTCTTAAATCCTCTATCCCAGCATTCGACATGGCATTAGTGCACTCCATGGAACACAACGGAAATTGGTTGTTTCGCTACCGCGGACAGATTCCTACAGTTCTCTTTCTAGCTTCAATTCCGGTAATTCTCAACACCAATTACGACTGGTTGGAATTCAACCGAGATGCACAATGGCTTTGGTTGCTTATTGCAGCAGGGGTATCGTTCATGGGGCAGATCATCCGGGCGATTGCCATTGGCACTTCCAACAAACACACTTCGGGTCGAAATACCAAAGAGCAAGTGGCTGAGGCTCTCAATACCAAAGGAATTTACTCTACGGTGCGCCATCCGCTGTATCTCGGGAATTATTTGATGTGGATTGGCATCGTGATTTACGTCTTGAACCCTTGGTATGTGATTGTAGTTAGTTTACTTTTCTGGTTGTACTACGAACGCATCATGTTTGCTGAAGAACGCTTTTTGGAAAGAAAGTTCGGCGAACAATACGTTGCTTGGTCCAAGAGTGTTCCGGCTTTTCTCCCGAGCATGAAGAACTACAAAAAATCAGAAATTTCTTTCTCATTGAAAACGATTCTGCGACGAGAATATTCCGGTGTGACTGCCACAATCATTGGTTTTCTTTTTGTTCAAATAGTAAGAGATTACAAATGGAACAATGGATTTGAAAATAACAACATGTATTGGGTCGTATTGGGTCTGGCGCTTATGATATCATTCCTTTTTCGAACGATGAAGCACCATACGAAATTACTCCACGAGGATGATAGATCCTAAAATCTTGTTACATCTGGCTTTATTCTGTTAGTATTTTCGGTGATTTGAATGAATGCTGTTGAATTTCCTCAAATTTATCAGCCGAATAATAAATATCCGGAAACCTTTGCGTTTTCTGTTGGCTCGAATTCTATTTTTGAGGTCATAACCACATAAACTAGAATCATGAAAAAATTGTACGCGTTTTTCGTTTTGGCTTTCGCCGCGAACCACTTCGTTTCGGCACAAACCGTGCTCTACACCAACAACTTGGACAATGCAAACAGCATCACTCTCGATGCGCCCAGCTCCTTTAACAATTGGGTAATCAACAATGTGTATCAGGGCGGCTTGAATTTCGTATCAGGTACCATGATTCCAAACGTACCCAGTCAACCAACGTCAATCTCCAATCCCAACCAGAATTACCTGCATCCCGTGTCACCTTTGGCGCTCAATACGTCGTTTCAGCCGATTTTGAATGCCAATTATTTGGCGGGCGGTGGTTTCAGCAACATGAAAGCCGTGATGAATACCAGTGTTGATGCGAGCAATTACACCAACGTTACTTTTTCTTTTTGGCGCGTTGGCGGCTTGAACGGTATGAAAGTGATTTACAGTACCAATGGTGGACAGACTTGGACCGATGCCGGCTTGTCTTTTCAGGGGAGTCCATCCTCTTGGACACAAGAATCCATCACCATTCCTGCGCTTAACGGTCAGTCCAACATCCGCTTCGGTTTTGAACTAATCGAGATGGAATTGGCTGATCCTGCACCAAACGCTTACCACAGCATTGATGAATTGAAAATCACAGCAACGCCCGTTCCTACAGGTGAAATTACCACCTCTGTAACCATCTCAGGTGCTGCAATATGCTCAGGGCAGTCAATTACAGTAAATTATCAAGTGACCAACGGTAGCATCAATACCGGCAATGTTTTCAATTTAGAGTTGTCTAATGAACTTGGTAGCTTCGCCTCACCTATTGTGATCGGTAATTTGACAAGTTCAGCGATGAGCGGATCTGTTACAGGAGTTATTCCATCCGGAGTGAGTGGTTCAGGATTCAGACTTCGCGTTTCTTCAACCAATGTCGCCATTACCGGAAACGACAACGGATCGAATTTTACAATCACGCCCAGCCCGGATGCTCCCACAATCACCATGATTGGCTCTACAGGTCAACTTCAAGTGAACACAAATGCAACCAGTTATCAATGGTTTTTCTTCGGCAATCCCGTTCCTAATTCTCAAAATCAACCCACCATTATGCCAAATGCCAACGGCGGTTACACAGTGGTTGCTTCCAACGGTGTTTGTGAGACTACATCCTCCATTTTTGTGGTGAATTATGTCAATTTGGATAACTCAGCCCTTAGGACGATTGAAATTTTCCCAAATCCGTTCCAAGAGGCAATTCACGTAAATTATTTCGAGCAAGAAGTGCGCGAGATTGCCGTATTCGACCTCTTGGGCAATTTGGTTTTTCACAGCGACAAACCATTGACTTTCATGTCTTTGGAGTTTTTGCAGCAAGGCGTTTATTCCATTCACTTGATCGGCGCCACTACACAGCAAATCAAAGTAATAAAACGTTAATCGTTCCAGATATTTGCACTGAGACGCGATGCAGTTTACGCTGTGTCGCGTTTTTTTGTGACGTTAAGCCAAAATAAAGCGCCCATGATTCACGTATTTAGACTATTTTTACCGCCTCATTTCGATAAATGAATAAAGAGCAATTGATACAAACGGTTACCCAAATTTTCTCTGCCTATTTAGAACAGAATGGTCATAGGAAAACACCGGAGCGGTTTGCCATTTTAGCCGAGGTTTACAAGTACGAAGGACATTTCGATATTGAAACTTTGTACCTCGAAATGAAAAATCAGAAATATCGCGTGAGTCGCGCCACTCTTTACAATACCATTGAATTGTTGATCGCCTGTAACTTGGTTCGCAAACATCAGTTCGGTGGGAATATGGCGCAATTTGAAAAGTCGCATGGCTCCAAGCAACATGATCATTTTATCAACACTGCAACCGGGGAGGTCATTGAATTTTGCGATCCGCGCATTCAAGCCATTAAAAAGACTGTTGAAGAGGTATTCAATGTGAAAATTAACCACCACTCGCTCTACTTTTACGGTATCAAAAACGAAGAGAATTAACTATGGCAATCACACTCTCTGTAGCGCATTTGGATGATGTATTGGTGCTTGCTCCACAAGGGCAATTGTTGGAAGTTGCAGATGGTGAGCCTCTTTTGTTTGAAGTAGAGAACCATGAAGCTACCACGCAAATGGTGGTCGATTGCTCAAAAATTCAACATTTGAACAGCACAGGAATCAACGCGCTACTCAAAGTCTTTACTCAAGTGAGAAACGGAGGAGGAGAGTTGGTGCTGTGTGCACTGCCTTCGAGCATTGAGAAACTATTAGTTATCACCAAGCTTACTTCGATTTTCAATATTTACCCGAATGTCGAGGAGGCTGTTAGTTATTTTAAATCACGAAAATCATGAAGTTAGACGTTCTGTTGGGTCTGCAATGGGGAGACGAAGGTAAAGGAAAAATTGTTGATGTATTAACACCCAAGTATGAGGTCATTGCCCGTTTTCAAGGTGGTCCAAATGCAGGTCACACGCTTGAATTTGAGGGACATAAACACGTGTTGCACACAATTCCTTCGGGAATCTTTCACGATAAGGCCGAGAATCTCGTGGGTAATGGCGTGGTGATCGACCCGGTGGTTTTTGCAAAAGAATTGGAAAAACTTGCGCCATTCAACATACCTCTCGAGAAGCGCTTACTAATTTCTGAAAAAGCGCACTTGATTGTTCCCACTCACCGCATGTTGGATGCAGCGTCTGAATTGGCGAAGGGAAAAAATAAAATTGGTTCTACTTTGAAAGGCATCGGACCCACATACATGGATAAAACGGGAAGAAACGGTTTGCGTGTAGGCGACGTGTTTACGACGAATTTTCACGAAAAGTACAATGCTTTGAAGGAAAAGCATCTCAATATTTTGAAGCACTACGACGACTTGAATATGGACTTGAATACCATGGAAAAGGAATGGTTTCAGGCGATAGATGTGCTGAAAACTCTGACCACGGTAAACAGCGAATATTACATCAATAACAAGCTCGCTCAAGGCAAAAAAGTATTGGCTGAAGGTGCTCAAGGCACTCTGTTGGATATTGATTTTGGAACCTATCCGTTTGTTACCTCCTCGAATACGATTACCGCGGGCACCTGCACCGGGTTGGGTGTTGCGCCAAACAAAATAGGTAGCGTTTTGGGTATTTTTAAAGCCTATTGCACCCGCGTGGGTTCTGGTCCTTTTCCTACAGAGTTAGACGATGAGGTAGGCGAAAGCATGCGCCAAAAGGGCCGCGAGTTTGGTTCAACAACGGGTCGTGCGCGTCGTTGTGGTTGGATTGACCTGGTGGCGTTGAAGTACGCCATCATGATCAATGGTGTTACACATCTGGCTTTGATGAAAGTGGATGTTTTGAGTATTTTTGATACCATCAAAGCGTGCACACACTACAAAATCAATGGCGAGATTCTTGATTCGATGCCTTACGATATGTGTGATGCCGACATTGAGCCGGTATATGAAGAATTGAAAGGATGGAACACCGATTTGACCCAATTGACCGACCTCAAGGATGCACCGGTAGAGCTGATGCATTATTTGGATTATTTGGAAGAAAAATTAGGCGTTCCAATTCATATCGTATCGGTAGGGCCGGATCGCGCTCAAACGCTATTTCACCACGGAAGTTTTTAGTAGGTGTGAACCTTGGTCGCGTACTGATTCTTCTCGCGCTGTGGACCGTATCGTGTCATGGTATCCTAGTCCATGCACAATCGAAATTATTGGAACTCTTGCCCGGTTCTGATCAGACCATCATCGACTTGAATTCAGGCAAACAGACCTTGCTCGGTAATGTGCGATTCACCTACCAAGGCAATTTGATGTATTGCGATTCGGCGGTTTATTACCTTAATAAAAACGAAGTTTTTGCCTATGGTAAAGTGCACCTGAACAGTCGGGATACACTCAATTTATTTTGTGATTCGTTGTACTACAGCGACAAAACCAATATCGCAAAACTATGGGGGAAAGTTCGCATCCGTGATCGCTATTACCGCATTGACACGGACAGCATGGAATTTCACACCGTACGTGAAACCATGTCTTACAGAAACGGAGCCGTCATTACCAACCTCAATAAAAATGAACGGCTGACCTCGAAAACCGGCACTTATTTTCGAAAAACGGAAACCTTTCATTTTGGAAAAAACGTTCAATTTCGTGATGACCGCTATCACATTGATACCGACACGATGCGCTACATAACAAAATCGGATGAGTTGAATTTTTATGGCGCTACGCGCATCTATGACCAATCCGATTCAACCGTGGTGTATTGCAAAAAGGGTTATTTCGATGCTAAAAACAACAAAGGAAAATTTGAGGTTGAGGCTAAAATTTTCAAACCGTACCAACATCTTTTCGGCGACAAATTGGATTATGACGGACCCAATGAATTGGCCAAAGGAGAGGGTAATGTGCGGCTCAAAGATTTTAAGGAGAACGTTGAAATTTTTTGTGGGCATGCCGTTTCAGATGGCAAAAAGAAATTCAAAAGAGCAACCGCAGATCCGATTTTTTTCAGCTATAAAGACCAGGACACGAGCTATTTAAAGGCGGATACGATTTTCTTACAACTGGATTCTTTGGATGCAGTCAGTATGATTCTGGCCCATCGGAATGTTCGTTCAGCCTCCAAGGATTATTTCGCAGTATGTGATTCACTGAGCAATTCAAAGTCCGATTCGTTGACAAAATTGTTCGGTGCTCCGATTCTCTGGACGGAAAACACGCAAATGACCGGCGAGTACATGGAAGTTTTACAGGATTCCAGCGCTATTAAATTGGCCAAAGTCGAAGGTAAAGCGCTGAGCATTTCGGAAGTGGAGCCGGACAAGTACTACAATCAAGTATCCGGCAGAAGTATGACCGGGTATTTTAAGGATAAAAAATTGGTTTTGGTTCACGTCGTTGGCAATGCCAAGACGATATATTTTTTGGAGGAAGAGAGGGAAAATGACTCCACAAAAATTGTCGAACGACAAGGTATGTCCAGACTTGTGGGCG
Organism: Crocinitomicaceae bacterium; assembly: GCA_037446475.1. Classification (GTDB taxonomy): domain Bacteria; phylum Bacteroidota; class Bacteroidia; order Flavobacteriales_D; family Crocinitomicaceae; genus UBA6165. The sequence goes on along the minus strand of JBBIIM010000024.1, from coordinate 17,158 downwards.
GTGAGTTGAAAGTGTTTTTGGATAGCGGTGAAGTGCACCGCGTAACGTATTATGAAGAACCCGATGGTGCATTTTTCGACATGAGCAAAATCCCCGAAAAGGAAATGCGTTCGGAAAATTTTAATTGGCAGCCCGACAAAAAGCCAAAGAACCCTTTGGAGGTTTTTCGATTATTCTACCCGGCGACTCTGGAAAACGAACCCAATAGTGATAATGAAACTGGCCTTCCTGCCGAACAATAACTCCTGTTTCTGGTAAACAAAAAAGCCGTCCCAACGCTTTGGGACGACTTTTTCAACCTTAAAACACGAGATATATGAAGAGAAAACTATTGAATGACTAAACGCACCACGTGTTGATTTTGTTCATTGTTGATGTAAATAAAATACACGCCTTCATTTAAAGCGCTGATATTCAATGGTGAACTGGAGTAGTTTGCTGTTAATACTTCTGTTCCTTTCAAGTCAACTACTTTGATTGTAGCTTGGTCGATGCCTGTGAAGCTTACAAACTGAGAAGCGGGATTTGGATAGACGCTAATTTGCGGTTTGTTCAGCGAGGTCAAATTTGCGCTTCCTGTGTTAGGAAGAATTACTGCGTCTATTACATGTACGATACCGTTGAAGGCTGAGACGTTGGCTGTAATTACGTTGGCTTGGTTGATTGTCACTGATGGACTTGTGCTGATTACAGCTTGTTCGCCAGATACCATGGTAATCGGTCCGTTGCTCAAATCAGCAGCTGCCAAAGTGCCGGGAGTAACATGATAAAGCAGAACATCGCTTAAATTATTCAATGCCAACAAACCTTCGATGTTTGTATTGAGTTGTGCTGCCAGTGCGTCAAATGCTGCGTTAGTAGGCGCGAAAACGGTGAATGAACCCAGTGGATTTGTCAATACCGGCAACAATTCTTCTTGTATAAGTGCTGCTGCCAGGTAGGTAAAACCGTTGTTTATGGCTACATCTACAACAGTTTCAACCGGAAGCAAAACATCACTCAGTACGTGTACAATTCCGTTGGCAGCAAGAACATCTCCCAGGACTACTTGCGCTTGATTGAAGAAAATTTCTCCGGAGTTTTTCACGGTTACTTTCAGTGTGTTGGTACTGCTTAATGGTGCTGCAAGAAGTCCATTTGTCAAATCATTGGCTGCGATTTGTGAACCAAACACGTGATACAACAAGATGTCGGTTAAATTATCCAACGCCAGCAATTGTTCCGCATTGATATTAAGCGCATCCATCAAGGTGGTGAATGCAAGGTCTGTTGGTGCTAAAACCGTAAAGTTGCCCAATGGGTTGGATAGCGTAGGCACTAAGCCTTCTTGAATAACGGCAGTGAGTAAAATGTCGAAACCGGGATTATTCAGCGCTAAATCCACTACGGTTTCTACTGGAATCAAAACTTCGTTAATCACGTGCACCACACCGTTGTCAGCGTTCAAATCGCCTGCGGTGACTTGCGCCTGATTTGCAAAAATGCCATTGGCGGTTATAGATACCTTGATGGTATTCTCTTGGTTCAACGGTGTTACGAGCATGCCGTTAGAGAGGTCACCCGACTGAGCGGTACTTCCCAACACATGATACAACAAAACGTCTGTCAAATTAGGCAGAGCCAACAATCCGCTGATGTCGGTTCCCAGAGCAGTGGCTAAATTCTCAAAAGCTGCATTGGTCGGTGCAAAAACGGTTAGTGCAGCATTGGGATTTTGAAGTGCTCCGGCCAAACCTTGTTGATTGATGGCAGCCGTTAGGTAGGTGTGGTCAGCACTTTGACTGATAATTGCATCAAACACGTTGGTTTGCGCATTGCTCCACGCAAAATTCAGCACCAACAATGCGCTGAAAATTCCTGTTCTGAGTTTTAAGAATTGATTTTTCATAGTGTTTTGTTTAATGTTTTTAACAAAAATCTAAACATGATAACACTATTTAGGTTCACGGATTCTAATTTTTAAAACAAACTTTAACAGATTTTAACGAATTGTATTTTTTTAAAAAATTGATTTTGAGCTTGTTGGGCGTCTGTGTTTTTCTTTCCTGAAATTATCCAAAGGTTCAAGGCAAGATTCTTAACAATTTGAAGAAATTCGGGAGTTTCATCTCAAATCCGGTTTAGAATTTCAGCTATAATTGCAAGTACAAAATGCTGTGTTAGCATGCTTCTTTCGCTGCTTGAGTAGGAGTATTTTTTTTTAGAAAATCAAGTGCTTTCCAACTTTTTTATAAACTTTTTTTTATCAACATTTGCAGTCCGAAAAAAAATAGGCACTCTCGCCTTGTAAAACCAAACGCAAAACCAAAAGGAGAAGAAGAAATGACGAATCAACACGAAATTATTTGGGACAACTGTTTGCAGGTTATCAAAGATAATTTACCAATTCAAGCTTTTAAGACATGGTTTGAGCCCATCAGACCGGTGAAACTTGACCAAGCCGTGTTGACCATACAGGTGCCTTCGCACTTCTTTTATGAGTGGTTGGAAGAACACTATGTTTCCATTCTGCGCCGTGTGATTAAAAAGGAACTCGGTGCTGAAGGGAGGCTCGAATACAACATCGTCATGGAGCAAAATTCATCCAAAAATTCGCCCTACACGGTGAGTTTGCCTGCCAACAAGAAAAGCAGCCTCAAAAACAACCCGGTGAATGTTCCTGCGGGTTCAGCGGAAAAAACCATTCGCAACCCTTTCATTATTCCCGGCTTGAAAAAGTTGAACATTGAATCTAACTTAAAACCGGAATACAGCTTCGACAACTTTGTGGAAGGTGACTGCAACCGACTTGCGCGCTCTGCAGGTTATGCTGTGGCCAATAAGCCGGGCGGAACAGCTTTTAATCCGTTGTTCATTTATGGTGGCGTTGGATTGGGTAAAACACACTTGGCGCATGCCATTGGAATTGAAATCAAAGAGCAACATCCGAGCAAAACCGTTCTTTATGTGGGATCTGAAAAATTTGCCCACCAGTTCATCGATGCCTTAGGCAACAGAACGACCAACGATTTCATTCACTTTTACCAGATGATTGACGTGTTGATTATTGACGACGTTCAATTTTTCTCAGGAAAAGAAAAAACCCAGGATGTTTTCTTTCACATTTTCAATCATTTGCATCAAAACGGAAAACAGATTGTTTTGACTTCCGATAAGCCACCTATTGAAATTCAAGGCATGGAGCAACGCTTGCTTTCCAGATTCAAGTGGGGACTCTCCGCGGATTTGCAAGCCCCTGATTTGGAGACAAGAATTGCCATCATCAAACAGAAGACGCATGGCAATGGTGTAGAATTACCTTATGAGGTTATGGAATACCTTGCCTACAGCATCAATACCAACATTCGTGAAATTGAGGGTGCCATCAATACACTTCTTGCTCAAGCTTCTTTGAACAAAAAAGCCATTACGCTTGAATTGGCCAAAAACATGATTGACAAGTTTGTGAAAAATCAAGCGCGCGAGGTTTCCATAGACTATATTCAAAAAGTGGTTTGCGATTATTTCGACATGCCGATAGATTTGTTGAAGTCTAAAACCCGAAAGCGCGAGGTGGTTCAGGCCCGTCAAATTGCGATGTATTTCGCCAAAAAAATGACCAAGTCCTCACTGGCAAGTATCGGTTCACAATGCGGCGGTAAAGACCACGCCACGGTTTTGCATGCTTGCAGAACGGTGAACAACTTGTCCGAAACTGATAAGCAGTTCCGCGTTTATTTGGAGGATTTGGACAAAAAACTCTCTATTCAGTAATTTGCTGAAATGCTAAAAATTCTGACGGTTTGTTTGGGAAACATTTGTCGATCGCCAATTGCTGAGGAAGTGTTGCGCCAAAAATGCATCGATCAAGGGTTAGAGGTGGTTGTTGATTCAGCCGGAACGGCAAATTATCACGTGGGTTCTCCCCCGGATAAACGCATGATTCAAACAGCATCAAAGTTTGGTTTTGACATTGCGAACTTGCGTGCGCGACAATTTGGCCCCGAGGATTTTGATGATTTTGACTTCATCTTCACGATGGACGAAAGTAACAAAAGCAATGTGCTTCGCCTGGCGAAAAATGATAAGCATCGATCGAAAGTATTCGGATTTCAAGAGTTTGCTGGTGTTGCTGAACCCAACTTTGTTCCGGATCCCTATTATGGTGACGCAAAAGACTTTGAGGAAACTTTTCGCATTGTGGAGCAAAGCGCTCATCGCATAGCCATTCAATTAAAAAATTGGAAACCATGACCCAAGGAAAAGTATTCATGGGTGTCAACATACTCGGCACAGAAGATTACAACCACAGCATTCCCCCTGATGTGAGGCAATTGTTGATTGACTCCAGACATTTTGTGGTTGAAAACATCAAAAATGCACGACGCTTTTTGAGAAAATTGGATCGCAGCTTCCCCATTGATGATTGTCAGTTTCTGGAAATGGGCAAACATGCCGACTTTTTTAAAGCATCGCAGTCCTTGCTTGGTGTTGTGAAGCAAGGGCTAGATATTGTGGTCTTGTCCGACGCAGGTTGTTCCGGGATTGCTGATCCGGGAGCACAAGTGGCTGCATGGGCCCATGAAAACAACATTCATGTTCATCCGCTAGTTGGACCATCTTCCATCGTGTTGACTTTAATGGCCAGTGGCTTTAATGGTCAAAGGTTTAGATTTAATGGTTACCTACCTCGTGAGCGTAAAGAGCGTCAAAGAGCGTTGAAGGATTTTGAGAAATTGGTGAAGTCGCAAAATGAAACGCAATTGTTCATGGATACGCCTTTTCGCAATATGCACGTGCTTGAGGATTTGTTTGAAGTTTTGGAACCGAACACTGAAATTTGTATTGCAGCCAATTTGACCCATCCCGACCAATACATTAAAACAGTTCGCGTGGGTGCATTGGAAGAGCTCTCACCCAAGATTGAAAAGATGCCACTTATGTTTGCCATTGGAAGAACCCAAATTTTATGAAACTCCACGAACTGAAACTCCAACAAACTGCTGAAGTCATTCGCGTTCTGGGCGAGTCGCAAGCGCTGCGTATGATGGAGTTGGGTATCCTGTCAGGTGCTCGCTTAACATTAACTGCCATTGCGCCTACTGGTGATCCGTTGGCATTTCGCGTTGGAGAGTCTCTGATTGCCTTGAGAAAAAAGGATGCTGCATTGGTGGAGATTAAGTTGACCTGATTACCGCATCTGACTACCAAAAATTTTCATCTTCCGCGTGCGTCTTGTGGTATTCGTTTCAAACCGTATGTTTAGACAACTTTTAAGGAAATTAAACGTTAAATGAGTTGTGAAAAGTTGGCGAATTTATTGCATTGTCCTACTTTCGTTATGTTATCAATTCTGAAATGATGAATTTAGGTGGCCACCCTTTGTTTTCCTATGCCATGCGTTTGATAGTACTGTTTGTGCTGTTCATTTCGCACTTGGAAGCAGTCGGTCAAACCGCAGTAGTAACGTCAACACCCAATACAGCTTGTAATGGCTTGCCTTGTGATTGGCAAGGCCCATCCATCATGATTAATGAGATCATGATTTCTCCGGTTGTTGGTGATGGTTCTATGAGTGGTCCCGGACCAAACGGCGGTCGTGGTGAATGGATAGAACTGTACAATCCCGACGTTTGCAACCCTGTGGATATCTCCTGCTTTTACCTTGGAAATTTCACTTTTGAAGGTTCAGGAGGTTACCGTTTGCCCAACAACTTGATTGTTCCTCCGGCGGGTTTTGTGATTTTGAGAGGGGTAGATGCGCCTCCGGTACCTGCGGCCAGCTTGGTTGCTAATGGTGGAAACGTAATTGAAATTGTCGCTCCTGCGCAAATTACAGGGACCGGAGTTTGTGTGGTAGGATCGCCCGGCGAGCGACTTTGGTTTCCCAATGCAGGCGGATGGTTTGCATTTTACAACGCTGCCGGTGTGCCACAGGATGCCATCAGTTGGGCTTCGCCTGCTCCGGCTGATTTGGCGGGCAATCCTTGCATACCGAATAGACCTGGATGTCCTGCACCACCGTCAACGCTGGCCAGCTACAACCAAATTCCACCGCAGAATAAAACGTATGGGTCTTCTCAAAATGCCAACAATCACTTAGGGCAAAGCATACGTCGCATCCCGGATGGTGGGCCTTGGGCAGGGGTAGGAAATCCAACATACGCCAATTGCAATGCACCTTGTTTCACGCCGGGTCAAAGCACTTGTACAGGAACAGCGACCGTGTTGTCGGCTCCGGGAAATCCGCCTTACACGTATCAATGGAACGACCCTGACAACCAAACTACACAAAATGCTATCGGATTGTGCGCGGGTACTTACAATGTGATCGTTACATCGTCAAATGGCGTCATTTCAACGGCTTCTGTGACCATTACGAACTACGTTCCTCCAGTCTCGTTCAACATGAACGCAACCATGTGCTCGAATGCCAATCCATTGCAATTGACGGGTTTTTCTCCTGTGCCTACACCCAACCAGCAAGGAGTTTTTGCCGGTCCCGGGGTCACTCAAAACATCTTTAATCCAACTACAGCCGGTCCTGGGGTTCACAATGTAACCTACACGTTTACGGATCAAAGTGGATGCACGAACAGCGCTCAAGCCACACTTACTGTTTTTCCGCTGCCGACGCTGAATATCAATTCACCCAATGCCATTTGTGTGAACGCACCACCCATCCAAATTTCAATGACACCCACAGGAGGTACTTTGAGCGGTCCCGGGGTTACAGGTTCGACATTCAATCCTGCAGCTGCCGGAGTCGGCACGCACACGCTTACCTACAATTTTACCGATGCCAATGGGTGCAGCAACAACACAACCAAACAAATTACGGTGAATCCCATTCCTCAAATCACCATCAATTCATCCACTTCTCTGTGTATCGACTCAAGTCCCATAACACTCAGTGGCTCTCCAACGAATGGAACCTTTACTTTTAACGGAAATCCTCTGACGACATTCAACCCTGCAACCTTTGGCGTAGGCACATTCAACCTCAATTACGCCGCAACCGACAACAACGGCTGCTCGAATGCACAGAATTTTACAATTACTGTTCATAATTTGCCCACAGTGAATTTCGATATCAACAACGACTTGTGTTTGAATTCGCCTTTTTACCCTTTTACGGATTTTCAAGTTTCACCACCGGGAGGTAATGTTGTATTTTCCGGGCCAGGCGTGCAAGGCAATGGAATTCTCGCAGCAGATGCTGGAATGGGTACACATACCATACTTCTTTCATACACTGATTTGAATGGTTGTCAAAATTCGGATGATGCCAGTGTTGTCATTTTTGGCACTCCGGAAATTACCATGACCGGAAATAACATAAAGTACTGCGTGACGGATTCTGTGACCAATTTCGTGTTTGATCCGTTGGAAGGTACCTTATACGGCACTTCTACGGCAAATAATCAGTTCTTTCCCAGTCAAAACGCCCCGGGTTTTTACAATCTTTTTTACGTTTACATTGATCAAAATGGGTGTTCGGACACGCTCTATTTTACTGTTGAAGTCACACCGCTCCCCGTTGTTGAGATATTAACCGAGCCCTTTGTGTGTATCAATGATCCGGCATTTTTGGTGCCCACAAATCCTGCGACCGGGGGGAATCTCACCATCAACGGTGTTCCGGGCAATGTATTCAATCCCGGGGCTTTAGGGCCCGGAGTGCATCAGTTGTTTTTTGAATACACAGACGAAATTGGTTGTTACAACAATACCTCAAGGATACTGTATGTTTCTCCTGTCCCGGACATTGCTGTAAACCTTACGCCCATTGCTGCTTGTCCACCAATCAATTACGTGTTCAGTGGAACTTTTACCAATGGCAGTCAGTGTTTATGGGACTTTGATGATGGAACTACCTCAGTGGGTTGCGATCCGGTAGCACATCAATACACGCAGACCGGGTGCTATTCTCCGAGATTTACGGTTTTCAATGAACTGGGCTGCTCGAGCGACACTTTGTTGTTTTTCCAAGTATGTGTGCATCCTATACCTCTGGCTGCTTTCACTTATGGCCCGACACAATTGACAACCTATCAAACCACGAGTCAATTCATCAATTTGTCCCTTGGTGCGGTAAATTACATCTGGAATTTCAACATCAACGGAGAGATCGAAACCACCAATTTGGAGAATCCAACTTTTAATTTCCCCTTGAATCAAGTGGGCAATTATCCCGTAACTTTATATGCGATTTCTGAAAACGGTTGCATCGATTCCACCACACGGGTTATTCCGGTCACTTCGGATGTCGTGCTCTATGTACCAAATACCTTTACGCCCGACAACGACAAGTTCAATGAAATCTGGCACGTGTACATCGATGGCATCGACATCAATACTTTCCATCTTCGAATTTTTGAACGTTGGGGCGAAGTGATTTGGGAATCCTTCAATCCGAATGTGGGTTGGGATGGTACCTACGGCGGGAAAGTGGTCCAAGATGGCACATACGTTTGGCAGCTTACGGCTAAGGATCTTTTCAAAGCAGAACGACAAACTTGGATGGGTCACGTCAATGTGTTGAAATAATAACGCTATTGACCTTCATGCGATGCTTGTTAAGGAAATCAGACTTCCTACTTTGAGTTGCTGAAATAAAAAATCCCACCCAAAATTGGATAGGATTTTCTGCGGAGAGTGAGGGATTCGAACCCTCGATACCCTTTTGAGATATACACACTTTCCAGGCGTGCTCCTTCGACCGCTCGGACAACTCTCCGAAAAGGGAGCGCAAAGATAGTGGTTTTTCATTTTCTTAGCGTTTTGGGTGTAAAATTTTGTACTTTTGCAGACTTTTTTTGTTGCTCATTACGTTATAGTAGTAATTCAAAATACGCGTGTCCTATGAAAATGAAGTTGTCTGAATTCAAGATTGAAGTTCCAGAAGAATTGATTGCAAGCCATCCCAATCCAAATCGTGACGAGTGCCGCCTTATGGTTGTTCACAGAGATTCGGGTAAAATCGAGCATCGATTGTTCAAAGATATCTTGGAGTATTTTGGCGATGGCGACACCATGATATTGAACAATACCCGTGTATTTCCGGCGCGTTTGTATGGCAACAAAGAAAAAACCGGTGCTAAGATTGAGGTTTTCTTGCTGAGAGAGTTGAACAGAGAAAGCATTCTTTGGGACGTACTTGTAGATCCTGCCAGAAAAATCAGAATTGGAAATAAACTTTACTTCGGTGAAGATGATTCATTGGTTGCTGAGGTGATTGACAACACCACTTCTCGTGGTCGAACGTTGCGTTTCTTGTTTGACGGTCCGTATGAAGATTTCAAAAAGAAAATTACGGAGATAGGGGAGACGCCTCTACCGAAATACATCAAGCGCGAGGTTGAGCCTGAGGACGAAGAGTATTACCAATCGGTATTCGCCAAAAATGAAGGAGCGGTTGCTGCACCCACAGCCAGTTTGCATTTTTCCAAACAATTGTTGAAGCGCTTGGAAATCAAAGGGGTAAATTTTGCCGAAATCACGTTGCACGTAGGTTTAGGCACTTTCCGCCCGGTTGAGGTTGAAGATTTGACCAAGCATAAAATGGATTCTGAGCAAGTGCTCATCGAGCCAAAAAGTGCGGACATTATCAATCAATCGATTCTTAATGGCAAGCGCGTGTGTGCCGTTGGTACCACTTGTATGCGGGCGGTTGAAAGTTCAGTTTCCACCGATGGATTGTTGAAGCCTTTTGACGGTTGGACCAATAAGTTCATTTATCCACCCTATGATTTTAGCATTCCAAATGCCTTGGTTACCAACTTCCATACGCCGTATTCAACGTTGTTGATGATGATTTCCGCGTTTATGGGTCATGAGTTGATGATTGAAGCTTATGAAACCGCTGTAAAAGAGAAATATAAGTTTTACTCCTACGGTGATGCCATGCTGATCTTGTAATCTTTTCATTTTTACATAACTTTTTTGTAGGCGAAAATTGCGTATTTTCGCCTAAATTTTTTCCCATGGATTCCTACAATTCCGTCATCATCACAGCCGCAGGAATGGGGAAACGTATGGGCACACAGATTCCCAAACAGTTCCTTGAGGTGCATGGTTTGCCCGTATTGATGCACACCATCAAGAGGTTCTATGATTTTGATAATGCCATAGAGATAATTCTGACTCTGCCTGAAGACTGGGTTGCCTATTGGGAACAATTGTGTAAGGACTATAACTTTACCATCGATCACCGCGTTGTAACCGGCGGACAAAAACGTTTTCACTCGGTAAAGAATGCGATTAATCACGCTACGGGCGATTTGATTGCGATTCATGATGGTGTGCGACCACTTGTCACGCAAGAAACTATCAAACGATGTTTTGAAAGTGCGCAGATACTCAAGGCTGCTGTGCCCGCTATTCGCCCGCATGCCGGTTTGCGACTGAAGACGGAAGAAGGCAGTCAGCGTGTAAATCGAGATGCTTACGTGTATACCCAAACACCGCAAGTTTTTCAGCGGGGTATTCTGATTCGCGCCTACAAGCAAGATTATGATTCTTCCTACACGGATGATGCCACGGTGGTAGAAAACTTGGGCGTTTCGATCCATGTGGTTGAGGGCAACGAAGAGAATATCAAAATCACTACCAAAAAGGATATCAATTACGCTGAAGAGGTTTTGTCTGAATGGTCTGTCGAAAATTAATTGTGAGTCATGTGGTCGGCTCTGATTTGTCTTCTTTTTCCATTTTACAGCTCCCAAAACAAACCTGTTGAGCTGGTTGACGGTTTGAATCGAACTGAAACCATGGAAATCGTTGCTCTTTGCAATACTTTTTCTTTCAGGAAATATTACAAAAATGTCGCTGCTTTTGTGCCTTTTGGATACCGGTGGCTCGCCCAAACGGAGGAAACACCGCTTCACAATATTGTTCAGGTGTATTGGAAGAAGCACACGTTGGTTTTCGTGATTCGTGGCACAGTGGATGAAACCAATTCATGGCTAGAGAATGTTCATTTTATGCAGGTTTCCGCACGAGATACAATCCAAGTTGAGAAGAAATCAATAGCCTACAATTTTTCTGATGCTCCCGGGGCTTCTGTGCACAGTGGCTATGTACTCGCTTTGGCTTTTTTATCGGAACGGGTTCAGGAGATTTTAGTGAAGTATTTACCCGATTGCGAGCGCGTCATTTTTGCGGGTCATAGTCAAGGAGGTGCTTTGGCTCAGTTGTTTATGGCTCAATTTGAATTGGATGAAAGGTTTCTAAATTTGGATTTCAAAAGCTATAGTTTTGGTAGTCCAAGTGTCGGGAATCAAGTGTTTGCCGATGACTTCAACCGTCGATTCAGCAGCCGAGGACAGGCCATTCGCTTTGTGAACCCGAAGGATATCGTCTGTGCACTTCCATTAGTGAATCAACAATTTGACTTGGAATTTCTGAATAACAGACTGACTTTTGATTTTGAACAAGTCGGTCAGATGCTTCATTGGAGTATGAACTTGCTTTCAAGCACCTACCGCAATCGCATCGATGGATCGATTGCTGCGTTGCTTAAAATTGCTGAATCAATTGTTAAAGAACGCATCGGAAATGTCAATTTTCCTGAATTTACTCCTGATATTTTTTACGCTGAAACAGGTGTAAAATATGAACTCAAGCCGCTGCCTTTTCCGGCTTATCTTAACGTGAACCTAAAACAAGGTGCTTTGGGTAAATTGCAACAAATCTATGCTCCAATTCAACGCGAGTTGACCTTTTATCAACACAGTATATTCTCTTATTACAACGCGATTTATGCACAATTCAAACCAGAATATTTTCGGCGTGTTCTGCTTTCTGAATTGCCTCAAAAAATGATATAAAGTTTATGCCTTCTGTACAACTCAACCACAAAATTATTGGAACCGGTCAGCCTTTGCTCATTGTGCATGGTTTGTTTGGCTCACTAGACAACTGGCAGACGCATGCCAAAACATTGAGCGAATATTATCAAGTGATACTTGTGGATGCCCGAAATCATGGACATTCGCCCCATACTGATGCGCACGATTATGATTTGATGTCGGATGATTTGAGGCTTTTGATAGAAAATCTTGGATTGTCGCGTGTGTCGTTAATCGGGCATTCCATGGGAGGAAAGGCTGTTATGCGCTTTGCACAACGCTTCCCACAACATGTACACAAGCTCATCGTTGTCGATATGGGTATTAAGGCCTATCCGATGCACCACGATGTGATCATTGCCGGTTTGCATGCGGTAGATTTTGAGCGGTTGACATCACGGGGAGCGGTTGACAAAATCCTCGAGGGCTATATTTCGGATTTTTCGGTGCGGCAATTTCTAATGAAGAACCTGTATTGGATTGAACCGGGCAAACGTTTGGCTTGGCGGATGAATTTGCCAGTTTTGGAAAAGGAAATGCCGAAAATATTGACCGCGTTGCCTCATGAATCTGTGGATGCAGATACACTTTTTCTCTACGGAACCCTGTCTAATTATGTTCTTGAATCTGATATGCCGGAAATTGAAGAGCTCTTTCCAAGTGCTACTTTTGAGGCTGTGGAAAACGCCGGGCACTGGGTGCATGCAGAAAAACCACAGGAATTTTTGGATTCCGTGTTGCGTTTTATGCTTTTCTAATTTTCCTCTATTACTTGAACCTCTACTGCCTTGGGTTGGGATTTTATTTTTGGTTTTTGAAGTTTGTATTTCATAAAAAGCAACACGAGTGCGAGGATGACCACGTACATGATTATTCTGACCAAATATTTCCAGCCGCGCTTGTAGTTGCGGTATTGTTGCAAATTAATTTTTTGACCCACGGTTCAAAGGTATTATATTTGATGCAGTCAGGCGATTCAATGATGTTATCGTCCTTTCCTAAATCGACAGATTATGAGAATACTTGTGTCATTTTTTTTACTGGGAGTTCTGGGAATTTCTGCATTTCAATCCGGAGATAGCAGTTTTGTCGGGCCTCGCGAATTGGAGTTGGAAGAAACTTTTCTATCGCTCGACTCCGTATGGACACCGGGTGTAAAGCAACGTTTTTCCTTGCATCCTTTTGACAATTACTTATGGATCAAAAATGGGATGGTTACGTTTTTTGTGGATGAAGTTCGCGGCAAATCATTCAGAGGTCCGGCGTCAGGGGTGAAAGTTGAAGATAAAAATGGAAAGCGTCTCACAACATTCACAGTACGTAGCGCCAAAATGAAGGTAGAGATTACCGATTTGGGAGACAATCGCTTTGAAGTTTTTACCTATAATTATCTGGAAAAATACGAGCGTATGTTTACGGCATTTTGGGTCGATCCAAACAAAGTAAACTTCGTTGAGGATTGATTCTGTTCATGACCCCACAAGAATTAAAAGCGTATTTTCTCCATTGGCGCGAGAATCGTCTCGACAAATTAGCTCCTGTCATCATCGACGAGTTTCAGCGGCATTCCGAACGTTTCGACGCACTACACGCACTTGCGATTTCCAAGGACACATATCCATTTCAGGAGTATGGATCCTGGCTCGCGGGTCATATAATTCAACACTATTATTTGCCGCATAAAGAACAACGATTGCCTGAAATAATTGACGCTTATCTCGCCAGTGACAACTCCTCCATACAGCGTAATTTGCACAAAATCATCAACGGTGTGCTCGTGGATTATCGAAGCGGTGAACTGATAAATCGCGCATTTGAAGTTTTGCAATCCTCCGATACGGAAGTTGGCTTAAAGTCGTATTGCTTTCACTACATCCTTCTTTGGCTCGATCGTTATCCTGAACTGAGCACAGAGCTGGAAATAATTATCCGTGACAGGCCAGAACTTTTTTCATCCGGTGCGATGCGTAGTTGTTTGAAAAAATACCATCTCAAATCTCAGAGGCGCGTCGGGAATACTCCTCCAATGCGCTAAAATCTGAAAGTTGCTCCACCAAGAATCTGAAAACCATAAACCGGATAGTTCATCCAGCGCAAATATTGTTGTGCCGCCAGGTTGTTCAATTGCATGAAAATGGAAACACGCGAATTGTATCTGTATTCTCCGGATAGGTTGACGTCTGCCAATAAGCCCATGTTGCTGTGGTACACCAAATCTGTTTGTTCGATGCCTTCACCCGGACCAAATTCACGCATTTTTCTGCCTCCAAGGAAGTTCAAATCTGCATTGATGATGATTTTGTCAAACATATTATAGTGTCCACGGAATTTTACCACATAATTTGGGAGATTCCAGGCATAGGGTTGCAAACTGGTTTGATAACTGAACAATTGTCCGACCAAATCAAATTTAAGTTTTTCGCGCAGTTGATACGTCAATGAGGCCTCCATGCGCGAGATACTCATGTCGGCGTAAACCGCAGTAAATTGATTGCCTCTCACGATACTCGTGTCCAAAACGAAAAGCATTTTGTTCACAAATCGACCTACAGAGAAATTGGCGTCTACGGAAATGTGTTCAGAGATAGAACCTCGAATTCCTCCTTTAAAATTGAGTGCGTTGTGCTCGTTGCGGTAGGTAATGTCAGGTCGGATGAAATTGTTGATTTGACTGACATGTCTGAAAGTATTTTGTTGTACCCCAAAGCCATTTGCGGAAACGTAGGGCAGAATGTGGTTGTTGAGTAGGGCATATTGCACGTGAATATCAGGAGCCAAAACCGGGATGGTCTTGTCTATGGCATGGAAAAACAAATTGAACCCGGCTCGTGCGACCAGTTTGTTGTCTTTGCTGTAGTGGGTAATGTGTGGGTTCAAATTGATCACCACGTTACCGAAATTCATACCTGTCACGCCCGGAACAAAGGTGGAATCGGGAATACCGAATTTAAAGTTGTTGTATCTCACGTTGATATTCGCACCATATACCTGCTGGTCTAATTTATAGCGAAGGGTTGAGTAGATGCCCACATAGTTTTCACGCCCGCGCCATTCTTCTGTGAATTCAGGTCGGGCGCGATCGCGGTAATTGTTGTATTCCAAACCAATGCGGTAGTTGATGGCAGCACTGTCTTTGGCATGTGAATCGAATTGTACTAAGCCGCCAAAGTTTTGAAAGCGCTGTCTCAGGCTGTCTTTGGTTGCTAGGGTGTCTCTTGTTCCGTACAAACTCACCCCATGGCTCATGTAGTTTATTCGTGAGGAAACAGTGTATTTTTTGTCGATGTACTTCCCATAAAGGTCACCGCGGGTGATGTCGAATTGTGGCTGCGTAAATTCTTTGATTTTACCAACCCATGCACTGTGATGCTTGGCTTCCACACCCCAGTGGTATTTTTTGGATCGGGTGGAATTGTAGTACACTTCGGCGATAGGCATCAAGTAATTACCAATACCGGCCAAAGCATAGCCGGGATAGATTTGGTCGAATTTGGGTTTAACATTGACGTTGGCTGCCTGGATCTTTTCCACCTGAATGTTAACCTCTTTTTTTACCGGCAGTAAATCTGACGCCACCTCCGGTTTTGCAAAAACGGTGTCAATGATGGATGGTTTTCGCGCCATACGATGCACCGGGTCAATCTCTCGGTTTCCTTCGATTTCCCATTCGTAAGTAACGCTTTGTTGACCGTACGAGGAAAACAATGCGCCAACAAAAAATAAGCTTAGTATCGTTTTGAACGTATTCATGCGTCTAGTCTTTAATATCTATAGTTCTGTTTTGTGGATCAGGTAAATTTCTGGGCGCGTTTTTCAAGGCATCCAATTGTTGACGCAACTCCATGGCTTCTGAGATGATGCCGTCGGTTTGGTTGGTGTAGTTGTTGATTACTGAATTTAAGGTATGCTCAGCTTGGAAGAAATCTTTAGCCACCATCAAGTTTCTTACTTGGAGTAAGAGCGCTTTGGCAGTCCAGAAATCGTAGGCCGGGCGCATTTGCAGCAATTCTCTGATTTGTTTTTCTGATTCCTTGTTGTTGTTTTGCAAGAAATGAATTTCAGCGATGTTGAACTTGGCTTGTACCGCCATTTGGTTTTTGGCATTTTTGGCTACGTGGTCCAAATCCGGGATGGCTTCAGCAAATTGGTTCGTCATGCGCAAACCAACACCTCGGCAAAAACGAGCCTCCATTTTTTCAGCGGCTTGAGCCAAAGAACTGTTGTTGACGAAGTTTGCCGCCTGCAGAGAAGCCGTCCAATTTTCCATAATGAAATGACAGCGCATCAAGCCGAGTTGGGCACCGTACAAGCGGTAGGGATTCGCCGCCATGTTCGCCAATTTGGTGTAGTTCTGAATAGCATCAGCATATTGTTGGTTTTCGTATTCGTAGTTCGCCGCTCGGATCAAAGAAATTTCATGGTAGGCTGTGGCGTTGCTGTTGATCACCTTTACATAGTAAGGATAAGCATTGGCCATTTGGTTCAAGGAAAAGTGCGACTCTGCAATCAAGAAATTCGCACGGTCTTTATTGACTCCTGATGGAAAATCACGCAAATAATCTTTGAATCGTGAAATGGCTTGATTGAAATTACTATCGATGTAAGATTTGTAAGCCGATTCAAAGGCAATTGAATCTTGCGCACTCATGGTAATTCCTGAGCAAGGATAACGACTGGCGAGTTGCGAAACCTTGCCGGGTGTGTTGGCTAAAGTATAAACCTCTATAAGTTTGGCAGAAGCATACTTACAGGTTTTATCGTCTTTGCCGTAATCTTTGAGCAAACGCTCTAAATGAGTTTCAGCCGCACCGTAGTTGCCCATTCTGGTGTGGTTCGCACCCAACTCAAATAAGGCGTCTTTGACCAATACATTGTTCGGGAATTCATTCAAAATACGTTCGAAAAAGGTATTGGATTGCGCGTAGTTCATTTGGTTTCTGCGCACAATACCTGCTTCAAAAATTGCCTTGGCGCGGTACGACGAGTTTTGGAATTCGTTCATCAGTTGGTTCAGCGCAGCGACTTGTTTATCGCGTTGGTTGTTGAAGCCAAAACAACGGGCTTGGTAATACAAGGCACGGTCTTCCATACCTTGGCGGGCATCAATCACTCTTTGGTAGTATGGAATTGCGTCTTGGCTGAGGTTTTTCGTTTTTCCTGATTCCACGTAGTAGCAGTCCGCAATTCGTAGGTTTGCATCTGCAATTTTTCTGCGTTCGTCTGCCGGAACAAGATCCAGGAAGCTTTTGAATTCCGTGATAGCCTCCATACGCTGGTCGGTGTTGAAAAGGGCGTAACCCAGATTGTAGTGCGCTTCGGCGCGCAAA
>JBBIIM010000023.1:12160-46556 GCA_037446475.1 Crocinitomicaceae bacterium | reverse complement strand
AAAACAGAATCAAAATTTAACTTTTAGCAGTTTACACACTTAGAGGGATAGTGTCGCAGATTCTCTCTTGCACGTTTTAATTTTTTGAGTTTTATCCGAAATGTGGCTTTGATGATGATTTTGTTGTCAACCCTTCGCTGTTGCCACGGTCGTACATTATTGATTTATCCCAAAAGGCAATGTGGTGGTTTTGCTTTACCAAGGATGTTCGCTGCCGTCAAAGTTTAAAAATTTACCACTGTCTGCAATTGAAACTTTTGAAACGATGTTAGTCAAAATGTTTGTTACCGCCTGCTCTGTCGTGAATTGAGCTTTTTGTCCGCCCATGTCGGTTTGAACCCATCCTGGGTTTACGTTGATGCAAATGATGTTTTCTTGTTTCAATTCATTTGCCATAGACTTATTCAAAATATTCAACAAGTTTTTACTTCCAACATAACCATAGTGTCCACCAAAGGTTAGGTTAGTTACAGAACTTAACCAACTTGAAATATTAATTACCAATGGCTTTTCACTTCTGTTGAGCAAAGGTCGGAAGTGCTTTACTATCAATAACGGTGCAATGCTGTTAATGTGAATAACATTCAATATTTCTTTCGCATCAAGGTTATTGAGATAAAAGGCTTTTGCCATTTTGGATTTATCTGCATAGTCCTTTGGATTTATTCCAGCGTTATTTATAATCAAATCTATTCGCCCAAACATTTCTTTAGCCCACTTAGCAATTTCTTCAATTTGCTGATCGTTTGTAACTTCTAATGCCTTCGGATATATAACTAATTCCTGTTCATTCAAAAGTTCGGCTGCTTCCTGTGCTTTTTGCAAATCTCTTGCAGTCAAAATTACTTTGTAACCTTGTTTGCCAAGTTGTTTACACCATTCAAAGCCAATTCCTTTATTGGCTCCTGTTACTAAGGCTATTTTCATCGTTTCATCAATTTAAAACCAATTTCTCTACCTTGACCTTGAAACATGGCAAGGTTTATCCAAAACCAAGCGAATTGTTCCATGAGTTCAAACTTGTCGTTGCCGCCAATATTGTAGCATTCGGCAAAGCCTGCATCTTTGGCTAACTGTATAGCTGCTTTTTTCCCTTTTTCGCTGTCTCCTGCAACAAACAAATCAAGAGCCAAATCACCGTAATTTGGATTTTGCATATTGTTTGCTCCAGTTGTATTGAAGCACTTTACTACATCTTTGGATTGTGTGTTTTCCAAAATTGCATCAGTTGTGTGTTTGTAGCCTTGCGGACCTCTGCCCATTACAACATTCATGGCATCAATAATAATTTTACCAGTTGTATTGCCTAAACTTTTTACGACTTCAACGGTAGCAGTGGCAGGTGTTGAAAGTAGAATTATGTCAGAAACATTTACAGCATATTCTATTGCAAGAACTACGGTATTTGGATTTGCCAATAGTTCTTTTCCTTTAAAGTTGTTTGTGTCTCGAACACCTAAGTAAATTTCGTGTCCTTTTTTAGCCCATTTGGTTGCTAAAGCACCGCCAACATTGCCTGTGCCAATAATTGCTATTTTCATTATTCGTTAATATTTAATTGAGTAATTTTTTCAGGGATAAAATACATGGCTGGAACAACCAAAAACAGAGCAAAAGAAATGTAAACTGAAATCATGCTTACAACTGATGCCAAAAGATAAATGCCTAAAGCCATTCGGTTTTTATTTCTGATTTTTATGTGTGCTTCTTTGCTAATGTTTTCGTGTAATAAATCATTTTTTAGGACATAATTCCTGAGTAGAGTAAAAGATAATGCACTCATTAAAAAGATGATGCCATAAAAGAAGGATGCCTGCCAAAGCAAAGGATTTGCACCAATAAAATTTGTCCCAAATGGAACGGCACTCATCCAAAATAAAAGGTGAATGCTATACCAAAGTAGTTTTCGGTCGGTGTGTTTTATTTGATGAAATAATTGGTGATGATTAACCCACATGATGGAAAGCATCAAAAAACTAATGGCATAGGAAATAAATTTTGGAGTCAGTTTTATCAATTCACCCCAAACGGTTTTGTCGGTCGGTATTTCCTGCAATTTCAAATCAAAAACCATAACCGTAATAATGATAGCAATTACGCCATCACTAAATGCCTCAATTCGGTTCGTTGGTATTTGGTTCATGTTGTTCATTAAAATAAAAATCCGTTTTCTGCTTCTAATTTTTTGGGCAAGTCATTTTCTCCGAGCATTTCTCGTAAATCTCTTTCTATTGTATTGCACATGGCAGTTAGCGGCACATCGGTAATTCTGTTTTCAAATGGGTCTTCGTTTACTTCTCCCACTTTACCTATAATAGCAAACACAAATGAAATGATAACTGAAACGGGTATCATCAAGTAATCAATATTCATTTTTGTGAAATCGCCTATTAATGAAAATGGGAGCAACAACATAAAGGTGTAGAGAAATACTCTTGTGAAAAAATCATATTGTCTTAGTAACGGAGTGTTTTTAATACGTTCGCAACCGCCTTGATAGTTTGCAAAGGCTAAAAGCTGTCCTTCCATTTGAAAGCTATCGAAACCGCCAAGCGTTCCGTTTGCCATGGCCTCATAAATCTTTTTACCTGATATTAAGTGAAGATAATTCGGCTTGTTATGTGATTTTTCTAATTGCTCAAATTCTTGTTGTGAAAGAAATGGTTTTAGTTCTGTCCAGCTATCTTGTTTTCGCAAATGCAAACGCAAGGCATGAACCCAAGCTATTACATTGTAAATCATTTCTTTTTTGAATTGTTCGCTTCGGTCTATGTCGTAATTCTGTTGGTGCGAATGGCTATCGGTAAATGTGATAATAAGCCTTGCCAATACACGACTTGAATTGATGATGCCGCCCCAAAGTGTTCTTGCTTCCCACCAACGGCTGTAAGAACTATTATTGCGAAATGCAATGAAAATGGCTAATGCACTTCCTAAGATGGCTGAAATAGAAAACGGTAAAGTAACAGCGGTAATATTTTGTTTGTGCAACACAAAAACAGCTATTGTTATGATAGCTGCAAAAGCCAATTCAGTTTTTATATACTGAATTACTTTAATGGGATTGAAATTTCTTTTTACTATCATCTTTTTAAAATTCGTGTCTGATAAAACCACCAATATTGTAAATTTTGGTAAATGCGGTATTCCCTGTTTGGTTAAAATCGGCACCTGCTCCGAATTGGTATGTTTTAAGTTGGATGCCTAATCTAAGGCGTTGCGTAAAACTGAAATTTTCGGTGCTAACTGTTGGAAAAGCGTTGACACTTTCCAATTGTGTAAACAAGTTGATTTTCTCTGTAATTTTTGGGTTATAACGAACTAGAAGAAAATAATCTAAGTCTGGTTTTTCGAGCGTTTCACAAACCAACCAAGTAAATATGGTCATGTTTTTACTGATGTGAGCATATTGAATACCTGCTTTCGGAAAAACACCCCAACTCAAAACCTGTCCAACAATTACTGGTGCAAAGCCTTTGAGTTTTTCGTGATTGTAAGATATAGCTTCTGTAAAACCGAACTGCGGCAAGTAGGTAGTTTTAGTCATTCGGTAATCAACACTTGCCCTGTTTCTATTGAACAAAAGCCAACGGTCCCGATGGTTATGGGGATTCTCCTTGTTGTTTTTGAAATATTTGAAGAACATGATGTCAACTGTAGTGCGTTCATGCCCTGCAAAAATTTCTACTGGAATTTGTGCCTTTGAAGTGCTGAAAATTCCAATTAGGATTATGAATATTGCTTTTCTCATCTTTTACAGAAATAAAAGCAGGTGGGGCGAAGCCCCACCTGCTTTAGATTTTTATTTTGTCAAAAGTTCCACTACTAATTCAGCAGCCGCGGCACCTGAATTTTGTTGTTGCCCGGTTACTAGGTTTCCGTCCTGAATAGCATAAGAAGAAAATGGAGCAGCTACTTTAAAAGTTGTTCCTTGTATTTTTTTGGCTTCATCTTCAATTCTGTATGGTTGAATTTTTTGTCCTACGGCTTTGTCGGCATACTCTTCTTCCGCATCAGCAAATCCGGTCCATGTTTTACCCTTTACCAAAAGTTCGCCATTTGATTTTTTGGCTTCTAACAAGAGTGTTGTTGAATGGCAAACGGCTGATGCAGGTTTTCCTGCTTCGTAAAATGAAACGAAAAGTTTTTCTAATTCTTTATTACCTCTGAAGGTATACATTGGCCCTTGACCACCAACTAAGAAGATGGCAACATAATCGTTGTGTTTTACTTCTGTTAGTTTCTTTGTGTTTTCCAACATTTTGTTGAATTCGGGTTTTTGCATATAACCCAACGAAATGATGTCGTGGGCAGAATATCCGCTTGCATCTGTCGGATTGGAATATCCGTCCATTTCTAATTTGCCCCCTTCGGTAGAAACTAATTCAATTTCATAACCTGCTTCTTGAAACACACTCATTGGGTGTGTCAATTCAGCAGCCCAAAATCCGATTGGCCAGCCTGTTTGTTTTGAAACTGATGGCGAACTTGCCACCATTAAAATTTTTCCTTTTGAGGGTGCACCATGTGGGTGAACGTAACTCAGTCTTTCTTTTGGTTTTTCCATTTTACTGTTGTTTTTAATTGTTTTTGAATTTTGTGCGTAAACGATGCCACCGATTAAAGTCAGGGCAGAGGCGATAACAAGTATTGTCTTTTTCATTTTTTTTAAATTTTGATGTGGCAAAGTTGCAACTATATGTTACCTTTGACAATATACTTACTCCGATTAGTGATACACACTTTTAGGAAAGTATAAGTAAAAACAATACTTAAAGAGATGCCAGAATTTTTATACAAGAACAAACTCTATTACAATCCAGTGGAGTTTGCTATGGATAGAATAGGAGGAACATGGAAAATGCCTATTCTGTGGAGGCTAAAAGATAAAGTGATGCGATACGGTGAGTTGAAAAAAGATATACCTCATATTACTCACAAAATGTTGACCAGTCAATTAAGAGAATTGGAAGAGGAAGGCTTTATAAATCGAGAAGTTTTTCCCGTTGTCCCACCAAAGGTTGAATACTCCATTACCAAACGAGGTCAAAAAGCGATTGTCATTGTTAATGCCATTCGTAACTAAGGATTAGATTTGATGAAAGACTTCGGAGTTGAACATCATAAAATCACTGCGCATAAAGATTAAAAAAAGTAGTTTAGTACAATTCATAAAACACAATGCCCTCTTTCAGAAGATACATCACCGCTGCACGGAATAATGTACTTTTGCGCGGGCTCGCTTTTGTAATTTTGACCAGCGTTTTCTATTTGCCTTGCCCATTGAAACAGCCTTATGTTAAAAATCACCATAAAAACCATCTTTGGCCTTGAACCGGCTTTGCTTCAAAATTTGCAGGAATTGGGTTATTCTGACGCCAAACCGATCAACAGGGGTGCGCAACTGCATGGCACTTGGCGTGATGTGTACAAGATTAACTTGAATGTGCGCTGCGGAATTAGTGTGTTGGTGGAGTTGACGCATTTCAAATTTGAAAACAAAGAAGAACTGTACCGAAACATTCGCGACATGCGCTGGACGCAGTGGTTCGATGTCAAGAAAACCATTGCAATCCGGGGCTTTGTTCAATCAAAATTGTTTCCAAATACCCAATTTCCCATGTTGCTCGCCAAAGATGCCATAGTGGATGATTTCCGTGCTCGAACGGGCAGCCGACCCAATGTCGATTTGAAGGAAGCCCAGGTGGTGATTGACTTGTTTATCCATGAAAATCATTGTACGGTTTCGATGAATACTTCTGGTGATCCTCTTTTCAAGCGTGGTTACCGCAAGGAAACTGGTTTAGCCCCTTTGAATGAAGTGGCTGCCGCCGGGATGATTTACCTGTCCGGTTGGGACCGCGTTTCCACTTTGTTAGACCCGATGTGCGGCTCGGGAACCATCGCCATTGAGGCAGCCATGATTGCCAGCAACACACCGGCGGGAATTTTGAGGGAAAGCTACACGTTTATGCATCTCAAGAATTTCGATGTTGCACAGTGGGATGAGGTTTTTGAAGAAAGTAAAAAGCAAATCAAACCTGTTCCGTGTAAGATTTTCGCATCAGACGAAAGTGAGATGATGATCAACAAAACCCGCCGCAATATCAGAACCTTGCCTTTTGCGAGAACTATTGAATTGCAAGTCAAAGATTTTCGCGAGCTAGAAAAGCCCACAGCCGAAGGCATTGTGATTTGCAATCCTCCTTACGGCGAGCGCATTGGCGAAAATGTT
This sequence comes from Crocinitomicaceae bacterium, assembly GCA_037446475.1. Taxonomy (GTDB): domain Bacteria; phylum Bacteroidota; class Bacteroidia; order Flavobacteriales_D; family Crocinitomicaceae; genus UBA6165. Next base: position 40,321 of record JBBIIM010000023.1, on the reverse strand, counting down.
GAGGCGCTTTACAAGGATTTGGGCGACTGGATGAAGCAAAAAATGTCGGGTTTTTCTTGCTGGATTCTTTCTTCAAACCAAGAGGCACTTAAAAATATTGGACTGAAAGCAAACAAGACCATCAAGATGTACAACGGCAGCCTGCTTTGCGACTTCAAACGCTTCGATATTTTTGACGGCAGCAGAAAAAGTAAGGGAGAATAAGCCGGTCAATGCCACGGTTGGAGCAGGTCGAGTTTCCTAAATTCTCATATTTTCACCATATTTGCGCCACTTAAAACTAAGGGTATGGCTGTATTGGGAAGAATTTTGAAGGAAACCACGAAGTTTGCGAGTCAATTGGATGCACGCAGAAAAAGTGATTACACCACTCAAATCAAGACCCTGCTTAAACTTTTGGATAAGGCGAAATTCACGGAATTTGGTATGCACTACGATTTCGATGCCATCAGCAAAAGTGTGCTGCCTCATGTAGAATTTTCCAAGCGCATTCCCATCACGAATTACGATGATTTTCACAAGGATTGGCTGCACCGCACCATTGAGGGTGAACGCGATATTACTTGGCCCGGAAAAATCAAATATTTTGCACTCTCCTCGGGTACATCCGGTGCTCCGAGCAAGCGCATTCCCGTTTCTGATCAGATGATCAAGCGCATCCAACGGGTAAGTGTAAATCAATTGTTGACCTTACATGATTACGATCTGGATACAGATTTTTATGAGAAGTCGATGCTAATGATCGGAGGCAGCAGCGCTTTGAAACAAACCGAACACTTCCAAGAAGGCGACTTGAGTGGGATACTCACCGGCAATGTGCCGTTTTGGTTTTCAAAATTCTCAAAGCCCGGCAAGCAAATCACGGATATCGCGAACTGGGATGAAAAGGTGGAGGCTATTGTCAAGCAGGCACCCGGTTGGGATATCGGCGTGATTTCGGGTGTGCCTGCCTGGGTTTCTTTGGTGCTCAAAGCTATAGTTCAAGAATACAAGCTCAACACAATACACGACATCTGGCCTTCGCTGAGTGTCTATGTCTCAGGGGGTGTTTCCATCAAACCTTACAAGGAAGATATCCTGAAGTATTTTGGAAAACCGGTACATTTTCAGGAAACTTATTTGGCGAGTGAGGGCTATTTCGCCTTCCAAAAATACGAGCATGAAGAAGGGATGCGTTTGCGTTTGCGCGCCGGAGTTTATTTTGAATTTATACCATTCAACGACGAAAACTTTGAAGACGGTAAGGTGAAAGCGGATTGCGAAATTCTTCCGTTGCACCAAGTGAAAGAGGGTATCGATTATTCCTTGGTGATCTCTACGTGTTCTGGTTTATGGCGCTATGTTTTGGGTGATACGATCCGCTTCATTTCTACAGAAACTTACGAAATTGTGATTACCGGTAGAATCGCTCATTTTTTAAGTATTTGCGGAGAGCATTTGTCTGTGGAAAACATGCACGACGCCTTGTGTGCAACAGCCGATAAGTTGAACATTCGCCTGCCGGAGTTTACTGTCTATGGTGAAAAAGTAGGGGATGAGGTGATACATCATTGGTATATCGGGACGAATGATCCGATTGACAATGAGCTGCTCGCTGCGGCATTAGATGAATCGCTTTGCGAAAACAACGACGATTATGCCGCTGTTCGCAAGCGCAGTTTGCAAGCACCGAGAGTGATTACCGTGCCTGCCGAAAAATTTGCCCGCTACCTTTCTGAGAAAGTACAACGCAGCGGTCAGACCAAGTTTCCACGCGTTTTGAAACCGCATCAGCTTGAAGGCTGGAAATCTTTCATCGGATTGATTTGATTCTATTCTTCATGTACTTCCTCGAAATCGGGCTAAATTGCCTTTTTGAGTATCTTTGTTCAAATAAAATTCAGAGCATTGGAAACCGTTGCCGAAAATACAGGTGTGACCATTCGCACCGACAAGGAGACCATCAAACGTGCTTTTACTTTGATGTCAACTGCTGTGAGCCTCGCAGAGAAATACGAGGCAAATGCGAAAATCACTTCAAAATACGTGCATGCCACATCCCGCGGCCATGAGGCTATTCAATTGGCCACTGCCCTTCAATTGACGCCAAACGATTGGGTTTCGCCTTACTACCGCGACGACAGCATTCTCTTGGGTATCGGTATCACACCCTATGAGCTGATGCTTCAGGTTTTTGCCAAAAAGGACGATATTTTCAGAACGTATTATTCGCATCCATCTCTGAATCGTGAGCACATGCCGAAAATCCCGCATCAATCTTCGGCGACCGGGATGCAAGCCATTCCCACTACCGGTGTAGCGATGGGTATTCAATACAAGGAAAAATTTGGTTTGAATCTTCCGGAAGGTCCCGCCCCTGTGGTGGTTTGCTCGCTGGGTGACGCGTCGTGCACCGAGGGCGAGGTTTCTGAAGCTTTCCAAATGGCGGCTTTGAAACAGTTTCCCATCATTTATTTGGTTCAGGACAACGAATGGGATATTTCAGCGAATGCCAAAGAGATTCGTTCTCAGGATATGTCCAAGTTCGCTCAAGGCTTTGAAGGCATTGAATTGCGCACCATCGATGGCAGCGACTTCGATGAGAGTTTCCAAACCATGCAAGAGGTGGTGAACATCGTGCGCACCGAGCGCAGGCCCTTTATTGTTCACGCCAAAGTGCCGCTTCTGGGACACCACACTTCCGGGGTAAGAAAAGAATGGTACAGAGATGATTTGGATGAACACGCACTGCGTGATCCTTATCCCAAATTGCGCAACCTGATGCTCAAGGTTGGTTTTTCTGAAGATGAAATTCAGCACATTCAAGCGGAAACGAAAGCGCTAGTGGACCGTGATTATGAATTGGCGTTCAACGCTGAAGAACCGGATCCAAATTCTGTGACCGATTATATTTTTGCACCAACGCCAATCACCGAGGAGCGAGGCAATCGCGCACCAGCCGGCAAAAAGCCGACGGTGATGGTGGATAGTGCGTTATTTGCAATGCGCGAAATTTTGTCCAAACACCCCGAAGCCTTGCTCTACGGCCAGGATGTGGGTGGCCGTTTGGGGGGTGTATTTCGCGAGGCAGCCACCTTGGCGCAACAATTTGGTGACGATCGCGTATTCAACACGCCCATTCAAGAGGCTTTTATCATCGGTTCGACGGTGGGCATGGCTTGTGTAGGGCTAAAACCAATTGTTGAGGTTCAATTTGCCGACTACATTTGGCCGGGGCTCAATCAGCTCTTTACGGAGTTGAGTCGCTCGTATTATTTGTCCAATGGCAAATGGCCGGCGTCTGCGGTGATTCGCGTGCCTATTGGCGCTTATGGTTCCGGTGGACCTTACCACTCCTCAAGTGTAGAATCTGTGGTAACCAACATCCGCGGTGTGAAAGTGGCTTATCCATCTACAGGAGCAGATCTGAAAGGTTTGCTGAAATCGGCATTTTACGACCCAAATCCTGTGGTGATTTTCGAACACAAAGGATTGTATTGGTCGAAAATTTCAGGCACCGAAGCGGCAGCCACCATTGAGCCTGATGAAGATTATGTAGTCCCATTCGGTAAAGCGCGAATTGTGCAAGAGGCCGATACTGATAAGGTGAAAACCGGTGAGAGTTGTGCCATCATCACCTATGGTATGGGAGTATATTGGAGTTTGAATGCTTCCAAAAACTTCCCCGGTCAAGTGGAAATTATCGATTTGAGAACCTTAAATCCCATTGATAAGGATGCGCTCTTTGAAGCGGCGAAGAAACATGGCAAATGTTTGCTGGTTACGGAAGAATCCTGCGAGGCATCCTTCACGCTTGGACTTGCGGCACGTATTCAAGAGCAATGTTTCCAATATCTCGATGCACCTGTGATGACTATTGGTTCAATTGATACCCCGGCAATTCCTTTGAATTCTATTTTGGAAAGCGCACTGCTTCCAAATGCGCAAAAGGTTGCTACCAAACTGCAAGAATTGTTGAGCTATTAATATCAACACTGTTTTTTTTACTCGCAAATTATTACCGATTTAAATAAAAAAGGCTGCCCAAACGGACAGCCTTTTGTCGTCTGATGAAGAACTATACTTAGTGCTTCACTTGACGGATAACCGCTTGGTGTGTGCCTTGTCTCACTTCAACCATGTACATGCCTGAAGCGAGGTTTTTACCGAATCTAGTATTTTCAATATCCATTGGATGGATTGCGTTGTGCTCAATCAGCTTACCACTCATGTCGAAAATGGATAAATGAATGGTTTCGCTGTCGTTGGCGTTCAACACTTGAATACCAAAATCCACGGTGAATGGGTTGTGGCTTGCGCTTGCACCGAAAGTTACTTCGCTCAAGGTTCTGTTCGTCAACATTTCGAGGTTGTCGTTGATTACCACGTTTGGTGAGCCCATCAAGGTTACAGTGCATGGGTTGCCATAAGCGCCCCAGTTGCCCACATCATCACGGATGGCTACTTCAACCGTGTAAGTCTCACCCAAAATGATGCCTGTAACTTTCTGCATTTTCAACTTGCGCATGGCACCACCACCCATGGTTTTGGTCACAACAACGTTGTTTACGTTAGCACCGTTCACGCGTTAGCTGTAACCTGTGGCTCCGGAAACTGCATTGGCCAACAAGTTCACCCCAGGGTTTCGTTTATTAATTTTGAATTTTTGGTTTTGAAAAATTATAGGTGATTCCAAAATAATGACCGAAATTGAATTGGTTAACTGTTGGGACGATGCCATTGGAACCTAGATCATACAGTGTTGTGCCATCAGCTCGAAGTCCATTTCCTAGTCGAGATACTGAACCCATCGTTAGTCCTCCTTGCAGTATCACCCTTTCCATCTTCCCAAAAATTAAACTTCCACCGAACAAAAATTGAAACTTTTGATTCGATGTTAATAGCGCGCCGAAATTGAAACTAGGTGTAATTTTTGAGGTTCCTAGTGTCCAATATACGTGGGTTGTTGTGCCAAAACCAAACCCATAATTCCCCACGTTTTTCTCCGAAATGGTTTTACGGTTGAAGGTTTGACCGTCTATTTCAATTGATGCATCACTGGTGATATATTCTCTGTCTAGTAGCGAAGTAATAAATATTCCACCGCTGACGTCAATCTTTAGAGTACCTTTTGTCCAAAGATTATACGTGTACGTTTCTGGTGGGATAGCATCAGCAGCACCTTTCAAACGCCGTTTAACAATGATTTCAATAGCATCAATGTTTTTTCCATTTACGTCAATAGGCAGTGTTTTCAGGTAAAAATTTGCGCCGTATAAAGAACTTAAAATCCCCTCAATGGTTGGTTTGTGTTTAATTTTAACGATTTCAATTTCCTTTTCAAACAAGTCAATCAGATCGTTTTTATTTTTTAGAATTTCCCTTATCGAGTATTCTCTTTCTAGGGCGTTTTTGTAAACATTTTTATAGGTTTCTCTCGATATTTTAAACTCATCCTCGTTTATCACTTCAGCTGAGGCAAGTCGAATAGAGTATTTCTCAATTTCATAGGCTAATTCTGCATATTGCTTATTAAGCTCTTTAGCATGTTTTTTAATTTTGGAAATACCTAAACTGTCATATTTTATGTTTTCCAATTCTTTTAGGTCTTTAGCGGCCTCGGGATTATTTTTGACTTCCTTTGTTACCGATTCGAGTAAACCATCAAAAATTGAATCTATTCCAATCTCACTGTTCGAGAAATAATTCTTTTCTTGGTAATTTAAGACATAGTCATATTTGAATGGATTGACATCTTTCAAATGAAACACCACCAAATCATTTGAGCAGAAGGATAGCTTATTTTCTTTAGGGTCACATTTCGTTGAACTATTGCACTGAATAATCTCATTCTTCGCTAAACTGAGAAAAAACGTTTTGGTGTTTTGAGCTCTCGTGATAAGGAGACTACAAATCATCAGACCAGATAAGAATAATTTCTTCATGATCAATTTCATTTAATGACAAGGCAAATCAACCCCGAATCTTCCACCCCCACAATACTCAAAAGTGAGTATTTTTTACTGTTGGGGCAATCACTACTTTTACCGCCAAGATGAAGGCAACAATTCACCTCATAGCGCTTTTATTGTGGTTTTCTTTTCAGGCTTTGGGCGCTGAACGGATGAACCTGTATCCCGGTGTGGGTGGTGTGCGTATTGGTCAGCAGGCAGCGTATTACAAGGACTCGGTAGGTGCCGCACAAGTTGAGGACATGATTCATTTGCCTGCATCCCTGTGGACTCAAATCCAAAAGGGTGGTTTTTCCAAACCCTTTGATGCCAAGCCTTATTGGATTAAAATTCCAGTAAATTGCATTTATTCCGGTGTGTTTTTCCTAAGGAGTTCTTATGTGTTGTTGGAAGATTTTGAACTCTTTGTGCATGCGCTTGATGTGGATTCAATCATGCGACTGGGCAATATCGGTATCCGGCATGAAATCGATGAAAACAGGATTACACACCGCAGTTTGATTTTTTCGATGCATCTTGAAAGAGGCAAGAGTTACGATTTGTATTTGAGACTTAACAAGCGTTTTTCCACCCGCATCTTGCCGCTGTACCTTCACGATAGCGGTTCTTTGCTGGAGGAGGTTAGTGCCGACGATCGACAAAGTGGCGTTGTTTACGGTATTGTTTTATTTCTCATTTTTCAAGGGGTCGTGTTGTGGCTCTACTTCAAGGAGCGCATCTATGCGAACTACATCGGCTACATCCTTTGCACTTTACTGATTATGTTCATTTCGGATGGTACATTTCGTTTGTATTTTCCGAGTTTCTTATTCGATGAGGTTCATTTTTCTACCTACTTTATCTTACCCATTTGCTTCAGTTTCATATTTGTCATCGTTTTTGATCTGTTGCACACAAGAACACTATTCCCGAAGTTGGTTCGTTGGACTTGGTTTTTCATTGCCTTGAGCTTTGCCTTTTGCGTGTCCAATGCCATTGGTTTTTTCTTTTTGCCCAATTACCCGTTGATTATTTTCCAGGTCACTACTCTTGTGGTTTTGTCCTATCCGGTGCTCTTCGTAACCATCTGTGTGAAAACGTATTTTCTGAATCGAGACAAACAGGCACTGGTGTTGTTGGTCATGTTTTCTATGGTGTTAATCTTTATTCTACTTTTTGCGCTGATTCCTTTTATCAGTTATCGATTTGAGCGTTTCATGAGTTTCAAATGGATGATTTTATTTGAAGGTGCGGCACTGATGCTGGTTATTAACAGAGACCTCTATTTGAATAAAATCGCAAAAATTCGTCTTTTGCAGGATTTGAGCGAGCAAAAAGAAATGGTCACACAGCGTTATTTGGAAGGATTATTGGACGAGCGAAAACGCATTGCCGGTGAATTGCACGACGGATTAAGCGCCAAAATTTCTGCATATAAAATTCAACTTTCGGGGTTCAAATTTTCGGAAGAAACACAAAAACGCAAGGCGCTTGAAGCATTGGACGAAATGCATCGGGAAATTCGAAATGCCTCTCATGCCTTGAGTCCTATTTTGCTCCAAGAGAAAGGTTTAAAAAAGATTTTGGAAGATTTTATCCTCAAAATTGAAGATGCCGATTTGGATTTGGCCATCGACTACAGTTTTGACTTGGATGACAACCACATTCCGTCGCCTCATAAGGAAATTCTTTATTTCACGTCTTTGGAGCTGATTAACAATGTGTTGAAGCATGCTCATGCCCAAAGTGTACGCCTTCAAATTGTGGAAGATGCCGATTATTACATGTTGATAGTTGAAGATGATGGCGTGGGTTATAAGGTGAAAAATACCGAATCCGAATCACAGGGAATTGGGATCAAAAGTATTAAACAACGTGCGGCCTTCTTGAACGGTTATTTCGACATAGAGCATTTGGCTCGAGGCTCTAAACACACGTTCGCCATTCGGAAAAAAAACTGATGAAATTAAATGAGTTTGTAGGCCACAGCAAAGGACATTAATTCTCCGATGCCTTTGAGGTTCAATTTTTTGTAGATGTTTCTGCGATGCGTTTGTACGGTGGTTACGGAAATATTCAATATTTCTGCAATTTTTTTGTTGGGATTACCCTCGAGTAAGCAGCGAATGATTTCTTTTTCGCGTTCAGAAAGTTCTAAGACCAATTCAAAATTGTCTTTTTCTACAAAAGCTTTGTGTTTTCGTCCTGTGACGTAGGTGTCGTTGTCCAAAACAGTGCGAATCACTTCAAGCAACTCATGTTCGTCAGTATTTTTATTGACGTAGGCATGCACACCGGTTTTGAGAGCCTCACGGAGTATCAGTTGGGAGTCGTAACTCGTAAAGATGATTATTTTCATCCGCGGCGCCAGCTCCTTGAGTTGTTGTATGTCATCAAGCATATTAACGCCGTTCACGTTGATGTCTAGAATTAAAATGTCTGGCGCCAAGGGTAAAAGCCTATTGAACAACTCATGCTTTGAGGAAGAGGTCGATATTTTGGAGAAGAGCGCGTTTTCATTGAATAGCGCAGCAATACTTTTGATGATTAATGGATGGTCGTCGCAAATGTGCAAATACATAATGTTCCACTCAAAATATGTGGCGCCTAATGTATGAAATTTTGCACGTTGTGTGGGAAAATTCGCAAATAGTTTGTGAAATAAGAAAGTGATAAAATAATAAAAAGGGTGTCCGTTTTGCAGACACCCTTTTTGGTTTTTTGGGTTGAGGTAAAAAAACAAGTTATTGTTTGATGATTTTTTTCAAAATTGTACCTTCGGTGGTGTTGATTTCGAGGTAATAAATTCCCGCACTAAGGCTGCTTAAATCTAACTGCGTTTCTTTCGCGTTGATAATTTCTTTATGAAGCGTCTGTCCTAAACTGTTGGTTAATATCATCGAAGTTGCTATAAGTGCTTCCGGCACAAGCACTTGTACAATGCCTACACTTGGATTGGGGTAAACATACAGTAAACTGGTCAAGTTTTGGATCAAGCTTGCACCGGTATCGTTGATGCTTTTCGTGTTCGATCTCGATGTATTGAAATCCACTCGGGAAGCACTGCAACCTGCAGTATTTACCCAATTCACGTCTACTACATAAACTGCATTGGGAAAGTTGGCAAAATTCACGTCTGTAAACGTTGACTGTGAGCCCGGAACAACACCATTTGGAAGGATTTGGAAGTTGCCCGTTCCATTGTCATCTCTGTAAATATTGTAAGAGGCAACAGGATTTGGCGCACCTTCGATTACATATTGCGACCATTGGAAATTACCTGAACCTAGATACTGCAAATGAATCGTATTGTGGAAACTTCCCAAATCAGATTCTTCTCCGCAAACATCTACCAAAGTTACCTTATACTTGTATCCTGTGGCATTTGGATTAGCGGTAAAATCCTCGTACATGGTAAGGTCGTTTGCATTAACACTACCAATTTGTTGGTAATTGTTTGTGGTAATTTCTCGGTAAATTCTGAATTCTTCAATGTGATTATCATTAGAAGGGCGCTCCCATACGATTACATTGTGATTTCCTGTTGTTTCATCTACTGTAACCACACACAAATCTTGAGTAGGCACATTGTTGTCTATAGTAATGGTATCAATGGTTTGACATCCTGAGTTGTTGTCAACCACTGTAAAAGTGTAATAGGAGCCAGCTGCATTTGAATTCGTCAAAAAGTTGCCGTTGATGGTGTAGTTTACGCTAGGATTGAATGTATTTGTACCGGAAAGTGTCGTAGAACCACTTGTGAGTCCTGACCAACTTACCGAAAAGCTATGATTAGGACCATAAAGCGAATTGATTGAAATTGGTGAAATTAACTCGATTTCTACAGATCCGTCGGGGGTAATACAAGTCGAGGCATTAATTCCCGTGAGCTCCACCTCCGTACGCTCAAAAACTGCGAAGATTAACGTGTCTGAAATGTTGTTGTAACAGAGTTTTTTTCCGACTACTTTGTATGTTCCTGCACACAAATTATTGAATATTGCCGTTCCTCCTGTAGGATTGGTTATCGTTTGGATCAATGTATTATCCGAATTGTATAGTTCAAGAATATCTGAACCATTGTGAATAATCCATTTTTCTGCATTACATCCAGGGCTGCAATTCAAAAATTGAGGATTGTTGTAGTTAGGTGATGAAATTGTGTAAGCACCCAAATTAGGTAAAATTTGGCAATCAAAATTCAGTCTAATTATTGGCGTGTAAGGAATTGGAAAATTCGGATTTGGTGTTAAAATATCACCGCCAAGAGGAAGATATGCGGAATTCGAAGGGTTTTCACCTGAAGCAGCAAAAACGACTTGGTCGCTGTAAACTTCCAAATAATATTTCCCCGGGTTTAAGACGATGCCATTTCCATCAGTTGAAATAGTAAAAATATCATTTGCAATGTTCGACTGGGTGATGTAATATTGGTTAGTTGAGCCAACAACATCACCTGAATTATCAAGAACAACTATTGATAGACCCTTACCAACATTAGCCTGAAGAGGGGCAATTTTTATGTCAAAACCATATAGCTTTTGTTGTTGAAAAATGTCGAACACGGTTATAAATTGTGTATGTCCGTCCGTTAGGTGAAAATCCGGGTTTTGCGCCGAGTATTTATCCTTGGCCATAATGTGCTCGGTAATGGTAAAGTTGCCGTTTATGGTATTGTTGTATGGCGCTTGGTCAATTTGATTGGACTTCGCTTCAAATACAAAATCTTGTGAAAAACCTGCAAATGGAAGAAGTATAGGATAGGCGCCTATGGTTTCCATGATGGCTTCCGTTCCAGGTGCAAAGTTTGAAATAGTGTTTGACTGAGCAAAAATTGCAGAATTCGAATTGGTGACGAACTGCGCGTTGTTTTGGTTCTGTAAACCATTGTTTTTAATTTTTCCGTAAAAATTTAAGGTATTTGGCACAAATTGAGATTCGGGAAGTTGATGGTACGGAATATTGAGACGCCCCGGAAAACCATAAATGAGCTGCATGTCATTATTTACAGGTGCTGGGGTGCCCAAAAAGAATGTGCAAAATGGATGGAATACAGGTAATGTGCCATTGGCTTGCGAAACCATTACTACTGGTATAGTTACACTCCAGCCTTCAGTTCCACCACTCATGTCAAAAGGTTGCCCAGGAACATTATTCACGATTACAACAGCAATAGCACCGGCATTTTGTGCTTGAAGAGCTTTGAATCCAAATTCACAGGTTCCTCTGTTGATGAAGGCGATTTTTCCTGCAATGGCTGAAGCATTGGTAAGTGGTTCACAGCCGTCGTTTGAGTCTCCTATGCCGTCTTGCACCCAAACTACTTGGCCAGAAACCGAATTTGATGGAATCAACAAATCCGGGGTGGACCAAGAATCAATCTGGTAGGAATAACCCAAAGATGTTACAGTAATGGGACTAGGTGCAGAGGGACAAGGCTGAACTTGTAGAATGGCTTGCGCGTTACTCATAAAACTGAGCAAAGCAACAAAGCTTGTGAGTAAAAATTTGTTTTTCATATACATTGAATTAAATTTCACAAATCAACCCCGAATCCTCCACCCCCGCAATACTCAAAAGTGAGTATTTTTTGGTGTGGGTTTTGGCTGTTAGCTATTGACTATTGGTTGTTAGCTGTTGGCTCCCGATAACTATCGGAAGGCTCTTTGCTATTAGCTATTGGCATTGGGTTGAAATGGAGGAGGGCGGTAGTCCACAAAAAAGCCCCGGGGTTTCCCCCGAGGCTTCTGGCTACTGGCCTCTGGCTTCTTGCTACTTGGGTAGCATCGTACAGCCAGTCGCCATAAAAATCTAATGCTTCACCTGACGGATAACCGCTTGGTGTGTACCTTGTCTCACTTCAACCATGTACATGCCTGAAGCGAGGTTTTTACCGAATCTTGTGTTTTCAATGTCCATTGGATGGATTGCGTTGCGTTCAATCAGCTTGCCACTCATGTCGAAGATGGACACGTGGATGGTTTCGCTGTCATTGGCGTTCAACACTTGAATACCAAAATCCACGGTGAATGGGTTGTGGCTTGCGCTCGCACCGAAAGCTGCTTCGCTGAGGGTTCTGTTGGTCAACATTTCGAGGTTGTTGTTGATTACGAAGTCAGGTGCTCCGGCAAGTGTCACCTCGCAGATTGGTCCGTAGTTGCCCCAGTTGCCTGCGGCATCACGCACGGCTACTTCAACTGAATAGGTTTCGCCTTGCATGATTCCGACAACTTCGTTCATTTTCAACTTGCGCATGGCGCCTCCACCCATGGTTTTGGTCACAACAACGTTGTTTACGTTAGCACCATTTACACGGTAGCGATAACCCGTTGCGCTGGTTACTGAAACAGCTAACAAATTGGTACCTGGATTCACATTGACCGTGTTGCAGTTCGCTGCCACCAATTGAGAAGTTGGTATTCCTCCGAGTGTTACATTACAAGCCGGACCATAAGGACTGAAGTTGCCCAATCCATCTCCGGTGGCAACCTCGACAGCATAAGTTGATCCCCACACAGATCCCGGAATGAGTGCAAAACGCATCGCACGGTTTGGACTATCAAAAATAAACACATCGTTGTTCCATCCAGGTCCACCGTTGTTCGGACCGGTTATTCTGAATCGATATGCAGGAACGTTCATGTTAATCGCACGAAGATTTTGATCCATGCTAACGTTCGTAGCACCACAATCTCCAGGCTGTAATTGAGTACAACCGAAGTTACCAACTTCTACGTTCACTGAACTTGATACAGAACAGCCATTGGCTCCAACGTTAACGGTGTAGGATTGACTTCCGAAGGGTTGATTCACGTTTGGATTCGGGGTATTCAATGCGCTTAGGAAGGGTGAAGCATTCCAGTTGTATGACAAATCAGGAGAGTATGTGTAGTTCACAGTCAGTACTACAGTACCATTGTTAATTCGCTGCGTTTGATCATTACACCCAGGGAATGTTATTATGAAGGCTTCAGCGGTTCTAAATCCGTGCAATCTGAAAAGAATTGTTCCGCCACCAGTAACGCCATTGGCGATAGTCAAGTTGTTTCTAGAATAGTTTTGAACTGTTCCGGAACCAGACCCGGCTGTTATTGCGGCCTCTTTAATACCACCCGGAGAGATGCATTCCAAGTAAGAACGTTGCTGAGAATTGAAAGTCAGTGCGCCAACAGCTTCCATTTGATAAGCGATGTTTACACCGGTGATTGTTGCGTTTGCAGGAATGTTAACCGCCAGGATAATTGGACAGTTGGATTCATTGGCTGTGGTAGGATTCGAGTTTAATGTAGTTCCTCCGGTTGATTCGTTGTAAACCAAGGATGCACTAGCACTGATAGTCGGTGATGTGGCACTTGCCGACAACTGCGCACTTGTGTTGGGGCAGATTTGAAGGTTCGAGCCTGCGCTTACATCAGTTGGCAGTTCTTTAATCTTAATTTGTGGTGAAGTGAAGGCTATATTTCCCGGACCCACAGAATTCAGTGCGCAACCATCAGCGTTTGAGGCAAACCAAAAACAGCCCTCTTTCACAACATCGAAGCTTAGATTTTCAGTTCCTCCCGGAGTGTTGGGAGCGGTCATATTAAAGGTGTAAGTTTGTGATTGTCCTGAACCCAAATTCTGAGCGTCAACACGAACGATATAGTCAGGTTCGAAATTCCACTTCACACCAATGTTAAAGTCATTCCCGCCACCATCGGTCCAAGGTAAGTTACCCGTGTTTGTTACTGTAACGGAAACTTGTCGCGTTTCTCCCGGACACCATTCTTGGTCTCCCACATTCATCGCAAACCAGCTTGTTTTGAAATCTGAAGCAGGGGCAAGAACAGTGAAGCAATAATCTTCCGTTTCACCATAGGTGTAATCGGTTTGCGCGTAATTTGTTGTTGAAGAGCTGGCCTCAATATTCACAATACGCATTCTCGTTATTCCGGGAAGTGCGGTCATAGGAACAGTGAATGATCCGGTTTTTGTGTGCGTTCCTGATGTTGCAGGAGATTGGTTGTACATACGTTCAGAAGTTTCAAAAACCCCATTTTGGTTCCAGTCCACATAAAGTTGGAAAAAGTTGGTGAAATTTCCACCGCAAGATGTTTGGGTTAAACTGAAATTAACCGAGCTCCCCTGTGCCACAGAGGGACCCGTCACCGTAGTAGTGAAATTGGAGTAGCGCCCTGCAATAGAACCTGGTCCTGCCGCTGCAGTACTACAAGTGTTTTGGTTGTTCGTCATCGTGCCAACCGTAACGCTTGAGATTTCTGTGTCGGCAGCATCAGTAGCTGAGAAAATAGCGTAGTTAGTACATGTACAAGAGCCTTGGATTGTTCTCGATACGGCACTCGAAAAGCTTGATTGATTGCTGTTGGAACAAGTACTTCTCAATCTGTAATGAACGTTGACGTTGCTCGTGGTGGTAAAAAAGGAATTTGTAGCTCCCGGAATATCACTCCAAGGACCAGAGGCACTTGGTGCTTGTTGCCATTGGTAGGTGATACCCGGATTTGTGGAGATGCCTGTTACATTTAATGTGAAATTACTTGACGGACAACCGCTGGCAGCCGAGATTGTTGCAGTTCCTGAATTTGGCGTACCTGAGCATGCAGCTGCGCATCCGATAGTAGCAGCCCACCCTGCGGCTACAGTGCTTCCATCCGATTTAAATTGCACGGTAATGGAGCCATCAGGCGCAGAAGATGTGAATGTGAAGGGAAGGCCCGGCATTGGATAATTGCCTGTTCTGAAACCTGCTGTACAGTTTAAAGAAGTTGGGTGCATGGCAGGTGCAGATGTTGAGTTGCCGTTGAAAATTCGCAACCAATCCAAATCCTGACCGCAATTTGATGATTGCGTTACGAATTGGGTGAATGTAAGTGTAACAACCTCACCCGGATTCGCTGGGAAGAAAGTGTAAGTATAGTTTTGGTTGTTTCCATAGTTTGATCCTGAACCACCTGAGTCAAAGAATGTCCCTCCGCAAGTAGTCACCACGGTGGTTTGTGGCAATGTCCAACAGTTTACTGTGCGTGTCACAACATTCGTTGTATTGGATTGACCGCTGATAGAACAATTGGTTCTCAATCTGTAGGATGTATTTACAGTTGCTGTCGTGGTGAAAGTGGTATTCGTAGCACCAGGAATGGCTGTCCATGAAATACCGCCATTGGTGGACTGTTCCCATTGATAAGTAATACCATTATAATCGGCAACAGATGTTACTCCTGTTGCAGAGAGATTAAAGCTTGCGTTGTCGCAACCGGCTGCAACATTGATGCTTGCAGTACCCGCGTTGGGCTGACCAGTACAGTCGGGTTGGATGTAGGTAATGCGCACGGCACCAGACGCTCCATTACCTCCGTTATTTCCCAAAAGTGCAACCAAAGCCTTTCCTCCAGCTCCACCGCCTCCATAAGCTTGTCCTGAAGCACCTGCAGCTTGATTCGTGCCAGCAGCACCGTTTCCACCTAGGTCTGCACCCCCTGTACCAGCAGTTATTCCTGATGCATCTCCACCCGGTCCATTGGTGCCAGCGCCACCACCGCCAGCGCCACGGTCTGCTGTATTACCAAGTGCTCCAGCACCACCACTGTGTGCCACGACGTTGTATGTGCATGCTGTGGATTGTCCTCCTGGGCATGGGCCATTTCCGTTGTTCCCAGCGCCAGTTCCTCCGACAGCCACTACCAGTCCTCCTCCGAAACTGGTCTGTCCGCCGGCAGCAGCAGTAGCCGAAATGTTACCACCACCACCACCTGCACCAACGATGAAATTGAATGATTGGTTGGGGGTGACTGTTAGGATACTGCGTGCGTATGCACCACCGCCACCGCCGGCTCGTCCTAAAGAAGTTGAAGTAGAACGACCACCACCACCGCCGCCGCCCCAACATTCAACGGTAATTTCTGTAACACCAACCGGGACGACAAAAGTCCCGTTGCTTGTGTAAGTAAATGATACTTGCGCGAAGGTGCTCAAAGACCCGAAAAGCGCAAATAACATCATCGCTAGATTAGATAATTTTCTCATAATATTTGATTTGGTTTGCGCAAATATACATACCAAACAAAAGTGTTAAAATTTTTTCTTTTAACATGTAAAAACACATGACGTGTAAAAATAAACAGTTGAAATTCAATTACAGCTCGGACTTTTTTCTTTTACTAGGCATTCGCAATCTATGTAAGTCATAAATATTGCATAATTTCTATGTGACATTTTCATGACAAAAGTCAGGTTAATAGGTGACGCTTATCACAATTGGTACGCCGAGTCGTAGCGTACTTTGTCCCCGTTATGGAGATAATTTATTTAATGGTCGGCGGCAGTATGCTCATTGCACTCATCTTTTTGGCAGCCTTCTTTTGGGCGGCTAAATCAGGTCAGTTTGAAGAGGACTATGCACCTGCGGTTCGGATATTATTTGAGGACTCCGACAACAAGCAAGAAGAGAAAATAGAAAAATCAAAATCAGATGGAAATCGAGAAGTTTAGCTACGACAACGGTATTGTGCGCAACTTTGCTTACGCGACAATGCTTTGGGGAATCGTTGGATTTTTGGTGGGGATTATTGTCGCTGCCCAATTGGCATTCCCGGAATTTTTTAACGACTATTTGGGGTTCAAAATCCTGACCTTTGGTCGTTTACGCCCATTACACACGAATGCGGTGATTTTTGCATTTGTAGGGAATGCACTTTTTATGGGTGTATATTATTCTCTCCAAAGGTTGTTGAAAGCTAGAATGTTTAGCGATTTCCTTTCAAAATTCAACTTTTGGGGTTGGCAGTTCATCATCTTGTGTGCTGCGCTGACGCTCCCTCTGGGCTACACCACAGGTAAGGAGTACGCAGAATTGGAGTGGTGGATAGATATTCTTATTGCTTTGGTTTGGGTCGCCTTTGGGGTCAATATGATTGGAACTATGATCAAACGACGTGTGAGTCACCTTTATGTAGCCATTTGGTTCTACATCGCGACTTTCGTAACCGTTGCCATGCTTCATATATTTAATTCGTTTGAGCTTCCAGTAAGTTTCTTAAAAAGTTATTCTTGGTATTCAGGAGTTCAAGATGCCTTGGTGCAGTGGTGGTATGGCCACAATGCGGTGGCGTTTTTCTTAACCACTCCTTTCTTGGGTTTAATGTATTACTTCGTGCCTAAAGCGGCTAACAGACCGGTGTATTCTTACCGCTTGTCTATCATCCACTTTTGGGCTTTGATATTCTTGTACATCTGGGCAGGGCCTCACCACTTGCTTTACACCGCTTTACCGGATTGGGCGCAGTCTTTAGGGGTTGTCTTCTCAGTAATGCTCATCGCACCATCTTGGGGTGGTATGTTGAACGGACTCTTAACCCTGCGTGGTGCCTGGGACAGGGTGCGGGATGATGCAACTCTGAAATTCATGGTGGTTGCTCTAACCGCTTATGGTATGTCCACTTTCGAAGGTCCGATGCTTTCTTTGAAAAACGTGAACATGTTGGCGCACTATACCGACTGGATCGTAGCACACGTTCACGTAGGTGGTTTGGGATGGAATGGTTTCATGACTTTTGGTATGCTGTATTATTTGATACCAAAGCTTTTCCGCACCGAGATCAAGTACAAAGGAATGGTGAACTTCCACTTCTGGATTGGTACATTGGGTATCGTGCTTTACGCCGTGCCTATGTATGTTGCCGGCTGGATGCAAGGTCTGATGTGGAGACAGTTTACCGCTGAAGGCACTTTGGAGTACCCCAATTTCTTGGAAACTGTAACTTCATTGCATCCTTATTACGTGTTGCGCGTGCTTGGAGGTTTGCTGTTCTTGATTGGTGCAATTGCAATGGTTTGGAACTTGATTGCCACAATCCGTCAGGGTTCATTCTTGAAAGATGAGGCTGTAGAGGCTGCACCGTTGGCTAAACACAAATCAAAACGAGGGGAATACTGGCACAAAGTGATTGAGCGACGCCCAATGCAAATGGTTATCGTGAGTCTGATTGTGGTTGCTATTGGTGGTATCATCCAAATTATCCCAACCATCTTCGTGAAGTCGAATATCAAGCCTGTGGTTGATGAAAACGGCAAGAATGTGATTCAACCATACACACCGCTGGAGTTGATTGGTCGCGACATATACATCTCTGAAGGTTGTTACAACTGTCACTCCCAAATGATTCGTCCTCTGCGTTTCGAAACTGAGCGCTATGGCGAATATTCAAAAGCCGGTGAGTACATCTACGACCACCCATTCCAATGGGGTTCTAAACGAACTGGTCCTGACTTGGCGAGAGAAGGCGGTCAGCGTTCGAATGCTTGGCACTACCAGCACATGTTGATTCCTAAGAAAGTTTCTGCCGGTTCTTTGATGCCTGCTTATCCATGGATGGCGGAAGACGACATCGACATCAAACATTTGGAAGGAAAAATTTCAGCCATGCGCACTTTGGGCGTTCCTTATCCTGATGGTTATGAAAAACAAGCTTTGAATGATTTGAAAAACCAAGCCAAAGAGATAGCGCGTGATATTTTGACCGACTTGAAAACTTCCGGATTCACTGAAAAAGATGTGGAGGAAATGCACATGAAGGAGGTAATTGCTATCACAGCCTACTTGCAGCGTTTGGGTAGAGACATCAAAGCGGTTTCTAAAAAGGAGACTGCGTCTAACGAATAATTGAGGAAACCATGTTGAAGTTCATTAAACACCACTTGACCACCATCGAGAATATCGAAATCTATCCGATTATCTCCTTGTTGTTGTTCACCACAATATTCGTGATTGCTGCGATCTATGCTGCACGGATGAAGAAATCAAAAGTAAACGAGTTATCAAACACGCCCTTAGAGGATTAATAAGAGAAAGAAGATGAAGCTGTTTAAAATGAATAAGATATGGATTGCCGGACTGGCAGTTGTGTCACAAATATTTTTCTCCAAAGCACAGGAGAGCGGCAAAGATTTATATGAAACTTTTTGTTCTGCTTGCCACGCGATTGACCAGCCACGGGTAGGTCCGAAATTGCAAGGGGTTCGCAAAAACTGGGAGGACGCCGGAGAAGGAGATTTGATTTATGAATGGGTGAAAAATCCTGCCGGCTTGAAAGAAAGCGGAAAATCAAAACGAGCGCTCGTGGCTTGGGAATTTAGTCCCTCAAACATGAGTCCTCAGCCGGTAACCAATGAGCAAATTGACGCCATTTTGACCTATGCGGACAATTGGGTGCCTGAAGCACCTAAAGTGGATGATACAACCACTGAAGCTCCTGTGGTCATGGTTGAAAACTACAAAGCCAATCAAACGCTTCTGTATTGGTTGATGAGCGCAATCGTGCTCTTGCTTATTGCGATCATCGTGGTGGCCGGCTCTATCAAGAGTTTCTTGCAAACCGATTATTTCAAATCGCGCATGGCCGGACAGCTGCAGCAGAAAAATAAGGATGCGAACAAAATTGCGATGATAGTTTTTCTCATAGGCGCTTCGATGATTCCGGCCAAATTGATGGCACAGACTGAGGGTGCTGCGGATGAAAATTTGTTCATCAAAGTGACAACAGGCGAACTTTACATGGTAGGTGCCATTGTGCTGGTTTTGTTTGGCGTATTGATTTACCAGGTGCGTTTGTTCAATTCCTTGTACCGCATGACCTTGAAAGAAGAGGAATTGGCGAAAACAGAGGGGTCTGTTATTTCGGCAAAAAAAATCAATAAAATCCTTACCGATGCTGTCGATATCGAGGATGAAAGCTCCATTTTGATGGATCATGAATACGATGGAATTCAGGAGTTGGACAACAACTTGCCGCCTTGGTGGGTGTGGTTGATGTGGGGTACAATTATTTTCTCTGTCATTTATTTGTTGAATTACCACGTGTTCAAAACTGCGCCGCTTCAAATTGAAGAGTACACCGCTGAGGTGGAATTGGCTGAGTCCCTCAAAGACCCAAATGCAGTAACCGAAAAAACTGCGGTGCTGTTGACTTCTGAGAGCGATTTAAATGCCGGTAAAACTGTATTTGGCAAATTCTGCGTGGCCTGTCACTTAGACAATGGTCGCGGGGAGATTGGACCAAACTTGACCGATGAATACTGGATTCACGGCAACGACATCAAAGATTTGTTCAAAATCGTGAAGTACGGTTCGCCAAACGGTAAAATGACTGCCCACCAAAGCATGCTCACTCCATTGCAAATTCAGCAGGTGACTTCTTATGTGTTGAGTCTGCCGTATGTTGAAGGAATGCCTCCTCAGGGAGAGTTCAGACCGAAAAATGGTGCGGCTCCCGAACCTGAGCAAAATGTGAAAGACGAACAAGAGCCCCAACCTGAGAATCAAGAGTAAACCAAGGGAATGTCCGTAGCTTTCGAGTTGCGGACATTTTTACACTTAATAATACATGAATTTTTACAAACCACGATCATGACAACGCAAGAAGAAGCATTCAGAGACAAAATCGCTACGGTAGACGCACAAGGCAAACGCATCTGGATTTTCCCAAAGATGCCCAAAGGGAAATATTATGACAAACGCAAGCTCCTGAGCTATTTGTTGCTTGCCTTGTTGTTTGCCACACCCCACATCAAGATCAAAGGAGAACCGATGATTTTGCTCAATGTGCTAGAGCGAAAATTCGTGCTTTTCGGTCAAATTTTCTGGCCACAGGACTTCTACATTTTTGCTATTGGTCTCGTTGTTTCTGTTGTTTTCGTAATTCTGTTTACGGTTATTTTCGGACGCATCTTTTGTGGTTGGTTCTGTCCGCAGACGATTTTCATGGAAATGCTCTTTCGTCGCATCGAGTATTGGATTGACGGCGATTGGACCCACCAAAAGAAATTGGCAGCGCAGCCCTGGAACGCGGAGAAAATTCGCAAGCGCGTGTTGAAGCACGTGATTTTTTACGGGATTTCATTCTTGATTGCAAACACTTTTCTGGCCTACATCATCGGGGCGGATCAATTGTGGAAAATTCAAATTGACGATCCGAGAAATCATGTCGGTGGCCTCATTGCCATTGTGATTTTCACCTTTGTTTTTTATGGCGTATTCATGTTCCTGCGCGAGCAAGTGTGCACAACGATTTGTCCCTACGGTCGTTTGCAGGGCGTTTTGTTGGATAAAAATTCAATCGTGATTACCTACGACCACGTGCGTGGGGAAAATCGTGGTAAATTCCGCAAAAATGAAGATAGAAAAGAACTTGGCAAAGGTGACTGCATCGACTGCGGACACTGTGTGGATGTATGCCCAACGGGAATTGACATCAGAAACGGTACGCAACTGGAGTGTGTGAACTGCACAGCCTGCATCGATGCCTGCGACCACATGATGGAAGCCGTGAATTTGCCCAAAGGCTTGATTCGCTACGACAGTGAAAATGGCATCAATACAGGCGTAAAGTTCCGTTGGACGCCAAGAATCATCGGCTACACCGCAGTTTTGACGCTGCTTTTGGGTGTGCTCGTGGTCTTGGTAGCCACAAGAACCGATTTCAGTGCTAAACTTTTGCGTCAGCGAGGATCTACGTATTATGAACTTCAGGACGGACGAATCAGCAACATTTACGAGTTGAATTTGACCAATAAAACCAAAAATGAGTACCCCGTTCGTTTGGAACTGCTTGACGTAAAGGGTGAAATTGAATTGGCTTTGAAGGATGCCAAATTGGAGCCTGAGCAGCATTTAAAATCCAATGTGATTATTAAGCTGGATCCCGCCGTGGTGAATAAAGGCGGGCAAAACATCTACGTGGGCGTTTATGCTGGAGACAAATTAGTAACCAAGGTTAAAACAACTTTTTTAGGACCGATTCTTTAGCAATTAAAAAATTTTCGATTTGAAATTCGATATTCCAGATTCATTAGATTGCATCGAATTTCAAATTTCGAATCACGATTTATAAAAATAGAAAATATGAACTTCGGACATGGAATTATCATCGCAATGAGTGCCTTTGTGATTTTTATCTTATCACTCATTTTCAGCTTTATGCGACAAAACGTAGATTTGGAGTATAACGACTATTACAAACGCGAATTGGTTTTTAACCAGACCAAGGAGGCCACGGAAAATGCTCTTCCGTTTCAAAACGACTTAGAAATTGAATCTGCAGATGGTCAGTTGAATTTGTTTTACAGCGACAAATTTCCGGCCTTTGAATCAGCTGAATTGCATTTTTACCGCGCAGACAACGCTGCATGGGATTTGAACAAATCGATTACCCAAGGCAGACTGCATCAGTTTTCTTTGGATGAATTTCATCCCGGGAAATACGAGCTTCGCATGAATTTTTCGTTGAACGGAGAGCAATACGCGTTGCGCAAACTTTTTTGGGTAAGCAAATGATACCGCTAATTTCTATCGCTTTGGTTTTGGGTTTGTCCTCAAGTTTGCATTGCGTGGGGATGTGTGGGCCTATCGCCATGATTTTGCCCATTCAACAAGCTCCACCCGCTGAAAAATTGCTTAAAACCGTGGTTTACCATTTGGGAAGAATTCTGGTGTATGCCATTTTGGGTGCGCTCTTTGGTTTCATGGGGCAATCTTTCCAATTGATGGGACTCTTGCAAACCATCTCCATCGTGTTTGGTGCCTTGATTATTGCGGGTGTAATTTTCCCGAGAATCTTTGCCAAGGTGCAGCTGTTCAACCGTGCCCACATGAATATCAATGGGTTTGTACACAACACGTTCGGTAAGTTCATGAAACGACGAAGCACTTTTTCGCTTTTCATTTTGGGCATGCTCAACGGCCTATTGCCTTGCGGTGCAGTGTACTTCGCTTTGCTTGGTTCTTTGGTTTATGGCGGTTTGTTTGAAGGTGCTTTGTTTATGGCTGTCTTCGGATTGGGCACATCTCCGGCTATGGTTGCAATAACTTATTTTGCCAACAGCATTTCCCTATCCCTGCGCGAGAAATTCCGCAAAGCCAGCCCGATAATTCTGATCCTTTTCGGCGGTCTCTTCATCGTGCGCGGCATGAACCTCGACATCCCCTACATTTCCCCAAAAGTTCAAGTCAACGCGTCCGGCGAAGAGGAAGTGAGTTGTTGTTCCAAGAAAGGTACCGATGCATGTGTGAGCAGGAAGAAGATGAAAAGTCGAAAGGTTCAGAGTGAACGCATGCCGAACTAATGTTTTCACAGACATTTCCATATATTATCACTTAGATGATAAGTTGTAATATCTAAAAAACATAACTATTGGTCATTATAATATTTTTTATACCTTTGTAATAAAAAATGTTTGACAGGACAATTGGAGCAAGAATCATTGACAAAATCAATAGTGGTAAAGCCATTGTTTTGGTTGGAGCAAGACAAGTAGGAAAAACAACCCTGCTCAAAGAAATTTTAAATGACAAAGAATATCTCTTTCTAGATGCCGATGATCCGTCAACTCGTAATCTACTAAAAAGTCCAACTACTGAACAAATTAGAACAATACTCGGCGACTACAAATACATTTTCCTAGACGAAGCCCAACGAATTCGGGGTATAGGATTAACACTTAAGATAATTACAGATCAATTTAACGGAGTTCAGCTATTTGTGAGTGGGTCATCTTCATTTGATTTGGGTAATGCGCTAAATGAACCCTTAACGGGCCGAAAATGGGAGTATGAGTTGTTTCCAATATCATGGGAGGAGTATGAAAAAAAAATCGGTTACGTAAAATCAGAACAACAAATTGAAAACCGATTGATTTATGGTATGTATCCGGAGGTTATAAATAACCAGGGTAATGAACGTGAAACCTTGAAAAACCTTGTTAACAGCTATTTGTATCGGGATTTGTTGTCTTTTTCGGAGATAAGAAAACCTGAGGTATTGGAAAAACTCCTGCAAGCCTTGGCATTACAAGTGGGCAGTGAGGTTAATTACAATGAATTATCCTCGTTAATTGGCATCAATAAAATTACAGTTCAGAAATACATCCAAATTTTGGAGCAAGGATATATCATTTTCAAACTAAATAGTTTTAGCCGCAACATTCGCAATGAGATTAAGCAAAACCGAAAAATCTATTTTTACGACAATGGTATTCGAAACATGCTTATTGGCAACTTCAATCATCTGGATCTAAGAATTGACAAAGGTGCGCTTTGGGAGAACTTTTTGGTGTCTGAACGCAGAAAACAAAATCTCTACAAAGACACATTTGCTAAAATGTACTTTTGGCGAACAAAGCAGCAGCAGGAAATAGATTTTGTTGAAGAAAAAAATGGAGAAATCACTGCATTCGAATTTAAGTGGCATAAAAATAAATCAAAACTTCCTAAAACTTTTACAGAAGAATATAACGCTAGTGGAAGGTTTGTTGACAGGGGAAATTTTAGAGAATTTGTTGTAATTTGAGAACGCATGACCTATACTCTGGAATCGCTACATATAGGTCTATTACTCCCTCCAATCAGCGCATGAATTCCCATTATGCTTTGAACTGCCCCGTTATTTGAGTTCTTTTAGGCATACTTTATATTGTAAGTGTCATAATCTAACGGGCCCTACATTTCCCCAAAAGTTCAAGTAAACGCCCTCGGAGAAGAGGAAGTGAGCTGTTGTTCGAAAAAAGGCACAGATGCTTATGCAAGCAAAAGAAAGGTGAGGAAGATTCACAATCGAGTGGATTGAGCGCTGAATACCATCCTTATTTCTCCATCCTCATTTTTTATACCTTCGTAGCCTAAATCTTCGGTTTTGCTCAAACATTTCCTCAAAAAATACTTCAACATAATTCGCGTGCGTCATCGTTTTGGAGCAGCCACCCAGGCAGCCCAACGAAGCTTGTATTTGCAGCACCAAGAGCGCATCCGCAATGGCCATTTTGTCCCACTGAATCAAACCGGATTCCGAGCCTTCTCTCAGTTCGAAGAGGATGGTTTGCTCTTGTACATTTTTGCTGCGATTGGCATGACCCACAAGACCTTTCTGGAAATTGGTTCCGACGATGGTATCAATAGCAACAGTGCGAATCTTGCTCTGAATTTTGGCTGGTCAGGAACCTTTATCGACGGCAATCCAAAAGCCATTGAACGCGGCAGGTATTTTTACAACAAATACCCGCATCCTTGGGGCATAAAACCGATTTTTGTGGAGGCCTTGGTGAAGCGTGAAAACATCAATACTTTGGTGAAAAACAGTGGTCTTTCAGGTGAAATTGGCCTGCTCTCGATTGACATCGACGGCAACGACTATTGGATTTGGGATGCTTTGGAAGTGGTACAACCGCAAGTGGTAGTTATAGAAACGCAGGTGGCTTTTGGTCTGGAGAATATCGTCGTTCCCTATAATCCGGAGTATGCATTTCCCGGTAAAAATCCAACTTACCACGGCGCATCGCCGACAGCTATGGTGAAATTGGGCAAAAAGAAGGGCTATCGCTTGGTAGGGGCCAATGATTTGGGATTCAATTTCATTTTTGTTCGAAACGATTTGGCGCAGAATATATTACCTGAAGTCAGCATCGAAGAGGTGATGCATCATCCAAGTCTCGAAAAATGCTATGCCACTTTTGAAGCCATTAAGAATTGGAACTTCGTGCAGCCGATTCCCTGATGAAGGGTTTCAATGATTTTCTTGAACTTATTTGAAAAGTATCGGTTGCGAGGTGTCCCAATTGGCGCGCAAGGTGATGGATTGTCTGAACCAAATAACAGGCTCCGGTTGCTGCCTTGAGACAAAATCACCCGTATCGAATTGCCCATTTTCATTGAGGTCGAGAATGACTTGAATGTTGTATTCGCCGGGTGGGAGTAAGTCGAATGTAAGAAGTGTGTCTGCTTTTGGAACAATTTGCGTTGCCGCGAGATCCTTACCTCTATACAAACGAAGCAAAATTAGATGCTCGGGTTTATTTTCCAAGACCAACTCCAGATTGGCATATTTCTTCGCTGATTTTCTGTTGAACTTAATATCGATGGTGTCTGTGTATGCTGACCCGTTGAATAAAGTTATGGCTCCGGGCGGAATGAAAATTCTGTTTTGAGATTCATCCGGTTTCAAGACCAAACGCCGCAGATTTAGAATGTTGAGGTCCTTGGAGATTTCAATGCTGTCATTTTGGAAAACAACCACTTTCTCCGGGTCAATGGATTGAATGGGCAAATCGAAAGTCAGCGTTAGACTGTCCTTGAGTTCCAATTCATCCCCGAAGAGGTTGGATTTGTATTTTGGGGTAATTTCAGTCAGTTTTCTGGTCGAAATTTTTGTACTCAGCAGGGTGTCACGAAAAGGGATTTGGAGCGTGTAGGTTGAATTTTCTTTGGCTTGAATCCAAAGTATGGTTGAGTCCGGGCGATTCGTAGTTTCAACAAGTAAAGCTAGTTTTTCATTTTCCAGAGTAATCTCTATTTCATCCGTCTTTTGATCAAAATTGGTCACCAATTCAATCCTTCCGTTCATCGTGATTTCTTTTTTCAGAATTCGACCCCGAATTTCTTCAGTTTTGGGCTGAAAAAGGAAGACTGTGTCTCGTCTTTGTAAGGTGTCGATAAGAACGGACTCACTCAAAAATGCAATTGCCGAATTGCCGTTGATTTTTCCTCCGTCTTTGTTCCAATAGGCGAAAACTTCAAGCGCTTGCTCGGCCAAATATTCAAATGTTGCTAATCCGTCTTTGTTGGTTTGCGCGATGTATTTGGGTTGATTCTGATAAGGGTTTAAGGTATCCGATGGCGAAAATAATTCAACCATTGCGTTCGAAACAGGCATTTGCGATTCTGCGTCTATTACAACGGCGGTGTAGGTCAAGGAATCGATGCTTGCTCCGGTTGAAAAAACAAAGGTAAAGGTGGTGTCGTTGCCTTCATTGACATCTGCGATGGCTTTGTTGAATACAAAAGAGTAGGTGGTATTCTCGAGCAGTTCGGCTGATTCCAGCGACACTAGAAGTTCTTTGCCGCGTACTTCAAATTTGGGCTTGGTGCCGAGTTCGGGCGTCACCGAAATGTTGCTCGATGGATTGACCAACTTGATGTATTCGTTGAATGGAATGCGGATCTCACGCGGTCGAACCTCCGTAGCAGCGAATTTCGGACTTGATTTCTCGAAATTCGGTACGGGTGCTGATTCATCCTTGTTGCCTCCACCCAAGGGTTGCACTTGAGCACAGGCGGAAAGCAAAATCAATAGAAAAATCCAAAGCGTCTTTAGGCCCATTTTGTCTCAATCAGACGACAAATTTTGCTCAGTTCTCGCACATCCGTGGAATCAAAGTCATCCAAATTTTCGCTGTCGATATCCAAAACACCAACCACTTGCGCTTTGTGAAAAAGCGGAATCACAATTTCAGAGCGCGTGTAAGAGCTGCAAGAAATGTAGCCGTCAAAAGCTTCTACGTTGGGCACTACTTGCACAGAGCCCGAAGCCCACGCCGTACCGCATACGCCTTTGCCCTTTCCAATGCGCGTGCATGCAACAAAACCTTGAAAAGGCCCCAAGACCAATTCGTCGTTTTTCACCAAATAGAAACCAATCCAATGCCAGCCAAACACCTCTGACAATGCCGCGCTGATGTTGCCCAAGTTGGCTATCAAATCGGATTCAGGTGCAATTAGGGCTTCAATTTGTGGGTAAAGCGCTTTGTATTTTTCTTCTTTGGAGTCGTGTTCGAACACAGAAATGATGTCTGCCATGGTGAAAAGTTTTGACAAAAATAAAGTTTATCCTGAGTTCCAAGCATCTCATGAAGTACCGAATTGAGATTGGCGCATTGATTTCAATTAAGTTCTATCTTAGCCCCTCAAATTTTCAAACCATGACAGCTAAATTCTTTTGTGCTTCTGCGCTTTTGTGCTCTTTGACTTTTCAGCAAACTTTCGCTCAAAAGAAAAATGAGCAACCCAAAAAGCCCTTGTTGGAAAGTGGTACTTATTCGGGTCTCAAATTTCGAAATATTGGTCCTGCGTTTATGTCGGGGCGTGTTGCAGATGTGGCGCTTCATCCTGAAAATGAGAATGTTTGGTATGTGGCTGTTGGCTCGGGTGGCGTTTGGAAAACAGAGAACGCCGGAACTACCTGGTCTCCATTGTTTGATGGACAGAAAAGTTATTCAATCGGTTGCATAACACTCGATCCTCAGAATCCGAACACAGTTTGGGTAGGCAGCGGAGAAAATGTAGGTGGTCGACATGTGGGCTACGGTGATGGTATCTATAAAAGTGAAGACGGTGGTCAAACATGGAAAAACAAAGGTTTGACGGCCTCGGAACATATTTCCAAAATTATCGTGCATCCCAAAAATTCGAACG
>JBBIIM010000023.1:0-12144 GCA_037446475.1 Crocinitomicaceae bacterium | reverse complement strand
TTGGGTTGCAGCTCAGGGTCCACTGTGGAGTTCGGGTGGCGAACGTGGTGTTTACATGACTATAGATGGGGGCACCACCTGGACACGCACTTTGGGCGATAGTCAATGGGTGGGTGCCACGGATTTGTTGATTGATCCCAGAAATCCGAATGTGCTCTATGCCGCGACATGGCAAAGACATAGGACTGTGGCCGGCTATATGGGTGGAGGACCGGGAACGGCAATCTACCGCTCTGAAGATGGTGGTAAGACTTGGACTAAACTGGAAAACGGCCTACCCAAGAGCAATATGGGTAAAATCGGTTTGGCGATTTCTCCTCAAAATCCGGATGTGATTTACGCAGCCATTGAACTCGATAGAAGAACAGGTGGCGTTTACAGAAGTGCCAATCAAGGTGCGAGCTGGACCAAAATGTCAGATGCAGTTTCAGGTGGAACGGGACCACATTATTACCAAGAGTTGTATGCATCGCCCCATCAATTCGACAAAATTTATCTTGCCGATAATCATCTTCAAGTTTCAGAAGATGGCGGAAAAACATTCAAGCGCGTCAATGTGAACAACAAACACGTCGACGACCATGTAATTGTTTTCAAAAATTCTGACCCAAATTATCTGCTTGTCGGCAGCGATGGCGGTTTGTACGAATCATTTGATAACACAAAAACCTGGAAATACATCAACAACCTTCCCCTGACACAATTTTACAAAGTGGCCATTGACGATGCCGAACCGTTTTATTTTGTTTACGGGGGTACGCAAGACAATAACACCCAGGGAGGACCGTCCCGCACGGACAATGTTCATGGCATTCGCAATGAAGATTGGTTTGTGGTTTTGGGGGGTGATGGACACCAGCCTGCCACAGAGCCCGGAAACCCGAACATCGTGTATGCCCAATGGCAACAAGGCAATCTGACGCGCCACGACCGTTCGACAGGAGAAAACGTTTACATCCAACCTCAGGCTCAACCTGGTGAAAAAACGGAGCGTTACAATTGGGACGCACCGATTCTCGTAAGTCCGCACAAACCTACAAGACTGTACTTTGCTTCTCAACGTGTGTGGAAGTCAGAAGACCGTGGCGATACATGGACACCGATTTCCGGCGACCTGACCAACAATATTGAACGCGTATCAACACCGTTTTTCAATGAAGTTCAAAAATGGGACAATCCATGGGATATCTATGCCATGTCCAGTTACAGCACGATTACCTCGCTCGCTGAATCGCCTGTGAAAGCCGGAATTATCTACGCAGGCACTGATGATGGTATCATTCAAGTCACCGAAAACGACGGGCAATCCTGGAAAAAAATCGATTTTTCGAAGATTCCCGGCTTGCCCAAAACGGCTTTTGTGAACGACATCAAGGCTGACATTTTCGATCAGAATACAGTTTACGCTGTTTTTGATAATCACAAGTTTGGAGACTATAAACCGTATATTTATAAAAGCACCGACAAGGGGAATTCTTGGAAAAGTATCGCGTCCAATTTGCCTGATCGCACCTTGCTTTGGCGTGTAGTTCAAGATCATTTGGACAAAAACCTATTGTTCTTGGGAACAGAATTCGGCGTCTATTTTTCACAAGATGGTGGTGCCAATTGGACACCACTCAAAGGAGGCATGCCAACCATTCCGGTGCGCGATTTGGCCATTCATAAAAGAGAAAATGATTTGGTGCTTGCCACTTTTGGCCGTGGATTCTACATTTTGGATGATTATTCTGCTTTGAGAAATTTAGATGCGCAGGTCTGGGAAAAGGAAGCTGCTTTATTTGCGCCGAGAAAAGCTTGGTGGTACAAACAGCGCGACATCCTCGGCGGTGGTAAAAAGGCGTTTCAGGGAGACGGATACTACACCGCTGACAACCCATCTTTTGGCGCCCAATTCACCTACTATTT
The DNA here is from genome assembly GCA_037446475.1 of Crocinitomicaceae bacterium. Taxonomy (GTDB): domain Bacteria; phylum Bacteroidota; class Bacteroidia; order Flavobacteriales_D; family Crocinitomicaceae; genus UBA6165. The sequence continues at coordinate 10,236 of JBBIIM010000023.1, read as the reverse complement.
GAAGGAAGCGTACAACAGTCCGGATGCGCTGCGTACAAAAAATGAAAAAGAACTTGAAAAAGACAAAAAGCCTGTGGGCGTGCCTAGTTGGGAAACGCTTGAGGCCGAAAAGCGTGCCTTGAAACCAAGTGTTTGGCTCTTCATCACGAATATGAATGGAGAAATTCTGCGCAAAATTGAGGCAAGCAACAGTTCCGGATTCCAACGTGTGGTTTGGGATTTTACGACGGAATCGCCCATGCGTGTGAGTCCGGACAATGTCAATTACAATCCCGGTGGAACTTGGGTTGCTCCGGGTGTTTACAATGCTCAACTCTACAAACGCATCGACGGGCAGTTCATCGCGATTTCGGAAAAAGTGCAGGTTGAAGTAGTTCCGTTGAAACCTGAAAATAAAGCAGCATCAAATCTCAGCGAGGTTGTTGCTTTTTGGTCTGAAACACAGCAGCTCAATACCAAAGCCCGAGCCCTATCAGAGGATTTGAGAGAGGCACAGCGCCGTGTCGAGGTCATGTCGAAAGCCTACGACCGTGCTCCAAAACGAAGTGAGGCTCTTGAAAAACAATTGGCTCAAAAACGCGATGCTTTGATGTTGCTCGACAAAGAAATGAACGGCAGCAAGGTGCGCGCTGAAATCGGTGAAAAGGACGAGTATCCAACAATCTGGTCGTATTTGTTTGCAGTGAGTTCCGGGAGTGGTTCGACATACGGCCCAACGCCTATGCACCGACAGTACCTCGGTTATGCTTCTGCGTTGTATGAAAAACATAGCGCGGCTTTAGGCGCAATTACAGCGGACTTTTCGGCAATTACTGAGCAGCTCAAGCTCCTGGGGGCACCTGAGATGAGAGACTGATGGAATTTCGTGTATTCCCCGTGCTTCTCCTTTGATTTCGCTATATTTGTCGCCTCACAAATCATTCCTTTAGTACCATGAAAACGATTCAGATGGTGGATTTGGTGAGCCAATATGCGGCGATCCAAAATGAAGTTGACCAAGCCATAAAAGATATTTGTTCGAAAGCGCAATTCATAAACGGTCCTGCTGTGCACGCGTTTCGCGAAGAGTTGGAGCAATATTTAGGCGTGAAGCACGTAATTCCCTGTGCCAACGGAACTGATGCGCTGCAAATCGCATTGATGGCTTTGGATTTGAAACCCGGGGATGAGGTCATCACACCATCTTTCACCTACATCGCCACCACAGAAGTGATCGCGCTCTTGCGATTAACTCCCGTTTTCGTAGAGGTCAATGAAGACGATTTTTGCATGAACATGGACAGTCTTAGAGCAGCAATCACGCCGAAGACTAAAGCGATCGTACCGGTTCATTTGTATGGTCAAGCTGCCAATATGGAGGAAATCATGAAAATTGCGAATGAATTTGGGTTGAAAGTGATTGAAGACAACGCGCAAGCAATCGGGTGCAACTATACTTTCTCTGACGGTCACGTGCAAAAAACAATGACTATCGGACACATCGGTTGTACGTCTTTCTTTCCTTCGAAAAACTTAGGTTGTTACGGAGACGGTGGGGCAATTGCCACCAACGACGATGAACTTGCTGATAAAATGCGTATGATAGCCAACCACGGTCAATCAGAGCGCTATTACCATGATGTAGTGGGTTGCAATTCTCGTTTGGATACGATTCAAGCGGCCGTTTTGCGCATCAAACTCAAGCGTTTGGATGAATACAACAGAAGAAGAAACGAAGTCGCTGCCTACTACGACCAACACTTGGGTGTGATTGAAGGGATTCAAGTTCCGGCGAGAATAAGCTATTCGGACCACGTTTTCCATCAATATACCCTCAAACTGAGCGGTATCAATCGCGACGAACTGAATAAGTTTCTCGCGGAAAAAGGTATTCCAAGCATGATTTACTACCCAGTGCCGGGCCACAGACAAAAAATGTTCGACAGCTTCAATATTCCTCAAACGCCGATGCCGGTCACGGATTACTTGACCAGTTGCGTGATTTCCTTGCCAATTCATACCGAGTTTGAGGTGGAGCAGCTTCGATTTATTTGCGACAGCATCAGAGAATTTGTTTCCATTCACGTTTCATAATACCTAGCATCACAAAATGAGTAAACGAAAACGCATTTTGATCACCGGGGCGGCCGGATTTTTAGGCTCGCATCTTTGTGATCGTTTCATCAAGGAGGGTTATCACGTGATTGCCATGGACAATCTGATTACCGGTCGCTTGAAAAATATTGAGCACCTTTTTGGTTTGTCGAATTTTGAATTTTTTAACCACGATGTCACCAAGCATATTCACGTGCCGGGCGAGTTGGATTATATTCTACATTTTGCATCGCCAGCCAGTCCTATTGACTATTTAAAAATTCCGATTCAAACACTGAAAGTTGGTTCCTTAGGTACACACAACTGTTTGGGGCTTGCTAAGGCGAAAAAGGCGCGTATTTTGGTGGCGTCTACGTCAGAGGTTTATGGTGACCCAACTGTGCATCCGCAGAATGAAGAGTACTGGGGAAACGTTAATCCCGTAGGTCCAAGAGGTGTTTACGACGAAGCCAAACGCTTCCAGGAAGCCATGACCATGGCCTATCATACTTTTCACGGGGTTGAGACACGCATCGTAAGAATTTTTAACACCTACGGACCGAAAATGCGTCTGAATGATGGTCGTGCATTGCCGGCATTTATCGGCCAAGCGCTTCGAGGAGAGGATATTACCGTATTTGGCGATGGTTCTCAAACGCGCTCTTTTTGCTTCGTAGATGATTTGATTGAAGGAATTTACCGCCTCTTACACAGCGATTACGTGTATCCCGTGAATATCGGGAACCCGCACGAAATATCAATTTTGGATTTTGCCAAAGAGATTATTGCTTTGACGGGAACCAACCAGAAAATTGTATTCAAAGAGCTTCCGGTGGACGACCCAAAACAGCGCCAACCGGACATTACCCGCGCCAAAGAAATTTTGGGTTGGGAACCCAAGGTAAGTCGTTCGGAAGGTTTGAGAATTACTTACGATTACTTCAAAAGTTTGAGTGAAGAAGAGCTTTTTGAAGTAGACCACAAAAATTTTGATCAATACATTACACGCTGATGGACTATTTTGCCCACGAAACTGCGGTCATCGACGCCGGTTGTCAAATTGGAAAAGGAACGAAGATTTGGCACTTTAGCCACATCATGCCCAATTGCGTAATCGGTGAACGATGCAACATTGGCCAAAACGTTGTCGTTTCGCCGGAGGTTGTTTTGGGCAACAATGTAAAAGTTCAGAACAATGTTTCTATTTATACCGGAGTGAAGTGCGAAGATGATGTTTTCCTTGGACCCTCTATGGTTTTTACCAATGTGATTAATCCTAGGAGCGCAATTGTACGCAGGGATGAATATAAGGAAACTTTGGTGCGCAAAGGAGCCTCCATCGGTGCGAATGCGACCATCGTTTGCGGCAATGAGATCGGTCGTTATGCGATGATCGGTGCAGGTGCCGTAGTAACCAAACCGGTGCCCGATTTCGCGCTACTTGTGGGTAATCCAGCACGTCAGTTGGGCTGGGTGAGTATCCACGGTCACCGGCTGGAATTCGATGAGTTGGGAAGAGCAGTATGCCCTGAGTCCGGTTTGCGTTATGTGTTGAGTAACAATGAAGTAGTTTGTATAGACGATGTCCAATAAAGAAAAAATAAAATTTGTCATTATCGGGTGCGGCCACATTGGTAAGCGCCACGCAGAGATGGTTACACGAAATCCGGAAGCTGAATTGGTAGCTTTGGTGGATACCCACGACCCCAAGCTCTTGGGAATTGATCATTTTCAGGTGCCCTTTTTTCCGAGTATTGATGCGCTCCTCGACGCCAATTTGGATATCGATGTGGTGAATATTTGTACCCCCAATGGATTGCACGCCGAGCAAAGCATCAAGGCGCTGAATCGGGGTTATCACGTAGTGTGTGAGAAACCCATGGGCTTATCGAAAGTGGAGTGTGAAAATGTGATTTTCAAAGCCTTGCAAATGTCGAGACAAGTGTTTTGTGTGATGCAAAACCGCTACTCACCGCCTTCGGTTTGGATCAAGGAAATGGTTTCAAAAGGAACTTTAGGCGATATTTACATGGTGCAATTGAACTGTTTTTGGAACCGCGACGAACGCTACTACAAAGCCGATGGTTGGAAAGGCAAACTGCACTTGGATGGTGGTACATTGTTCACCCAATTTTCCCATTTCATTGACATCATGTATTGGCTTTTTGGTGATATCAAGAATATCCAGGGAAAATTTCAGGACTTCAACCACGCCCACCTGACGGACTTTGAAGATTCCGGTATTGTAAATTTTGATTTTATCAATGGAGGCATGGGTTGCATCAATTACTCAACCGCCGTTGCCAATCAGAATTTAGAGAGTTCAATCACTATTATCGGTTCTAAAGGTAGCGTTAAAATTGGTGGTCAATACATGAATGAGGTTGAGGTGTGCAACGTGAAAGATTATGAGATGCCTGTTTTGGAAGCTTCGAATCCACCGAATGATTACGGACCTTACAAAGGATCAGCAGCCAATCACCATTATGTAATAGCCAACGTGGTTGACACCTTGAAGGGACGAACTACCATGACCACGAATGCGCTGGAGGGATTGAAAGTTGTAGAAATCATCGAACGCATCTACGAGGTGCGCGATGCTCAAATGAAATAAGGAACATGAATTGGGAAAAACGAATTTTAATAACGGGAGGTGCCGGTTTCATTGGTTCTCACGTCGCGCGTTTGTTTACCCGAAAATATACGGCTTATCAGATTGTTGTTTTTGACGCGCTGACTTACGCGGGCAATTTGGAAAATCTCGCTGATTTCGACACTTCGGATAATTATAAGTTCGTTCAAGGGGACATCAGAGATCCGCAAGATTTAAAAGACGTTTTTGAGGAATACGCCATCACTGATGTCATTCACTTGGCTGCAGAATCTCACGTAGACCGTTCCATTAGTGGACCCACTGCGTTTGTTTTAACCAATGTGAACGGAACCTTGAATGTGTTGAATCAAGCCAAGACGAGTTGGGGAAATGCGGCAAAGAATCGTTTTCACCATGTCTCTACCGATGAGGTTTTTGGTTCGTTAGGGTCAGAAGGTTTTTTTACCGAAAACACCGCCTATGACCCACGCAGCCCGTATTCCGCTAGCAAAGCAGCTTCGGACCATTTTGTAAGCGCCTACCATCATACCTATGGTCTGAACACTGTAATATCGAATTGTTCAAACAATTACGGCTCACACCATTTCCCGGAAAAACTCATACCCTTAATGATTTTGAACATCATGAACAACAAGCCGCTTCCTGTGTATGGCGAAGGGGAAAATGTTCGCGATTGGCTTTGGGTTGAGGATCATGCACGCGCAATTGATGTGATTTTTCACAAGGGTAGGGCAGGTGATACGTACAATGTGGGAGGCTTGAACGAGTGGAAAAATATCGACTTGGTGCGCCATCTGTGCAAAATCATGGATCAAAAACTCGGCAGAAGTCCCGGTTCAAGTGAGTCCCTGATTCGCTTCGTCGAAGATCGTGCAGGTCATGATTTCCGCTATGCTATTGATGCTTCAAAATTGCGCAGCGAGTTGGGTTGGCAGCCGAGCATCACCTTTGAGGAGGGATTAGAAAAGACCGTCGATTGGTATTTGTCCAATCAGGACTGGGTGCAGCGTGTGATTTCCGGAGCTTATCAGGATTATATTAAGAACCACTATAAAAATTTGTAGTCATGGCGTTTTCATTTTTCAAAAAGAAGACCTTACCGAAAGCTGAAATTGCACGTTTGGGCACAGATATCCACTCTCACTTGCTTCCCGGTATTGACGATGGCGCTAAAGATTTGGAGCAAAGCATCGCCATGATCAACAAGTTTGCAGCGTTGGGCTACAAAAAACTGATTACAACACCCCACATTTTGTCGGGGATGTACAACAATACGCCCGACACCATCCTTCCGGCATTAAAAACAGTGCAAGACGAAATCAAACGCTTGAATATCCCGATCGAAATTGAAGCGGCTGCGGAGTATTTCACGGATGATTATTTGTACGCTTTGATTGACAAAGAGAAACTTTTGACCTTTGCCGGAAATCACGTTTTGTTCGAATTTTCCTTCCACAATAAGCCTGCGATGATGGATGAAACAATTTTTAAGTTGCAAGTAAAAGGATACAAACCCTTGTTGGCGCATTATGAGCGCTACATGTTTTTTCCCAATACAAATGCGGCTGCTGAATTTCGTGAAAAAGGGGTGAAAATTCAAGTGAATATCAATTCATTGACGGGCCATTATGGTCCGCACCCGAAGAAACAAGCCGAGGCGCTCATTGATCAGAAACTCGTCGATGTGATTGGCACAGATTGTCACCGCATTGAACATTTGGCACTGCTGGAAAGCAACTTAGAGCAGAAGTATTTCCACAAGCTTCTCGACCTGGATTTGATGAATTTTCATCAATAGGGAGGGTTACAGCCTACTGCTTCTTTTCATGTGAATGAGCATCCGGTGCGTGTCCTCATGGATCACGAGAATAAACTTTTGTTCGTCCAAGAACAGTAAGTCATGGATGTCCGTTCCTTCGTCGTAAGTAAAAGAAAGTTGTTTTCCATCCGGGCTTAAGTTCCAGGAGCCAATTTCTTCGGATTTCTCAGAATCGGAATTGTACAAGGTACGCATCAAGCCATCAGAGTCAAAAATCATGGTCACGATTTGGAGACTTTCCTCCACCATAGGCGCAATAAAGGCCTCCACGAAATCTTTGGTTTCATTTTCTGTATCTACATCAAAAATGAATTCAACCTTTTCGAATTTCCATGCACCTATAAGACGTGTTTCCAGCGCTTGAGCTAAAGTCTTTTCTTTGGCTAGATAAAAACCCAAAATCGCCAGCATAATCATGAATTTCATATTCTTTTTTTGGGTGAAAGTATTGAAAAATTCCATGAATTCAAAAATCACGAAGCCGGTTTGGGTATGTTCCCATTTCGACCCCTTCGCTTGGTAATTTCCGCTAATTTTGCTTTAAAATTTAGCCGAATTTCGGCAACAAAACTTGTGTTTAATTGTCACATAGACCATGGAAATCGTCAACAAAGTAAAGAACAGCGGATTAATCACGATTGATTTGGAGGATTTCCTTCCCTCCGAACAAATATTTGTAGGTCTGGATATCAAGGACCAGCTTTGGCAAGGCTTGGCGCTCAAGGAAAAGGATTTTCGCGCGTACATCAACACTGAGGATTGGTCAAAATACCAAGACAAAGTAGTCCATATCTATTGTTCGGCTGATGCGATTGTGCCTCCCTGGGCTTTTATGCTTTTGGCTGCTGCTTTGCAAGGTCATGCCCGGAATGTGGTGTATGGCAATCGAGAAGTTGCCATGGAATCACTCGTGCTGCAAGCCATTTATGACCTCAATCCGGAGGCATTTACCGGATCGCGTATTGTCATTAAAGGATGCTCGAAAATTCCAAATATTGAGAAACATCTTACAGCTTTCACAGTACTTTTTAAAGGCGAAGTGCAATCGATAATGTATGGCGAACCCTGTTCCACAGTGCCAATTTACAAGGCGCCCAAAGCCTACAAAAGACCTTAGGCAATAAATTGTTTTTGAGAATAATACGCTCGTTTTTATTCTCAGACACGGACAGGATTACCCGCTCTTTTCTGTCCTTAATGACATTTTTTTTTTTCGGATTCATTTTTTACAGACTTTTGCCGGCTAAAAATGAATTCTTATGAATTTCGATTTGCTCCTTGACAACCTCACCAATCCTGCATTACTTTTTTTTATCCTGGGAATCATCGCAGTGTATGTGAAAAGTGATTTGGCTATTCCGGCAAACTCCTCCAAATTTATTTCTCTTTATTTGCTGTTTGCCATTGGTTTCAAGGGTGGGCAGGAATTGTCTCATGAGCCTATCACAGCTGAAGTTGGATGGTCGATGCTCTTCGGAGTATTTATTGCCGTGAGTATTCCGCTTTATACATTTTTTGTAGTGAATCGCAAGTTGGGTGTTTACAATGCCGGTGCAATCGCCGCGGCTTATGGATCGGTGAGCGCAGTAACATTCGTTACCGCTGCATCTTATCTTGAGGCGCAACAAATGCAGTTGCACGGCCACATGGTTGCGATCATGGCTTTGATGGAATCACCTGCAATTATTGTGGGACTTCTCTTGATTTCAATTTACAACACCAACCAAGATGAAGTGATCGAGAAAAAAACAGCGTTCATTCATTCTTTCACCAATGGAAGTGTGTTGCTCATTTTGGGTAGTTTGGTCATCGGTTACATGGCCAGCGCCAAGCAAGCTGAGGGCATCAAGCCATTCACCAACGACCTGTTCAAAGGATTTCTAGCGATTTTCCTTTTGGATATGGGGATAAGCAGTGGACAAAAGTTGAAATCCTTCTTCTCCTATGGTATCTTTCCGGCGCTGTTTGCAGTTCTTGTTCCTCTGATTAACGGCAGTGTTGTTGCCTTTCTCAGTGGTTTCGTGACTCCTGACATTTCCAATCGTTTTATGTTTGCTATTTTGGCTGCAAGTGCATCTTATATCGCAGTCCCGGCAGCTATGAAAATTTCGGTTCCGGCAGCCAATTCCGGTTTGTTCTTGCCTATGGCACTGGCGATTACTTTCCCGATTAATATTACTGTTGGGATGCCTTTGTACTACTATCTGGTACAGAATTTTTAATCTTTTCGTTGATGAAAAATCTTACATTTCTGCTCCTGATAGCCACATCATTGGGCGTGCACACTTCGCTCAATGCTCAAAATGATCGAATCAACATGAAGGAGCAAATCGGCTGGTACAATGTGTTTTTAACCATCAAGTTGAATCAAAAATGGGGCATTCATGCAGAATACCAATGGAGGCGCATGAATTACATCAGCAATTGGCAGCAGAGTCTTGCTCGCACCGGAATTAATTACGCGCTCAGTCCCAATTTGCAACTTCGTTTGGGCTATGCCTTTATCGGAACTTTTGCCTACGGGGAATATCCTATCAACGCCATGGGCAAGCCTTTTTCAGAGCATAGATTTTTTCAAATGTTGCAGCAGAACACGACTGAGGGAAAAGTTGGAATCAGTCACCGATTGATGTTCGAGCAGCGTTTGGTTGGTAAATATTCCAACGCATCTTCGACGCATGAGGATCAATTTGTTTTCATGAATCGACTGCGCTACATGTTGCGATTGCAAATGCCACTAGTCGGAAATGTCATAAAACCTAAAGTGCCTTACTTGGCTGTATATGATGAGTTGTTTATGGGTTTTGGCAAAAATGTTAGGGAAAATGTGTTCGATCAAAATCGAATTGGACTTTTGGCAGGCTATGTGTTGAGCAATCATTTCCGCATTGAAGGTGGCTACTTGAATCAAATTCTTCAATTGGGTAGAGAAGTAAATGGGCGAAACGTATTTCAACACAATAATGGGATTATTGTGAATACCATTTTTAACTTGGATTATTCAAAATGATACTTGGTCATTCGCTCTATTTTTTCAAGTCGTTCGCTCTATTTCTGCTTTCTATTTTATGGTTCCGAATGAATACTGAGCACTTCTTTTTTAAGCAATATGCCAAGCGATTTAATGATCTGATCAGTGAACTTTGAGATGTGTTCCGATTGAATTTGCCAGAGATAAATGCCCAAGTCAAAATTCAGAAACGGATTAAGTGTTTGTAAAACAATAGGTTAATGAAAATTGTTTTGTTAAAATATTGTTAAATACAACCTTAAAGCATACTAAAGTAATAGGAGTAATAGAAATAATCTACTTTTGTTGCCACGTAATTCGTGTTTATTTAACGATACGTGTGTTTATAGGTTCAAGTGTTTTTTATTCAAATATTATGAAAAAAAGTGTATTATTGTTTGCAGTGTTGTTTGCGTATGTTGGCGTGTTTTCGCAACAACCCATTAAGGGAAAGATATTAGATTCTGAAACTAAAGAACCGCTCGTGGGTGCTGCTGTGATTTCCAAAATAACCGGTCAGGGAACAATTACCAACAGCAATGGGGATTTTCAGTTTAATTACTCTGGTATGTTTCCTGTTACACTCACGATTCGATTTGTTTCGTACATTACTCAAGAAATCACCCTAGAAAAAAATAAGGATGTAGTCGTGAGTTTGGTTCCAAGTGCCTCAACAAAAGATGAGATTCTAGTAACAGCGAGAAGGAGAAACGAAGAGGT
>JBBIIM010000022.1:14279-47234 GCA_037446475.1 Crocinitomicaceae bacterium | reverse complement strand
TAGACTCCGCAAAAAAAATCGGGCTTCGAAAATTTCGAAGTCCGATTTTTTCTTGAATTCTACCCCCTACAAACGATTCCCACAATGAAACAACCAATCCAAAACTGAAAGATTCGGTTGAAAACCATGGCGGTCTTCGAAAATTTGATAGTAATTATCGGAAGATTGGTAGGATGATATTGCTGCGCGCGCGTCTAAATCCGTTTGTATTTGAACATCCACCGCGCGGTTGGAGAGAACAGGCAACTCCGCTTTGAAAATATCAAAAACCCTGCGATTGACAACCAGCAAAAAGTCCATCAAATGGGTATGATTTTCCTTGAACAAGGGCTCCAATTGATGTTCAAAAAATTCAAAATAAGGTGTCCTGCCATAAGCGCTTTTAATGGACCGCCAGTGGATTTGCTGCCAAGGTTCGGCGTAAGAGATTAACGCTTGAGCCATCGTGGTATGCTTTCCATGGGGTCGAATTACCGGAATAGAAAGTTGAATTACACCATTCGCACCGTAGATGCTACAACGGTTGCGCAGGGTTTGTTTCTCGTAGCGATCTTCGCTCATCCAACAGGCATTTTCAGTCTGCTGAAGCAAGCGATAATAAGCCGTCGGGGCAAAATACAACAGTGGAAACGCGTAGTCCAAGGGCTAACGGATTCGTGTAAATACTCTGTTCCAACGGATGTTCATCGGGAAAGAACCACGCTGATCTGTGGACAACCATACAATCGCGGCACGACCAACAATATGATCTTCAGGCACAAAACCCCAAACGCGAGAATCGGCGGAGTTGTAGCGATTGTCTCCCATCAACCAATAGTAATTCATGCGGAAGGTATAAGTCTTGGCCTCCTGACCATCGATGTACACTTTGCCGTCCTTTTCTTGCAAGGCATGACCTTCGTAAGCCGTAATTACGCGTCTGTACCAAAGTACATTTTCATGTGTCAAGTTGATGGTCTCGCCTTTCTTCGGAATCCAGAACTTTTGGAAATCCTCTGTAGTGTTTTCAATCTCAATGGATTTTGGGTAATAAGCCAAATTCGTCAACTGGCGTGCTGTGGTGCTCAACGGCTCTTTTTTGTCCACTTCATATAAGTAGAATTTCGCCTCCGGAAATGCCTTCTTCAAAGTACTCAATTCACTCGCCGTCAGGAACATCAAATAGCTGGCATTGCTGTATACGTAATAATCCACATTTTCAACCAAACCGAACTTCGATTCAATTACATCCGCACGCATTTGAGGCACGCCTTCGGTTAAATACCCCAGATTTTGTCTTTCAAATATGGGCGCTTTTTTACCGTTGACATACAACTGGGCTCCTTTAATTTCGAGGGTGTCTCCGGGAATACCCACACAACGTTTGATGTAATTCTCGCGTTTATCTACAGGTCTGTAAACCAATCCTTTGTGATTAATAAACATCCCCTCACCCTTGGAATAGGTGCGTTTATTTTCGGTAAATTCTTTGCGTGCTTGGTTCTTCCAATATTCCATATTTTGGAAAAAATCCGACCAAAAATCCACCTCATATTTCGGCCAGTAATCATCCAGGGTCATACCACTTTGGGCATTCAAACTGTCGATAGTTTTTCTGTCGTATAGACTGGTCATCGCTTTGTTGAAGTTGTTTCGGAAATTGTATTCCACCATTTGATAGGTTCTCGCCCCGCGCATGTAAGGCACGCCTTTGGATTCCAAATACAAGCGCTGCGCCTCATCCAAGACAATGCCGTGATAATCATGCCCCATGAGTCCTTGCGGCATGCGAGTGTCGAGAATCGAAGTATCCCCGCTCGGGTAATTGAACACCACCACATCATAGCGATTCACATCCGTCCATCCGGGCAGGCGGTTGTATTCAATGGTTTCCAAACGGCTGTAGGAGTTCCAATCAACAAAGGGAATATTGTTGTGAAACAGCGGAAAAGACAGTGGCGTATTCGGAATTCTGGAACCGTAGGCCAATTTGTTCACAAAAAGAAAATCTCCCACCAACAAGGTTTTTTCCATCGAACCGGTTGGTATTTTGAAGGGTTCAAAGACATACGTTCTAATCACAGAAGCAGCCACTAATGCAAAAATGGCCGTTTCCGTCCAATCCCGGACGCTTGTTTTTCCTTTAGCGGGTTTGAATATCGCCCCGAGGGTGTAAGCCAACACGTGCCCCAAAACAGGAAGGGCGAAAAACAAAGTCAAATGGTCACCTGGAGTGCGGTCGGCCACTTGTTTGGGATTGGCCCAATTCGTTTCGCCTTGCACTACAATGGCATCCTGTGAAGCAATCTTAGCATAGGTAAACCAAGGTAGAAAGAGCGCCAGGGCCGTATCTTGCAAACTGTAGAAACCAAAACGGCGAATCAGAGCGACGTTGAATACGAAGTACATCGCCAAGTGCACGCCGGGGAAAATCATCAAAAAGCCATACCAGAAAGGCTGTCCCCCAATTTTTGAGGCCACACAGTAATTGTAAATTGGCACAAAAGCCTCCCATGATTTGCGCTCAGCCTTAGGAAAAATTTTCCACCACTGCGAGATAAGCGGGTGAATCAACAACAAAAAGAGGTAAAAATAGAGGGCGTTCATAAGTTGAATTAATCGTGTTGAATGTTTAGTACTTCTTCGATGGTAAAGATACCTTTTTTTCCATGGATGTATTCGGCTGAGAGAATGGCTCCTAAAGCAAATCCGCGTCTGCTGTGCGCCTGATGACTCAAAACAATACTGTCTATGTCCGATTGGTAAGTCACCGTGTGTGTCCCCGGTACGCCGGGCAGACGCAAAGCTTCAATGGGCAGCATTTCTCCTGAGTTGGGCGCGGTGGCAAGTTCCCATGCGGTCAAATGTTCAATTTCCTGAATCACTGCCTCGGCGGTTGTAATTGCCGTGCCACTGGGCGCATCTTTTTTCTCCGTGTGGTGAATTTCCTGAATGCGCACCTTGTATTCTCGATGGTCGTTCATCATTCTGGCCAACTTGCGATTCATGGCAAAGAACAAATTTACACCCACACTGAAGTTGGACGCAGTAATGAACGTGCCGTCTGTTTCCTTGACCAAGGCATGCATTTGCGGAAGTTTTTTATACCATCCGGTACTGCCGCATACGGTGGGAACGCCGAGATGCAGCAGAGTTTCTACGTTGTTCGGGGCTGCTTCGGGATTGGTAAACTCGATGGCGCAATCCCAATGATTGACAAATTCACCTTGTTTCCAGTCTTGGTCTTTAGAGGTGGCGCGATACACGATTTCATGACCGCGTTCGATGGCCAATTCCTCGATGATTTTTCCCATTTTTCCGTATCCGATCAAGGCTATTTTCATGATTCACTGGTTATTTGAAATTCAATGCCAAGGTCATCCCAAGGGCAAAATTGGTTTGAATGGTCGGGGTAATGCGCATGCTCAAATCATCACCGATATCAAAACAGATGAAATGTGCTTCAACAGCAGCGTCCAACACATTCACCGCATAGGCCAAAACAGTGGTTAGAATAAATAAATCTCTCTGTCGCTGTGCATTGTTGTGCAGTTGGAGAATCGCTACGTCGTCGAAATTGACGTATCTTGGATTCAGTGATCCCTCAACCATACCTTTGCGCACCCTGTATTCTTGCTTGAGATTGCCAATTTCCAGTTGTCTGTCGATCATCAGGTAAGCCGATCCGCCAACAGCAGCGTAAATGAGCGGCACTTTCCAATACACGTTCCATTTTCTGCGTGAGGTTTTAGGCAAATGTAAGTGGTTGTACACCTGACCGCCACCCGGAATAATCGCAGAATAGAGCGCTGCTTTTTTGAAGGGATGTTTGCTTTTCGGGATAGTGTCTTCGGTTAAGTTGTCATTGGTGGCATCCTCTTGCGCCAAGGAAAAACCTCCGGCAAGTAAACAAGCCCAAAGCACGATATAAACACTAAATTTCAATGGTTCAAAAGTTCAAAAATGCGGTTTAGATCGTTATCTGAGTTGAAATTGATAATCAGCTTCCCGGTACCATTGCCCGATTTTTTGATGTCAATCTTTGCAGAAATTTTCTCAGCCAAAACATGTCTGAATTGATCTTGATCCAAGGTAATAGGTGCCGCAGGAACTTTGACCTGAGTAGGCTGTTGGACTTCTTCTTGCTCTGCAATTTTTGGGTCGATCCCATCTTTGATGATGCGTTCCAATTGGCGCACCGACCACTGCTCTGCTACGGTAGCCTCATACAAAGCAATCTGACGGGGTTCATCGCCAGCTGAAACGAGCGCGCGTGCGTGCCCCATAGAAATCAAACCGTCGCGAATACCGCTTTGGATCGTAGCCGGTAATTTGAGCAAACGCAAAAAGTTCGTAATCGAAGAACGGCTCTTGCTGAGTTTTTGTGAAAGTTCTTCCTGGGTGAGGTTACACTCTTGAATCAAACGCTCATACGACAGCGCAACTTCGATCGCGTTGAGGTCTTCACGTTGAATATTTTCAACCAAAGCCATTTCCAACATGGCTTGGTCGTTGGCCAAACGAATGTACACGGGCACCTCCTCCAATCCTGCGATTTGAGAAGCTCTGAATCGTCGCTCCCCGGAGATGAGTTGGTATTTATCCACACCCATTTTGCGAACCGTCAGCGGTTGAATGATGCCATGTTCTTTTATGGAAGCTGCCAATTCAGCGAGCGCTTCTTCTTCAAAATTTGTTCTCGGATTGAATGGATTGGCCTCAATATGTTTGATTTTGACCATCGCCACATTGCCCAAAGTTGCTTGTGCATTCTCTTTGGAGGTAATATCGGTTGCTGCATTTTCCAACAGCGCTTTCAGTCCCTGACCGAGTGCCGGTTTCTTCACTTTTCCCACTTCTGCTTAATCTATTGAGTTACTTAATGCCGTTTTGTTGTTGCGTTGCAAAATTTCTCGCGCGAAATTGAGGTAATTCACAGAGCCTTTGCTTGCCGCATCGTGCATGATGATGGTCTCACCGAATGAAGGCGCTTCACCCAACTTGGTATTTCTGTGAATGATGGTATCGAACACCAAATCTTGGAAGTGCGTTTTAACCTCTTCTACCACTTGATTAGACAAGCGCAGGCGAGTGTCATACATCGTGAGCAGAATGCCTTCAATTTCCAAATCCGGATTCAGGCGCGTTTGCACGATTTTGATGGTGTTGAGCAGTTTTCCTAAGCCTTCCAAGGCGTAGAATTCACATTGCACAGGAATCATCACGGAATTGGCCGCACTCAAGGCGTTCACGGTAATCAAACCGAGCGATGGTGAGCAATCGATGATGATAAAATCGTAGTCATCTTGAACACTTTCCAAGGCTTTGCGCAGCAAAAATTCGCGCTCATGCATGTTGATCAACTCCAACTCCGCACCGACCAAATCGATGTGTGCAGGAAGCAGGTCCAGATTCGGATTGTGGGTAGGAATAATCACGTCTTTTGCCGGAACGTCGTTTACCAAACAGTCATAGACGCTGTTGATATCTTTCGGTGTAATGCCCACGCCGGAGGTGGCATTCGCTTGCGGATCGGCGTCCACGAGCAGCGTTTTGTACTCCAACACGCCCAAACAGCCGGACAAGTTGACCGCTGTTGTCGTTTTTCCTACCCCGCCTTTTTGATTTGCAATTGCAATAATTTTTGCCATTCAGTATGATTAGTTTGAATACGTTGACGGAAACAAGTTTACAAATCGTCGAAGTCAATGTCTGACGGCGCCTGATAGCTACCATCGTTCATCTCCTCAATTTTCTGAATTACCTCGAGCAATCCATCTTTAAATTTTTCGAAATCTTCCTTGTAGAGGAAAATCTTGTGTTTTTCGTAACCCGAGCCTTCTTCAAGTCGCTTCTTGCTCTCGGTTATGGTGATGTACAAATCATTTCCTCGCGTTGACTTGATGTCAAAGAAGTAGGTTCTCTTTCCCGCTCTCACAGCTTTAGAAAATACTTCATCGTTGTTTCTCTCTCTGTTGTAATCCATCGTCACAAGTGTTGATTGGTTCCTAAATACGCCTAAAAGATTTCGGAAGCAAAAGTATAAAAATTTAACGCTAAGCCATAGCACTTGATTGCACTTGTGGAAAACTTGGCGACCTAAAATTCTAAAAGTTCACCGTGTAATAAACATTTCCAAAAGCTGGGCAAAAGACCGAATCCAGGAGCGCATTCGGCGGACGTAACACATAAAATTTCACGTACTTATTTCCTCCTACGGCGCATCTCAAGGTATCCGGAGCAAAACCACCGAAATACTCATAAGCCTGATTGGGGCAAGTACCGAGGCCTGTGGCGCGTCCATTCAACTTTTGAACAGTGGCAGAATAATTGGGATTTTGGGGCAAATCGTCGATGAAAATCCAGTGCACAGTGGATTCAGCCTCCGTCGTAAAATTCAATACATAGCTTTCACCTACAGTAAGCTGGCTGAAATAAACCTCTTTTACCTCATCGAAATAATCAGGCTTTGAAAAACGAAGTACATATCGTTCGGACTTGTCTCTTGGGAAAGTGAAGGAATACGTTCCGTTGGTGATTGATTTTTCTTGAATGAAAACTTCATTGGTGGTTGCCACAGGCACACGATACAACTTGATGGTCCCTCCATCTGCAAGCTGATTGTATGACTCATCAAAAATCTGACCTTCTATGGTAAAAACCAATTCTTTTGGCTTACACGAAACCAACAGCAAACCCAAGGCAAAAGAAGCAGGAAGAACTTTACTTAACTTCTTCATAGTCGTCAAAATCGTTGTCGTTGCGCTTATTTGAGGAGATTTCCCTCGGATTGGTAAGACCTAGTAAGGCAAAAAAACCATTGACAAAACGCATAATCACCATGAGCAAAAAGAAAAAACCGATGATTTTGAAAATCCAGCCGAAAATTGGTGTATCGGAGATCGAAACAATACTGTCCACAAACCAGTTCGTAATGAGGTTGTGTGAACCTTGCGGGTAAAAAACAAAATAAACGTAAACGAGAATGGAAAATCCAATGAGCAACAACTCTTTATTGCGCTCAAAGGGAGTCAACTCAAAGCGATTCATATTGCCGAAATTCGCATAGAATTTTACACGGTTATTCTTGGCTTCTGCTTTCCCGACGAGATAAGCCAGCAGTATCAAGGCAGAGATAATGTAGCCTGTGATGTCGCGACTGCCGTAGAGACCAAATCGGTCATCCAAGGCAAAACGAAAAGCAACAGTAACCAGAAAAAAGTATTTCAGTGTTTTTTGGGCGTAATAGATTTTTCTTGGAGTCAACCCGAGCGGAGCAAAGAGTAAGGATAGCATCAGCCCGAAGAACCACCACAAAAAAGTGAACACCGCGATAATGACTCCAAAATGAAAAATGAATTCTAAAATTTTCATATACCGATATCAACTTACAAAGATAGCGAGACACTTCAGAAAACCCTGAACCTTTTGTAATTTTTAAGCATACACAAAATCACCCAAACACACCACTCGTCCGAATCAAAGACGGAAACCAAGAAATTATCAACAGATTTAAAATCAATCTAAAAAGTGAAAATTACGGGCATATATTTGCCGAAAAAACGAACGACCATGATTACACGACTATTCAGTTTATTCGCAGCTCTTGCCTCAGTAGCAACAAGCACATTTGCTCAAGTAAATTTGGGCGGATTTTCTTATACCCAAAATTTCGACAACATCGGTTCAGGATTGCCAGCAGGTTGGACGGTCGTGACCGGTGCATCGCCGACTTCAAGCGGAACCAGTCAGACTTTTGATGTAAATGCAACTTCTTGGGGAACATCCACCGGCGGTTTTAGAAATGTGGCTGCTGCCGAGGCGCCGCTGCCCGCAGATGCCGCTGTAACCGTACAAACAGCAAGCACAGACCGCGCGTTAGGATTGAGACAAACAACAAGCTTCGCAGACCTAGCCTCTGCGCTTCCCGCATTTATGGTTCAATTGAGCAATACAGCAGGTATTACCGATTTTACATTGAATTTCAAGTTGATGCAATGTCATCAAACCGCAACCGGTGGACGCACAGTGAACTGGCAAGTGGAGTATGCGGTGGGTGCTGCACCGACCTCATGGCTTTCTGTGCCTACAACTCCTGCATCTTTATCCACGACGCAGGGCACTTGGGGTTCCACATTGGTGAATGTTAATTTTGGCAACGTGCTCGACAACCACACCTCACCGGTTTGGATAAGAATTTCGGCTGCAGGTGTGAGCACCGGTGGCGGCACAAGACCCCATACGGCCATTGACGATTTCACTTTGAGCTACAACAACAGCAATATCTGTTCAACACCAACGGTGCAGGCATCGAACATCACCTTCGGCACCATTACTGACAACAGTATTAACCTCTCCTGGGAAAACGGAAATGGGGCAGGTCGTATAGTTGTGGCAAATACATCGAACATTTTCACCAACCCAGTTAACGGTTCTAATCCCGAGGCAAATACGCTGTATTCCGGTGGCCAACAAGTAGTTTACAATGGAAGCGGCGCCGGACCCATCACTGTCACCGGGTTAACTCACAGCACCATGTATTGGTTTAGAATCTATGAATTCTGTGAACCGGATCGCATGTATCAAACCGCAGAGGCCTTCTACAACGCAGCGGCTGCCGAGACTGAAGTATGTGTAGCGCCTAACGGAACAGCAACCATCAACGCCTGCGGACCCTACACTTGGATTGATGGAAACACTTACACGGAAAACGACAACACCGCCACTTATCTCCTAACCACTAGTGCCGGCTGCGACAGTTTGGTAACCTTGAATTTGACCATCTTCAATTTCAGCCCGGAAATTTCGCTCAACCAAACCACCCTAACGGCGCAACCCACTGGCGCAAGCTACCAATGGGTCAATTGCAACAACGACTTTGCTCCCATTCCCGGTGCCACAAACCCGAGTTTCACACCGACCGTGAGCGGGAATTATGCTGTAATCGTGACATTGAACGGTTGTTCCGAACTCTCAAATTGCCAACAAGTGCAGATTGCATCGTCGCTGGATAAATTTAATGAAAAGCAACTGACCGTTTACCCAAACCCGACAGCAAGTGATTTTCGCATAGAGGGATTAACTAACGGTGATAGCATACGAATTACCAATACTCAAGGGCAAGTTGTTTTTGCTTCAGATTCTGTTGGCACTAACCAAAACGTGAGTCTCGCAGAACATTCCAAAGGTTTGTATTTGCTTCAGGTGTTGTTCAAAGACGGAAGTACTTCGGTCGCTAAACTGGTGCTGAAATAAAGATTTTTTGGCTTTTACAGGAGCTTATCCTTCGAAAATAAAGGAACTTTTATTGATGACTTTGGGCGAGTTGAGCGAGTCTATCCCCGATTGTCATGCCCATGGCCACACCCATGCCACCCATGCGAACGGCGTAACAAATCCGTTCAGACTTGTGCTCAATAAGTGGCATTTTCTCTTGCCCAACCCCCATGATGCCTGCCCATTCATAATCGATTGAAAACGATTTGCCGGGCAGTATGACATCGCGCAGTAGATTCACGATGTGGCCTTTGATTTTATCTGTGACCTCCATCGATTCAGTGGTTTCACCGGAGAAATCCTGATTTCTGGCACCGCCAATCAACACGCGATTGCCATCCACAACGCGGAAGTAATTATAGCCCGAATCGTAATGATACGTGCTGTTTAAAGCTAAATTTTCTATAGGAGATGTGACGAGCACTTGCGCTCGAGCCGGTTTCAAATCCAATTCGGGAAGTAATTTTCGGCTCAGCCCATTGGTACAAATCAAAACTTGTCGCGCTTGAATCTCTCCAAAATTGGTAACCACCAACGCATGCTCATCCAAATTGTTGAAACTTTGAACATCGAAACCATTGAGCAGATGAATCCCCTGAGCAACGCAGCGTTCAATTAATGCCGTCATCATTTGTCCGGTATTGATGCTGCCTTCATACTTGTTGAATACAGCACCACTCAACATGCGCATGCCTTGATTTCGAGGAACATCAGAAACAGCATAACAAGAGGACAAACCCAGAGCTGATTCGATGAGCGCATTGAGCATGGGGAGTTTTTCAAGCACCTCGTCGAACGTTTCTCGTTCGTGTTCCAAAAACAAATCGTAGGAGCCGCAAGCCTGATAATCCAATCGATCATCACCAACCGTTTGCCGAAGCAACTGCAATCCCTCCCAGCGCAACTTCAAGAGCGCCACGGTTCTCTCCTCTCCCATCAAGGCCAAATCAGACAAGAGTTCTGACGGACTACCAAAACAAGCAAAACCGGCATTTTTCGTACTCGCACCGGTAGGCAAATACCCTCTTTCCAGCACCACAATTTTGGCACGATTGTTTCGCTTTCTCAACGACAACGCCGTGCACAAACCCACAATTCCCGAACCAATGACCAAAAAATCAATATCTTTCAGGTACGTAACCTTTTCCCAAAAACTCAATTTATCCACTGGCAACATGCTGCAAAGCTATTGTTATTTTATCTAATTTTGTCAACCGACCCCGCAAAGCGCTATGAGGACAGAACCCACTGAATTCCATACTTTTTCATCCATATTGTCCTTGCCGCACCGCCTACTCCCAACAGTTAATTCTCTAGGTTCAAAGGTTATACCTATTTTCTTATTCTGCCTATTCTCCTCCTACGCCTTGGGACAAACCTTTACTTTCAGCGGTGGCGTTGAAAACGATAATGGTACGGCAGAAAGCGGGGTAACGGTAACTGCAAAATCCGGTGGCACCACTGTTGAATCAGACAAAACAACGACAAGTGGGCGTTATAAATTGGAACTTCCCTACGGAAAAAACTACACCATTGAAATCACCAAACCCGGCTTTGGAAAGCGCTTTTACAACGTCGATTTGTCCAATGTCAAAGAAGAAAGCTTGTCTTCCGGTGAAGATTATGCTTCGCAAAACATCAAACTTTTCACCGAGGCTCCCGGCGTTGACCTGACACCGATTACTTCCAAACCTATCACCAATTACACATTCGATAAAAAATCGGGCATGATGGTCAAAGACGTGAAACTCGAAGCAGAAACTCTAAAAGCCGAACAAGCCATTAAAACCCAAAAAGACAAAGCAGACTCCGGCGGTGGAGTGAACAAGCAAGAGCTCGAAAAACAACTCAAAGAAAAAATCAAAGCGGGCGATGCGGCTTTTGCGGCCAAAGATTACGAAAAAGCCGAAAAAACCTTCCTAGATGCAGTAGCTTTCGCCAACAAAAACAAATTGGACGACGCCGAGGCACAAGACAAACTCATTAAGGCCGAGGATGAAAACCGCAAAAAACGCGATGCAGAAATCAAAGACAAACAAGAAAATGCTGAACTGTTTAAATTGCTGGATGAAGCCAAAAAGCTCGAAGCCAAGAAAGATTTTCTCAAAGCCAAGGAAAAACTAGAAGAGGCGAAAGCAAAAAAACCAGACAATAAGGAGGTCAACGAATTGCTTGCCAAAGTAACACAAGCGCTGGCAGACCAAGCCGCCGAGGAAAAGAAGAATGCGGATTACCAAGCCGCAATGACCGCCGGAAATCAGCTCTTCGATACGAAAGATTACACCGAGGCCTTGAAGAAATTTGAGGAAGCCAAAGCTTTGAAACCCTCAGAAAAAGACCCACCCATCAAGATTGCCGCTACGCAGAGTAAAATAAACGACCAAAAAAACGAAGCGGAAAAACTCGCCAATTTCGAAGCGCTGCTCGGACAAGCTGAGTCCTTGAAATCAGCAGCCAAATACGACGAAGCCATCAAAAAGTTCGAAGAGGCACAGGTGATCTACAAAGATCGGCAAGAGCCCAAGGAAGGCATCGAATTTTGCAAAACCAAAAAGAAAGAAGCGGAAGATATAGCAAAAAATCAAGCGGAAGAAGCCAAACGAAACGCTGAATACCAGGCAGCGCTAAAAAAAGCCGATGACTTGTTCAAAGCAGAAAAATTGAAAGAGGCCATCAAAGAATACGAGGCCGCCCTGAAGTTCAAGCCCGAAGAAGAATACCCCAAAACGCAAATTACCGCTGCCAATGACAAATTGAATGAACAAGCGATTGCGGAGGAAAAGAAAAAACAATTTGAACAACTCAAAAAAGATGGAGAGAAGGCATTTGCGAGTAAAAATTACCCCGATGCCAAAGACAAGTACACTCAGGCCAATGCGATTCAAGCGAACGACCCCGTGGTTGTAGCCAAACTTGCAGAAATAGAGAAAATTGAAAAGGAAAATGCCGCCAATCAAGCCAAAGAGGATCAATACAAAGACCTCATGACGCGTGGCGAGACTGCACTTAGCGCCGAAACATACACCGAGGCCAAAGACTTATTCAATCAGGCAAGTGCACTCAAACCCAACGAACCCTTGCCCAAGCAGAAACTCGAAATCATTGATAAAAAGCTCAAGGAGCAGGCAGCTGATTTAGCAAAAAAACAACAGTTTGATGCTTTAGTAAACAGCGCATCAAACAAAGAATCCAACAAAGACCTCAAAGGCGCGCTGGACGATTTAAACAAAGCCTATGAGCTCATTAAAGATGCGCAGGTAAAAACGAAAATTGAGCAAATACAGGCAGACATCACCAACGCAGCCAATGCAGAAAAGCGCAAAAAAGAGTACGACGAGGCCATTAGCAAAGCCGATGCAGCCCGCAACGCCAAAGAATGGGAAAAAGCAATCGCACTATACAAAGACGCACAAAAAATTGACGCTGCACAAAGCTATCCCGGAGAGCAAATTGTTTTGGCAGAAACAGAAATCAACAAACTCAAGAGCGCACAAGAACGACTCAACAATTTCAAACGCTTAAGTGCAGATGCTGAAAAACAATTCAAAGACAAAAAATTCAAAGAGGCTGAAACCATCTACAAAGAGGCGCTTAGCCTCGCTGATGCGGAGCAAGATATCAAAAGCACCAACGAAAAAATCGCGGAAATAGCCAAAATTCTCGACCAAATAGACGGAGAAGCGCGCAAAGAACAGGCCTTCAACGATGCCATGAATGCCGCGCAGTCTTTAGAAAAAGAGGACAAACTCAAAGAGGCACTGGAAAAATACCGCGAAGCCAAAAAGATAAAACCCGAAGTACCGCTGCCCGGCATCAAGGAAAATGAAATTGTCGCCACACTCGAAAAACGCGAACAAGAAGCTAAAAAGAAGGCGGCTTTTGAAGCCCTCATGGCGGCCGGTGATGAACTCTTCGTTGCCGGAAAATTTAAGGACGCCATCAAAAAATTCGAGGAAGCAAAACCCATCTACCCTGAAAACAAACAACCGCAGGAAAAAATTGACGAAGTCAACAAAAAAATAGAAGCACTCGCCAACGACGCCAAAGAACAAGCGTATCAGAAAATTCTCACTGATGCAGAAAATAAAAGAATGGACGGAAAATTAGACGAGGCCATCACCATCTACAAACGCGCTTTACAAGAAAGACCCAACGACGCAATACCTACAGAAAAAATCAAAGAAATTGAGGCCGAAATTGCAGAAATCAAGCGCAAAGAAGCAGAACTTGCCGCCAAGAGAAAACGCTATGCAGAATTGCTCTCTGCGGGCTTGCTCGAATTTGACAAAAAAGAACTCAAAAAAGCCCTAGACATATACACAGAGGCACAACAATTACTCCCGGATGAAGCCTCTGAGGCCACCAAGAAAATTGAGCAAATCAACAACATCCTAGCAACACAAGAGGCTGAAAAGCAAGCAGAACTTGAAAAACAGCGCCAACTGAACGAACTCATAGCCTCAGGAGATTTGGCCTTCAAACAAGACAAATACCAGGAGGCACTCGACATTTACAACCAAGCCAAGACCCAGGCTCCTGCCAACGAGGTCATCCTCCAAAAAATCAAAATCACCCAAGACCGTCTGGAAGAGTTGGAAAAAAGTCGTTTGGAAAAACTACAACGCGATAAACTGGTAGCCGCGGATAAAGCCTTTGCAGACCGCAACTATGACCTTGCCCTTACTTTGTACCAAGAGTTGCTCGAATTGAAACCTGACCACAAAAAAGCCAAAGAACAAATTGCCCTCATCGAACGCATCAAAACACCGGCTAGCGAAATCAGTGACTTGCCCGATTTGGGAACACCATCCATGTATTCAATTCTTGAAGGTGAAGCATTACTGAGCCAGTCCGGACGACAAACCGAATACAAGCGCTTGAAAAAAATGCGCGATCAAATCGTTGAAATCGACCAAAACCGCTTGAATGCCTACAACATGGATTCGGAAAAAGCCCGCGAATCCTGGCTGAAAACCAAAGGCATTGAAGGAGAATTGGAGGAAGATGCCTCAATCCGAAATGCTGAGCAGTGGATTACCGAACAAATCATCCGTGAAAAATTAGGCAACCTCTCGGACAAAGAACTCTTTGAAAATATTTTGGCCTACAAAGATTTACTCGATGCACAGGAACAGTTGCGTAATATTTCTTTGAAGTATGTGGATGGTGTGAATGGCAATGTCAAAGTGCCCAACATGAACGAAGAGGAAATCAAAGAATACCTTAAAACCGCTTTGGCCAATCGCGACAACGCTTCGAGCGAGCAACTCGAACTGCTGCTCAAAAATGAAGCATACATCAAAAGCCTCGCTGACCCCAACAAAAGCGATGAAGAGTTGCACAAACTGCTTACTACCATCAACAGCAAATTGCTCATCGAACTTTTTTACAGCTACAACACTTCCACTCCGGCGCAACTCGAAGCACGTCAAGAATACCTCAACAAGGTAATCAACACGATGGACGCCTACGCAGCGGATTTGAATGAACGCAACACGCAGGCCTACGAACGCTCCAACAACATCGGCGATCAGGTGAATCAAATCAAAGATGGTGTGTACGACGAAAATCAAAAAACCATAGCCAAAAACAACGACAACCGCCGTAAGACGCTGGAGCTTCTTATGGAATTCGACGAAATGATTCGCGAAGAGAAAAAATCACAAAATTCCACACACCAGAGCAGTGAGCAGACAGTTATTAAACTTCAGAATAATTCAACGGATGCTTGGCGCGCCAACATGACCAAAAACTACTTGCGCTTACAACAGGAGGATCAAAAAATAAAACAGCTCATCGACTTTGAATCCGAAGATTATAAGCTTTGGGAAAACGAGGTCACTCTGGCCTATACAGAGCTCAAAGAAATCAACAGACGGGTCTTGTTGGAAAACGACCGCATCAAAGACGACAAACAAAAATTGGCTTACAAAAACACCAAGGACATCAACGAATTGGTGGTGCAACGCTCTGACAAAATGCTGGACGACCACAGCAAACAAACCGAGACAGCCAAATCAGTTCAGTCCATTGACAGAAGTGCAGCCGACGCTCAAAAAGCCAATCTGGAAAAAGCGAAAAAGACAACCAACGAGAATCGCGCACTCCTCGATCAACTCGAACGCAAAGACTTCAAAATCACCGATGCCATTTTGAACAAACTCGGTGAACAATTTCCGGAGGGTGTGACAGAAGAAAATTTCGTAACCAAAGACGACGATGACATAGTGGTTGAAGTGAAAACGCGCCGCATCGTTGTGGTGAACGGTGGAGGTAATGTGTACATGCGCTACAGCAATCGCTTCGGAGTCACCTACACCAAAAACAATACACCGATTACAGAGTACCAATGGACCAAAGAAACACAAAATGCGAAGCTTCCGAAATATAAAATCAATTAGTCTGCTGATTCTGTCAAGCTCGCTCATTGTGGCTTGTGGGTCGGGAAGTGATGACAAGCAACTTGTTTATGAGCCGAGCAGCATCTCAGGAAATACACAGGGTACAACCTACACCATCATCACCGACAACAAGAAAATTCTGGACTTACAACCGGAGATTGATGCGATTCTACTCGATTTCGACCGCTGTTTATCTTCTTATAGAGATTCATCCATCGTTTCCATTTTTACAAAAGGAGAGGCAGGAAGCTACGCATTTGAAGACATCAACCACTACTTTGTGCGCTGTTTCAAGGAATCAGAGGCAGTCTATCGCCTTTCCGGAGGAGCCTTTGACCCCTCTGTTTTTCCACTCGTATCGGCCTGGGGCTTCATGAAAAATCCGGCCCTCGACTTGCGCCAAGATCAGGTGGATTCATTAAAAAATCTCGTTGGATTTCAAGCCAATCGCGACTATAGTTTAGAAGTTCACGAAAACCAAAAGAACGAAGCAAGACAAAAATTTACCCTAACCAAACTGCGACCAACATTGCAACTGGACTTCAATGCCATCGCTCAAGGTTTGGCAGTCGATGTGTTGTGTGAGTTTTTGGATGCTCAGAGTATTGAAAATTATTATGTCGAAATTGGCGGAGAATTGCGTGTAAAAGGTGTCAACAAAGAAGGCAATCCTTGGCGTATAGGCATCGATGTAGCCGATGAAAAGAACAGTACGGAGGCAGAAAGCAGACAATTGCAAGCCGTGATTGCGGTAAAAAACAAAGCCGTAGCCACCTCAGGCAGCTACCGAAAATTTTACGAAAAAGACGGTGTGAAGCGCAGTCATACCATCGACCCAAGAACTGGTTATCCTGTACAACACTCCTTGCTCAGTGCCACTGTATTGGCTGATAACACCGCACGCGCAGATGCTATGGCCACAGTTTTTATGGTTCTTGGACTGGAAAAATCTATCGAATTTGTGCAGCAGCATAAAGAGCTCAAAATCGAAATACTACTGCAATATGCAGATCAAAGTGGTGCGATAAAAACCTACTATTCACCGGGCATGCTCGAGCTCCTTCTTCAATAAATCATGACTCATCTGCCCGAAGAATTCAAAGCGCGAATCCGTGTCCAGCGCAAGGATGCCGAGGAATTATTTCAAGCCTTGGATACAACGCCTCCTGTTTCAGTCAGATTGAATCCGAAAAAAATCTGTGCACAATTCGACGCTGAAGCCACTGTGCCATGGTGCAATAAAGGAAAATACCTCAGCCAGCGCCCTTCATTTACCAAAGATCCTTTGTTTCATGCGGGATGCTACTATCCGCAGGAGGCAGGCTCCATGTTCATCGATGCTGTTTTGAAACAATTGGATTTGCCGGACACTTGCGTAGCCTTGGATTTATGCGCTGCTCCCGGAGGAAAAACCACAATTCTATTGGATAATCTACCTGAAAACGGATTGGTTATAGCCAATGAAATCATACGCAATCGGGCTTTTGTGCTCCGCGACAACCTCACGCGTTGGGGAGCACTGAATTGCATGGTAACCAATCGAAATGCGGCTGATTTTGCTCGCTTTGAGGGACTGTTTGATTTGGTATTGGTGGATGCACCTTGTTCAGGCGAAGGCATGTTTCGTAAAGACATGAATGCACGCAGTGAATGGTCGACGTATAATACTTCAACCTGTGCCTTGCGTCAATCGGAAATTCTTGACGACATCTGGCCAAGCATTAAACAAGGTGGTTTCCTGATTTACTCGACCTGCACCTTCAATCCTGCTGAGAATGACCAACAAATCGTTCGGCTTCTGGAAAACCAATCCTGTGCGCTGGTTGCACTGAATTTCACCGATAATCTTGGACTTGAAAATCAAAAAGATGAACTCGGCTATGCTTGCTATCCACACAGAATGCAATCTGAAGGATTCTATTTTTGTGTGCTCAAGAAACTTGAAGAAACGCGCGCGTTCAAAATCAGCGCTTCCGGCAGAAAAAACAAACAACCACAAACGACTTCCAAGGCTGTGCAGCATTCGGAACTTAAAATACCGAATTCCGTGGAAATCACCTTTTTGAACGATGCGTTTTACGCCGTGCCAAAAATCCATACCCCGTTGATGCGCCACATCCAACAAGAACTCGGTTGCTTGAAATTTGGTATTCGTTTGGGGGAAGTGATCTCCGGCAAATGGATTCCACACTTCGAATATGCGCTTTCCCATTTGGACAAAACGCAGTTCGAAAATTATCCTTTAAACTTAGAACTTGCATTGCAATACCTCAAAGGAAACACCATTGATGCAGTAGGAAAAGACGGCTGGCAACTCGCGACTTACCAGGGTCACGCACTAGGCTGGTTGAAGAAAATTGGTCCGCGAATCAACAATTACTACCCCAAAGAGCTACGCATCAAAATGGATTTGTAAAACCGTACCCTCAGCCACGTCTCAGGGGCTCTTCTTGATGCGTTTCAACGTCTTTCGCCTTAAACTTCATAAATGGCTTGCCTTGAAGCGCCTGCACAAAGGTGAAGCTCGCCAAAGTCAAATAAAGTAAGGAAAACAGAATGGTGAATGTCGTGTTTCTAAGCAGGTAAAGCGAAAGCAAGGGCAAAATCTGGAGTGCATGCATGCCTACAAAATGAGCTATTCTCAAATCCCCAACCAATTTACTCCAGCCCAAAATGAAAATGTTTGAATTGTCATTGTCCATGCCGACCGAATGGTTCATTCTGCTGCCCATGGCAAAGCCTTGAAAGGCAAACACCACAAAAATCAGAATACCGAAACGAATAGCCCAGAGATAATGGAGTTCCAATTCGGGAAACTTGCCCATCCAAAAAAGATAGCCCACATAGCCTACATAGATAGCTACCGCACTAGCTGCCAAGGCCATCATGGTGTACATCGCACCGAAAAAAGGCGTGCTAATATTGTAGTGCGACTTGAGTCCGAGACCTGCCATTACCGCGATGTAAATGATTTCGAAACTCAACAATCCGATCATCGACCAGTTGAACAGCTGCAAATTAAAAGTCGGCAAATAGGCACAATACCAAGCCATCGCCCAAACCAGAGTGAAAGTGGAAAAAGCAAATTTGAAGGGCTTGAACCACGCATTCACGCCAAAGACCTGCGTGCTTGTCACTTGACTCAAAAGGAGAAAAATGAGCGATGCAACGAAACAAATTAAACCGTAGTAAAAGAGCACCTCGTTGCGTGTTTTCAATTGAAAAAGGAAATCGATCATGACTATTGAATTTTTGGGGATGCTAATTTTTTCTTGATTTTCATCAGTAAACCACTTGGTGTGATTCGCGGTAATTGGGCAATAAACCGGTTGTTCAAACCCACCACCTTTTTACCCTTTCCTTCGAGTAATAACTTGACTCCCGCGGCAGCCACTTGATCAACTGGCATGGGCTTGTTGGCGCTCATGGCGTTTGTTTTTCGCATCGCATCAGTGTGAAAATCGGTTTCTACAGTGCCGGGACAGAGTGCAGTTACGACAACACCCGAACCCTCCAATTCAGCAGCCACAGTCTCCGAAAATGCAAGAACAAAACTTTTTGTCGCGGAATACACTGAATAGTAGGGAAAGGGAATGAATGACAGTATTGACGCCACATTCAGGATGCGTCCACCGCCGCGTTTCGCCATATCTTGCGCGAACAATTTGGTGAGCACTACCAAGCTGCTCACATTCACGTTGATCATATCCATTTCCTCGTCCAGGGAAGTTTCCAAAATATTCCCATAGGCGCCAAAACCTGCATTATTGACCAAATGACTGACAGGAAGACCCGCCCTTTTGATGTTTTCGAACAAATCAATCGCCTCGTGCGGAATAGACAAATCCACTTCGAAATAATGAACCTCTATGCCATATACGTTGGACATTTCGAGTTGCATTTTTTTGAGTACTTCCACACGCCTTGCCACCAATATCAAATTGAACTTCTGTGCAGCCAACTTTTGCGCCATGGCATAGCCTATGCCGGAAGACGCACCTGTGATTAAAATAAATTCCTTCATTGAATTATGTTTTAAATTTGAACAATGTTCATTTATGGTTAAAAAAATATTACTTCTTATCAATCATCAGGATAAATTCTTCGTAACCCGCCATGACCATAGTCTCAGGTTCGCAAAGGTTAACGCCTTTGACGCGCTGACTGATGTGCAGTGAGACCATGCCGTGAACCATGCTCCAAATGGCGAAGGACAAAGGTTCAAGTTTGTGGTTTTTAAAATAGCCGTGATCCATGCACTCTTTCACCGTGGATTTTAAGACACCGAATGTAGATTGTCCCTCAGACCATTCCTCTCTTTGAAGCGTTTCCAAGGATTCCATCGGTGCTTTCATATTGAACATGAGGTCATACATATCCGGATTTTCCATGGCAAAATTCAGGTACACCCTGCCCAAGGCCTTGAGACGCTCCATGGGTTCTTGTACATTAAAAAGAATCCGCATGTCGTTTCCAAGTTGTGTGAATCCCTGAGAATGCAAGGCATGAAAAATTTCGTTTTTGTCCTTGAAATAAACATAAACAGTTCCCACACTGTACTCAATCGCCTGAGCAATATTGCGAATCGTGGTCTGCTCTACCCCCTTTTCCACAAACAACTTCTTGGCTGCCTGAAGTATAAGGGCTTTCAGTTCCTCCTTTTCCTTTTGTTTTCTTTCCGAAATACCCACAAGATCAATTTTCTGCAACAAAGATAAATGAACACTGTTCAATAAAACAAAATTATTTTTACTTTTTTTCTACAAATCAAAATCTTACGGCTTAAACATTACAAATCAGTGAACAAAATCAATTCTGAATTGCTAGTAAAAAACTTCATGTTCCGACCATGCAAATTACAAAAGAACACATCGAAAATTTCGAGCAGCGCTTCAGAACGACATTCATCAATTCACTCGCAGGTTTCAGACAAGCCGTGCTGGTGGGCACAAAATCTAAGGAAGGCTGGAGCAATTTGGCTATTTTCAATTCGCTCATTCACCTTGGAGCCAATCCCGCGCTTTTCGGACTCATCAACCGTCCAGATTCTGTGCAACGAGATACCCTTCAAAACATCACAGAGACGGGAAGTTACTCACTGAATTTTGTAGCAGCCGATCTTTATCAAAAAGCCCATCAAACCTCAGCGCGTTACGACAAAGAAATTTCTGAATTCGAAGCCATTGGCTTAACTGAGCGCACTGTTGATGACCACCATGCGCCAATCCTAGGGGAGGCAGTGGTAAGCATTTTGATGCAATTGGAACAAATTACCCCCATTGAACTCAACGGCACAAAGCTCATCATTGGGAGCATTCAAGAAGTGATCTTACCGGATGAACTTGTCCATAAAGACGGCTTCATAGGGCTTGATGAAGCTCAAGTGTTAGTTACCCAAGGCCTAGACGCCTATTTTTCTACCCAAGCCATAGGCAGACTGCCCTACGCCAAACCTTGATGCGTAGATTTAATCGAACATTGACTTGTAGTTGTCGCGCCAAGTATTCGACTGCACCGATTGCAACAATTTCCAGAATTCATCACCTGAGAAAAACTCG
Source organism: Crocinitomicaceae bacterium (assembly GCA_037446475.1). GTDB lineage: Bacteria > Bacteroidota > Bacteroidia > Flavobacteriales_D > Crocinitomicaceae > UBA6165. The sequence continues at coordinate 26,020 of JBBIIM010000022.1, read as the reverse complement.
GTATTGATATTTCGTACCTTGAAGGAATCTGCCAAATAAATTTGCTGTGCAGCACTCGGCATATAATCGCCATTAGCCCAACCCACAACACCGCGCAAGTAAGGAAAATTCTTATAGCGTACCTTCCATAAAGAATCCAATGCAGGAATCACAAGTTGATCAGTCTCCTCATCGTAACCCCAGGCAATGCCGTATTTATCCAATAAATTCTCCTGTTTGATGTTGGGTTTGAGTCGCCATTTGCCCAAGGCGATATTGATAAACTCCTGGCGTGAGATAAACTTATGTGACTTTCCACCGGAATCTTCAGTTACAATAGCGTATGTCATATCGTGGCCCACGGTGCTCACAGAAAGTAAAACCGCAAAATAGCTCTTGGAACCTTGCAACTGCGCGCTTTTGTCGCTTTGCATGGCTAGGACCACCACAAACAAAGAAGTCATGATAAACCATCGTAAAACACTATTTTTCAGTAAAAACCACATTTCTTGAAGCTTGCAACACTTGTACGAAATTAATTCGGAAAAGTTGTATTTCAAAAACTGTGCTGCAACATACAAATCCCACATTGGTAACAATCCCCAAGCGCAATCACAAAAATTAACTCTAACTTTCGCCCAAATTCACGGCATCATGAGAAGCTCTATTTTATTCGCGTTTGCAACGCTATTTTTGCTCGGCGCATGCAACAAACCCAAAGTGTTTACCTATCCGGACAAAAAAGACGAATTGACTAATATTCTGGCCTTGCCCAACAATGCGCAATTGCAACAAGATGTCGATTATGCCTTTTATGCGCTGCTGCCTTTTCGAAAAGACATAAAAGTTGTATTCACCAATTTATCAACGATTCCCTTTGATGAACAGGAACCGGTGTGGTACTTCGTTCCTAACAACACAGGAAATTGGGCTTCAAGTGAATATGCCGAGTACAAGCAAACTTTTTCATCCAAGAAAAAAGGCCAAGAATGTTATTTAAAAATGCATTTTGAAGGTGGCATCATCGGCAATGGTTCCATGCGTATGGATATTTACGAAAATTCTGAAACTGTTACTTTCAGCAAAATTCTCAACTGGTAAGCAAATTTAGGACTACCCACTTTCTTCTCATCCTCAAAAATGCATAGCTTTGAATCCAATTCAAATCGCATGCGTACATCTTTATTTTCACTCTACCTTTTTATCATTGGAGTCAGTTTCGGACAAACGAAAATCCATCTGGCTATTGACACAGCAATCGTAAAAAACTTCGCGGGAACCTTCAACGGAAAGAAAGTAAACTACCGCGTTACAACAGGTATGCAACCCGTGTACGACAAAGATGGTAAGGCTAAGGCTACCTTGCACTACACCTATTACCAATCCACCGACCACAAAGATATGGCTACACGACCGCTCCTGATTTCATTCAATGGTGGTCCGGGTTCGGCTTCTGTGTGGATGCACATTGCCTATACGGGCCCCGTGCTTCTGCAAGTGGACGACGAGGGTTTCCCAATCCAGCCCTACGGCATACGAGAAAACCCGCATTCGGTGTTGGATGTGACCGACATTCTCTATGTTAACCCGGTAAATACAGGATTTTCACGCATGCTTCCCATGGATGGAGAAGGTGTCAAAAAAGATCAATTTTTCGGCATCAACGCAGACATCAAATACCTCGCGGAGTGGATTCAAATTTTTGTAAGTCGCCACAACCGTTGGCTATCACCCAAGTACCTCATCGGGGAAAGCTATGGGGGAACGCGTGTGGCAGGTCTTGCGCATCAGTTGCAATCGGTGCACTGGATGTATCTCAACGGCGTGGTGTTGGTTTCGCCTGCAGATTACAAATATTTTGAGTCGGACGCTCCGATTTCTGAGGCCTTGCACCTACCCTATTTCACCGCAACAGCGTGGTACCATAAAAAACTAAATGCAACATTGCAGAAACTACCCCTCCAAGAGGTGCTCAAACGCTCGGAAAATTATACTTTGAAACACTACATGTCGGCAATTACGCAAGTAGGCGCATTGGATCAAACCCAGCGCAGTCAAGTTGCCGACAGTGTGGCATTCTACACCGGTATCGACAAAAATGATATCCTACAAGGCAATCTCATCATCACCAAAAATTACTTCTGGAAAGCCTTGCTGCGCAACGATAAAGGACTTACTTTAGGCAGGTTAGACTCCCGTTATCTGGGCTTGGACAAACAAGATTTAGGCACCGCTCCTGATTACAATGTAGAACTCAGCGACTGGCTACACGCATTTACACCTGCCATCAACCATTACATGCGTGAAGTGCTCGGCTTCCGTACGGAGTTACAGTACAATATGTTTGGCGACGTACATCCTTGGGATAGAACAAACAACAACACCCGCGATCAACTCAGACAAGCGATGGCGCAAAACCCATTTTTGCATGTGATGTATCAAGTGGGGTATTACGACGGCGGAACGACCTATTTTAACGCGAAATACAGCGCCTGGCAAATGGACCCCGGCGGAAAATTGGCAGAAAGAATTCGCTTCCATGCCTATGAAAGTGGACACATGATGTATTTGAGAAAAGTGGATCTAAAAGCTTCCAACCAGCATCTGAGGGATTTCATTGAGAGCACAAGAAGCCCTAAGCAAGCTGCGAAGTATTGATGCGTTATAGGTAACGAAAAGAAACTGGCTTACCTCTTCACCACCTTCTTGGTGTGTGTGGTATATTCCCCTACCAACTGCACAAAATATACGCCTGATGGCCAATCTTGAATGTCAAGCACTTGCTGATTTTTAGGCCCAATAATCTTTTGCACCACACGACCGGTCATGTCGGTAACTTCGATGCGCTTGGCCACAAAGCCGTTTTGGATTTGGATATTGAGCTTGTTATCGGCAGGATTCGGAAAAACAGACCACGAAGGCGTGTTGTGCTGTTCGATACTTAAAGCGAATGAAATCGCAGAAGACGGATAGTCACAGCCAAAAGCATCGGTCACGGTCACGGTATAGCTGCCCATTCCTGAAATCGGCGTTGAATTGCCATTTGCACCGGGTATCGCCGTACCGTTTAAATACCACTGGTTGGTCGCCCCGGTAAGTGGATTGCTCAAAACAACTTCAGTCGCTGAGCTAAAAATGCCCGGAATATAGTCGGTACAAACAATACCCACAATAGGTTCAGATTCCGTTGAGCAGCCACCTTCGTTAAACGCAGTTACATGATACAAGCCGGATTCCGTGGGTGTTAGCGTAGTTTGTGAAGCACCAGGTATCGCATTTCCTTCAAAATACCACTGATACACATGGCCCAAATCCACCACGGAAAGCAGATTTTGATCCTGATCATAACTCACAATCGGTTCTAAAGGATAGCCCAAAACTATGACCGTATCCGATGAAATCACAGCAGGATTGGGCAGAATAGCTTGGTTTGAAACAACATAAGATATATTGCCTCCACCCGAACCGCCGGACAACACGCAGCCGTTGCAGCCATTCAAGTTAAGCACTGTTTGACCCATATAGTCATCCGCCCCGAAGAGAATTTCTGCGTTCGATTCATCTGCTTCCCATACCTCAATGGTGTAAGTATTTGAAGGATTTATGGCAATATTCACCGGCCAATTGGTGGGAAAAGTAGCGCTACTGACAATCGAACTTTGATAAATGGATTGTCCATTTTCTTTAACGATGAAATAAGGGTCGGGTGTGTCAAACCCCGGGAAACCACCACCGAAATTGGACATGGCATTCACTGAAACCGATGTGAGTGTATAAACCTGAACGGTATCGACACTCGAATAGGCCGTGTAATTCACAACATATTCCCCCGGATTCATATACAACTGCGGACCCGGATTCTCCAAATTGGAAGTGTTGCCATTACCAAAACTCCATGAATATGCCATCAAACCCGGATTGTTGTTGGTGAAAGACACCACAATGGGGGCACAACCATAGGCACCTGTCATGGAAAAACCATCGTTTGAATTTTCAATTTCAAAAGGATGGATGGTCAGCGGCAATTGAAATGAAAATGGAACTCCTTGTAATATGGTCAAATCCGCTATTACATTCACATCCACCATGTAGTTACCGGCCAAAAGTGGCGTACCGAACACCAAGCCACAGCCGTTAACCGAAACCTGAGGATTGTAGTTGCACCCATTCGCCGCATTACTGCATTGCCATTGCAAACCAACCGGCAGCGACACCGACAGAATCAAAAAATTCGTGAATTGATAGCCCATGGTATCTGTGGGCAGGACAAAATCAAGCACTTGCGAATAGGGCTGCCCCACGGTACCATCGGGCATTTGCTCCGGATAAATACCCACTTGTGTATACGAAGCATTCGGAGTACAGACTTGACCAAATCCAAATCCGGCACCCAAAACGAGAACAATTATTAAGCGTATGATTTTAACCATTGAAAACAATTTGTCGTGTAAAAGTAGCCAAAAACGCTGTTTCTAAAAAATTCACTTTTGAACAAAGGTCGAAAAGTTTGCATTAATTAATTTTGACCAAAAGAATTGTATGAAAAAAATAGGTGTTTTACTTTCAGGGTGTGGCGTGTATGACGGCGCTGAAATTCAAGAAGCCGTGTTTACCCTCTTGGCCATTGAGGAATTGGGGGCAGAGGCTGTGTGCATTGGTGTAGATAAAAATCAATACCACGTGATCAATCATTTGAACGGCGAGGCTATGCCCGAACAACGAAACATGCTCGTGGAAGCGGCGAGAATTGCTCGCGGTAAAATTGCAAACATCAACACCATTGACCCGGCTGATATCGACGCCTTGATAATTCCCGGTGGTTTTGGTTCGGCTAAAAATTTCACCACTTGGGCATTCTCCGGTCCGGACAGTGAAATTTTACCTGAAGTAAAACTTTTGCTGGTAAACATGGCCAACATTGGCAAACCCATCTGCGCCTTGTGCGTGTCACCTGTGGTGGTTGCCAAGGCATTGGAAAATTCTGTAATTCACCCCACCATGACCATTGGCTCCACGCAAGGCTCCTCCGAATACGATATTGCCGGATTTCAAGCGGGTTTGGAACACACCGGCGTTAAAACAGAAAATAAGTTGATTACCGAAATTTCCGTTGACAAGGAAAACAAAATCGTTTCCGCGCCTTGTTACATGATGAATGCTTCCTTAGTGGAGCTTCGCAACAACATTCGGGCTGCAGTTGAAGCTACATTAGAATTAATAGACTGATTACAAAAAAAATCCCGCGACTCAGAAGACGCGGGATTTTTTATTTCCTGAAATCGGAGCTTATTCCCCCTTTTCCATTTCTTCTTTCAACTTCGCCAAAGCGTCGATGTCGCCCAAAGTAGATTTCTCTTGGCTTTGGTTGATGGCTTTCACAGCCTGAGCTGTTGTGCCACCCTCAGCAACCTTCTTCTTAGCGCCTTTGTCTTCAGCTACTTCTTCGTAAGTCGCTACGTGAGAAACAACGATTTTCTTAGCATCCTTATTGAATTCAATCACTTTGAAATCCAATTGATCGTCTACTTTCGCGTTTCCACCTTCAGCTTTCTTCAAGTGCTTAGCAGGACAAACACCCTCAACACCGTAAGGCAAAGCAACGATTGCTGCTTTATCTTTCATGTCGATGATGGTACCTTGGTGCACTGAACCTTCTCCGAAGATAGTTTCAAATACTTCCCATGGGTTTTCTTCCAATTGTTTGTGACCCAAAGAAATACGACGATCGTCTTTGTTGATTTCCAAAACAACCACTTCCATCTCGTCACCTACTTTACAGAATTCAGATGGGTGCTTGATTTTCTTCTGCCAAGAAAGGTCAGAAATGTGGATCAAACCGTCAACACCTTCTTCCAATTCAACGAACACACCGAAGTTGGTGAAATTGCGCACTTTGGATTTGTGGCGAGAATCTACCGGATAACGAGACTCAATACCTTCCCATGGATCTGGCATCAACTGCTTGATACCCAATGACATTTTTCTTTCTTCTCTGTCCAAAGTCAAGATTACAGCCTCAACTTCATCACCGATTTTCAAGAAGTCCTGAGCCGTTCTCAAGTGTTGTGACCAAGACATTTCAGAAACGTGAATCAAACCTTCAACGCCTGGAGCGATTTCGATGAATGCACCGTAATCCGCCAACACAACAACTTTACCTTTTACTTTGTCACCCACGTTCAAGTTTGCATCCAAAGCATCCCATGGATGTGGCTGCAATTGTTTCAAACCAAGAGCGATACGTGTTTTCTCATCATCGAAATCCAAGATAACTACGTTCAATTTCTGATCCAATTCCAACAATTCTTCCGGATGGTTTACACGACCCCAGCTCAAGTCAGTGATGTGAATCAAACCGTCAACACCACCCAAATCGATGAATACACCGTAAGACGTGATGTTCTTAACCGTTCCTTCCAATACCTGACCTTTCTCAAGACCGGACATAATTGCTTTTTTCTGTTCCTCAAGCTCAGCTTCGATAAGTGCTTTGTGAGAAACAACAACGTTGCGGAATTCAGCGTTGATTTTAACCACTTTGAACTCCATGTTTTTACCTACATAGATATCATAGTCACGGATTGGCTTCACGTCGATTTGTGAACCTGGCAAGAATGCTTCAATACCAAATACGTCAACGATCAAACCACCTTTTGTACGACAACGCACATAACCTGTGATGATTTCACCGGTTTCAAGTGCTTCGTTTACACGCTCCCAAGAGTTGTGTGTACGTGCAGTTTTGTGAGAAACCACAAGTTGACCATTTTTGTCCTCTTGTGTTTCAACGTAAACCTCAACAACATCACCGATTTTCAAATCAGGGTTGTAACGGAATTCGTTGATTGGAATGATACCCTCAGATTTGTAACCCAAGTTTACCACTACTTCTTTTTTTGTGATGGCAGCAACAGTACCTTTCACAACTTCTTTCTCAGCGATAGAGTTGAGTGATTCGTCGTACTTGCTTGCAAGCGCTTCACGATCAGAGGATTTGTACCCCTTTTCTAATGAATCCCAGTCAAATTCTGCGATTCCAGTTTGTTGATTTTGATTTGCCATGTGGCTTTTTAAATTTGTATTTTGGAACGCCGGCATCCCAAAAGGTGTTAAACATAATTGCTGACAATCCGGCAACAGCATTAAATTTCGGGCTGCAAATGTAGTGCATTAAATTGAAAATGTGACGATTATAGACAGAAAAAATGGTCAAATTGCGACAACTTTACTCAGATAACGTTCAACGAATCACATGCGTTCGTGGAGTTCAAGCATTTTTGCACATCGCAACAGTTCTTGCTGCACCGCACCCGTTAAGTTTTCAAAGGCATTTTTCAAATAGCCAAGGGTCAATGCATTTTCGACGGAAGCCGTTTTGATTTCCTGATTCAGACGAACCGCATCCGGGGCTTTCAAGACAACCTTGGTTAAATCATGACCCGAACATACCGACGCAAATTTGCTCGCAAAAAGAAGTTCTAATTCATACCAATACAACAGAAACTCAGCGGCCTGAGCGGCGTGATTCAGCCAAGACAGTTGCGTTCTGCAAAACGAGCGAATTTGTTCGATCTTGTGAAAATCTAAGAGTAAATCCTGCTGAAAACCAAAATCGGGATAGTCGATTTGCCTCTCGGAAAAGGGTTCGTAGCCAAAACGCATTACAAAAGCCCGGTGCATTTCAAGTAACTTTTTGGCTTTGGCTTGAGCGACTTTGGGCACGGGGAGTTGCTGAAAATAATACTGCCTCACCTGAAACAGATGTTCGTGATAAACCTCTTCGGGTTCTTCATCGTTCGGAAAATAGATTCGTGCAAGTGCGGGATTCATACGAGCTTATTGACTCGACAAATGTAGACGCTCTTTCCATTGAAAAATAAAAGGAAGACAATGTTGTTCAATGGTCAAAGCCCGAAATCAAGTAATTTTGTGCATCGATAATGGCATTATGGCAAGATTGCGCTTGGATTTACAATACGACGGCACAGATTTTCACGGCTGGCAAGTGCAACCCAATGCAGTCAGTGTTCAGGAAGAACTCGAAAAAGCCCTGTCGAAACTGAACAGCAACAACGCAGTTGAAGTGGTGGGTTGTGGACGCACTGACACCGGGGTTCACGCCATGCATTACGTGGCGCATTGTGATTTTGCAGCACAAGATTTGAATTCCTTAAAATTCAAGCTCAATGGCATGTTGCATCCGGGAATTGCAATCATCGATATTCAAGAGACGCATCCCGAATTTCATGCGCGATTCGACGCCACCCAAAGAACCTACCGCTATTTCATCAACAAAAAGAAAGACCCTTTCACCGTGCGCTTTGCCCATTTTACAAGACATCCACTGGACCTTGCTCAAATGAATGAAGCCGCTAAGTTCTTGCTCGGAAGACAAGATTTTGAATCCTTTGCGAAACATCACTCCGACGTCACCAATCACTTTTGTGAGGTATTTGCAGCATTTTGGTCAGAAACAGAAACGCAATACATTTTTGAAATCTCCGCGAACCGCTTTTTGAGAAATATGGTTCGTGCTGTTGTAGGTACTTTACTTGAGGTGGGCACAGGCAAACTGAAACCGGAAGATATGCCAAAAATCATTGCCAAAAAAAGCAGAAGTGACGCAGGAACCAGCGTGCCCGGTAAAGGACTTTTTCTATGGAAAATTGATTATCCTGAGCACCATTAATGTTTTCAGCGTTGAAAGATAATCAGTCATTAAAATTTTGATTCAATCCGTCATACTATTTCGATTCTTGTTTTGACGACATAAACCAATTCTTTTGATTGTTGTTATTCAATATTGTAGAACTTTAACTCACAAATAATCGAAAATGTCAGAACAAGAAAAGAACAATGGGAACCTTTCCGGCTTTGTTTTTAGCCTGTATGAAGCTCCTGATCAGAGTCCTTTTGAACGCCTGCTTGAGATTTTTCAAGAGCTTATTGTCTACACTTCGGGCGATGTTGACGAAACACTAGATTGGATGCGGGAACTCGACAAAGAATACAAATTGTACTCCGCCGAATACGGTGAAGAAGATTTTATCGAAGATCTAAAAAAACATGGTTATCTAAAAGACGACGAAGATAAACCACCCGGACAGGGACTGAAAATTACCGCCAAAACTGAACAAATCTTGCGACAAAGAGCCTTGGATCAAATCTTTGGAGATTTAAAAAAATCCGGAAATGGCGACCACAAAACCAAACATGCCGGACTCGGACAAGAAAAAACCGGTGAGATGAGAGCCTATAATTTTGGTGATGGTATTGACCAAATTAATGTAACGGAAAGCGTCAAAAATGCTTTTGCCAACAACGGAATTTCGGATTTTCAATTGACCGAACAAGATTTGGTTGTTCACGACACGCACCACAGCGCACAAATGAGCACCGTTTTGATGATTGACATCAGTCACAGCATGATTTTATATGGCGAAGACCGCATAACGCCCGCAAAAAAAGTAGCTATGGCACTCGCCGAATTGATTCAAACGCGTTATCCCAAAGACAGTTTGGATGTCATTGTGTTTGGCAACGATGCTTGGCCAATTCAGATCAAGGATTTGCCCTATTTACAAGTGGGTCCCTACCACACCAACACCGTTGCAGGATTGAATTTGGCTTTGGACATTCTCCGAAGAAAAAAACAAGCCAACAGACAGATATTTATGATTACCGATGGCAAACCGAGCTGTTTGAATTTGCCTAATGGTCAATATTACAAAAACAGCAACGGTTTAGACAGCTTCATCACGGATAAATGCTTGAACAAAGCCAAGGAAGCACGCAGAATTGGCATTCCCATTACCACTTTCATGATTGCCCAAGACCCTTATCTTCAATCCTTTGTGGAGAAATTTACCGAAGCCAACCAAGGCAAAGCTTTTTACACCGGACTTAAAGGCTTGGGGCAGATGATTTTTGAAGATTACGAAAAAAACAAAAAAAGAAACATCAGATAATATGGAACTTACACAGATAAAAACATTTGGCGCATTAGAAAAATCAGGCTACCGCTCTCGCTCTATCAAAGACGAATTGCGCGAAAATTTGATTGAAAAAATCAAGAATAAAGTCCCCATTTTTGAAGGAATCATTGGTTATGAAGACAGCGTCATTCCCCAATTGAAAAACGCCATTTTAGCCAAACACGCGATCAATCTGCTCGGGTTGCGTGGACAAGCGAAAACCCGGATTGCCCGTTCTATGGTTGACTTGTTGGACGAGTACATTCCTGTTATTGCGGGTTCGCCCATCAACGATGACCCGCATTGTCCGATTTCGAGTTTTGGCAAAAAAATGAAAGCCGAGTCGGGTGCCGACATGCCCATCGAGTGGATGCACCGCAGCGAGCGCTTTTCTGAAAAGTTGGCAACGCCCGATGTGACCGTTGCAGATTTAATTGGCGACATCGACCCAATAAAAGCGGCTACACAAAAACTGACTTATGCCGACGAAGACGTGATTCATTATGGCATGATTCCAAGAGCAAATCGAGGCATTTTTGTGATCAATGAAATTCCCGATTTACAGGCGAGAATTCAAGTGGCACTGTTCAACATTCTTCAAGAAGGTGATGTACAAATTCGCGGCTTCAAAATGCGTTTGCCTTTGGATGTTCAGTTCGTTTTTACAGCCAATCCAGAGGATTATACCAATCGTGGAAGTATTGTGACACCTCTCAAAGACCGAATTGGTTCTCAAATACTTACGCATTATCCTAAAAATATAGAAATAGCTAAACAAATTACCCAACAGGAAATTATTCAAGAGGCAAAAAACGAGCATATTTTCGTTCCGGAAATCGCAAAAACGCTGCTTGAACAAATCGGTTTTGAAGCGCGACAATCGCCATACATTGATGCCAACAGTGGCGTTTCGGCACGCATGAGCATCACGATGTATGAGAATTTATTGGCTGCGGCTGAAATTCGCATGTTGCAAAGTGGCGCCAAGAAAACCAGTGTGCGCATGGCAGATTTTGACGCCATTATTCCGGCCATTACGGGAAAAGTAGAGCTCGTTTATGAAGGAGAGCAAGTAGGCGCAGAAAATGTGGCTCACATACTCATTGGTATGGCGATAAAATCTGTCTTTGACAAAACCTATCGACCCATCAAAAAGTTAAAAAAACCAGGTTCACCGGATGAATTTGACGCAGTTGTGCATTGGTTTATGGAAAATCAGCAATTTGAGTTGACCAATGACGCGAATGATGCCGATTACGAGAAACAGTTGAATCAAATCACACCGATGAATGATGTACTCGATGCTTATGTTTCCGATGCCGACAAAAAAGAACTGCTTTTTCTGAAGGAATTGCTGCTTTGGGGCTTGGTGGAATACAAACAATTGTCGAAACGCAAACGCAGTCAAGGCATTACTTTTCAGGATGAAATGATGGGCTCGCTGTATGGACGCAATTAGGCTCAAATTACGAGAAGAACACATAGAGACATAGAGACATAGTTTTTCGGTCTGTGCACTTTTAGAGAACCTAGACCGCCTTTGGCAGTTGACATCGTGAGGAGCATGGACTATGTGTATGCCTTCGGCTTCTATTGTTCACTTTTTCGAGAGTGAAGCAAATTGATGATTATCATTGGTCTCGACTGATTTCGCCGAATACTGCATGTCGCTTCAAAATTGAACAGAGCTATGCTTCTGTGTGTTTGATAAAACGAATTACACAATATTAAACACATAGAGACATAGTTTTTCGGTCTGTGCACTTTTAGAGAACCTAGACCGCCTTT
>JBBIIM010000022.1:13545-14179 GCA_037446475.1 Crocinitomicaceae bacterium | reverse complement strand
GAAGCAAATTGATGATTATCATTGGTCTCGACTGATTTCGCCGAATACTGCATGTAGCTTCAAAATTGAACAGATCTATGTCTCTATGTGTTTGACAAATCAATGTTCTTTGGGTTTGGTGAAAAATAAATGGCGCTAATAAAAAATAATATGAAATTCACGATTACCCTCCTCATCATAATAATTGCCGCAAAAATGACCACGATTTTCGAATTTTCTAAAGATACCAACATCACAACATGGCGCATTGTAAACGATGGCGTAATGGGTGGGATTTCCAGAAGTAGCATGTCCCTCACGGAAGCAGGGCACGGTAAATTTTCGGGTCATGTTTCCCTCGCCAACAACGGTGGTTTTGCATCCGTACAACACAACATCTCGCTGTCGGGAATCCAAGAAAAAACGCACATCGTGATGCGCATAAAAGGTGATGGCAAAGCTTACGAATTCCGACTAAAAAGCTCGCTGTATCAATCTGAATCCTACGTGCATCCGTTCAAAACCACAGGAGAATGGGAAACGATCCGCCTCAAAATCGCTAATTGCTACCCACAATTCCGAGGGCGCAAACTCAATCTTCCGAACTTCAACTTCGACCAAATCGCGCAAATGTGTTTTTTGATTGCGAATAAAC
>JBBIIM010000022.1:0-13526 GCA_037446475.1 Crocinitomicaceae bacterium | reverse complement strand
ACTTTGAATTGCTGGTGGATTGGATTGGGGTGGAGTGAGGGGTCAATAATCTTTCTTGCTAGGAATCACAGCGCGCACCCCTCCTCTAGGTGAATCGTGGTCACCCTTGTATCTCGGAATTATGTGGATGTGACAATGAAAAACAGTTTGTCCAGCTGATTCATTCACATTTATTCCAACATTAAAACCATCAGGGTTGTACAAATCTTGAAGAATCGATTTTACTTTATTCACCATTTTCCAGCATTCTTGTTGCTCGAGCCAAGTCAATTCGAAATAATTCGACACTTGACGCTTTGGAACTATTAAAGCATGACCCTTCGAAACAGGAAATAAATCATAAAATGCAAATACCTGCAGCGACTCAGATATTAACTCATGTTGTACTGATGCGGCAAAAAATAGACTCGTTGAGGTATCACCATGGTGTAATGTTGTAAAATGTTGATATTCATAAATCTCGCAATTCTCATTCTTAAAAACAGATTTAAAAGGAAGATTGACCAAACATTGATACGTTTGTTTTTTATGCAATTTATGTACTCGGAAACCTTCAAAAGTGATGTCTCTACGGACAGCAAAATATGCCTTGCCACCAGGTTTTAAAAGATTTGAGACATTCATCAGCACATCTCTTTGTTCATGTGGCATTAAAACATTCAACACATAAATACATATTATCGTATCAAACTTGTCTTTAGGAAAAGCAGAAAAATAATGGGGGTCATATCCTTCAATTTCGAAGCCTTTCAACTTCAAAATCTCAACATCCTTCCCGATACCACAACCAAAATCCAAGATTTTACCATGAAGCGCATGCTCTTCCAACAAAATTCGTGTTGGAAAAGACAGCGAAGTACGCCGAATAGCTGTTAAATGACTGTTGGGGTTTTGTCTCAAATGTTCCATACTTGAAAGCCTCTATTTTCAATTAAATAATTACAACTGCTTTGCAATTGAGAAATCCCCATTTCTTGCCAAGATTCAAATTCCTGATTACCCAAAAGCGCTACTTGAATTTCTTTCTGAAACCGTTGCGGCTGATTTTCATAAATAATACCCCAATAATCGAGGATTATGCCCTTTTGTCTTTCGATAATTTCTGGACTCGGTATTTTGTCTCGTTTATCATTATTAGTCTTTTTATGAGAAGGTAGTAAATTCCATAAATCATTATTCTTCCATATTGAGAACGGAATCATATGGTCAACGTCATAGTTCGGAATTTTCTTACCTGTCCAAACACAACGAACTTGACCTTCTTTTTTCAGAATGTCCTCGTATAATTTCTTTGATTCACTGATTTCTCTCAGAGTAATCGGGCTTTTTAAAACCTCATTCAGCACTTGATGAACTGATAGATTATTACCAGAAGCAGTCACTGAAAATTCAGCCCACTTGAATAAAATAGAATCCTGACCATTGATGAAACTACCCAAAATTTGAAAGCACTCATAATACTCGACTGGGATTGAAAATGTTCCAAAATTCTTGATTAAAAATTCAAAGTCTATTTCCTTGGCTCGGTGAATTCGTGAACTCTCGATTCGAAAAACGGAATAAAAATAATTAGATATTGAACGACCAATATATTTCATGGGCATTCCAGTTATTGTTTTGGCTATTATTTTAGTTAAACCGAAAAAGCTCTCTTGTAAATCCAGTGGAATACCTTTATTTCTCATATCATTAAAAAAAGCAGAAAACCCACCTCGCCTTTCGTATTCTTTGATGAAACTCAGAAAGTCTGATGTAAAAGCAAGCTTGTTGCTGCCATTGATCTGAGGTATCAAGGTTTCAGCACTTAAAATAGGATAATAATATAGAAGCCATTTTTCTACCATAAGACCCGTTGGAATAAAAACGCGATTATTTTGAAAGGTAATGTATGGCGAGTTATCTTGTATAATGTCAATTACACCACGCAATAGGGCGAATTTGTATGTTGTAGCTTTACTATCTCTTTCAATTATTTTAGAAATATTGCGAAAAATTGTTTCCATAATGCGTATGTATGTCTGCTATTCAGACTATTGAATTACCCGAAGATAAACAAAATCATAAGTAAACAATAAATTCTAAAAGTTACCCCCACAAAAAAAGAGCCGCTTCTCTCGAAACGACCCTTTCTGAATTGTAATAAAAATTGATTAGCGCTACTTGGCATTGAAACCCGACTAAAACCTCAACTTCACACTCCCAAGGAAATTTATACCGGCTTGGGGGTAGAAATAGTTTTCGGTGATTATCTCGCCGCCCCAGATGTAGCTGAAGGTGTAGCCGTTATTTTCGTAGAGGTTGTTGGTGATATTGTTCACCAAAAGTCCAAGGTGGATTTCTTTGAAGACTTTGGTTTTGAGGATGTAATTTACACGTACATTGGCGTAGGCGAAGGGGTTGAGGATGCGGTCTTCGTTTTGGGTGTTGTCCAAGTATTGTTTACCGACGTACTTACCTATCAACGAGATTTCCAGGTTGTTGATGGGGTAATAAGTCACTCGACCGCCGGCAATAAGGTTTGGAGAAAACGCGATGTCGGTGTTCGTGTAGCGCTGCTCAAGCTGAGAGCCGTCGTCGTAGTTGTCGATGAATTCCGTGTGCGCAAGGATTTTGTTTCTGCTCCAAGCTGCATTTCCGGTAAAGTGCCAATTTTTGTTGGGTTTGTAGCCTGCTTCCAGCTCAATTCCGGCGCGATAACTTTGATCCACATTGGTGCGCGTGTAGGCGCCAACGTCATTGATTTTGCCATTGAGCACCAACTGATTTTCGTAGTACATCAAATACCCCGTGGTTTTCAGGGTAAATTTCTTCTGTTGGTAGAGATGGGCCATTTCAATATTGTGCAAACGTTCGGGACGCGGGCGACTGTCGGGCGTACTTTCGGTAAAATCTCGACGTACGGGCTCGCGATTGGCTTGCGCATAGGAAAAGTAATAACTGTTGTTTTTGTTGAATGCATAGCTGAATCCGGCTTTTGGGTTCAGAAAATTGTAGTTCACCACCTGATTGGTGAGCACCATTTCCTCAAAAACTACGGCATTTCCAGTGAATCTAAAGTCGATGAAGCGGTAATGCAATTCTCCGAAAAAGTTCCATTTGCTGCGTTGGTAATTCGCTCTGAGATAAGTGTTTGCCTCTGATTTAACGGCTCGGTTGTCGTAGTATCTTTCGCGGATTTCGCTTTGAGAGGCAAAACGCGCCCAAATAATTTCCCCGTAGTGGTCACCAATGTATTGATTGGCCGCAGCACCCCAAGTGATTTGAAGTCCTTTGCCATCATTGTAGGTCAAACCGTACACAGCGCCATAAAAATGATTATCCAACCAACGGCGGCGAATTAAATCGGTGCGGTTGATGATTTGTATGGTATCTAATTCCGGATTGTAAATTTGGATGGGGGTCAATCCGTAGGTACTGAAACGGTCGTTTCTGCGGAATTGCTCGTAATAACCCATGCCGCGTGTGTAATGCAAAGAAATCGCATGGTCAATTTTGGAGGAAATGCGGCCCGTGTAGTGCAATTGGTAATGCGTTTGCTGGTAATTGTCCACCTCGTTGTCGTAGTATTGCACCATGCCATTGGCATCGACATACATACCCGCACTGTTCATGCGCCGATTTGTGGCCAAGTCGTCTTGAAACACACCATTCCACGCTTGGTAGGTCACCTCTTTTCCACTGAAAATATTGAAGCGCAAACTGTGTTTTTCTCTCAACCAAGCCCCTGAAATGTAAAAGGCTCTGAGGTCAGAGGATGCACGGTCGATGTAGCCATCGCTCGAAATTTTCGACAAACGGGCGTCCAAGGAAAATTGATTGTTAATCAATCCCGTGCCGAGACGAACGGTGTGACGCAAGGTATTGAACGACCCGGCGGCATTTTCAATTTCACCATAAGATTCGCGATTCACCGTGTTGGTGGTCATGTGGATGCCCGCCCCAAAAGCGGCTCCACCGTTGGAAGAAGTTCCCACACCGCGCTGCACTTGGACGTTATCCACCGAAGACACAAAATCGGGCATATTAACCCAAAACACCCCATGTGATTCGGAGTCGTTGACCGGAATTCCGTTGATGGTCACATTGGTGCGCGTGGGGTCTGTGCCGCGAATACGAATGCCCGTGTAACCAATGCCTGCACCGGCATCCGAACTCACCACCGAAGAAGGAATTTCATCCAACAGGTAGGGAATGTCTTGACCGAAATTCATTTTTTCGATGTCCTCCCGAGTGAGGTTGTTGAAGGTCATCGGCGTGTTATCGCTGATTTTGTTGGCAGCCACAACGACCGAGTTGGTCATGAATTCCAAGGCACGCATGACATAGTTTTTCTGTACTTCGCCTGACAACAAAGTAATTGTATCGAAGATGGTCTGGAAGCCAAATTGTGACACTTCGAGCACATAGGTTTCTTCGTTTTTCAAACCGTTTAGAACAAACGCACCGTTCAAGTTGGTGGAAGTCATCAGATACGTTCCTTGGATTTTCAATTTGGCAACAATCACAGGAGCGCCATTTTCATCGAGCACTTGACCTCGGAGTGAGGCTTGAGCGCGTACAACATTCGGAATGCCCAACGCGAGCATCCCAACCAAAGCAAAAAGTCTTGTTTTCATGTGTTAAAACATTTAACAAGAACTAGGGGCCAATTCTTGGGAATTAATAATTAGAATTAGTCTTGTCATTTTTCCCTGCGCCGGCATTATCCGTATCAGGTTCAATGGGTATAATCTCAGCCCTTTCGAGCACCCCTAATGAGACGGCGCGAAGATAGGAAAGAAATAAATTGGTAAATTCTGATTTTTGAAGTCTCACCAATCTCAAGGTTTCAATCGAGAGTAGATTAAGATTACTTGTTTTCAAATGTGCGCAGAAAATAAATTTTTATGAAACATTTTTATACTTTTGTATCTAATAACCCCCCTTTGATGAGATAGTCAAAGGTTTGAGCCCTCAATTGAAGAGGGCTTTTTGATTAGAATATATGTCTGAAAATAAACAAGATGTCATAGCATATATTGATGGTTTCAATTTTTATTTCGGATTGAAATCAAAAAAGTGGCGAAATTATTACTGGCTGGATTTGGTAAAATTCGTTGAAAGTTTTTTGAAGCCTCATCAAGAACTTGTAGCCGTGAAGTACTTTTCCGCAATTCAAAAAAATGCTGGGAAAGCTGACAGACAGGATTTATTTTTTCAAGCGAATTAATTAAATCCGAAATTCCATTTACAGCTTGGTAAGTTTCTTCAAAAAAGAATGATTTGTAGAAATTGTCGGGATGAAATCATTCAATACGAGGAAAAAGAAACTGATGAAAGAATTGCAACACAAATGTTGAATGATATCGTACAAAATAAATGTTCAATCTCTATTCTATTTTCGGCTGACAGTGATTTAATCCCACCAATTGAAGTAATCAGGGAATTAAAGCCGAAGCATAAGATTTGGGTATTCTTCCCGCCTCAGCGATATTCAAATGATTTGGTCAATTTGTCGGATAGATATGTAAAATCAGAAAGACATCAGATGAAATTTGAAAATGCGCAATTACCGGAAGAAGTAGTTCTCAAAAATGGCTATGTTGCAAAACGACCTGCAAATTGGAAATAACTGAGACCCTTAATTCCCATAAATCATCTTGATATGCGGAATATCATCCTCCAAGTAAATAGCTCCGATTTCCTTGAAGCCTAAATCGTTGTAAAATTTGAGTAGATATACTTGTGCGCTGATTTGAATGTGTTGCACACCATGATTTTCCTTGAGTTTGGCGATAGACGCATTCATGATTTCTTTGCCCAAACCTAAACCACGGAATTCTGGATTTACAACTACGCGACCTATCGACCAAAATTGATTTATATGTTGTGGAGGTACAAGTCTGGTGTAGGCTGCGATTTTCCCGTCTTTTTCTAGCCAGAGGTGTTCGCTGTCAGGGTCTTTGCCATCACAATCAAGGTAAGGACAGTTTTGCTCTACCACAAAAACCAACTCACGCAAAGCGATAATTTGATACAATTCCGTGGTGCTAAGTTCTGTAAAACGCTTGTACTTCAACATCGGCGCAAATTAAGCATTTTGACTCATGACCAAAATTCCAATGTAGGTCAAGTAACTCGCCAATAAGACCAAGCCATGCCAACGGTTGATTTTTTTCCAGAACAAAAGTATAATGCCTAGACCCACTGCGATAGCCATCATCCAGTACATGTCCGGGTTGATGATTTTTTCACCAACCGGAATGGGTTGAACGATGGAAGTGATACCAATCACTGAAAAAATGTTGAAGATGTTGGATCCTACCAAATTGCCTATGGAAATATCAGACTCCTTTTTCAAGGCTGCCATAACCGATGCTGCCAACTCAGGAACAGAAGTACCGAAGGCGATTACTGTCACACCAATGATGCGCTCTTCCACGCCGAAAGCCTCAGCAATCTCAATGGCACCGCTCACAAGCCATTTGGAACCAAAATAGAGCAGTACCAAACCTGCGGAAATTTTCCCCAAGGAAAGCCAGAGATTTGGAATATGTTCTTGTAAATCAGGTTCATACATCTTGGACTTTTTCCTGCTGTTGCGAATCAGGAAAACGGTGAAAAAAACAATAGCAGCGAACAATACCGAACCCTCCCAACGCGCAATGCCACCGTCGAGTGCAAACAAATAAAACACCACTGAAGCCACCATCATTACCGGCCAATCGATGATTTTTGAATTCCTGTCAATGGCCAATGGAAAAATCAACACGGTGATAGCAAGCACCAAAGCGATATTTGCGATGTTCGAACCAATTACATTGCCCAGCGCAATCTCAGGCGAACCCATGTAGGCGGCTTTTACGCTCACCATCAATTCAGGGGCGGATGTACCGAATGCAACCACCGTCATCCCGATTACAAGGGGTGAAAGGCGCATGCGCTTAGCCAATCCCGAAGCGCCTTGCACGAGCACATCCCCACCGAAGATGAGCATAACTAAACCAACAATGATTAAAAGATAACTCACGCTTTGGATTCGGTATTTTCAGATTTTGAATTATCGGCGGGTTGGTCCAATTTTTCTACACTTGCCTCAATGTCGCGCTTGGTGTAGGCCACCGTATCCTCGATTTGATCCAACAACTGACGCGGCTGGCTTTCAATATCTTGTACAATTTTAGAAACTTCATTGCCCAATTGAAAATCGGACTTCATTTCATCCGTGGTAGCACGAATTTCGCGTTTTATTTCGTCAGAGGCATGCTGAATCTCGCGCATACCCCTGCCCAAAGTGCGCGCCAAGCCGGGTATACTTTTGGCTCCGAAAAACATCAACACAAATACAAGAACGAGTAAGATCTCCCCGCCTCCCACATTGTTGATAAACAGCATTTGATTCATAGCGTACAAAATTAGTCAGAATAAGCGTGCACAAGGAAAAGCGCGCAAATGATTTTATTTTGTCTTTCTGCCATGAATCGCATCACCATGACTTATTCGAAGCATTAAGAAATTTTGAGGTGGTACAACACTCATTTTTTGTTTGGGGATTCATACCTTTGGTGCAAATTGATTCGTGCTATGGTTCGCTTATTTGTCCCAATTCTACTGCTTCTTGCCTCTTGTTCATCAGAAACCAATCCGCTTTGTGAATGCATTCAGAAATCTGAGGCCTTGAACTATATGTCGCACGAGCTGCTCTTTGATGACTCCACGACAGCCGAAGAACAAGATAAGTTGTTTGCGCTGCGCAAAGAAATTGACTCTATCTGCGAACCATTTAAAATGATGGGGCCTGAAGAATTGTACAAAATGCGCAACGAATGTCTCGACGATGAAATGATTGAAATGATGAAGTAGCGATAAGACACAAAAAAAGCGGAGCACAAAGGCATCCGCTTCCTAATATTGATAGCAATTATTAGCTGTAGAAGAATTTGAGCGATTGCGCAATTTTCTCTTTCATTTCTCTGCGGTCGGAGATGTAATCCAAGAATCCGTGCTCAAGCACAAACTCCGAAGTCTGGAAACCCTCAGGCAAATCGCGACCAATGGTTTCTTTCACCACGCGAGGTCCGGCGAAACCAATCAAAGCCTCAGGCTCAGCGATATTCAAGTCGCCCAGCATAGCAAAAGAAGCGGTTACACCACCCGTAGTCGGGTCTGTGAGGTAGGAAATGTAAGGCAAACCGCGATCCGCCATTTGTGTCAGTTTCGCACTGGTCTTGGCCATCTGCATGAGCGACAATCCGGCTTCCATCATGCGCGCTCCTCCGGATTTTGAAATGATGATTAAGGCACAATTGAGTTCCATGGCTTTATCAGCCGCGCGCGCGATTTTTTCTCCAACCACAGAACCCATCGAACCACCGATGAATCCGAAGTCCATGGCGGCAATGACAGCAGGTTGACCACCAATCTCACCGTGAGCCGTGCGAATGGCGTCTTTCAAACCCGTAGATTTGATGGTTGCCTGGATTCTGTCGGAGTATTTTTTCGTGTCTTCAAATTTCAAGGGGTCACCTGAAGTAATATTCTCGCCAAACTCCGTGAATTTTCCGCCATCGAAAAATACCTCGAAATATTCCTTGGAGCCTACGCGTGCATGGTAGGTGCAACTGGAACAGACGTAGGCCGATTTGGCGTGATCTTCGGCTGTAACAACCGTTTTACACTTGGGACATTGGTACCAAAAGCCTTCCGGTGTTTCTTTCTTTTCTTTGGTGGAAGTTGTGATGCCTTCCTTATTTCTTTTGAACCAAACCATGATGTTATAGCGTATTAATATTGTTTAAGTCAGCGAATGATTGTTCGAGTCGCTTGATGAAAGTCAATTCAGCTTCGCGTACCCATTTTCTGGGATCGTAGTACTTCTTGTTGGGTTTATCATCACCTTCCGGATTGCCGATTTGCGTTCTCAGGTAGTCAATTTTTGAGGTGATGTAATCTCGAGCTCCTTCGGTAAAAGCGAACTGCAAATCCGTATCGATATTCATTTTGATTACACCATAACCAATAGCCTCGCGAATCTCTTCCAAAGAAGAACCCGAACCACCGTGGAATACGAAATCAACCGGATTGTGACCCGTGTTGAACTTCTTCTGAATGTACTCTTGGGAGTTTTTTAGAATGATGGGCTGCAGTTGAACGTTGCCGGGTTTGTATACGCCGTGCACATTACCAAAGGCAGCCGCCACTGTAAAGCGGTCAGATACTTTTTTCAATTCTTCGTAAGCGTAAGCGACTTCTTCAGGTTGTGTATACAATTTAGAACTGTCCACACCGGAATTATCCACACCATCCTCTTCGCCGCCCGTGATACCCAACTCTATTTCCAAGGTCATGCCCATTTTCGACATGCGCTCCAAATAGTGCTTACAAAGCTCAATATTCTCTTCAATGGGCTCTTCAGACAAGTCCAACATATGGGAACTGTACAAAGATTTACCTGTCTCGGCATAAAATTTTTCTCCCGCCTCCAACATACCATCAAACCACGGAAGCAAGTTCTTCGCACAATGGTCGGTATGCAAAATTACTGTAGCGCCATACAATTCAGCCAAAGCATGCACGTGTTTTGCACCTGCAATAGCGCCTGCGATTGCAGCTCTTTCATCCTTATTCGACAAACCTTTTCCGGCGAAGAATGAGGCACCACCGTTGGAAAATTGAATAATCACCGGAGCGTTTAATTTGGCCGCCGTTTCCATCACCGCATTTACCGTGCTGGAACTGGTCACATTCACCGCAGGAAGTGCGAAACCTTTTTCCTTGGCTAGTTTGAAAATATCCTGAACTTCTTGGCCCGTGGCTACACCGGGTTTAATTCCATGAGACATAGTTGATGTTTTTTGGTTGCGGCAAAAATAATACTTTAGATGATACCGATGCGCACGGACACTTCATCACCGAGCAGAACCGTTTGGTGAAAAATAAAACAAAAAAGAGCGCCGAAGCGCTCTCAGAATTTAGTGCAATGAAATTTTACAAGCCTTTTTTCAAGCGCATAAGCACTGAAAAAGTGGCGTCAATGTCGTCCATGCTTACAACAATCGAGAATTCGTTGGATGTAGAAACGACCTCAACCATGTTGATGCCTTCCCAAGCCAAATGTTTCAAGATGTAGTAATAAAAACCGGAAACATCGCTGTTGCTGTGTGGCAATCGCACGGTTACCGAAGCCAAATTCACGTGATTCGAAGTAATGACTTCTTCGTTGAAAATCTCCTTGAAAATCGGAGTCAATGAAGAATTGATGATGAAAGTGGTTTCAGAAACACCGTTGCAGATTGTGTAAAAACCGTTCATAGCCTCTTTCGCTTTTTGGATGAAAATGGCTTGTTTGGCTTTCACCGTGTCGGAGTTTTGCATACTGAAATTATCCAAACCGCTTCGAACAACAAAGTCCCCGATGTCTTGCATCATTTTAGGAATGTTGTCGGTAAGCTTGGAATAAGATCCGGGGGTCATACGCTTGATGGCCATGATTAATGCACCATCTTTCACCGGCTTTTTGATGGCCGATTCGATTTCAGGTTTGATTTTTCGGGCAAGGGCAGAGATGTTGATGAGATCTTCCGCGATGGCTTCACGCAAAAAGGGCGAACGATTGATGTAATCTTCGCATAGGGAACTTAAATTCATGGTGGAAATTTAGTGGTTTAGTTAATCTTCAATTTCTTCGTATCCTGGATAATCTTTTTTATTGTAAACAAACTTATTTTCTTGCACCTCAACATTTGGTGTCAACTTGGTGATTTCGTAAAACATCTTCGTGCTGTCTTTCATGCGCACTTCAATGCTCTTGAGATCTTTCGAACTCGTTGAAATTTTTAAAACAATCGTGTGAAATTCTTTCTTCTTCGGATTGGTTGGATAGAGGTGAATGATGTGCATTCCACCCTCCTCTTTCACGTATTTTGATTTTACGTCTTTTTCCCAAATGGTCATCAACTTTTTCGGATTGATAGACTCTTCGCTGTCATCCACGGCAGAAATGTATACCGTTTTGTCTTCAGACGAAATCAACCAGTTCTTAATGCCGTTGGAAATAATTGTGTTTTTGCCAAGTAAAGCATAAAACTTATCGCCTTTCACCCAACCCTTTCCGTCAGAAATTTCATTGATTCCTGCTTCTTGATTCTTTACGGTTGACTTAAATTCGATGTAAAAAGAAGTGTATCCTTTTACCTTTTTTCCCAGTTCATCTAGGATACCTTTTGATTTGTCAGATTGCGCGAAAGTGATGCTTGACAGCATCAAGATCATCATGGCGGTAATTTTCATAGTTGTTAAATTTCTAAGCGGATTTTCAGAAATCGTGCCAAAACTACAATAAATCTTTGGAACGTAACACTTCCTCTAAATGATTTTCATCATGGATTAAAACTTCACGCGCCTTGGAGCCTTTGCTAGGCCCAATAATACCGTGTACTTCCAACTGATCGATGATTCTACCCGCACGATTGAAACCAAGTTTCAATTTGCGTTGGAGCAAACTCGCAGAGCCTTGTTGATGAATCACGACGATTCTTGCAGATTCGACAAACATGCTGTCGATATCATTCATATCAATATCAGGCTGCTCGGTCGCCTCTCCCACATATTCCGGTAAGTAGAAGGCGGTTGGATAGCCGCGTTGTTCTCCAATAAACTCACAAATGGCTTCCACCTCAGGCGTATCGACAAAGCCACATTGCAAGCGAACGAGATCATTCCCGGTTGATATGAGCATATCCCCGCGGCCAATCAACTGATCGGCGCCACTCGAATCCAAAATCGTGCGCGAGTCAATTTTCGAGAGTACCCGGAATGCCATTCTGGCCGGGAAATTTGCCTTAATCATCCCGGTAATTACGTTCACTGACGGGCGCTGCGTAGCTACAATCAAGTGAATACCAATCGCCCGAGCCAATTGTGCCAATCTGGCAATCGGGTGTTCTACCTCTTTGCCCGCGGTCATAATCAAATCTGCAAACTCATCAATGAGCAGGACGATGTAGGGCATGTAGCGATGACCTTTCTCAGGATTGAGTCGGCGGTTGATGAATTTTTGGTTGTACTCTTTGATGGTTCGCACTTGCGCTTCTTTGAGCAACTCGTAACGGTCATCCATTTCAATACACAGCGAATTCAGCGTCGCAACGACTTTGCTGGTATCCGTAATGATAGCATCAGCGTCATCGGGAAGTTTGGCAAGAAAATGGCGTTCTATCTTATTGTAAAGTGTGAGTTCAACTTTTTTGGGGTCCACCAAGACAAATTTCACCTGGGCCGGGTGCTTTTTATAGAGTATGGAAACCATAATCGCATTTAAGCCCACCGATTTTCCTTGCCCAGTGGCCCCGGCAACCAGCAAGTGGGGCATTTTGGTGAGGTCGTAAACCAAGGTCTCGTTGGTGATGGATTTGCCCAAAACCACCGGCAAGTCCATGTCGGCATTTTGGAATTTTTCAGAAGCGATTAATGAACGCATGGAAACCATGTCCGGATTGGAATTTGGCACCTCAATACCAATGGTTCCCTTTCCCGGGATAGGAGCAATGATACGAATACCAAGCGCAGCCAAGCTCAACGCGATATCATCTTCTAGGTTTTTGATTTTCGAAATTCGAATACCCGGAGCCGGAACAATCTCATACAAGGTAACCGTCGGTCCGAC
This sequence comes from Crocinitomicaceae bacterium, assembly GCA_037446475.1. GTDB lineage: Bacteria > Bacteroidota > Bacteroidia > Flavobacteriales_D > Crocinitomicaceae > UBA6165. The sequence continues at coordinate 883 of JBBIIM010000022.1, read as the reverse complement.
AGTCGCTTTGATTTTGTCTATTTCAATATTGTAATGACGCAGTGTGTCAACAATTCGATTTTTGTTGAGTTCAAGTTCTGCCTTGTCTACCTGAATTTGCTTACTTCCGTAATCGTTCAATAATTCAATGGGTGGTAGCACATAAGTTGACAAGTCCAATTTGGGATCATACACACCAAACTCCTGTACTTTTTCATCAATATCCTCGGGACTTAGTGTAGGTTCTTCCGGCGCGACCTCAACATCAAATTCGTTTTCCTTTGCGGCTAGAATTTCGTCATCAATTTCCAATTCCGGACCTGATGAATTCCCAGGAGAAGAATTTTTGTCATTCTCTTTTTGAACCAATTCAAACTCAAAATCGTCCTCTTCTAATTCTTCATCCTGAGGCTCGGTAAAATCCACCTGAAATGCTTGAGCATCCTTCCTGATGCGCTCTGCCTCCAGGGTATTCACAACCGTTTGATCCTCTTCATCCAAATATTTGCTGGTGTGTCGGTTCATTTTAGGCAGACTGTCTTTCAATAGTTGAAACTGCGGGTTAAAGAAGGCAACCACCAATGAAAATCCGAGTGTAAGAATGAATAAAAATGCACCGAATACACCGAATGAGGTATTCAACCATAAATTGATTTCATACCCAAAACTACCACCGAGATTCAGATTCGAACCTGAGAAAAAACCAAAGAAAATCGATAGAAAAGGCATCCCGACAACAACCACGGGAATCAACTTGCGCAGTGAAAAAAGATTGATTTTTAAAAGCAGACGGACGCCTAAGGACAGAGACAAAAGCGAAATAAAAAGAGAACTGATGCCAAACCAGCGGTAAATGAAATAATGCGACATCCAAGCGCCCAATTTACCCAACCAATTTTCTACC
>JBBIIM010000021.1:0-47911 GCA_037446475.1 Crocinitomicaceae bacterium | reverse complement strand
GCAAAACATCACGAATTACCCCACCCACCGAACCTGTAACGGTGCCCATAATGATGCAAATCCAGAAAGGCAAGCCCGCATCCACACTTTTGGTGATGCCCACTACAGTGAACAAGCCCAAGCCAATCGTATCAAACAAAAACAGAGCACTACCCCACCTGAAAAGTCTATCTTTAAGGAATAATGCGGCCAAAAGTGCCACCCCGGTAGTCAGGAAATAGGTGCCGTCCAACATCCAGAACGGCTTTACATCCAATAGCAAATCACGCAAAGTACCTCCACCAATAGCCGTTACCAGGCCAATGATGTAGGCGCCAAACCAATCCATTTGCTTACCCGAGGCCATGCGTATGCCGCTGACTGCAAAGGCAAAGGTGCCCAAAAGATCAAGGATCGTGGTGAAGCTCAAATCCATGCGCTAACCAATTTTTACGGAGGTCATCGTCAGAGCACCTGCAAGTGCTTTGTCATTGAAAAGTTGAACGGATTCATTTTTGTCTTGCACAGCCAAGGTGTAAAGCAGTGGCAAATAGTGTTCCGGTGTGGGGATGGCCAAATCAAATGCTTTGCCTTGAGCGCGAAAGTTGATCAACTCTTTGTGGTTTCCATCTCTGATGAACTTTTTCATTTTATCGTTGGCCTCGAGTGCCCAATCGAAGCCATAGGTATCGTTGAGTCTGCGCCAATCGACTTTGCCCAGATTGTGAACAATATTACCACTACCGACTATCAATACCCCTCTTTCTCGAAGGGCCTTAATCTGTTGGGCAAGCTCATAGTGGTATTGTGGACCCTGACTGTAATCGATACTCATTTGAATTACCGGAATATCCGCATTGGGATAGAGGTGTTTGATTACACTCCAGGCACCGTGGTCCAACCCCCATTTATCGTCTAAACCTACTTCAGTCTTCGTGATGAGCGCTTTGGTCTGCTTGGCCAGGTCGGGACTACCCGGGGCAGGATATTGAATGGCGAACAATTCTTTGGGAAAGCCACCAAAATCGTGAATCGTTTTGGGTTGTTGCATCGCAGTTACGAACGTGCCCTTGGTTTCCCAATGGGCAGAAACACACAAAATCGCGTTCGGCTTGGGAATATTTTTGGCAATATTCCTGAAACCCGCAACAAATTCATTTTCTTCGATGGCGTTCATGGGGCTGCCATGACCGAGAAACAGGACGGGCATCTTTGCAGTCTTGCCTAGCGGTGCGGTCAATTTTTCTAATTCTTTCATTTTTATAAAGGAAGCGGCTATCGGCGCCGCAGCAACGAGCGGAGCCATCGTTTTTAAAAAGGTCTTTCTATCCATGGTTTATCGGGTTTTAAGTCTCCAAATTGAACCATTCTTTGTGTCGAATTTTTCGAGCAATCCATTCCGGGTCAAAGTAAGAAGAAATTGTTCTCCGGAGGCTCTGTCTTGTCCTGAAAGTTCGCAAAATTCTTTAGCCGTCATGGTTGGATAATTAGCAAAAAGCTGTTCCCAAGTTTTCAGGTATTCCTTTTTTTGTGTTTGGGGCGCCAGTTTTAAAATAGCCACTTCGTAAAACGCATAAGGTTTTGCGCCGTAAACCAGCTCTCTGTTGCCCTGGTCATCGACAAAAAATAAAGTTGGGAATCCGCGAACACCGAGTTCTCTGGCGAATTTCAAATCCTGGTGAAAAACTTCGGAGGCTTTTCCGTTGAAATCTGATTTGAATTGTTCCACGTTCAAACCCACTTTTTTCGCAGCCTCTTCCAGATAAGCCCAACGGGTAATGTTTCTCTTGTGCAGAAATACCATTTCACGAATCTCGCGCATGAAAAGTATTGCTTTTTCCTCGTCTTGCATCTGCGCGGCTTTAAAAGCGATAGACGGCGGATAAGAAGAATGTAAAGGATCTTCCAACCACACATCACCATCCATGGGCATGTCGTAATATTGGCTTACCTCATCCCAGTGGTGCGCAACATCCGCCGGTTTGCTGATGCCTCCACTGTTGTATGACCAATCCGGCAACAATCCACCCATACGGTATTCAATCTGAATGCTGTTTCCGTATTCCAATTTCAGTTTGCGCAATTGCGGCTCTATGCCCCAACAAGAGGAACAGATTGGGTCAGTGAAATAAATAACCTTGATGGATTTAATAGCGCTCGGAATTTTTGCGTCTGCTGTTTGCGTAAGAGAATCCTGTGTTTCGCACATGCCTGTTTGGATGTCGCACAAAAGCGGGTTGTTGGTTTTTGTTTCCATGTTGTGTTCCGTTTGAGAAAATATACCTGAGTAAAAAAATACCCCAATAATTAAACTGTAAATCCCTGTGAATTTCATTGTCGTCGGGTTCAAATGACTCGACAAAAGTGGGGCAATTCCCGCTGCCGTGGGTTACACTTTTCGGAAGAAGCGTTGTAAAATCACGCAAGCAATCTTTTCATTTCCTCGCGAAACTCAGTAGGCGTTTGTCCGGTACGTTTTTTAAACACGTTGGTGAAATAGGCCCTTTCATTGTAGCCTAAAGTGAAACCAATTTCTGAGACTTGCATGTCTGTGTGCGTCAGCAGGTTTTTGGCTTCAATAAGTTTTCTTGTTTCAATGATCTCGCTGACCGTGTGATGCAACACATTTTTGCAAATCAAATTCAGGTTTCTTGGAGACATGAACAACTTCTCTGCGTAAAACTCTACTCCCACAGGTTTGCGAAAATTCTCTTCCAGGATTTTTAGAAAGTTCTGGATAGAATTGTTTTGAGAAAGCACTTTCACGTGTTCGTCCGGTTGGATTTTCTGTCTCTCAGATTCAATCATGATGAATAGCGCGCTCAGCAAATGTTTCACCACACCGAGATCGGGGTTTTCAAGTTGCATAGCGCCGTGAATGATTTCGCAGAGCGCGACCATGCGATTAAAACAGCCTCCGTCTTGAATTTTAAGCGTGGCATGGTCGTGGAAATTGGCGTAGAGTTGGAATGTTGTATCGGGGATGAACTCGCTTTTGAATCGGAGCACCCACATACTGCATTTCCCATCCTTCAATTTCGGAATCACACGATGCACTTTGCCTTTTGTAACAAAACTTACTAGTGGGGCGTCCAGTGTGATGGTTTTGAAATCAATAAAATGCTCCAATTGTCCGGTGATGCCAACGATGAGCTCTTCATAGTCATGCAGGTGCGGCTCGTCGGGTGCGGCAGCAATTTTTTGCGCTCCGGCCTCATCCAGTCTGAAAATTGTGAATAATTGATCCATAATTTAAACGTCTATTTTCCGGACTTCAGAGGATTCGGATGCGTAAAACAAAAGCACTCCTTGTATGGTAAAACGACACCTTGCTAGCCTCTCAACGCCCGGTAGGTCTCCACGTGACGCTCTTTCTTTTCAGGATGGATATCAGCGATAGTCACAAGAATACCCGTTTCTTCCACATCTCCGAAATCGTGGTTGTCTGTGGTGCCAAAAGTCTTCATGGTCGGAGAAAGTCCCATGTAAATATTGAACAGTGGAGGAATTGTTTCGTTCAAAATTCTCACGTATTGATTCAAAACTTTAAATCCATCCGTGTAATTCAACCCTGCAATCATGGGCTTAAACTCGTCAATTGAACCAAAATAGCCCTTCGGTTTTTTGGGCTTCATCAAATTTTCATTGTCCGGAAAAAAGTGATTCATAAAATACAACAAGAAATCTCTGGCTGATTTATGAAAACTCGGATACATTGTCACTTTTCCGAAGAAATAGCGCACGTCGCGCATCACGACAATCGCCCCAAGACCATCCCAAATATTGTCCAAAGCAAAAATGCCTTTTCTGGGGTTTACTGCCGGTTGAAAATTCGGTTGTACCCAGGACCTCCCCAACTCAATCGTATAGGGCGCGTAGTTTTGGACAAAGTTTTGCGAAAAATCGAAATAAGTCGCTGTGGATACATGAATCGAACCATCGGATTGGATGGCATTTTTCATCTCGATGAATCGATACCCGCCGATAATTTCACGGTCCTCGCGGCTGTAAACGATTAATTGCTCATAGCAAATCTCGTCGGTATCATAGTGATCGATATCCACCTCTTCTCCCGTACCTCCTCCGGAATGACGAAATGAAATCTCCCGCAAACGACCGATTTCAAGCATCACGTTGGGGGCATTGTGGTGGGTAATGATGTAAATCTCGTTGTTGCCTTTATTGGTATGTCGTACGAAAAACTCGGGTTTCAATTCCGATTCGATCAAATCACGGTCAATGGGTTCTATTACGGGTTTCATGGGGTTATGTCGTATTTCGTTTGTGTTCAATCGGAACCTCTACTTAGTTTCCTCTAAAATTAGGCTTGCGTTTTTCCAGAAAAGCTGCTGTGCCTTCGTTGAAATCATATGTACTTCCGGCTAAGGTTTGTAGTTCTTCCTCTACGGCCAACTGTTGCTCCAAAGTATTTGTAAAACTCGCATTCAAAGCGCGTTTGGTCAAACCGAGACCTTTTGTCGGCATTTGCGCGAGTTGTGCAGCGAACTGCTCCACCTTACTCATTAGATCAGCATCCGAAACGACTTGGTAAATCATACCCAATCGTTCAGCATCAGCAGCCATGACTTTATCCGCAGTCATCATCAATGCAGTGGCTTTCTGCAAACCAATCAAACGTGGCAGGAAAAACGTTCCACCGCTGTCGGGAATCAAACCGATTTTAGAGAACGCCTGAATAAAAGAGGCTGATTCCGCTGCAAACACAATGTCGCACGCCAATGCAATATTAGCTCCTGCACCGGCAGCAACTCCATTCACAGCGGCAATAACCGGTTTTTCCAACTTACGGATTTTTAAAATTATCGGATTGTAATGATCCAGGACCATTGGGGTCGGTAGCCTCGGCCAAATCTTGTCCGGCACAAAACGCCTTTCCATGACCTGTCAACACAATGGCGCGCACCGCATCATTCTCTGCAGCGTCATCCAATGCTTTTTGCAAGGCGAAAGCCATTTCCTGATTGAACGAATTAAACACCTCAGGGCGATTGAGCGTCAAGGTTAAGACTGAATTTTTGAGATCTGATTGCAGGGTCATGTGAATATTTTTTGATTTACGGAAGGGCAAATTTATAAATCCTCAGCACATTGAACCCATTTTGTTCAATCGGTCATGGGGAAAATTCAACAGAACATTCTGTGATTGGAATTATTCTAAAAACACGATTTTCTTAGATTTGTTGCATGAGTCTGATGCATACCTTTATCGTTGTTTTCGCAACCATCGCCCTTTTTCTTCATGGGCTCGATGGTTTTTCAAGAGAGGTCAAGGAGGTAGGCTCAGCGCATTTCAAAAATCTCATTGCCCGAATCACAAAGAATCGAATAGGAGGGTTTTTCTTAGGAATCATGTTAACTGCTCTCATTCAGTCCAGTAGTGCCGTCTCATCCATCACTGTGGCTTTGGTAGATACGAGTGTCATACCTTTCGCAAACAGTCTGGCTGTCATGTTGGGCGCGAATGTGGGAACCACTTCTACTGCGTGGTTGGTAACCTTTAAAGTAGGACAAATTGCCCCGATATTCATCGTTTTTGGAACGCTAATCGGCATCATTCCAACGCGTATCAAAACGCTCGGGAAGTCCATCTTTTATTTTGGTTTGATTTTGTTCAGTTTGGAATTGATCAATCAATCATTGGCGCCGGTGAGTGCTGACCCGCGAATCATTGAAATTTTAAAGTATGCCGACACAAGTATTCTAGGTGTATTGGCGGGCATTGCGGTCACCGCTTTGGTGCAATCGAGTTCCGTGACAACCGGGTTGGCGATTATTTTGGCACAGCAAGGCGTCCTTTCTTCTGAAGGTGCCATAGCCATCATTATCGGTTCGAATGTTGGCACCACATCAACGGCTCTGTTGGCTTCATTGACATTAAACCACTCGGCAAAATTAGCAGCTCGGGCAAACTTTCTGTTCAATGCATTGGGTGTAGTCATTTGCTTTCCGTTCATTTCAGGCTTTGACAATTTGGCCTCTTATTTCACCGCCGACATTGGCTTTCAAGTGGCATTCGCACATCTCTTTTTCAATGTCATTATTTCTGTGATGATGCTTCCATTCATCAAGCAATTCGGAAACTGGCTTATGGAAAGATCAACAAAACACAAATTGGCTACTGAAAATGAATAAGTTGGCAAAAATAATCCTCCAAAAATTCAAGGCAGCCGCTTTCGACTTACTTCCTATTATTCTGGTTGTGAGCTCCTTTCAATTGTTTGTACTTCAGAAACCTTTTCCTAACCTTTTGGATCTGACTGTAGGTCTGGTCTTTGTGGTCATCGGTATGATTTTTTTCGTGGAAGGACTCAATATGGGCTTATTTCCACTTGGAGAAAGTTTGGCCATTGGACTCACCAGAAAAGGCAGCTTATTTTGGCTTTTGACTTTTGCATTTTTGCTCGGATTCTCCACCACTATAGCGGAGCCCGCACTCATAGCTGTTGCCGATAAAGCATCTGAAATCGCCGTGGATAATAACCTCATTGCTAAAGATGTCCAACAAAATTACGCGTTCGGATTACGCATTTCGGTAGCATTATCCGTGGGACTGGCCATCATGATTGGTATCTTGAGAATTATCCGCGGTTGGCCGATACATTTTGTAATCATTGGGAGTTACAGCATAGTAATGCTGGTCACATTGATGGCGCCAAAAGAAATTATTGGGATTGCCTACGACGCCGGAGGTGTTACCACATCAACGATTACCGTGCCCTTGGTAACAGCACTTGGTGTGGGCTTGGCAACCATCATTCAGGGAAGAAATCCTGTGACGGATGGTTTTGGATTAATCGCTCTTGCTTCAGTGATGCCAATGATTTTTGTGATGGTTTTCGGAATGTTTTACTTTTAAGCAATGAATTTTGTGTTCACTACCATAGAAACGCTTTTCTCAACAATCAAAGATGTTGCTCCGATTGTGCTGCTGATTGCTGTGTTTCAAATTTTAGTGCTCAAAAAATCCATTCCTGACATTCGCAGGGTTACTTTGGGGATGATTTTCGTGGTTATTGGACTTAGTTTTTTCTTGATTGGCCTTGAAAAAGCACTTTTTCCGATCGGCGAAACCATGGCGCATCAGCTCACTGAGACAGGATTCATCCAACATTGGAACCAAAGCGATCGATTGACTTGGTCGAGCTACTATTGGGTCTATATTTTTGCTGCACTCATCGGATTTTCGACGACTATTGCAGAACCCTCATTAATCGCAGTAGCCATGAAAGCAGAGGACATTTCAGGCGGAACCATCAGCAAAAAGGCACTCAGAATTACCGTAGCTGTTGGCGTCGCCCTTTCACTGGCTGTTGGAACCTTCAGAATTGTGACCGGTTACTCACTCTCCTTATTTATTTTAGCAGGATATGCTGTTGTGTTGATTCAGACTATTTTCGCGCCAAAAGAAATCATTGCACTTGCTTATGATTCTGGTGGTGTTACCACATCAACGGTCACGGTTCCCATTGTTACCGCACTTGGTTTGGGCTTATCTGCATCTGTTGAGGGGAGCAGTCCTGCGTTGGATGGCTTCGGACTCATAGCCTTTGCCAGTGTGTTCCCCATCATCGCTGTATTAGGCTACATGCAAATCTTGGAATTGATTAAAAAATTTAAAACTCGATCATCATGAAATTTAAACTGATCATCGCCTTGGTAAATCCCGACATTTCGGAAAAAGTGATTGAATCCGCCAAAAAACGCGGCGCTACCGGTGACGTTATCATCCCCGGACGCGGCACGGGCGTGAATGAGAAAAAAGTGTTCGGCATTTCTCTCGTGGACAAAACCGACGTGATTCTTTTCGTGGTGGAAGAACACGCCACCGATAAAATTATCAAAGGATTCAATGAAGACTGCGCATTGTGTGAACCGGGTAATGGAATTGCCTTCGTTTTGAGCATTGACCGCGTGGCAGGGCTTGAACATCAAATTGATAAAATCAAAGACAAACTGAGAACTGAACAACTTTAATCTAATAATCATGGAGAAAGCATTCAAAACAGCCAAAGACATTGCCGATATCCCCGTCGTTTTGGTGGACGGATTGACTTCTGTAAGACAAGCGGTTAACATTATGAAAGAAAGAAACATTGAAGTGCTGATCATCGACAAGCGCAACGACGAAGACGCCCACGGAATATTGGTGCTCAGCGACATTATCCGAAATGTTGTTTCACAAAACAAATCACTCGACGAAGTGAGCGTGTATGAAATCATGCGCAAACCCGTAGTGGCAATTCCTCATTATTTAAACGCGAAATATGTACCTAGATTTTTGTCAAATCTGGGCATGTTCAACGCCCCTGTGGATGAAAATGGAACTTTTGTTGGCATTGTAAGTCTGAAAAATTATTTGATGCATCATTATGAATAATGCTAAAATTCTCATCACGGGTTCCAATGGACTTCTGGGGCAAAAACTGGTGAAACTTTTCTTGCAAAAGCAAATTCCTTTCTTGGCGACAAGCAAAGGAAAAAACCGTAATCCCGATTGTCCTGATGCATACTATTCGAATCTCGATGTGACCCATGAAAATGACCTAAAAGCGCTCTTTAAAGCGTATGATTTTCAGGCGGTAATTCATACAGCTGCCATGACAAACGTGGATCAGTGTGAAGTGGATCGTGAAGGATGTGATACACTGAACGTAAGATCCGTTGAACTTCTTTGGAATATTTGCACGGAATATGGAACGCATTTCCAACTCCTATCCACAGATTTTATTTTCGATGGTGAAAAAGGAAACTATGCTGAGTCAGACCGTCCTAATCCACTGAGTTATTACGGTGCTTCTAAAGTTCGCGCCGAGGAAATTCTGCTGAAAGACAAAAACACGAATTGGTCCATTGTGCGCACCATCATTGTTTACGGTGTCGCACATCACATGTCGCGTTCGAATTTGATACTTTGGGCCATGCAGGCACTGCCCAAAGGCGAAAAAATGAACATTGTAAATGATCAATTTCGCGCACCGACATGGGCCGACGACTTGGCATTGGGTTGCTGGTTTATACTCGAAAAAGCGCAAAAAGGCATATTCCACATTTCAGGTCCGGAAACCCAATCAATCTACGACTGGGTGTGTTTGGTGGCCCGACATTTCGGTTGGTCCACGGAAAATGTGAACGCGATTTCTTCATCCACCTTGAATCAAGCTGCAAAACGTCCGCCCAAAACGGGTTTCGACTTAACCAAATCCATGACGCTGCTTGGGTACAATCCGAAGCGCATGCAAGACACGCTAGACGAACTTCACAGGGAATATGAGCAAATGAACGAACTGAAATAACCGGTTTGCTTCAAATCAAAATGAACGGATTTGCACAAAGCATCTATTCACTGAACTGAATTTTATTTTCAGGAACCAAGTCCCTTCCCTGCATGCGCAAAAACAACTGAATCAACGCGACAACATCTTTTTCGCAATATACTTTGATTCTCGGAAGATCATTTTCTTCATAAAAAACACGTGCAACGTCGGCTCCTGAGATATCATCCTTAGGCGTAGGAATTTTGAATATGTGACACAAAAGCGCTAAAGAAGTGAAGTTTTTGTAATCCCCGAACTTCCACAAATCCATGGTATCCAAATGGCTGATTTCCCAAGGTTTTTTGCCTGCAATGTCCAATGCTTTAGGTAATGCAATGCCATGAATCAACATCCGGCGGGCAATGAATGGAAAATCAAATTCCTTGGCATTGTGGCCGCAAAGCATGTAATCACCTCGCGCATCCAAATCTTCCAATAATTTCTTAAAATCCAAGAGCAACTCGCGCTCATCATCGCCAAAAAATGATTTCATGCGAATGGATTTGCCGGAAGTCGCATGGTCGCGAACCAAACCACAGGATATGCAAACAATTTTTCCGAATTCGGCGAAAATACCTGCTTTGCCATACAAATCCTCGACTGACACTCCCTCTTTCACCTGATAGGCAACCTTTTGTGCATACAGTGAGGCCGTCTTCTCGTCCAACGCGTTAAATAAATAAATCTCCGGAACAGTCTCAATATCTAGAAACAATATCTTCTCAACGGGAATTTTAGCAATACTCATAGCTGTTATTTTGGGCTTAAATTATAAAAATCTACGAAACCTTTCTCCTCAGTCGTTGTTAAATACATCCATTACTTTTGCAGCAAAAATTTATGTTCACAGGCATCATCGAACAACTCGGGCAAGTTGAAAACATCATCAGCGAGCAATCCAATGTCCATTTTCATATCCGTGCAGCATTGACTACAGAGTTGAAAATAGACCAAAGCGTGGCGCACAACGGTGTTTGTTTGACAGTAGTTTCCATTTCGGGCGACGTTTATGTAGTAACGGCCATTGAGGAAACGCTTCAGCGCTCGAATCTCGGTAAGCTCAAAAAAGGTGATGTCGTTAATTTGGAACGCTGCACAAAAATCGGAGACAGACTCGACGGCCATATCGTTCAAGGACATGTAGATACTACGGCCACCTGCACAAAAATCGAAGACCTCGACGGCAGTTGGAAATACCATTTCAGCTACAAAACAGACGACGCAACCGTTGAAAAAGGTTCGATTACCATTAACGGCGTCTCACTAACCGTGGTGGATTCCGAAAAACAATCCTTTAGCGTGTGCATCATACCGTTTACCTACGAACATACAAACTTTCACACCTTGCGTGAGGGAGACCAGGTAAATCTTGAATTTGACATCATCGGTAAATACGTAGCCAAGTTACTCAATTTGCGCGGGCTTTAAAAAAGGGACAACCTCAGTACGATCGCCCCTTTTTAGCTCCATCAATTTATAGTAGGTGTAGGTAAGTGATGAGGATGGAAACTCATTTTTTCAGGTTGATTCGAACGAGCTATGCGATCCGAGCTATATTTCCGTGACCGAGAAACACCACGTCCTCCACTTCAATTTCGGTTGAATAGCGATTCTGCCCGTCCTTCGTTTTAAAAAATCTGGAGAGCAAGCGTCCTTCCACGGCCATGCGAACCCCCTTCTCCGCAAATTCCTCCATGATCGACGCAAAACGACCCTTTGCAACAATGTTGTGCCAATGTCTGGAGGCTTCCACTTTTCCCGATTCCCCTTTGGTATAAACCTTTGTTGAAAGTGCAAAACGAGCCAGTTTTTCTCCTCCGGCCAAACTGATGATAACCGGTTCTGTGGCTAAGTTGCCAACCAAGTGAACATGATTCTCTGAAGTTCTCATAACTCGAATATTAAGCAGTTAACTTTTTTCCGATCAGCATCACCTCTTGCACCTCGACTTCAGTAATGTAGCGCTTTTCTCCATTGGACTCGTAAGAACGATTCACGATTTTTCCCTCAACCATGATTTCTTGCCCTTTCTGTCCGTTCTTTTCGAAAAAGATCGCCTTTGGTCCCCAAGCCACGAGATTGTGCCAGGTCGTGTTGTCCACCCATTCGCCCTGTGAATTCTTGTAGGATTCACTTGTGGCTAAAGATATTTTGGCCATTTTCTTGTTGTTCAACATCTTAAGCTCTGCATCTTTACCCATGTGACCAATCAAAGTCACTTTGTTTCTCAAACTATTCATGATTTCTAGAATTTAAAAGTTTTACCTATTTCGACTTGATACCCAAGCGGAGTACCTCATGGATTTCCACTTCATGCACGTATCTGGTGACACCCTCAGATTCATAAGATCGATTCACCAACTTGCCTTCAACTGCAATCTCTTGCCCTTTTTGAATGTGCTTCTCAATGTAGGCGGCCGTTGCTCCCCAGGCCACGATGTTGTGCCATGTCGTGTTATCGACCCAATCACCGGCGGCATTCTTGTAAGACTCCGATGTTGCTAAAGACAACTTGGCCAATTTGCGGTTGTTGTCAAAATTTTTGATTTCCGGCTGCATACCTACATAGCCAATCAAATTCACTTTGTTTCTTAACGTACTCATAATGCGTAGTTTTAAAAATTAATAATTGATTTTTTTGATACGTCGATCTGTTGTTTGTTTTCGACACTGCAAAAGTGATATGGCTCCAAAAAATCAATCGTAAATTAGTCATTTAGTAACGATTATTATTCGTTTTAAAGTGTTTAGCAACTTTTTTAATATTAACTGTCAACATGTTAACTAATATCAGTCAAATAAAAAAATCGTCATTTCGCTTTGAAAAAATCCGAGAAAGTCACTTGTGCATCCGTTAGTTTATGGATGGACAGTGGACAGCAGGACATTTCTTGACCCAGTTCAATGCATTTCCCTGATATTCAAATTACTTTTGTGGCATGAAACAATTTGCCGTCGACATACTTGCATTTGGTGCTCACCCGGATGATGTTGAAATTTCAGCAGGAGGAACAATTCTCAAACATTTGGCATTGGGAAAACGCATTGCATTTGTTGACCTCACAAGGGGTGAATTAGGTACCCGTGGCACGGCCGATACCCGCGACAACGAAGCAAGGGATGCCGCTTCTTTTCTCGGACTCGTGGATAGAATCAACTTGAATCTAGGTGACGGATTTTTTGAGCACAATCAAGAAAACCTTTTGAAGGTAATCGCAATGATTCGCCATTTTCGCCCCAAGCTTGTTTTGGCTAATTCAATTTTCGACCGACATCCAGACCACGGAAAAGGAGCCAAACTTGTCGCCGAAGCCTGTTTTCTGTCCGGCTTACCGAAGATAGAAACCCAATATCAGGGACTGCCGCAAGAAGCCCACAGACCAAACAATTTGTTTCACTACATACAAGACCGCTACATACAACCGGATTTTGCTATCGATGTGACACCGTTCGCAGCGCAAAAATTGGAACTGCTCAAATGCTATAAAACCCAATTCTTTGATCCAAATTCGCAAGAACCCGAAACACCAATATCCGGCAAAAGTTTCTTTGACTTCTTGGAGAGCCGGATGCGTGATTTGGGTCGAGAACTTCAAGTGGAATTCGCTGAGGGATTCAATAAGTCGCGATTGTTTGGCGTGGAATCTTTTGATGCGTTGCATTAATAATTGTTGCCATTCTGAGGTAAATTCTCAAAAATCCTAAATCGGAACCGGTTCATGGAATACCGTATTTCGCTTGGGTTAGAGATTCTAAAGAATTCAAGAATCAAGATAAATGGGCGGCTCACAAGGTCGCTCATATTTGTTTAAGCTTTTTGAATACGTAAATTTGCAAAACAAAATCAAGACAATGAAAACACAGACCTGGGAGGAATACCTCCATTATTTCGATCAAATTTTATCCGGGGAATTCATCAACGAACTTTACGAAAAAGAGGATTACAGGAACTACGTAAAAATGAACCACACACGCGTGCATCGCTGGTTGAAACATGCCGAACTTGATGGAAAGCTCATTGATTTAATTAAGAGCATCGATAGCAAGCAATTGTGGTATTTGATTACAGAGCCGTGGTGCGGTGATGCAGCGCACTCTACACCGATTATCGCAAGGCTAGCTAAACTCAATGAGCATATAGATTTGCGTATCGTTCTAAGAGAGGAAAATCCAGATTTCATGGACAGATATTTGACCAATGGCGGTCGATCGATTCCGAAATTAATCGTTCGCGATTCAGAAGAAAGCGATTTATTCAACTGGGGTCCTCGACCCGTTGAACTCGCGGCCATTCATTTGGAACTGAGACAACGACAAGCTGCTTTTGACGAAATTAACAAAACACTGCAAACATGGTATAACAACGATAAAGGGTACAAAATCCAACAAGAACTAACCGCACATTTTGAAAATGTCATTAGCGCTTCGCAGAAGGCTTAATCTAGAAAATTACCTGAGACTACTGCCATAAACGAAAAAAGCCTCGAGACCAATTCCCGAGGCTTTTTATTTATTTTTTCGGAAGTGTTAACCTCCAAAGTCGTCGAAGCGAACGTTTTCGTCAGGAACACCCCAATCAGAACACATTTTCGTAACCGCATTGTTCATCATTGGAGGACCACAGAAATAGAATTCAATATCCTCCGGAGCTTCGTGTTTACTCAAGTATTGATCAATAACCACTTGGTGGATAAATCCAACGAAACCATCACCCGGAGCATCTGTGTTCTCTTTAACCTGCCAATTATCTTCTGGCAACGGCTCAGAAAGCGCGATGTAGAACTTGAAGTTCGGGAAGTCACGCTCCAAAGCACGGAAGTGTTCAATGTAGAACAACTCGCGCTTAGAACGTCCACCGTACCAATAAGTCACTTTACGTCCGGTTTTCAAAGTACGGAACAACTCATACAAGTGAGAGCGCATTGGTGCCATTCCAGCACCACCACCAATGTAAAGCATTTCAGCCTCAGAATGGTTGATAAAGAACTCACCATAAGGTCCTGAAATAATCGCTTTATCACCCGGCTTTAAGGAGAAGATATAAGACGAAGCCACACCAGGATTCACATTCATCCAAGTATTTCGTGCTCTATCCCAGGGTGGAGTAGCAATACGCACATTCAACATGATTCGACGTCCCTCAGCAGGATAAGAAGCCATAGAGTAAGCACGAACCACGTCATCGTCATTCTTCATCACTAAAGGCCAAAGGTTGAATGAATCCCATTCCTTTTTGAATTTATCAGGCTCGCCGGGATGTTCCTCAGGGTGCGCAGTAATATCAATTGAAGAATAAGGAACCTCACATTTCGGAATACGAATTTGGATGTATCCACCAGCCTTATAATCCATATCCTCAGGAATCTGCACGATAAACTCTTTGATGAAAGAAGCTACGTTGTAGTTAGAAACGACTTCAGCCTCCCACTCCTTAATTCCAAGAATCTCTTCGTGGATGTGAATCTCCATATCCTCTTTCACCTTAACCTGACAACCCAAACGGTAATTGTAAGCAATTTGCTTTCTGGAGAAATGAGGCTCTTCGGTAGGCAAAATGTTACCACCGCCCGACAATACTTGACAAGTACACTGGATACATGTACCACCTCCACCGCAGGCAGAAGGCAAAAAGATTCCGTGTGTACCCAAAGTACTCAAGAGTGTACCGCCACCATCCACTTCAATAACCTTATCGTGATTGATGGTGATTTTGATTTTCCCGGATGGAGAGAGCTTGGCTTTTGCAAAAAGAAGGACACTCACCAATACCAACACAACCGCCAAGAAAACGATCAGTGTGGTTGTAACAGTTAAACTCGTTGATAAAATCATTTTTCTGTACTTAAGCGATTAATATTCAATTCCCATGAAGCTCATAAAGGCCATACCCATCAAACCCGTGATGATGAAAGTGATACCCAAACCTCTCAAAGGTGCAGGTACATGAGAATATTTAATTTTTTCACGGATTGCAGCAATGGCTACGATGGCCAAGAACCAACCAATTCCCGAACCTATACCAAAGGCAGTAGCGTCACCGATTGAGGTGTACTGACGGTCTTGCATGAAAAGTGCACCACCCAAAATCGCGCAGTTAACCGCAATCAAAGGCAAGAAAATACCCAAAGCACCATACAAGGCAGGCGCAAACTTCTCAACCAGCATTTCCACAAGTTGCACTATTGAGGCGATTACGGCAATGAACATGATGAAAGACAAAAACGACAAATTGATGTCCGCGTATCCCTCTCCAAGCCAAGCCAAAGCACCTTCTTTGAGTACGTAGTTTTCCAACAAATAGTTGATTGGAATAGTAATACCCAATACGAATATTACGGCGGCACCTAGGCCCACAGCTGTTTTAACCGTTTTTGATACAGCCAAATAAGAACACATCCCCAAGAAGTAGGCAAAAATCATGTTCTCGGAAAAAATCGCTTTTACGAATATACTTAACGTTTCTTGCATGTTCTTAAATTTTAGTGTGATTCAATTAAGTTCTTGTTTCTGCTGCGCTGAATCCAGATGATTACACCCACAACAATCAACGCCATAGGAGGCAATACCATTAAGTTGTTGTTCATGTATCCCAACTCGAAAAGACCTGTACCCGTTGGATGCTCAGCAGTTGGAATCGGACTACCCAAGATTGGAATACCAAACAATGATCCTGAACCGAACAACTCGCGAACAACAGCAACCATGATCAAGATGATTGCATATCCGGAAGCGTTACCAACAGCATCCATGAACGAAGGCCAAGGCTTGTTACCCATAGCAAATGCCTCAAAACGACCCATGATAATACAGTTTGTAATAATCAATCCCACGAATACCGAGAGTTTGGCGCTCACATCCGGCAAGTAGGCCATCAACACCTGATTCACAATGATTACCAAAGAAGCGACAACCACCAGCTGTACGATGATACGAATCCTACCCGGAATTAAATTTCTCAACAAAGAAATTACCACATTACCCATTGCAAGTACGAAGAATACCGCAGCGGACATTACAACGGCTTGTTCTACCTGAACGGTGATAGCGAGTGCAGAACAAATACCCAAAACCTGAATGGTAATCGGGTTGTTGTCTGATAATGGGTCTGTTACCAATTTTCTGTTTTTCTTTGAAAAAAGCGGCTCAGCCGGCGCTTTTACTTTAGCCTCACTCATCTTAGATAGTTTTTAGGTAATTCAAATAAATTTTCATGGTGCGATTCACCATTTCCTCAACCCCCTTGGAGGTAATTGTACCACCGGTAATACCGTCAACCTTCAATGGCTGTGTTCCGGAACCATCTTTCACGATGGTGATTTCATTAAAATTCAAATCAGCATCTGCAACTGTTTCTCCAACATAGCGATCCGTGAAAAATTTCTGCTTGATTTCTGCACCCAAACCTGGCGTTTCCCCCTGGTGATCGTATGACACGCCGTAAATTGTTCTCTTGTCATCTTTCAAGGAAATGTATCCCCAAATTGGACCCCAAAGCCCTTTACCTACGACAGGCACAATGTAAAGCATCTCACCATTTTTGTTGGCTATGAACAACGGATATTTCTTGTCCGACTCAGCTAATGACTTATCTCTGTGCTGCGTCCTGATGTCAATGTCAAAAGCAGTCCCTTCAAGTACTTGACCTTTGTCGTTGATTATATAGCTCGGATTGGAACCAATGTATTTGTTGTACATTTCCTGAGCATTGGCGCGGGTACTTTCAATTCCTATAGACTGAAGCAAATCCATTTGCTTTTTGGTTTCATTGTTCTTGGCGATTTGCGGAGCCAAAGAAGTTGCCAAAGAGGAAAGGATTACAGCCACAACACCAATAAGAATAAAGGTGAATAAGAAAATGTATCCCGTATTGTCTTTATTTACTTTCATGATTACGCGACTTTAAGACGTTTTAAACGACGGTTAATATTTGCTTGAATAACATAGTGGTCAATCAAAGGAGCCATGATGTTCATGAACAAAATAGATAACATGACACCTTCAGGATAAGCAGGATTCAAAACACGAATCAAAACTGCAATTCCACCTCCAAAGAAACCGTACCAAATTTTACCCGTTGAAGTTTGCGCAGCAGTTACAGGGTCGGTTGCCATGAAAACTGCTCCGAAAGCAAATCCACCAACAATCAAGTGCATGTAAGCTGGAATGTTCATGTAATCATTCACACCGATGGCGTTGAATAATAATCCGAAAGCAAGTCCTCCCAGAGCAAATGATAAGATGATTCTCAAGCTACCAACACCCGTCGCAATCAAAAGCGCAGCACCAATCAAACAGGCGAGCGTAGAAGTTTCACCGATAGAACCCGGAACCATGCCCAAGAAGGCATCCATAGGAGCGTATTTGTCCATAATTCCGGTTACACCGTCCACAGTCGGAGAATCGGAAAGCAAAGATTGAGCATCACCCAAGAAAGTAGCTCCCGAAAAACCGTCTGCTTCTTTGCCTCCCATCCATACCGTATCACCGGACATTTTCGTAGGATAAGCAAAGAACAAGAAAGCACGAGCGGTCAAGGCGATATTCACAATATTCATCCCGGTACCACCGAAAACTTCTTTACCTATGAGTACAGCAAATGCAGTTGCAACACCCACCATCCAAAGCGGAACCTCAACAGGCATTACCAATGGAATCAACATCCCGGAAACCAAGAATCCCTCGTGAATCGGGTGACCTTTGATGTTACAGAAGATAAATTCAATTCCTAAACCTACGCCGTAAGAAACTACAATCATAGGAAGTACCTTCATCAATCCGTAAAGGAATTTGTCGAGCATATTGTCCCAATAAGGCAAATTCCAATTGCCGCTCTCAGCAACAAAATGCCAATGTCCCGTATTGTACATACCGAAAATCAATGCCGGAATCAATGCCAATACGACAATGAACATCGTACGCTTCAAGTCTACACTATCGCGAATGTGCGCGCCACGAGAAGTGGTTGTTGCCGGTGTAAATGCGAAAGTAGCAAGCGCATCATAAACATAATGCAACTTCTCGAGCTTCCCTCCTTTGGAGAAGGTAGGCTCTAATTTTTTCAACTGTTTTTCTAAAAATTTCACTGTATTCGATTTTAGACTTTAATTAAAAACACTCTTTCTTGATCAAATCCAAACCGGCGCGAATCTCGTCCTGAATATTGATTTTGGAAGTACACACAAATTCACACAAGGCAAAGTCTTCAGGTGCAACTTCGTAGATACCAAGATTCTCCATCAAATCAATATCCTCGGTCATTGCAGCCTTAATCAACTGCATCGGATAAATGTCGAACGGGAAAACGCGCTCCAATTCACCGGTTACTACAAAACCTCTGTCTTCACCATTCAAGTTGGTATCAAGGCGATATTTCTTGTTCGGGAAGAGGAAAGTCGGATAAAGTCTGGAATTGGAAAACTTGTTCAACCCCAAAGACAACCAACCTTCGGTCAACAAGAACTTCATTTGATTACCTTCAGGCAAGACAGTGACTTGATTGTCGTAAAATCCAAGGAATGAATCAACAGTTTCTCGCGTTCCACACAAGGCATTTCCGGAAATTATTCGTTCTTCCGCTGCTTTTTTGGTATTGCCGGAGACGATACTGCCCATCTGAGCACCTGGAACAACGCGGTAATATTTTGGAGCACTTACTTCCGAACCCGTAAGCGCTATAGTCCTGGTAATGTCAAATTTACCTGTCAAGAAAACACGACCGATAATCGCAACATCCTGAGCATTAACCACCCACACATACTCTCCTTTGTTGATTGGGTTAGTATGGTGGATTTGAACACCCACATTGCCTGCAGGATGTTTGCCTGAGAAGCTTGTTTTCACTACTCCTTGTGCAGCTGTAAAAGTTTCATCTTGCTTCGCCATGCCATTCATGCCCAAATGCACAGCGCCTTTAGTAAGATACTTCAATACATTCAAGCCTGTTTGAAATTCCTCCTTCTTACCATGCAATACATAATCGTAGTCAGGGGCCAAAGGTGCTGTATCAAAAGTAGAAACATAAATCGCTTTCGGCTCATTTACCGGATCAGCTATAATGTCGAAAGGTCGCTGCTTGATCAATGGCCATAATCCGGATGCCAAAACAGCGGATTTTACCTGTTCAGCACTTGAAGAAGATGGATTTGGCAAGCTCAAACTTTCATAAGAATCACTGGCATCTGCCTCGATAACAACAGACAAAATGCGTCTTTTATCACCTCTTACTATGTCCTGAATCCTACCAGCAACAGGCGAGGAAAAGATGATACTCTCGTTGTACTTATCAGAAAACATTGGTGTTCCCGCTTTAACGGTATCACCAATCTTAACAAGCATTTTGGGAGTCAATCCGTGAAAGTCGGTCGGACGAACCGCATAATACCTTGCTCTCGGCGCTTCTGCTGTAGTTTTCTCAGCATCTCCTACAAGCCTGATATTCAGTCCTTTCTTAAGAGAAATTGTCTTAGACATGTGAATTGTTATTAAAATTCGGGCGCAAATTTATATATTCATTTGGATTAGAAAACAGAGCACTTTGCAACTTGTTTAAGAAACGTTAATTTAAATCAGTTCTAAATAAATACATCATTGATGGATTGTTAAGCGAAAACAATAATTTTGAAGCAGCCTCGTTTCTAGGCTTGAATCATGGACGCAGTTAGTCAAATATCATCCGGAATCCTAGTATCAGTAGAAATCTCCCTGAACTTGGATATTTCCATAATCGATCAAAGCCGTTTTTTCTACAACTATCATATTTTGATGGTGAACAAAAACAATTATCCCGTGCGCTTGCTTAGAAGACATTGGAATATTTTTGATAGTCTGCATGGACTCAGAACTGTGGACGGCGATGGTGTGGTAGGTTTGACTCCGCTCATTGACAGCAATGACAAATTTTCCTATTCATCCGGTTGCGATATGTACTCTGAGATTGGATACATGAGTGGACATTACGTCTTTCAGAGAATCGATACATCGGAAGAATTCGTGGTTGAAATTCCAAAATTCGATCTTATCTTCTTCGGGAAACTGAATTAATCGAATAATTGTGCGAATTCAACACGTCAGAATCAATTTTACAAAACAACATGCAAATCATGAATAAATTGAAGCTTCTGCTACCAAGCGTGGCATTGCCAACACTGCTGTTTTGTCAGACCAAATATATCGGTGTGTCAGGTAGTTTTCTTCAACAGAACCAAAAGTTCCCCTCGGGTTTTATGCAAACAACCGTCAATCGAACCACCAATCTCAACATACGCGGAGAATACGGTTTGGTAAAAAATGAGAAAAACATGTTTGGTGTTGCTTTGGGTCTGGAATACCGAAGAAACAGAAATCAAAACAACTCAAGTAATGAAGTTTTTGCGCAACTGGGGTTCAGTTACAGAAGATTTTTTACGGATTTCACCTTACAACCCTTTTTGGAGACAGGAATTCATGCTTCAGTGGGACAGACTGCTACAAAGCAAGATTTTTTCAGCAGTAGAATACCACTGAAACTCGGACTCATGTATCCGTTGCGCAAACAATGGCACATTTTGGGAACAATTCAGGTTGCGGGAATCAACTACACGAAAGTAGGACCTGGCACCGAAACCAGCTTTCAGATTGAAGGCGCAAGCGGAATATCAGTGATGTTTATCAAATTTCTGAATTGAGTTGACCAAAACGTACTGTCGCCTGTACCCCTTTGCAATCTATTTAAGACAACTAGTAGATGAACAACAAACCCAACCGCTGCCTAATTATTTTCTTTTGGGGAGCAAAATACTTGGTTCGGCAAGTGAAAAAAAACACTCATGCGGTCGGGCTATCGTTGTGCGGCAACACTAAACGAAATCTTCGTTCTCTTGAACAGTTACTTTATCTGTGTGCATGCCGGGAGACATTGTAATAGCGTTCTTGATTTGTTGTTCCAATTCCAACATCAGATCGGGATTTTCCTGAATGACATTCTTCACTGCATCTCTCCCCTGCCCCAAGCGAGTTTCCCCATAAGAGAACCAAGAGCCTGACTTCTTAATAATACCTAGGTCAACACCAAGGTCCAGTATTTCTCCAACCTTGGAAATACCTTCACCATACATGATGTCAAACTCCGCTTTTTTAAACGGTGGAGCCACTTTGTTCTTCACCACTTTTACCTTTACACGGTTACCCGTAATATCCTCGCCGTCTTTGATCTGACTGGACTTTCTAATATCCAAGCGAATAGAAGAGTAAAACTTGAGCGCGTTACCACCTGTTGTGGTTTCGGGATTGCCAAACATTACACCAATTTTATCGCGCAACTGGTTGATAAAAATGCAACAACAGTTGGCCTTGTTGATAGATCCGGTCAATTTGCGCAGTGCTTTGGACATCAAACGCGCCTGAAGACCCATTTGAGAATCCCCCATTTCACCTTCGATCTCTGCCTTTGGCGTCAATGCCGCTACAGAGTCGATGACTATCAAATCAATAGCGCCGGAGCGAATCAAATTGTCGGCGATTTCCAAAGCTTGCTCACCGTTATCCGGTTGAGAAATTAAAAGGTTTTGCGTATCAACCCCCAATTTCTCAGCATAAAACTGGTCGAACGCGTGCTCCGCATCCACGATAGCGGCAATACCACCTTGTTTTTGAACCTCTGCAATTGCGTGAATAGCTAAGGTGGTTTTACCGGAAGACTCGGGACCGTAAATTTCAATTATTCGACCTTTGGGATAGCCATTCACCCCAAGAGCCAAGTCTAAGGTGAGAGAACCTGATGGAATTACGTCAAGTTTTTCCACTGCCGTATCCCCCAATTTCATTACAGCGCCTTTTCCAAATGTCTTTTCCATTTTCTCCATGGTTAATTGGAGCGCTTTTAATTTTTCTTTGTTGATTTCGTTTGGTGTTGCCATGATTGTTAATTTTTGAGCAAAGTTAGGTTGGCTAGTACGTAAACTATTTACGCGCCAAAAAATTATTTCAATAAATCCAGAATTTGTTGCGCATGATTCTTCGTATCCACTTTATCTATGACTTCCAAAATTTTTCCGGATTCATCTAAAATGAAAGTTGTTCTGCTGATGCCGTCATAGGTTTTTCCCATGAATTTTTTGGGTCCCCAAACACCAAAAGATTCGATAATAGTTCTATCTGTATCCACCAACAACGGGAAGTTTAAATCGAATTTTTCCGTGAATTTTACGTGGCTCCCTGCAGAATCGGCACTCACACCAATAACAGAAATATTCTGTTCGGTTAACGCTTCGATGTTATCCCTCAAGTTGCAAGCCTGAGCCGTACATCCCGGCGTATTGTCCTTAGGATAGAAATAAATCGCCAATTTTTTTCCTGAATAATCACTCAAGCTGTGAGTCTTTCCAAATTGGTCCTGTGCGGTAAAGTTGGGCGCATGATAGCCCTTTTTTAGTGTTGCCATGGTAATAATGATTAATTATTTGTCAAATATAATGATAATATTTTAATCAACAAGAGATTTGCTGATTTTTTTATCGCTAAACAAAACCATAGGCAATGAGTTCGCCGGAGAGCGTAGTTTCGAATCAGATTGAATTGGACTGATTCTTCAAGAGATAAACAACGTGTTTGTCAATGGGAAACGTAACCCGTTCAGGCGATAAATCTTCCAAATGCATCCAGAAAAAATCAACATTGGCTTCATTGGATTTGGGATTTCCGGAAACTGCACATTTGTAATAGACCGAAATCACCTGATCATCAGGATTGAAAAATGAGGATTGAAAAAAGTCGGTCACATAAAAGAGTTCACTATCTAACACTTGGAGATTCAGCTCTTCCATCAGTTCTCTTTTCAAGCAGTCCAAAATTCCCTCACCCCACTCTAAACCGCCACCCGGAAACTTAACCATGTGCTTGCTTCGGTGTGTTTCGTCGCAGAGTAGAATTTGATTTTCATCGTTGATGACGATTGCATAGACCCTTACATTGAATCTTTTCATGACTTTTCCAAAACAGCTTGAATATTTGGACGAAAATAGTTTTCTCCTTTCAAAACTTTACCATCAGCCCTGTAGATCGGTTTTCCATCTGCACCAAGTTTGGACATATTCGATCGTTGAATTTCCTCAAAAACTTCAACAATTTTATGTTGCAAACCATGTCTCAAGAGCGTTCCACACAAAATGTACAATTGATCTCCAAGCGCATCGGCAATCTCAACAATGTCTTGCTTGAGCGCCGCTTCCAAATATTCCTCGTTTTCCTCGCGCATGAGGTCGTAACGCAATTGCACCTGATCGGGCGTGAGGTTCGCATTGGGCGATTCAAAATTTTCAATACCGAAAGCGTCGTGAAATTCGGCAACGGCTGCCACTATTTTCTGAAAAGACTGATCCATGTTTTTTTCGTCAAAAGTAATAAGTCGGCAACGACAGTTCGGAAATATTTACGACGACAACGGTTGAAAATTCCTAAAGCCTTGGAATATGCCCTTGGAAAGCTTACGTGCATTCGATTTTCAGATGATTCGTGTCATAAAGCACCAAGGTGATACAGTTAAGCCCTTATCTTTGCCCGAAAAATAATTCAAAACCCAGAACTCATGAAAATTCTAGCCAACGACGGAATTTCTAAAATTGGACAGCAAATGCTCGAGCAAGCGGGATTCACTGTAATCACAGAGAAAGTGGATCAAGCAGACTTGATTCAATACATCAACAGCGAGAATATTGATATGCTTTTGGTGCGCAGCGCGACAACGGCACGCAAAGATCTCATTGACGCTTGTCCCAATTTGAAATTAATTGGCCGAGGAGGCGTTGGTATGGATAACATCGATGTGGCTTATGCCCGAGAAAAAGGGCTTCATGTAATCAACACACCCGGAGCATCATCTCCCTCTGTGGCGGAATTGGTTATGGGACAATTGTTTGCTATGTCTCGCTTTCTTCAGGATTCCTTCCGAAACATGCCCGCTGTTGGTGCAACAGAATTCAATACCTTGAAGAAAAAATACGCAAAGGGCGTTGAATTGAGAGGTAAAACCTTGCTTATTATTGGATTTGGGCGCATTGGTCAATCCTTGGCCTCCTACGCTTTAGGTTGTGGAATGAAAGTGGAAGCGGTGGATTTCTACACCGAAACAGTGGCGATTCCTCTGGCCATTCCCGGACTAGAAAATATTACGGTGAACATCACTCCAAAGGATTGTTTGACAGACGCCTTGCAGCATGCTGACTATATTTCCATCCACGTGCCCAAACAAAAAGATGGAAGTGCTGTGCTGAGCAAAGCAGAATTTGAACTGATGAAAACCGGCGTTCGTTTGGCCAATGCGGCTCGCGGCGGTGTAATCGATGAGGCTGCATTGATTGAAGCATTAGATTCCGGAAAAGTAGCTTGTGCTGCCTTGGACGTATTCGACAATGAACCAACCCCAGATGAGGCTATTCTCAAACATCCGAAAATTGCCTGCACACCCCATATTGGAGCAGCAACCAACGAAGCTCAAGATCGCGTGGGCTCTGAATTGGCGGAAATCATCATGGGGATTTTCAAAGAAGTTGTTCGATAATTCCCAACACAGTCCATTTTCAGGTGTGTTGGTCCTTACTCAATGAAAAGATGCCTTTTACTATATTTTCTGACCATCATAAACGTTGTTGGATATAATGTCGTTTCGAGAGCGCAAACCCACGATGAAGAATTTTGGATGGCCTACATCAACACGGTCAATTTCAACGATCGATGGTCTTTTTGGAACGATTACCATTATGTACCCACTTCTTTTACCTTATACCGACTGGGTTTGACTTATGAGACAAAAAACAGATTCCGATTCACAACCGGATATGCGCATGTTTTTACAGCAACACCAATCTCTAGTGCGCTCAAACGTGAAGAACACAGGTATTGGGGGCAAATTGTAAAAAACATCCAAGCCAATGAGCGCTTGCGGTTCAATTTGCGTTTTCGCTACGACTTCCGCTTTCGAGAAACACTGAACGCCAATGGCGCTATCGTAAACAATGATTTTCGTTTGAATTACCGATGGCGTTTAAGCAACAACACACGATTCAAAATCACGAAACCGCAGGATGGAAAATTCTACCACGTGGATCTCATGAATGAATTGCTCTACAACACCGGAAAATACTTGACTCCCGGCATTGACCAAATGAGGAATTTTCTCCTTTTCGGCTATACAAATCCAAAAATGACCATACTCGCCGGTTACAGCAATCGCTTTGTCCCCGCAAAGAACTCCAATCCCTGGGTGATGAATCACGGCTTTGTTTTGTGGATCAACCACAGGCTGCGTTGGCCACATGCCAGACATGACAATGATATACTTTAGCAACTACCCAACATGCCTCAATCGACCTCACTCGGATTAAAAGAAAACTGGAAACAGTTCACTATGCTTGTCATTGTGAATGGCTTTGTGGGTGGCATGGTTGGCATGGAGCGCACTATTTTCCCACAATTTGCCGAAATGCAATTTGGTGTTTCGTCTAAAACAGCGGTTCTTTCTTTTATTACTGCTTTTGGTTTTTCAAAAGCTCTGGCCAATTATTTTACCGGAAAACTAGCCAACCGCTACGGAAGAAGAAATCTGCTCATCGCGGGTTGGGTTCTTGCACTTCCAATACCTTTCATGTTAATTTACGCACCGTCCTGGGCGTGGGTAGTTTTTGCCAACGTGCTTTTGGGTATCAGTCAAGGTTTGACCTGGAGTAGCACAGTGGTGATGAAAATAGACTTGGTTGGAAAGAAAAACCGAGGGCTGGCTATGGGAATCAATGAATTCGCGGGTTATTTTTCCGTTGGAATTGTTGCGTTTCTCACCGGGTACATTGCCAATGCTTATGGCATTTTACCCTATCCATTTTATTTGGGAATTGGCATTAGCCTCCTCGGGCTCTTGCTCAGTTGGATTTGGGTTAAAGACACCCGAAATTTTGCACTTAAGGAGCAAGAGACCAACAATGTTGCTTTGTTACATAATGTCTTTATAGACACTACATTTCGGAACAAGACTTTGAGTTCGGTAACACAAGCCGGGTTGGTCAACAACCTCAACGACGGGATGATTTGGGGGCTATTACCCATGCTGTTGTTGCAACTTAACTTCAACCAAGAAGCGAGCGGTTGGGTCGCGGCAATCTACCCGGCGATTTGGGGAATGGGTCAATTATTTACCGGCAAAATGGCTGATCATTATTCTAAAAAACGAATGCTGTTTTGGGGTATGCTATTACAGGGCTTGGCCATCATGATGCTTCCCTGGTTGTCAGAATTCTCGGCTTTGTTAATCATTGCCGCTGTGCTCGGGCTGGGCACAGCATTGGTGTATCCTACTTTTTTGACGACTATCTCTCAAGCCACTGCACCCACGCAACGCGCAGAAAGTTTAGGAATTTTTAGGCTGTGGCGCGACTTGGGTTATGCCTTCGGAGCCATTATTTCCGGTATAGTTGCAGATCTTTTTGGTCTTGAGATTGCGATAATGCTGATCGCTGGAATTACCTTATGCTCTGCTCTGGTGATTCAGGTTAGAATGCCAAAGGATAACTAAAAGGGCTGAGCGACACCCCATGAAATAAACGACGTAGCGGCTTTGTCAATTGAAAAAAATGCTACTATCATAACAGCTAAAAGCACCAGCTATGAAGACTTTTCTAATCTTTTTGAAACGCATTTGTCTTTTACATCAGACGAAAAAACAACCAAAACAACTTTGAAATGGGTTCACGTTGCAATTAGTAACGCCAAAAGAGGTCTGCTTGGGATTTATCATATGATGAAACTCGAATATCTCCAAAACTACCTCAATGAGTTCTGTTACCGTTTGAATAGACGATACTTCGGTGAGAGACTCTTCGGGCGCATGGTTGTTGCGATTGTTGGAAATTAGTAGTACGTTTGTGACTAGTCAATTTCATTTTATGAAATTCTGTCCGGCTAAGAACTTTTCACATCAAATCGATGCTTTTCTCTTCAGGAAAAAAGAGTATCTGAAATGATTCGGAGAATTCGAAAATGAACAACCAAAGGCCAATCCACTCAAACCAACTTGAGTGGCGGCTCAAAAAAGCGAAATTTTATGAATAAAGGGTTACCCGAAAAGCGAATCCACAAATTCTTTTCTATTGAAGAGTTGCAAGTCATTCATCCCCTCACCCACGCCGATGTATTTCACCGGAATTTTCATTTGATCTGAAATACCAATGACTACGCCGCCTTTTGCCGTGCCGTCGAGTTTGGTAATCGCTAAAGCTGTAATATCCGTTGCCGCGGCAAATTGTTTGGCTTGTTCATAGGCGTTTTGACCGGTTGATCCGTCCAGAACCAACAAGACTTCATGCGGAGCTCCCGGTATTACCTTGTCCATAACCCTTTTAATTTTGGACAACTCGTTCATCAAATTCACCTTGTTGTGTAAACGCCCTGCGGTATCGATGATAACTACATCACTGCCCTGTGACTTGGCAGATTGACAGGTGTCGAAAGCCACAGCAGCCGGGTCTGCATTCATGCCTTGTTGCACGATAGGAACACCCACGCGCTCAGACCAAATAATCAACTGGTCAACCGCAGCAGCCCTAAAGGTGTCTCCCGCGCCCAAAAGCACCTTCTTTCCGGATGATTTGAACTGATGCGCCAATTTTCCAATGGTGGTTGTTTTGCCAACACCGTTCACACCAACCACCATAATGACATGAGGATTGCCGTTATTCTCAGGTATTTGAAAATTGGTGTCGTCGTTGGAATTGTTTTCTTCCAACAAATCGGCAATTTCTTCTCTTAGAATGGTTTGCAATTCTGCAGCTGATACATATTTGTCTCGCGCCACACGCTCTTCAATACGTTCGATGATTTTGAGGGTTGTGTTCACCCCAACATCCGAGGTGATAAGCGTTTCTTCCAAAGAATCCAAAACCTCCTCATCCACTTTGGATTTACCCACGATGGCTCTGGACAACTTGGAAAGCAAACCTTCTTTTGTTTTCTCAAGACCTTTATCTAAGGTCTCCTTTTTTTCTTTGGAGAAGAATCCGAAAAATCCCATACAATTCTATTTAGCAAAAAAAGCCCCCTGCAAACAAGGAGCTCTAAAATTCGAATATTTCAAAAAGAGTTAGTTCTTAGCGAACCACTCTTTTACGTTGTCGTTGTGTACGATTTCTTCTTTGAAAGAGTAAGACCCTTTCTCCGTTTTAACCATTTTAATCACTTTGGTGTGCTCTTTTCCACCACCTGATTGTAACGATGCTACTACTTTCTTTGCCATGATTCAATCTATTTAATTTCTTTATGCACTGTATAACGCTTCAAGATTGGGTTGAATTTTTTCAACTCCATTCTATCCGGTGTATTTTTTCTGTTTTTCGTTGTGATGTAACGAGAAGTTCCAGGCATTCCACTTTGCTTGTGCTCTGTACACTCCATAATCACTTGGATTCGATTGCCTTTTGCTTTCTTTGCCATGATATTCTGTTTTTTTCTGTAGAGACTACATTCTGATTAAACCATTTTTCTCAGCATCCTTCAAGCAAGCATAAATACCTTTTTTGTCGATATTTCTCATCGCGGCAGCTGATACTTTTAATGTTACATATCCATCTTCCTCTGGAACATAGAACGTTTTAACGAAGAGGTTCGGGTAGAACTTACGTTTTGTCTTGCGGTTAGAGTGAGAAACATTGTTACCCACCATGACCTTTTTTCCTGTTAATTGGCAAACTCGTGACATCTTATTTACAGTAATGAATGATTATATACACCCAATTTTGGGGGTGCAAAGTAACTGCTTTTTTGTTTTATAAACAAGTATTCGCAGATTTTTTTTCAGACAAATACAAAATCCCGATACAGTCAAGTGATTCAAATCCTTGCATTTACTTAGAAACGAGAGAATCTTTCAATTTTTCCATGTCTCTGCGCAGCAGGCGCATTGAGTCGGCATAAGCGCCTAAATCGTCTTTCAAACGAACGACCTCACCGTAGTTGGCGTCGAACAATATTTTATCCTCATGATATTGGTTCTCCAATTCGTTGTAAGCCATCTGTTGCCAAATGATGATTCCCAGAAGGGCCAAATAAATCACGATAATGCTGATGTTTTTTGTTGTCATTTTAGAAGTCTTCGACGTGTTTGTCCAAATGTTGAAAATAGTCGGATTTTTCCACGAATTTAATATTGATTCCCGGGTAATAATACTTCAATATCTGAGTAAAATGGTATCCTCTACGCGCCATTTCAATAGCTCCCTCTTGACAAAGCCCTACCCCATGTCCATAGCCATAGCCCTCCAGGACAACATGATCCTCGTGTTCATAGCAAGAGAAAAAAGTCGATTTCAATTTGAATTCTTGACGAATATCCCTGAGCGGAATTCCCAATTCCGGACCGTGAAAAAAGGCCTTGCGCTCATCCTGAACGAAATGAAACATTTTGTCCAAATACGTTGAATCGAAAGCGGGATAATCATAATTATCGATGAGAAAGTTCATCCAACGATCTTTCGGGATTTTGGTTGTCCAGCGAGACTGGTTGGTACGCACACAAAAAGTGTCTCTAAATGGCACCAAGTAAGGCACCGAACTGTTCCAAACATAGGACGCGTCGCAAGTCTGACCGCCGCAATTGGCGTAGAAAAACGCCTCAATCAACTTGCCTTTGTCGTCGGTAATAACAATACCGTTGGTGGCCGTCACTGCCCTATTGATTTCTGGTGAATACATTTGCCTGTGATGGTATGCTTGACAGTGCACCTGATCGCAAAGCTGGAAACCATCTTTTTTGTGTTTGTCCTTGTATTTCAATGCATAGGTTCGGCTTATGATGGCTTGCGCCATGTAAAAGTTGTCGGTATGTCCGGGTCCTCCCTCGCATTCCACAACGCCGGCCAAATATTGATTCATCTCCACAAGGTTCACAATTTTTAGCGCGCCATCGTTGGATACCAAAAATTCGCCATGATACTCTCTAGGATTTACTTTAGGGGCCAAATTGGTTAGGCGCATAATGTCGCTCTTTAAACTGCTTGAGATTTTTACAGACTTATAATTTCCGACAATTTTTCCATGTTGAGACACTCGAACGCGATTGTTGGTGTTGGTTTCCAATGTGACAGCGCCATCTTTGGATAATTCGCAGGCTCTAAATCCATCTCCCACCACTTGATAATTCCCCTCCACAACTTTAAACTCGATTTTGGTAGTTTTCACATGACGCAACACGCCAATTTCCATGGTTTGGGACCATGTTACAAGCACTGCCAGAACACAAATTAGGAGTGATACAATACGCATTGTTTGCAAAATTACTTTGTCAAAGGACAAAAACCTTACCGTTGTCCAATACTTTTCAACATGTGTTTGGCAGTTCGCTCACTGGCACCTTTTCCTCCTAGAATTGTTATCAAGTCCCTGTAATTCCCGAGCATTTCTTCCCGAAGACTGCCGGATTCTATCCTTTTGAGTGAACGAATCATCGCTGTTGGATTGCATTCGTTTTGAATCAATTCTTCTACCACAGCCTTGTTCATAATCAAGTTAACCAAAGAAATGTATTGAACTTTAATCAACCGCATTGCAATTTGATAGGAGATCCAAGAGCCTTTGTAACAAACCACTTGAGGCACTTTAAAAAGCGCAGTTTCAAGTGTGGCTGTGCCGCTTGTAACCAAGGCCATGTGGCTCTCTGACAAAAGATTGTAGGTAGCGCCAAGAACTACTTTAACATTGGATGAGCGTAGAAATGACCTGTAAAACGCGAGATCTTTATTTGGCGCTCCGGCAATGACAATTTGAAATTCGTCTTGAAAAGTCTTCGCGGCTTGGAGCATTAGGGGCAATTTTACTTTGATTTCCTGATTTCGACTGCCAGGTAGTAAAGCCAGTATTGGGCGACTATCAAGACCGTTTTGAAGCCGAAAGGTGTTTGCCGAAAGATCCGAACCCCTAAAGTTTTCGACAGCATCGATCAAGGGATGACCCACATACGTAGCGTCAACTTCAAACTTTTTGTAGAAGTCTTGTTCAAAGGGCAAGATGCAATACATTTCATCCACGACCTGTCGGATGAGGTGTCCACGGTTTTGCTTCCAAGCCCAAATCTGAGGGGATATGTAATAAAGAACCTTAATATTTCGACTTTTTGCCCATTTCGCGATACGCAAGTTAAACCCTGGATAATCAATCAAAATCAGAGCATCAGGTTTAAATTCAGCGATGTCTTTTTTGCAAAAATTGATATTTCTCAGAATTGTAGGCAGATTAAATATCACCTCAACAAACCCCATAAAAGCGAGATCTTTGATGTGTTTACGTGGCTTTCCGGCGACCATTGCCATTTGATCACCTCCCCAAAATCGAAATTCGATATCCGGTCTGTCTTGCAACAAGGCTCTCATGAGGTTGCTACCATGCAGGTCACCCGAAGCTTCTCCGGCAATCACATACAGTTTCATCAGCCAAGCAATGAGATGACAATCGGAATGGCGTAAAACAGCGTAGCACCAACCAAACCTACGGTGAAATTATTAATTTTGAATTGAAAATTGCTCAAGTAAAAGAGAACCAAATTCGGAATCATGGAAAAGACAAGCGGGTTATTTCTATTTCTGCTGCTCGCCGCAATGTAGGACAGAAAATCGCTGAATGTGTCTGGTGAATTGAGTTTCCAATAAACCACGAAGGCCATCAACGGCAACACCACTCCGAAAAGGACACCTATGTAGGTTTTATCAAGCTTTTGAATCATGTGTTGAACTATTTATTGCTAAAGTACTTTGCAGGTTCAATTTTCCAATTATTGATGGTTGCCAAGGCATGGTGGGCAGTCATATCAAATTGAATAGGAACCACCGAAGCGTAGCCTTGTGATAATGCGAAAGTATCTGTGTCTTCTCCGGTATCGAAACTGTCAAATTCTCCAGTAAGCCAAAAATAAGGCTTGCCGAACTGATCCAGGCGTTTGTCGAAGCTATCCTTCCAAAATGCATGCGCTTGTCGACAAATCCGAATACCCTTAAAATCATCAAAATCGACCTTCGGCACATTGACATTCAAGCAAATGTGTTTGGGAAATTCACCGCTCATGGCTGCCTGCATCATGGATTTCACCACAGCTTGACACACGGAAAAATCAGCATCCGGAGCAAAATCGTCCAATGAAAAACCGATCGAGGGAATGTTTTCCAAGGCTCCTTCCACAGCTGCAGACATAGTACCGGAATAGAGCACGTTCGTGGAACTGTTGTTGCCATGATTGATTCCTGAAACCAAAAAATCGGGTTTTCTGCCTTTGAGCACTTCGTATATAGCGAGCTTGACACAGTCAACCGGGGTTCCGTTGGTCGAAAATGCCTGAATTTCACCAAAGCCTTTGTATGCATTCAATCGCAAAATGCGATGTACAGAAATAGCATGCCCCATCCCGGACTGCGGACTATCCGGTGCCACCACAAGCACTTGGCCGAAATCTTTCACAGCTTCAATCAAAGAAGCAATTCCTTTGGCAGTAATACCATCATCATTGGTTACTAGAATAAGTGGCTTATTAGAATCAATATGAACCATGTTGCGAAAGTAAGGATATTTTCGAACGACGTTCTACAAGGTCGTCAACTGAATGACAAATTGAAAGCCGACGAACCAAATTCAATTACTTTTGTTTTCTGCACCATGAATGATACCATGATTACTAATGCGATACTTGAAGATTTGCAATGGCGCTATGCCTGTAAAAAGTATGACAGTTCAAAGAAGATCGCAAAAGAAGACCTAAATACGATTCTACATGCCTTGAATCTTACTGCAACCTCACTCGGATTTCAACTTTTGAAATGCGTTGTAGTTGAAAATCAAGCACTCAAAGACGCTTTGGTGGATTGCGCTTATGGTCAGCGTCAGGTTGCTGACTGCTCCGAACTTTTGGTGCTCTGTCGCTACGATGACGTTGAAGATTCGGACATTGATGAATACGTGAACAGGACCGCTCACTTGCGCAATTTTGACCCGAGTAGTTCTAAAATTCAAGGATTTAAAAAGATGATTCAGGGTGCAATTCCCGAGGCCAAAGAACGTAGAATTCATTGGATGGAAAATCAGGTTTACATTGCCTTGGGAAATCTACTAAACGTTTGTGCTCAATTGCGTATTGATGCTTGTCCTATGGAAGGTTTTGCACCTGAAAAAGTGGATGCTCTACTCGACCTACCGTCTCTTGGACTCCGTTCAGTGCTGCTCTGCCCCGTGGGTTACAGACACAGCGAAGATCCGTATGCGTCTCAACCGAAAGTAAGAAAGTCATTGTCGAACTTTGTGGTCAGTATCAAATAAAAAAGCCGCATCATTCTGACGCGGCTCTAATTCTATTTTTTGATTCTTAACCTCTTCCTGAGTTTGTTGTCGCAGGTGCTGATGGATTGTTGTTGCTACCCGTCTGAATCGGCATTTCCGGCTGCTGCTGCACTTGACCTTTGATGTAGATCACTTTTTCAGCAGCATTCACAGCATTTGAAGTGATTTTGATGCTTTTGTTGATGCTTCCCGGACGCTTAGTATCGTATTTCACAGTAATTGTTGCAGATTCTCCTGGAGCGATTGGCTCTTTTGGAAAACTTGGCACTGTGCAACCACAAGAAGCTTTAGCGCTGGTGATAACCAATGGCTCCGTGCCGGTGTTGGTCACAACGAACTCACTCATTCCGTTTCCGGCATATTCAACCATGCCGTAATCGTGGATTTCTTTATTCACTGCAATGGCAGGACCCGCGATATTTTGCGCAAAGGCAACTACACTTGAAACTACTGTGAGAGCAAGAGATAAGATGAAATTTTTAGACATGGTGTTTTGTTTTATTCGGAACAAAAATAGAACAGGTTTGAAATGGCAATTTTTCTTTAACAAGTCGTTAACAGCCCAAGGATGTTCCCGATAGTTACACAAAAGCGATTGCGGCCTTTGTTCTTAACTTGGTTTTTTCTGAAATGCTAAATGACCCGTTAAGATATGCGGCCAAAATCGTACAATTTTATTCATTTTGGCTGCAACTGAAATTTGAAAATGGACTCAAAAACAGGCTGACAAATACTTAGAATAATTCCATGTCAATCCGCATACCTCGGATCATCCACCCACACCATTTTGTGCATCGAGCCCACCTCAATGTGATACACGCCATACGATTCTAAAACAATTCCTATGATTTGGTAAATACCCATGCCGCGAAATGGAAATTTGTGGGCGCTTTCCGGGAAATGAACGGTGTCGAAATAGTGGCCTTCTTGGTCGGTGAACATGCCGAAATACATGTTGTCGTTGTTTTTGGTGCGCACACGTCTGGCGGTAACGAGGTAGCCATAACGAATGATTTTCAAGCCTTTGTTTTTCTCTAAATATTCGTGGGGATGCACAACACTTGGGGCTTTTTCTTTGAGTAAATCGAATGGATTGCACAAGGGGAAACCGAGTAGTTCCAATTCCTCAAAGGCTTGTTCAGCATAGAGTTCTTGGAGCTTAGGCAGTTTGAACTGTTTGGGTTTTTCGTCGAAAATGACCATTTGTGGGGTGTTCTTTTTCTTGCCATGGAAATAGAATTGTACTTGCCAAAGGAGTTCTTTTTTGGGTAATCCAAAACTGCGAAAAGCACCAATGCGTACCAACAAATTGATTTGCTCCAAGGAAATTCCAACGCGTTTCAGGAAATGGTTCAAGTCTTTGAATGGACCTCTGATTTGGCGTTCTTGTTCAATTTGAATGGCCACTTTATCCTCGATTTCTTTCACCAAATTGAAGCCCAAATAAATCGTTTTTCCTTGAATGCTGCTTTGATATTTTCCTTGATTCACACAAGGCGCTTCGATGTTTGCTCCATAGCGTTTGGCTTCGTGTATGTAAGTTTCAACGCTGTAAAATCCCCCAAAATTGGTGAGACTTGCCAACAGAAATTCGATGGGGTAGTAGGCCTTGAGATACATGCATTGGTAACTTTCCACGGCGTAAGAAGCAGAGTGGCCTTTTGAAAAGGCATAGCCCGCAAAACTTTCAATTTGATTCCAAACTTCGTGGGTCATGTTGATGCTGTGTCCGCGTTCGGCGCATTTCTCAAAAAAGGTGTCTTTGAGTTTTTGAAATTCGGCTTTGGAACGGAATTTCCCTGACATGGCGCGACGCAAAATATCTGCTTCCCCCAAATTTAAGCCCGCAAAATGATGCGCCACTTTCAACACATCTTCTTGATACACCATCACGCCGTAAGTTTCCG
Source organism: Crocinitomicaceae bacterium (assembly GCA_037446475.1). GTDB lineage: Bacteria > Bacteroidota > Bacteroidia > Flavobacteriales_D > Crocinitomicaceae > UBA6165. The sequence goes on along the minus strand of JBBIIM010000021.1, from coordinate 12,360 downwards.
GCATAATTTCTTGCATTACGGGGTGGATATTTTTTCTGCGTTCGGGTTCACGGTGGCGTTTGATGTATTCATCCATCATGCCCGAACCAGAAACGCCCGGGCGAATAATCGAACTTGCTGCCACAACGCCCAAATAATCCTCAACTTCCAATTTTTTGATGAGGTTTCGCATGGCTGGCGATTCCACATAAAAACAGCCAATGGTGTCTGCATTTCGGAGCAGATTTTTAACTTTTTCATCTTGGATAAAATGCTGCACATCATGAATATCATGTGGCGGATTTTCCGGTTGATTTTGGTGAATGATTTCAATGCAATCTCGAATTTTTCCCAAGCCGCGCTGGCTCAAAATATCGAATTTATAGAGTCCAACATCCTCAGCTTCGAGCATGGAAAATTGGGTGGTTGGGAAACCTTTGGGTGGTATAAAAGTTGGGGTGTACCAGGTGATTGGCTTCTCAGGGATGATTATGCCCCCGGCGTGTATGCTCAAATGATTGGGCAAACCAGTAATGCGTTGGCTGTAGCGCATCACTAAGCGTGCAATTTGGTCTTCAGGCTCGCTTTGGCGTGTGGTCAATAAGTCAATTTCGGATTTTGGCATACCCATTACCTTGCCCAATTCGCGGATGGCGGCCTTGTATTGAAAGGTGTTGTAGGTAGCTAAAAGTGCCGCCTGCGGATAACGATTGAAAATGTACTCAATCACATCATCGCGGTCGCGCCAAGAAAAATCAATGTCGAAATCGGGAGGACTGCTGCGATACAGATTGATAAAACGCTCGAAATACAAGTCTAATTCCAGAGGGTCCACGTTAGTGATGTAGAGCAAATAAGCCACCAGACTATTGGCACCACTGCCTCGACCAACGTGGAAATAATTCTTGGAGCGGGCATGATTCACGATGTCCCAAGTAATCAAAAAATAGGACAGAAATCCTTTTTGGTGAATCAAATCAATTTCGTGTGCAATGCGCTGTTCTATGGTTGGCGTAATCTGTTTGAATCGCTTTCTTGCGCCTTCATAAGCCAGCTTTTTGATGAGTTCCAAATCTGTCTGAATAGCTCCTGTATAGCTGATGATGTTTTGTGATATTGCTTCACTGCCAAATTTAAAATCAACGTGAGCCTCACTGAGGAGTTGTTCGGTTCGTTGTAGTATTTCCGGTTCATTTTTGAAATATGTATAAAGCTCATCTTTTGAGATGAAAACTTCATTTTCTGATGCTTGCTTGGCGGGATTCAATTTGGACAACAGACAGTTTTCATCCACAGCGCGAAGCAGTCGATGGGTATTGAAATCTTGTTTGTTGCGGAAAGTCATGAAGCTCAGCAGTACGGCTTTTTTGAACCACGACTGGTTTTTTTGACGTACAATTTTTGGTAAATCATGGAGTTCAATGCCAACAAATTCATTAGGTCTAAGCGTTCGTTTTGGTATTTTGTTGAAGGGGTAAATGATGCTGCAATTGCCTAAATGCGGTGCATTTTCGGGAAAAGGTATTTCGTGATGCAAGTGTTTCGTCAAAAAATCATTCATTTCGTGAAATCCACGGTTGTTTTGGGCGATACACACAAAGCAACATTCCATTCCATTCCGAAAATCGACTCCAGACGCAATATGTACCTTGAATTCTTTGGCCATACGCAAACTTTGTAAAACTGCCGACGTGGTGTTGATATCCACTAGGGCAAAAGCCGAGTAGCCCAGTTCCTGCATAAGCGGAATGAGTTCATCGGGCTTCAAAATCCCGTAGCGGAGGCTGTATGTGGAGTGGGTGAACATTTTTTTTTGGCTGCTGGCTGTTAGCTATTGGTTCGCTGCGCTTTGGCTGTTGGTTTGCTGCGCTTTGGCCAATAGCCAAGCCTCATTTAAATCCTATTCTTTTTCTAGGTTCCGTGTTTTTATTTAATAGCGCTTTTAATGCTTGAAATACCGTTTGTATGTCCTCTGTGTTTTGTTCAACTTGATTGTTTTGCTTCATCATGTTTTTTTCAAGTTGTTCAATTTTCAGCAAAACCTCAGTGTTTGAATGTATGAGATTTCTCATTTTTGTAAATACCCTGATGATTTCAATGTTTACTGCGATTGCAATATCACTACTTAGGACACTAGACAACATCGCTATTCCTTGTTCGGTGAATGCGTAAGGAGCTTTGCGTAAACCCATTTTCTCACGATTGGATATCACAATTTGTGATGTCCAATTTTTCATTTCGTTTGTAGTCAGTTGAAACATAAAATCTTCAGGAAAGCGTTTCATATTTCGTTTTACAGCTTGATTTAAAACGCGTGTTTCCACACCATACATTTCTGCTAAATCTCTGTCCAGCATCACTTTCATTCCTCGAATCATGTAAATTCGGTTGATTATTGTGTCTTCTTTTAAGATTATTTCTTCTTTCATTGTTGTAGGTTTTTTGTGAATAAAGCTTTTGGTGGTTAGCTGTTGGCTCGCTGCGCTTTGGCATGCTGCGGCAGGCGAACATGTAATTATTAATTCTTCAATTTATTAATCAAGGCATTTATCTGTCTTTCAAGTTCACTCATTTGTGTGAATAAATTTTCTGTTTCTTGAACACTCAAATAATCTATTTTGCACGCAATTATTAACTGTGTTTCTAACTCAAAAGCAGAACCCATTGCTATTTCAAGAAAGCGTTTGTTCTCAATATCACTGTTTCTACTACATCCTTCTGCAATATTGGACGGAATAGAAATACTCGCTCTGCTCATTTGAGATGTCAATCCGAATTTTTCATCTTCTGGAAACTTTTTTGTAATTCGGTAAATGGCCTGACTAAGCTCAATACCTTTTGTCCAAATAGTTAATTGTCTAAAATTTCTCATAATAGTTGTGTTTAATAATTTATTGTTCAAGTCGTTTTGCCAACAGCTAACAGCCAATAGCCAACAGCCAATAGCTAACAGCCAATAGCTAATAGCCAACAGCCCTTCTAAATCCGTCTATTCGCCAAAAGCGGCGGTGGCTCTCCACTAAATGGGTTGAATCTTCCAATGGTTTTGGCGTCCATACCGGCAGCCCGCAATACGGCTCTATCACCGAAGCGTTTGCGTATGGCATCCATGGCGTGGTACAAATCGACCATTTTTTCAGAATCGTCGAATAGTTTGATTTGATAGCTGCCATTGACCAAATCGCTAAAACGAATGCCAATTAAGCGGATGAGTACGCGTCTGGTGTAGAGTTTTTCGAACAATTCTAAGGCAACGGGTAACAATTCATGATCGGCTGAAGTGTAGCTGATTTTTCGCTGAAGTGTTTGTGTTTGAAAATCACTGTAGCGGAGTTTGAGCGTTATACAGCCCGTTACTTTTTGCCCGCGACGCAGCTGAAACGCCAAGTTTTCTGTCATGGCAATTAAGATGGCGCGCAGTTTTTTTACGTCAATGGTGTCGCGGTCGAAGGTGCGCTCGGTGGAAATGGATTTGCGTTCGTTGAATTGCACTACCGGACTTTGATCAATGCCTTGTGCTTTTTTCCATATCACGACGCCATTTTTGCCCAACACGCTTTCAATCAATTCAACTGGCATTTCTTGTAGTGTGTGGATTTTCCGAATACCTAAACCGTAAAGCGTTTGCTGTGTTTTTTCGCCCACCATCGGGATTTTTTTAACGGGTAGGGGAGCGAGAAACATTTTTTCAGTGCCGTAATCAATGTGCAGCTGATTGTTCGGTTTCGCTTCTCCGGTGGCAACTTTAGAAACGGTTTTGTTTTCTGACAATCCAAAAGAAATAGGCAATCCCGTTTCTTTGATGATTCTCTCGCGCAGTTCTCGGGCATATTTTAAAGTGCCAAAAAAGCGATCCATTCCCGTGAAATCTAAATAAAATTCGTCAATGGAAGTCTTTTCGTAAACAGGCGCATATTCCTGAATTACTTCTGTTACTAGGCGAGAATATTTGGTGTAGATACCGCTGTTTCCTTTAATGATAATTGCCTCCGGACAAAGCTGCTTGGCCAATTTCATCGGCATGGCAGAGTGAATACCAAACTTGCGTGCTTCATAACTGCATGAGGCCACAACGCCACGATCACTTGTGCCACCGATAAGAATAGGTAAGCCGTTTAAGCGACTGTCCAATAAGCGTTCGCAAGACACAAAAAATGTATCCAAATCCATGTGGGCTATTGCACGCTTTTCCATCGTCTTTTTTTTGAACACAAAAATAAAATGATTATTTATTAATCATTATTTTGTTGATAATTTAATCATTTTGGTAATAGAATGAAACCATCAAGATACGAGAAGAAAACACTCACTATCAATGATTTTGAAGCAAAAGAAGCGCCTCATTCTAGCAGCGATTTTGGAATCAAGGCCCCAAGTCAGCAGCAGCACTGGTGAAAAAATAAGCAAAACGCCCCTTGCTTTGTTTTTTTAGTGAACTTTGAAGCCTCGAATTGACCTATTTTATGCGATGAAGACAAAATACATAGACCTTATTGAGCAAACGTTTGATTTTCCTCAAAATGAGTTTAACCTCCGAGATGGCAATCTCACCTTCCATGGAATCGATTTAATGCGCATCATCAAAGAATACGGAACGCCATTGAAGTTTCATTATCTCCCACAAATCAGCAACAACATCCAAAGAGCCAAGGGTTGGTTTCGCGAAGCCATGACCAATTTGGGCTATTCCGGAAAATACTACTACAGCTATTGCACCAAAAGTTCGCATTTTTCATTTGTGGTTGAGGAAGCGCTTAAAAATGAGGTTCACATCGAAACGTCTTCTGCATTTGACTTGGATATCGTAGAAAATCTAAAACAAAAAGGCAAAATCGGCGCGAACAGCTTTGTGCTTTGCAACGGATTCAAACTGCCTAAATACATCGAGAATATTGCGCGCTTGATCGATGAAGGCGAGCTCCGAGTAATTCCCATTGTGGACAATTTTCAAGAAGTCGACGAATTGCTCCAAGCCACAGACAAAGAGCTCAATTTGGGCATTCGCATCGCTTCTGAGGAGGAACCAAAATTCGAATTTTACACCTCGCGTTTGGGCATTCGCTATCGCGATATTATTCCATTCTACAATACCTTGGTGAAAGAAAACCCGCGTGTTAATGTCAAAATGCTTCATTTTTTCATCAATACAGGCATCACCGACACAGCTTATTATTGGAACGAATTGACCAAGTGTTTGCAGATTTATGCAGAATTGAAAAAAATCTGTCCCACACTGGATTCATTGAATATTGGTGGTGGTTTTCCCATCAAAAAATCGCTGGCTTTCGACTACGATTACGCCTACATGGTACAGGAAATTCTGCTGCAAGTGAAAACCGTTTGCGAAGAAAACCACATCCCTGAACCGCATATTTTTACTGAATTTGGTTCCTTTACCGTGGGAGAAAGTGGTGGTGCTCTGTTTCAAATCATTCACCAAAAGCAACAAAACGACCGCGAAAAATGGAATATGATTGACAGTTCATTCATGACCAATCTTCCCGACACCTGGGCCATCAACCAGCGCTTCATCATGTTGCCAGTAAATCGTTGGGACTGCAACTACGAACGCGTGCTTCTGGGCGGTCTGACCTGCGACAGCGATGATTATTACAACTCAGAACAGCATTCCAACGCCATTTATCTGCCTCAGTTCGACCCCAATGATCCGCAATACATCGGCTTTTTCAATACGGGCGCATACCAAGAAACTATCGGCGGATTCGGCGGCTTAAAACACTGCTTGATTCCGGAGCCTAAACACGTCATCATCTCCCGCAACGAAGAAGGCAAACTGGAAACGCGTTTGTTTTCTCAAGAACAAAATGCACAAGACTTCATGAATCTTTTGGGCTACTAATACGCCACGCTGACCACCCAATACTTCGACATGGCCAAAACAAAAACTGCTTTTTTCTGTCAAGAATGTGGTTACGAAGCACCCAAATGGTTGGGTAAGTGTCCGTCGTGTCAGTCTTGGAATTCATTCATTGAGGAAAAAGTAAGCACTTCCAAATCAACCACAGTAGCATTTTCGAAAAGTGCGAGCACCAAAAATGAGCCGCGCCGGATGCAAGACATTTCGCTTGCTGCTCAAATGCGTATTGGCACCGGCGATGTCGAGTTGGACCGCGTTTTGGGCGGCGGGATCGTACCGGGATCGTTGATGCTTTTTGGCGGCGAACCAGGCATCGGAAAATCGACGCTATTGCTGCAATTTGCTGTGAATACCCCAAGCAAAATGCTCTACATCTCAGGCGAGGAAAGTGAACAACAAATCAAAATGCGCGCTGAACGCATCGGAGTAAAGAACGAAAATTGTTTCATCCTCACCGAAACCTATTTGCAGCGCATTGTGGAGCAAATCGATATCATCCAACCGGAAATTCTGATTATTGACTCCATTCAAACACTTTACTCTGAGGAACTGGAAGCCACACCCGGCAGCATCTCTCAAATTAAAGAGTGTACGGCTCAATTTCTGCGCTTTGCCAAGGACACGCAAATTCCCGTTTTTGTGGTTGGCCACATCACCAAAGAAGGCAGTTTGGCCGGACCCAAAGTATTGGAACACATGGTGGACGTCGTGCTTCACTTTGAAGGTGACCGAAATCACGTGTACCGGCTTCTGCGCACGGTGAAAAACCGCTTTGGTTCGACCCATGAAATTGGAATTTATGAAATGGAATCCTCCGGTTTGAGACCCGTTTTGAATCCGAGCGAGATTCTCATCGGAGACAATCCGGACGCACTTAGTGGTGTCGCAATCGCAGCGACTATTGAAGGCATCAGACCCCTTTTGATTGAAGTGCAGGCCTTGGTTTCAACAGCTGCTTATGGCACACCGCAACGCAGCGCAACCGGCTTCGACTTGCGCAGGCTCAATATGCTTTTGGCCGTACTGGAAAAACGTTGCGGCTTCCGCTTGGGTGTTAAAGATGTCTTCTTAAACATCGCCGGTGGCATCAAAGTGGTGGACCCGGCGACCGATTTGGCTGTAGTTGCGGCAATTTTATCCTCGAACGCAGATATTGCCATCGAAAAATCGACTTGTCTGGCAGCCGAAGTCGGATTGAGTGGAGAAATTAGACCGGTCAATCGCATCGAACAACGCATCTACGAAGCCGAAAAATTGGGCTTTCAGCGCATTATTATTTCCGCGCAGAACAAAGGTCTCGACAAAATCAAGCAAAATCTGAACATCGAAATTGTGGCATGCAGCAAAATTCAGCAAGTGGTGAAGGCTTTGTTTGCCTGATTCGAACAACACCATTGCGCCAATGGAATAATCAGGCATCCGAATCGAAGTTTTCTTAATTTTGCGCCACTTTACAAATCACTTCCATGATATTACCAATAGTAGCCTACGGTGACCCTGTACTCAAACGCGTGGCCGACGAGATAGACGAAGATTATGAAGGACTAAACACCCTGATAGACAACATGTTTGAAACCATGTACGCCGCACAGGGCGTAGGTTTGGCTGCACCTCAAATCGGGAAATCCATTCGTTTGTTTATCGTTGACGGCTCACCTTTTGCTGAAACGGAGGAAGGCGAAGAACCGGATCCGATGGCTGCCGGCATGGAAAATTTCAAACAAGTGTTCATCAATCCAATTATTGAGGAGGAAGAAGGCGAATCCTGGGGCTTTCGGGAAGGATGTTTGAGTATTCCTAAAATCCGCGAAGAAGTTCAAAGAAAATCAAAAATCAAAATTTCGTATTTCGACAGAGACTGGAACTTTAAAGAAGAAACCTACGATGGGTATTCAGCGCGCATCATTCAGCACGAATACGACCACATTGAAGGGATTCTTTTCACGGATAGAATTTCACCGCTGAAAAGAAAACTACTTGCAAAAAAACTCAACAATATTGCAAAAGGTATCGTGGATGCCGATTACAAAATGAAGTTTTACACCAAAAAAGGCAGATAATGAAAATTATGAATTACATCATGCTCAGCATGTTTCTCGTGATTATAAGCAGCGCTTGCAGTTCACAACCCACACAAGAAGAACCTTCAGAAAGTGAATTCGACGAGCGCATTGAAATCCAACAATTGGACTCTATCCGTGCCGAACTGCAAAAGGCAATACCCAACGTACCCGTGGACTTGTACAGAAAAGCCATTGCTATGCACTTGCAATTTGCCGAACACAACAAGGATGATGCATTTGCCCCAGTTGCTTTAGACTATGCGCAGGGCTATGCTGAGCAAATTCAAGACTTGCGTTCATCCATCATGTACATCAATCGTATCCTAAACGAATATCCCGACTACAAAGGCAAACAGATGTTGATGTTCAACAAAGCCACACACCACGATTTTCTCCGCGATACTTTGGAGGCTCGATTGGCTTATGAAGAATACCTCAAAACTTTCCCGAACATCTCAAAAGATGAGAAAGAGGAAATCAAAGAGATGATTAAAATGATTCCTTACACGCTGGAGGAACGCATCAAAATGCAATCCGGTAAGTAAGCTATTATCGAGCATTCCGAAATTCGTCCATGATTCGCATTTATCACAACAACCGCTGTTCGAAAAGTCGCGCGGCCGTGCAGTTTTTTCAGGACCGCAATTTGCCATTCGAGACTATCTACTACCTCGAAAATCCTCTTTCTTCGGAACAACTGACTGCCCTTCTTCGCAAATTGGGCATGACTGCTGAGGAACTTGTTCGCAAAAATGAGCCGCTGTTCAAAGAATCCTTCCGCCATTTGAATTTGTCTGAAAAAGAGTGGATTGAATTGTTGTGCAAACATCCATCTCTCATCGAGCGCCCCATTGTGGAATGGGACGAGAAAGCCATTGTAGCGCGTCCGACTACCCTACTCGAAGACTTTTTCCAGCATTGAACTATGGAACACAAAAAACTAAAACTTGACGAACTGAATCGCGTGGATGTGGACACATTCAAGCAGCAACAGAAGCAAGACATTGTGTTAATTCTTGACAACATTCGAAGTCTGAACAATGTTGGCACTTTCTTCCGCACGGGAGATGCGTTTAACATCAAGAGAATTTTCTTGTGCGGCATTACCGGAACCCCGCCCCACCGCGACATCCACAAAACAGCGCTCGGCTCCACAGAATCTGTTGACTGGGAATATTGGGAAAGTGCCGAACTGTTGATGGATGAACTCAAAGGTTCAAATACGCGCATCTATGCCATCGAGCAAACCGAGAACGCCACTTTATTACAAAATGCGCCTCGAGAGGGTCATGAACCCATGGCATTCATTTTTGGTAATGAAGTAGAGGGCGTTCAGCAAAAACTTATCGATAAAGCCCACGGTGTGATTGAAATTCCGCAGTTTGGCACCAAACACTCGCTCAATGTATCCGTTTCTTTGGGTATTGTATTGTGGGAATTTACCCGTCGGCTGTTGTAGCGCAAAAAACTAGAACATTCCTCCGTTGATGTTCATGATTTGACCGGTGAAATAATCCGACTTTTCATCCAACAGAAAGTCTAGCGCATGCGTGATGGCATACACATCACCCAATTTCTTCAGCGGAATTTGTTCTACGATTTCTGCCACCATTTCCTCAGGAACATCGCGAATCATACCCTCGTTGAAATACCCTAGAGCCAAACTATTCACTGTGATATTGAATGCTGCAAGTTCTTTCGCTAAAGTTTTTGTGAGACCAAAAAGTCCTGATTTACTGGCTGCGTATGCCGAGGTTCCAATGAATCCGGTTTGTCCAACAACAGAGCTGATGTTGATGATGCGTCCAAAAGCTTGCTTGCGCATCAAGGGAATCGCCAGTTTTGAAATGTAGAATGGTGCGGTGAGATTAACCGCCAAAGAACGGTGCCAGTCCGCCAAATCAAGTTTCCACGACATGCCATTTGTTGAAATGCCGGCATTGTTGATGACAATGTCCAAGCGACCAAAATCTTTTGTAATATCCCCAAACATGGCTTCAATTTGCGTTGCATCCAGCAAATCGGCAGGATAACATTTGATGCGCGCTGTTTCTGCGACCTGTGGCACATGCTCGTGATAATGCAGAGCCAAACGAAAACCGCGCTGCGCTAAATGATGCGCCATGGCCGTTCCCAATCCACCGGAAGCACCAGTTAGCAAAATCACCCTTTCACTCATTTCCATATTTTTCTTACTTGTTTGATCATCCGAAGCGCAAATGGTTCTTTTCCCCAAGTCAAGCGCTCGTATTGTTCATCCTGAGCGCCAAAATTACGATTAAATTTAGCCACACCTTGAATGCTTGAGCCTCCAAAATCAAATTTGCATTGGCTCTCCTTCGCACGCATGATCGCCCTATTCATCAATGCGTAATACACGCCCAATTGTTTGGCCTCACGCGTAGCAGTGCCTTTCAAATACAAATGCCTCTTTGGCGATTCCACGACCAAAATACCACCGACCAACACGCCTCCCACTACTGCGCCCTCAAATCTCAATAAACCGGCATCAGAAAGGCTCGTAATCAGACCGTAAAACAAAGTTTTCGCTTTACTATCCATATCATCAACCTTAGCCCCCAATTCACCCCACAAAAATTCGGTAAAACGTTTGGCGTCCAGTTCACTTGTGTATTGGATTGGCTGCTGTTCCGCCTTGCGTATCATGCGCTTGGCAAGCGTATTGCATTCATTTATGGAAAATGACGAGGCATCCAAGACTTGATAGATCTTGGCCTCTGTATCGGAAGGAGCATCAGAGAGCAATAGCGAGCCAAAAGAAAAATGGCGTTTTAACAACTCAATGGCGTCCATTTTATCGGCAGCAGCCCAAGTACCCAACCAAGCTGAGGTTCGATAGAACAGCGGCGAAACAACCCAAGACCAAGGTCCAAACTTGTTGTATGGAACAACCAACGCACCTTCGTAATCATTAAGAACCAGAAGACACCATTGCGGACAAAGCGGCTCAAAATAAGAAGATTGGCAAAAAACATCCGACGCGTGCCGGGCTTGCAAAGCACTGAACTTCTGCCGATCAACATCCTTCGAATCAACGCGTCTGATCATGGTACTTGGAAAAAGTTTGAAATTCAACACGTCGGTGCATCTTGATGAGAAACTGCTCCAATTTATCAAAGGAGTAGGCTGTCATCCCCTTAGGATGGCCGATTACGACGAGATGTTGACGATTTCGCTCCATGTAGGACTTGGCAATTTTCAGTAATTTCTTGGCATAAAATCCATCACAAGAGACATGGGACCATTGCGCACGGGTGAGTGATTGGAATTTTCTGCCAGGTTGAGGAATAAAATTACCATCCCCGACAAAGCGATGTCTGGCTTTGTTCATCCTGCCTCGGATGTACATTTCCCAATAAAATTTAGGGTAATATTTATACGCCGAAATTGGAATTTCAACAAAACGACCGTTGCGATTTATCTGAGTGGGGTCTTTCTCAAAACACCAAAAATCCAAGGTTTTCGAAGCCTCAGAAAAATCAATGTTGTAAGCCCCCCCTTGAAACACCATGCCGGGCACAACCGATGAATCAAAATGCATTTCGGTCTCTGCAAAAAAATCCATAATATGCTCAAACGGCTGTATGCACCACCCCCCTGCCCTGTAAGCCAGCGTTTTTCTGCCAATCACCTCATCTAAATGACTTTTGTATTTGATGAAGATATCGCGAGCCTCAGCGCGACTGAATTCATCCATGCGATAACCCTTGTCCTGAGGAATCTCCCACAATCCTTTTTCATATTTCGCCAGTTCCCAATGCGGGTGTATGTGAAGCTGAACATCGTTACCTTCGCTGATGAGCAGTTTCAACTGTTCAGAAATTTGATGGTGCTGTTTCTTCAATTCGCGGAACTCATTTCCCAAAGCCTTCAATTGAAACAAAAATCCTGCATCGACAAAATAAGTAAACGGCGCTTTATAAATTCGAGACAACTCCATGAGCCGATTTGTAGGCTCCAGCATGCACTTCTCGACGCTTCCGGTAGGTTTCCCGAAAAAAAGTTCATAATCGAAAGTAAACCAAACATTCACGTCGCGAAGATAAGCATTTCAATAGCCTTCGTTCAGTTGGATCATAATTTGACTCAGGTCATTTAGCGCTGTAAAAAGAACCGCTCTCGATATGTTCCATTGGCGGTTCGCACAGAAAGTACATACAGCCCTTGAGGCAAGGTCTCATTCAAATGAACCAAAATCGATTGAGGTGCCAGCTCAACCGCACAAACTCTACCAAGTGCATCAAAAACTTCATAAGACTGTATTTCTGCAACTGGAATCAAGAATTGAAAAACACCCGAATTTGGGTTAGGTACTATTGCCGTGGACTTTTTATCATTTTTACCCAATGACAATGGTGCTTGATGTATCACACCCACAGCATCCAAATCAAATCCGCCTGAATAAAAGGGCGTAGGAAA
>JBBIIM010000020.1:39515-48794 GCA_037446475.1 Crocinitomicaceae bacterium | reverse complement strand
GTAACGACTTTCTTCATCGAACAGGAAATCGACATGGGCAACATCTTGTTGCAAAAAAGCGTGGACATCGGAGAAAACGAGACAGCAGGTGAATTGCACGACAAATTGATGCATGTTGGAGCTGATTTGGTCTGCGAGACGCTTCATGGTGTTTTCAATGGAACTCTGCATGCTACGCCTCAAGCAAACTTCGAGGTCGGACAATTGAAACATGCGACAAAAATTTTTAAATCCGATTGCGAAATCAAATGGAATCAACAGGCGCAACAAGTGCATGACTTCATCCGAGGACTCTCACCCTACCCGGCGGCTTGGACTACAATCTACACACCTGAGCCCAAAAGCGCGAAAATTTTTGCAACCAGAAAATCAATAAAATCGATTGGACAAATGGCGGGTGAGCTTACAATCGAAGACGGCAAAATTTATGTGCAATGTCAAGATACCGCTTTGCAGATTCTTGAACTGCAACTGGAAGGTAAAAAGAGGGTCAGTGCAGAAGAATTCGTTCGCGGTTTGAGAAATCCGATTACGATATTCAACTAAACAAAAAAGCCGGTGAACGTGTGTCCCTCGGCTTTTCTGTGTTTTTTCATAAATCAAAGTTCATTCCGGGTCGGTATTCATAGAGTTTGAAGCCCTAGAATTGAATCTTTGCACAAACCTAACTAAATTAGCATTCACTCGTTCGCCATTTTTGTGAAACCGGTCATTCATTTTGTGAAACCACCTATTGAATTTATAAAAACCCTTTTTCACAAAAAAGCCCCGGATCAATTCCAGGGCTGAAGGTCATTTTCATAAAGGCGCGGCGGATGAATTTCGCGCTCCTCGAAGTGGATGCCATAATCCTCCAATTCTTTCAAAACAGGATTGTATATTTCCGAGATGATCGGTAGCACAACACCTCTCGCTTTTAATTGATTTGTAAGAATCAACTTGGCACAAATCGCCACTGGAATGCCCACCGTATTTGACATGGCCGTGTAAGTTCTATCCTCACCAATGCAAGCCATGTGCGAAATGATTTCATGAAACTCATCGTTCTTTTTGTAAACAAACTTGTGATACATCACAATCATGTCTTTGTCGTCGTGGTCCAGCGTCCATTTATCTTCCAATATTTTCTGAAGACACTGAGCGGGTGTAGCATTGGGAATACCAATTTTCTTTTCTGCAGAAAAAATGTCCAACCAAACTAACTTATCCCAAAGGGCGTCGTCCAAGTCAATTTTCAAATAGTGGCGCAATTTCAATTCAACAGAATCGTGCACATTGTAAGGTAAGAAGGAATTGATAAAGTCGCGATGAGACATGTTTTCTGAATTATCCATCACATAGGTATCGTCTGTTGCCCCAAGTTGCACAAAACAATCCCAGGCTCTGCAAAAGCCTTTTTTTCGCAAAGTACCTCTGTAAATTGTTGGAATTCCTTCCAAACCGTAAATGCTTCTGTAGCGGAGTGAGTCGCGGTTGGCGTAGCCTTCAAAAATGCCCAAACCTTCAATTTCGATGCGCTCGGTGCGTCTGAATAGCTTGTTGTAGGGAATGTATTTGTAGCGTCCTTCTTGAATGAATTTCGCAGCACCACCTTGACCGGCTATTACGACATTGCGCGGATTCCATGTAAATTTGTAGTTCCAAGGGTTGTTGTCTGATTCAGGAGCAATCAAGCCTCCGGTAAAAGATTCGAAAATATAAGGGCTGCCCCCTTGCAACTCAATAAAATCAAGCACTTTTTTGGCACTCATGTGGTCAATTCCCGGATCGACACCGACCTCATTTAAGAAAATCAATCCGCGATTTAAGGCTTCTTGGTGAAAGCTTTCCATTTCGGGACTCACATAAGAGGGTGTGATTAAATGCGTGTTGTAATTCAAACAATCTTCAGCAATTTCCGGATGGAAACGTGCCGGCAGCATGCTAATGACCAAATCAGCTCCGATAATTTCATCTGCACGCTCAGAGGCTACCAAAGCATTGAAACTCAAAGCCACACCTCGTGGGTGGTTGTTGATTTTGCGCTGAACGAGTGCCAAATCCTGATCTACGATTCTGATTTGCCAATCGTATTGCTCTGCATGATTCAGCAAGTAACGAATTAATGATGAACTTGACAACCCCGCCCCCAAAATTAAAATTCGTTTCATGGTTTTGTATTTAATTGACAGGCGAACCCGTCCGAGTTTGGATAATGTAGCAAATTTAAAAAATTAAGTGCAGAGGGGTTTCAATTTGTGATTAGCGGTAATCAAATACCACTTTGCCTTTGATTAAGATTCCAAGACTATCTCCTTTCAATACGGGATAGGAAAGTCCTTTTTCATCGCACCATTGAAAATCTGTAGAAAACACCGGGTAGAGCTCCACTGCATGGGTTTTGAAATTCTTGGGTTTTGAAAATTGCTTACTCTCCAAGAAGGCTTCTTTAGAATTTTCCAGAATCTTGGGCAGCTTTTGCATCAGCCAAGTGGTGAAATTGGCGATTTCATATTTTGGTGTTTCAGGCGTGAGGTGAATTTTAAATCTTAGCAATTCTGAACTCTCGTCCACTACTTTTTGTACTCGTGCTAAATCGTTGCTTTTGATGACGATGCCCTGTGTCAGTTTGAACCATTCCTCATCATTTTTATCAATACGTTGAATCTGAGCGGGCTCAATAATCAAGGCTTCATTGGGCAGTCCTTTGGCGGTAAAATTCCTGAGCGTTCTTTCCCTGTCTGAATCCAAAATTTCTTTCGCTGCTCTGAGATCTGAATTTTGCACCTCGAGCACGCAGCGCCATTGAACCGAAGATATTTTCGCGCGCTCACAAACTTCGATTGGAAATTCAAAATAACCCTCAGATTTTTTCAAGCCAATAGCAAAATACCAAGCGGCTGCACCAAGCAGAGCAAGTGATTCAACGACAACCAACACTTTCAGCAACTTCATGAATATCAGGACTTAAAAAAACTAAATTAATTGGACTCCATATCACTCAAATGAATATTCAGCGCTTTCACACTGATTTGAATCTCAATAATGGATAATGCCAACGATAGTATCAATAGGATTAAGGAAATACCGAAAATTACACTTCCTAGCGTAATCCAAGACTCATAAATGGCGAACATGCTCACCACACAAAGCGTGAATGAAGTGATGCCAGCAAGTTGCATATTTTTGATCAGATGAACTCTCCTCTTTAGGTTTGACAATTGCGCTTTGATATTTTGGTCTTGACTTTTTTTATAATCTGCGTGCAAACTGCGAATGAGTCCAGCAAGCGTCAAAAATCGATTCGTATATGCCAATAACAACAGCGAAATGGCAGGAAAAAGCAAGGCTGGTGTGGTGAGGGTAATTTCCATAACAACTTCTACTATTATTCTGCAAACTCTTCCTCACTGGCTTGAGACACCATGCGCTCAACGCTTTTGACACCATCAACCAATTCAAACTTAGAGATTAACTGCTCCAAGTGCTCTTTGTCATAAACCAACACTTCAATAATCCCCTCAAAAACCTCACCCGTCGTGGTAAAGGATATGGATTTCATATTCACGCGATTTTGCTTGGAGATGATGTCTGTAATTTTGTTCACGATACCAATATCATCCAAGCCAAGCAGTTTGATTTTCGCGATACGCTCCATGACAAACTGACTTTTCCAGCGCGCCTTTATAATTCGATAAGCATATTTTGACATCAATTGTGTCGCATTGGGGCAGTTGTCGCGGTGCACCTTGATTCCATCCCCTTTGGAAATGAAACCAAAAATGTCATCACCGGGGAGTGGGTTACAGCACTGTGCCAGCTTGTAGTCAAAATCATTGAAAGATTCACCAATAACCAAGGTATCTTTTTTTGTATCGATTTTCTTGATGTCCTCTGCTGCTTTGATTTCACTCTCCGGCAAATGCAACAGGCCATTGCGTTGCTCAAAATCCTTGAAAATCTTGAAGTCTATCTTTCCTTTGGCCACTAAAAAATACAAATCAGTGGCGGAATGTTGACCGAAATACTTGACCAGGAAGTTGATGTTTTCCTGACTCATCTGGATGTTAAACTGCTTCAGTTTACGCTCGAGCGTTTCCTTGCCATCCAAACTGATGAGTCGTTTTTCCTCCTTGATTGCCGTTTTGATTTTTTGACGGGCTCGGGCTGATTTCACCATTTTGAGCCATTCCTCCTTAGGTTTTTGTTTGGAGGAGGTGATGATTTCAATCTGATCTCCACTTTTCAACTGATAACTTAGTGGCACCAATCGATTGTTTACTTTGGCCCCGATGCATGTTTCTCCGATTCGCGAGTGAATATCAAAAGCAAAATCAAGAATAGACGAGCCTTGAGGCAATACGCGCAATTCGCCTTTGGGCGTAAACACGTAAATTTCATCTGAAAACAAATTCATTTTGAATTCGTCGATGAAATCCAAGGCGTTTTGTTTGTCCGAGCTCTGAATCAAATCGCGAATCTCGGCAATCCAGCGGTCAAATTTATTAGCCCCGGTCTTGCTCTCTTTGTAGTTGTAATGTGCAGCCAAACCTTTCTCAGCAATTTTATCCATACGTTTGGAGCGAATTTGAACCTCCACCCAGCGACCCTTCGGACTCATCACTGTGGTATGCAAAGATTCGTAGCCATTGGCTTTGGGAATGGAAATCCAATCGCGCAGTCGATCCGGGTTGGGCTGGTAAAAATCCGTTACAACAGAGTATATTTTCCAAGCCAAACTCTTTTCCATCGCCTCTGGTGCGTCAAAAATGATGCGGATGGCAAACACATCAAAAACCTCTTCGAACGGAATGGCTTTTTTTTGCATTTTGTTCCAAATCGAAGCAATTGATTTGGTCCTGGCTTTAATTTCGTAATCAATCCCCTCGAGATCCAGCGCGTTTTTGATAGGTAACATAAACCGTCTGATGAAGCGATTGCGCACCTCTTTGGTAGCTTCCAATTTGGCTTCAATTTCCTTGTATATCTGGGGCTCCTTGTGCATCAATGCCAAATCTTCAAACTCAGATTTGATGGTGTAGAGCCCAAGACGATGCGCCAAAGGAGCGTAGAGAAACAAGGTCTCGCTAGCTATTTTCAAACGCTTGTCGTAGCGCATGCTCCCCAGCGTACGCATGTTGTGAAGGCGGTCGGCCAATTTGATTACCACAACACGCAAGTCGTCGGAGATGGTCAAAATCATCTTCCTGAAATTCTCCGCCTGAATAGAAATATCTTCATCAAAAACTTCAGGGATTTTGGTCAATCCGTCAATTATCATTCTCACCCGTTTCCCGAAAAGATCTTCGATGTCGTCTAGTGTCAAATGTGTGTCTTCAACAGTATCGTGAAGCAAGGCACAAATGGCGGATGTGGCACCGAGCCCCATCTCTTCCACACAAATCCGTGCCACGGCAATGGGATGGTAGATGTACAATTCCCCACTTTTGCGACGCATGTCTTTGTGTGCTTCAACAGCCACATCAAAAGCTTTGCGGATAAGTTTGGATTCTTCGGGGGTTACCCTTCCCTTCAAACAGCGCATCAAACCTTTGAATGCGTTGAGCAATTCTTTGCGCTCTTGAATCGGATCAATCGTTGTAGTACTCATGAAATTTTGGTCTTACACAAATGTAAGCTTTTTAAAAAATCTCTTTTTTGAGAAAACAAATTGTTTCGAAAGGAGATTGTTAAGAACCTCAACAGAGGGGTGAGGAGCAATTTACAACTCTAATTTGGCGGAATTACAACAGTAAATTCCAATATTCGGCAAATTGAAGTAAGAAATAAATCATCCATGAATGCATCGTGGCGCTAACTCCGGGCAGCAATTGTTCGTTGTAGCGACGCAACATATAGAGATAATGGAATGCCAAAGCGCCAAGCCCATACAGCGACTCTAAAGGTAAATCCCAAAATGCCAGCACAAAAACCAAGAGCGAAATCACTATCGATATGGCAAAATGAATAACGTGTATTTTTCTTATTTGCAAAGCAATAATAGGAAGCGTAACCAACAAAAACACCAAGCCAATCACGGGGAGCAGCTGATAAATCTGAGATTGCATCCAGCGCGTAAGCACCTCGTGCTCTATTCCAAAGACTACCTGCAACATGAGCCCATCCGTGAAAAACTGGATAACAGCGACTATCAGAAAGGAAAACATCAAACCCCGCTCCACCCAAATTGAATTTCGCAGTGTTTTCAAACTAAAGAAAAGTGTCACCAAAAGAAAAATTACCGGATTTAACGGACTTGGCAAAACGACAGCTTGATTCACCAAATATTGTTGACAGCCAAAAACCACGTATAAGGCTACTATGGCACCCAGTGTTTTTCGCTGATATAGATTCATTTGTTTTTCTCCAAGGCCTCGTAAACGAAATCGAAAGTTGAGAGAATCACCGGTTCGCCGTCAACCACAGCAATATCATGCTCAAAATGCGCGGAAGGCAATCTGTCGTCGGTCACAATGGTCCATTTGTCATCCAATTGATGTACCTTGTGAGTTCCCATGTTGATCATCGGTTCGATGGCTATAGTGAGTCCATTTTGAATCTTTTTTCCCCTACCTCTTTTCCCGTAATTCGGCACCTGAGGATCCTCGTGTAACTGTCTTCCTAAGCCATGCCCCACCAATTCACGAACTACACCGTATCCGTGTTTCTCGGCATGTTGCTGAATCGCAAAGCCAATGTCCTCAATACGGTTTCCTACACGTGCTTCTTTGATGCCAAGATAAAGACACTCGAGCGTTACATCGAGCAATTTTTTCACCTCTGGCTTCACCTCTCCCACTTGAAAAGTAAATGCATGATCTCCGTAAAATCCGTCCAAAACAGCACCACAATCCACAGAAACAATATCACCTTCTTGTAAAGGACGATCTGTTGGCAAGCCATGTACAACAGCCTCATTCACGGAGGTCAACAATGTGGATGGACAGCCGTAAAGTCCTTTGAAACCGGGTTTTGCTCCTTGCTCATAGATGGACTTCTCGGCGAGTTGATCCAAATATTTAGGAGTTACTCCGGGTCTGATTTCTGAGGCAATCAAGCCAAGTACGCGCGACACCACCAAAGCAGCCTTGCGCATTTTTTCTATTTCTTGAGGGGTTTTATAAATGATCATGGTCTAAAATTCAAAAAAGGTGAAGCAACCGGAGCGCCTCACCTTTTCACCTATTGATATTCTGGCGAATTAAGCCAATACTTCTTTTACTTTATCTGCAGCTTCCTGAAGCAACACTGCAGAATGCACGTTCAAGCCGGATTCATCGATGAGCTTTTTAGCTTCTTCAGCATTCGTTCCTTGCAATCGAACGATAATCGGAACAGGAATATTGCCCATGTTTTTGTAAGCATCAACCACACCTTGAGCCACGCGGTCGCAGCGAACGATACCACCAAAAATGTTGATCAAAATTGCCTTTACGTTAGGATCTTTCAAGATGATGCGGAAAGCTTTCTCAACGCGCTCAGCATTCGCGGTTCCTCCTACGTCCAAAAAGTTTGCAGGGCTACCACCGGAATACTTGATGATGTCCATTGTGGCCATTGCCAGGCCTGCACCGTTTACCATACAGCCCACGTTACCGTCCAGTTTCACGTAGTTCAATCCGGCCTCACCGGCTTCAACTTCTGTTGGATCCTCTTCAGTTTTATCGCGCATTGCTGCATACTCCGGATGACGGAACAAAGAGTTTCCATCCAAGGTCACTTTCGCGTCAACCGCGATAATTTTGTTGTCTGAAGTTTTCAGCACAGGATTGATTTCGAACATCGAGGCATCGCAGCCAACATAAGCGTTGTACAAGGCATCTACGAATTTCACCATGTTTTTGAATGCTACACCGGAAAGTCCGAGGTTGAAAGCAATTTTTCTTGCTTGAAAACCTTGCAATCCAACGCGAGGGTCAATTTCTTCTGTAAAAATCAAATGCGGTGTATGTTCTGCCACTGCTTCAATGTCCATACCACCTTCCGTGGAATACATAATCAAGTTGCGACCGGTTTCACGGTTCAACAAAACAGACATGTAAATCTCACTTGTTTCAGATTCACCAGGATAGTAAACATCCTGAGCGATCAACACTTTATTCACTTTCTTCCCTTCTGCAGAAGTTTGAGCGGTAACCAAATGGCCACCCAAAATGCCGCGAACTTTATCTTCAACTTGGTCGATACCTTTGGCCAAAACAACGCCATTGGATTGTGTCTCCGTTACGATACCTTTTCCGCGACCACCAGCGTGAATTTGCGCTTTTACAACGTACCATCCGGTACCGGTTTTTTCGGTGAGTTCTTTCGCTGCTGCCACTGCTTGATCCACAGAGTCAACAACAACCCCTTCCTGGATTCCGACACCGTATTTCTTCAAAATCGATTTTCCTTGATATTCGTGTAAATTCATGCTGATTTATTTTTTGACGGCGTAAAATTAGCGCTATTCTCGAAACTGAGCGATTTGACCCAAGTGTTTTTTCAAAAAATGGCTGAATCGCGCCGAGGCTCAAGTTTGTGACCATTCGTAACAAAAGATGCTCAGCTATTCGACTCGGATTGTTACTTTTGCACACCTTTAAATTTTTACAAACCATGAGTCAAATTGAAACAACACCCTGTCTTATCATCGGTTCAGGTCCTGCCGGCTACACAGCGGCAATTTATGCAGCCAGAGCGAGTATGCAACCTATTCTTTACGAAGGTTTACAACCAGGAGGACAGCTAACTACAACCAACGAGGTAGAAAACTTTCCGGGTTATCCTGATGGAGTAACAGGTCCGGAAATGATGATGCAATTGCGCGCACAAGCCGAGCGCTTCGAGACCATTGTGCGTCCAGGGTTCATCAACAAAGTGGATTTCTCCAAAAGACCTTTCAAAGCCTGGGCGGACAACGGACTAGAAATACATGCAGAAACCGTAATTATTGCCACTGGAGCCTCAGCAAAATACCTCGGACTTGAATCTGAACAGAAATTCTTGAAAAACGGCGGGGGCGTTTCCGCATGTGCTGTTTGTGATGGCTTCTTCTACCGCAATCAGGAAGTGGTAATCGTGGGAGCTGGTGATTCCGCTTGTGAAGAGGCACATTATTTGTCGAAGTTGTGTTCCAAAGTGACTATGCTTGTGCGTAGAGATGCATTCCGTGCTTCGAAAATTATGGAAGACCGCGTGAAAAATACAGCCAACATCGAAATATTGTACAATACTGAAACGGTTGAAGTTTTGGGCGATGACCTCGTTACCGGCATTTTGGTACGCAACAACCAGACCGGCGAAGAAAAGACGATTCCA
>JBBIIM010000020.1:0-39494 GCA_037446475.1 Crocinitomicaceae bacterium | reverse complement strand
CCAACCAAACACAGAAATATTTAAAGATTTTATTCATTTGGACGAAACCGGTTACATCAAATATGCAGAGCCCGGAACGACCAAAACCAACGTGGCAGGAGTTTTCGTTGCCGGTGATGCCGCTGACAAAAACTACCGTCAGGCAATTACCGCAGCGGGCACAGGATGCATGGCTGCATTAGACGCAGAGCGATTTCTTGCTGCAAACGGACATTAATCATAAAACCTTTTAAACTATAAATCAATGAAAATCAAATCGTTTTTATTACTTGGGGCACTGGGGTTTGGAAGTTTTGTTTCCAGAGCTGATGAGGGGATGTGGATGCCTTTCATGTTGAAAAACAACTTCAAAGACATGAAGAAAATGGGCCTAAAGCTCACACCTCAACAAATTTACGACATCAACAATGCCTCTCTCAAGGATGCTATCGTTCACTTCGGCGGCGGCTGTACAGGTGAGGTGATTTCTAATAAAGGTCTTATTCTTACCAACCACCACTGCGGTTATGGCGCCATTGCTGAATTGTCCACCCCCGAGCACAACTACTTGCGCGACGGATTTTGGGCACGCACGTTCGAAGAAGAATTAAAACCCAAAGAATTGACCGTGCGCTTTTTGGTTCAAATGGGAGACGTTACCAAAAGAATTCTCTCCAAAGTAAACGATCAAATGACTACGGCACAACGCACTGCAGCCATCAACGAAGAAATGAAAGCCATTCAAAAAGAGTACAACAACAACGGTGCTTATGCCGTTCAAGTGCGTTCTTTTTACGAAGGCAATGAGTACTATTTCTTTGTTTACGAAGATTTTACCGACGTTCGATTGGTAGGAACACCGACTGAAAGCGTTGGTAAATTCGGTGGCGATACAGACAACTGGGAATGGCCAAGACATACCGGCGACTTCTCTTTGTTCCGCGTGTATGCCGACAAAAACAACAAACCGGCACCCTACTCGAAAGACAATGTACCTTTCACGCCTAAGCACCATTTGCCCATTAACATTCAAGGCTACAAGCCGGGTGAATTTTCCATGATTATGGGATATCCGGGCAGAACAAATCGTTGGATGCCTGCTCAGGGTGTTGAGCAAAACGTAAAATATGCTTATCCTGCTTGGGTTGAGGCATCAAAAATGGCGATGGATGTGATCAAAAAACACACCGACAAAGACGAAAAAACACGCTTGGATTATGCTTCGAAATACTCCAGCATTGCAAACTATTGGAAAAACCGTCAAGGAATGATCGACGATTTGACCAAACATAAAACGGTAGAAAAGAAAACCAATCAGGAGGCCATTTTCAACAAATGGGCAAACAGCAAGAAGAACAAAAGTCGCTACGGCAATGTGATAGCAGATATTAACGCTTATTACGCTGCAACCAATGAAAAAGCACGTCACGACAACTACTTGTCCATGGTGACGCGCGGTTCCTCATTTGCAACAATTGCATTCCGTTTGGGAAGAAGTTTTGAGCAATATGCCAAAGCAAACAACCGCGACGAACAACGTGCCGACATGAAAGCATCCATCCATGAATTTTACGAAAGCTTGAACATGAATTTGGAACGCGACATGCTAAAGGCGATGTTGAGTTTGTACGTTAGCAAAAGTGTGGGCTACCCGATTGTGAAGCAATTGGCAGAGGTGCAAGAAAGCAACGGCAACAACTTCGACGGTTTTGTGAATGACCTTTTCGAAAACAGCATTTTCGGAAGCGAGGCCCGTGCGATGAGTTTCTTGGACAATGCAAGTCTTGATGCTTTGGAAAAAGATCCAATGATGGTTTTCTCTAAAAACCTCGTTCAACATTTGCAGGGCAGTGCATCTGCAGACATTCTAGCCAAACAGGAAAAGTACAACCACGCTTTCCGTTTGATGGTAGAAGGTATGAGAAAGGCGAACAAAAAAGGTCGTTTTTATCCGGATGCCAACTCAACCATGCGTTTGACTTATGGAAAAGTTCGTGCACTTCCTGCTGACGCAAGAAACAAAGCACCTGAAAACTACTACACGATTTTGGAAGACATGGTGCGCAAACACAAAGAAGGCGACCCTGAATTCCACTTGTCTCCGAAAGTACGAGAAATCTACAACAGCAAAGATTATGGGCCATACGTGGACAAAAACGGCTACATGTTCGTAAACTTCCTGACTGACCACGACATCACAGGCGGTAACTCAGGTTCTCCGGTGGTAAATGGCAAAGGTGAATTGATTGGTTTGGCTTTCGACGGCAACATTGAGGCGATGGCTGGTGACGTAATTTTCGACGCCAACTTGCAACGCACCATCAACGTTGACATTCGATTTGTTCTTTTGATTATGGACAAATATGCCGGAGCCCAGAATCTCATTGATGAATTGACTTTGGTGAAGTAAGAATAAGGCACCTAAAAAATAAAAGCCCGAGATGAATTTCTCGGGCTTTTGATTTTTCAAGTGATTACAATAATGTTTGAGCAGGCTCTAACGCACCAACTTTTCTGCAAAGGCTTTGCGGAATTTGTCAACTTTCGGACGCACTACGGCTGAACAATAAGGCTGATTGGGATTGTCCTTGAAATAGCCCTGGTGATAATCTTCAGCCACATAGAATGTTGATGCAGCAGTTATCTCTGTAACAATGGGATTAGCGTAAGCTCCCGACTCCTGCAATTTCTTTTTGTAGAATTCTGCCAGCTCTCTTTGTTGCTCGGAATGGTAAAATACAGCCGAACGGTATTGCGTTCCTACGTCATTTCCTTGTCTGTTTAACGTCGTAGGATCGTGAACGAACCAAAATACCTCCAACAATTCTTCATAGGAAATTTGCTGTGGGTCGAAAATAATTTGGGCCACTTCCGCATGACCGGTATTTCCGGTACACACTTCTTTGTAAGTTGGATTTTTAGTGCTTCCGCCCATGTAACCGGACAAGACTTGTTTCACGCCTTTGAGCTCTGAAAAACAAGCCTCCACACACCAGAAACAGCCGGCGCCGAAAGTAGCAATTGATGTTGTATCACTCATATTTTGTTGGGAATGGTTAAAAACTGAATTGTTGTTCTTCACGCTAGCCGCAGTGCACGACCACGAAACAGCGCTCGCGAAAATAAGGTAGAACCAACTATTTTTCATTTTCGGAAGGAATAAAAATCATGGACTCTGAATTAACGCAGTAGCGAATGCCCGTGGGTGGAGGTCCATCTTCAAAAACGTGCCCCAAATGCCCCTCGCAAGTAGCACACAAAATCTCTACCCTACTCATGCCATGGCTGTAATCCGCACGCATCAGAATTTGGTCGTTGTTGTGCGCTTCGTAAAAACTTGGCCATCCGCAGCCGGAATCGTACTTGGTTTTGGAGGTAAAAAGGAGGGTTTTGCATCCTGCGCAGAGGTACTGCCCCACGTCTTTGGTATTCCAATACGCACCGGTGAATGGCCGCTCAGTGCCTTTCTGACGCAAAACGTAGTATTGCATCGGCGTGAGTTCTTTCTTCCATTCCTCTTCGGTTTTGGTAACTTTAGCAATTGGAGTTTCTTGATGGTCCATACTGGTTTTTCCTTTGAAATTATTTTGATTTGTCGTTGTACAAGCACTTGTCAGGAATAGCACCCCTGAGACATACACAAACAAACCAATCCATTGTATGCTTAGACTTTTGTACATACTTCTAAAACAAGCTATGCCTTGAAAGGTTCGTCCTTCAGAAAGTCTTTGTTTATTCACTGATGTATTCAATCACGAACACTTCTTCGTTGTCTTTGTGAAAGTAGCGCTCTTCCCGAGCAAATTTCTCAAGTGAATAAGCACTGTACAAAACGCGCTGCATTTCTTCAATTTCGCGCAATTGGTCTGCCAATTCGAGCTTTTGCTCCTCGAGTTGATTCAAGCGACTTTTTTTGGAATAGATCATAAAAATATCCACATCATCCAAAAACAAGGCGTAAACCGCGAAGATGGTCAAAGCCAAAATGAATTTGTTCCTGAATGGTTTGAGATACTTTTTCACAGGACAAAATTGGCAAACTCCGTCTTTAGATTTACAGGACAAAGAAAATGAAATCAACAGTCGTATTTTAACAAAAAAAGCCGTTAGCTAAGAGCCAACGGCTTCTTGAAGCACGTTAATGTGTTATGCCATTTTGGCCAATTCGTCGTAAACTGCTTTGAGGTGTTCGGCAATCATTTCCGCAGAGCGACCTTCAATTTGATGACGCTCCACAAAATGAACCAACTTATCATCCACAAAAACACCGATGGATGGCGAAGAAGGAGGATAAGGTAAAAAATACTGACGCGCCTGATTAACGGCGTCAAAATCAAAACCGGCGAAAGCGGTGTATAAGTTTTTCGGCGCATTGGCACTCTCAAGCGACAATTTGACGCCGGGTCGCAGTGAGCCCGCTGCACATCCGCAAATCGAGTTGATCACCATAAGCAAAGGACCTTTGTTGTTAGCGATGACTTGATCTACAGCAGCAGCCGTAGTAACTTCTTGAAAGCCGTAATTCGTTAAATCAGCTTTCATCGGTATAACTAAATGTTCTGGATACATGTTTTTAATTTTTAATGTTCAACAATGGATTTGCTCCAATGGTTCAAATATTTGTGTTGTTTGTAGCTACCTTAACCGAGATTTTAACCTGCCTGGCCAATAGCTAACAGCCAATAGCTAACAGCCAACTACAAATCAAACTTAATCCCCTGAGCTAAAGGCAAATTATCCGTGTAGTTGATGGTATTCGTCTGGCGTCTCATGTAGACTTTCCAAGCATCAGAGCCGGACTCACGGCCACCACCGGTTTCTTTTTCACCACCGAATGCGCCGCCAATTTCAGCACCCGAAGTACCGATATTTACATTAGCAATACCGCAATCAGAACCTGCATGTGACAAGAATTTTTCCGCATCCTTGAGGCTATTCGTCATAATTGCAGAAGACAATCCTTGCGGAACACCATTTTGAAGCGCGATGGCATTTTCCACCCCTCCGCTGTATTTCATCAAGTATAAAATCGGTGCAAAAGTTTCGTGTTGCACAATCGCAAAATGATTCTCAGCCTCAACGATTGCAGGACGAACGTAGCAACCGGATTCAAAACCTTCACCTTGCAATACTTCACCGGCAGAAATAATCTTTCCTCCCTCTTGAACTGCTTGATCCAAAGCGGACAAATACGCCTTTACTGCGTCTTTGTCGATAAGCGGACCCACGTGGTTGTTTTGATCCAAAGGATTTCCAATTTTCAATTGCTTGTAGGCATTAACCAATGCATCACGCACTTTATCGTAAACGCTCTCATGAATAATCAAGCGACGCGTAGATGTACAACGTTGACCTGCAGTACCCACAGCGCCGAATACAACCCCGGGAACAACAATTTTCAAATCCGCGTCAGGAGCGATGATGATGGCGTTGTTGCCACCCAATTCCAACAAAGATTTACCCAATCTGGCACCCACTGCAGCACCCACAGATTTACCCATGCGTGTGGAACCAGTAGCTGAAACCAAAGGAACGCGTTTGTCTTCAGCCATCAATTTTCCGATTTGCGCATCGCCAATGACCAAGCAAGAAACACCTTCAGGAACGTCGTTGGCAGCGAAAACTTCAGCCGTTATTTTTTGACAAGCAATCGCAGTGAGTGGCGTCTTTTCTGATGGTTTCCAAACACAAGCATCCCCACAAACCCATGCCAATGCAGTGTTCCAACTCCAAACAGCCACGGGGAAGTTAAAAGCTGAAATAATACCTACAATGCCCAACGGATGGTATTGCTCATACATTCTGTGTCCAAAGCGCTCAGAGTGCATCGTCAAACCATGCAACTGACGAGACAAGCCCACTGCAAAGTCGCAGATGTCAATCATCTCTTGCACTTCGCCCAATCCTTCTTGCAATGATTTTCCCATTTCGTAAGAAACCAATTTACCCAAAGCCTCTTTGTGCTGACGCAGTTTCTCTCCCAATTGACGAACAACCTCGCCGCGCTTGGGTGCAGGAACCATGCGCCAAGTCAAAAATGCTTCTTCGGCTTTCTTGATCACAGTTTCGTAGTCTGAAGCAGTAGCCGCTGTCACAGAGGCAATCAGCTGAGCATCCACCGGTGAGTAGGAGTCGATTTGCTCGCCTTGGGTATTGATCCAATTCGCCCCTGTTGACGCGCCATGATTTTGAGCCTCAACACCAAGCTGCTCTAAAATTACTTGAATATCTGATGAAATTTGTGTGTCTGTTACCATGATGGTTCGTTTTAATTTGGCGCAAAAATAGTTAATTTTCGATGGTTATTCGGTGATATAGATCACGATTTTTCACAAGAACATATCGGCAGGACGAACGGTTTGAACTTGGCGCAGAGGGGGGATTTCAGGGCACAAAACTGCCAGCCAGCACTGAACATGAATAGTTGCACAAATCTCCAAGTTTGCACGTCACCTACCATTGCCGCCAAACGCCCGTTGTCGGTTCGGTTTACTTCTTTCGTCCTGATTGTCGGTCTGTTGCGTGTTGGAACAGACAGACGCTGCCCCAAGCTTTGGATTGAGCTTGCGCTTGTGCGGCTTGGCAAACCGCCCAGCGCCCAGCGGTTCAAGAACACCATTAAAAACAAACGAGCCATGAGAAATTGGCTGTTGAGCATTGGCATTTGGTTATTCTGGTTCGTTTACAAAACTTTCTTCATAGTCTTTTCTGCTTAAAACAGTGTCAAATAGACCAACATCTTCGCCTTCGTGCTTGTTGATTCCGATATATTCCAAACTTGCATCTTCATAGCGTTTGAATTTGTAAACGGCATCATTCATCAAGGCAGAGTTGAATACGCCAAGGCTTACCAATAATTCAAAGTCTTTTACCGAAAGTCCTGTTACCTTTTTGAAAAGTCCCGGCTCTAACTGCGTGATTACGTCTTTCAAACTTCTTTCTCGGTAGTCTGTCAGATACATAAACACAGGCACACGGGTAGCGAACTTGATGAGCTTTTCTTGGATTTGCTTTCTCAGGCTCTTGTATTCCTTTTCTTCGTCTGAAAGTTCCTTTTTCTCTTTCTTGGTAAGTTCTCGGTCGTTGGCTTCTTTCTTTGCTTTTTTAACAGCTTCCGATTTGTTAATGATAGTTTCAATGTCCTGATTCAAATTTCTGAAACCTTCAATGCTCATTAAAGCTTTCATTGCTTCTTCGTTTGCCATCAATCGGGCAAGGGTGTTGTTGTCCACATTTACGAGCAAAGCACTTTCCCAACGTCTTGCCAAAAGCGTTGCGGTTGTACCACTCATTGCCATATCCAAAATTCCTGCGGCATCAACTTGTTTCATTGAACTTCCATCATAAGCCAATACAGGCAGGAAGTTGATAAACTCGGCAACTTTTGCTTCGGGGTTTGATTCGTTTCATTGAGTCGGCAACTGTAATCGGCAATTTGTCTTAATGCTCGGTCGGGAGCAAAGTCAAAAACATAACATGCTTCTTTTAGAATTTCTTCTTTGTTGGGCGATTTGCTGTCGGGGTTTTTAATAACCCAAGGTGTTTGGACACGGAAAGCCGCTTGAAAATAGGTTTCAGGGCTGGAAGAATTACGCAACATAAAAATGCCTGTCCACGGTTTTACCGATACGCCTGTTGTGAGTTTACCGCAAGAAAGTGTAATGGTTTTTGATTCCAATGGATTGTCTGTCATTGCATCTAAAACTGGGGGCAATGCTTCTATTCCAATTCCTGCTTGTGTGCCTGCTGCCACCACCACTTTGTAATCGTGGTAAAATATATTTTGACGTTTTTCAAGCAATAAAGCCATTGCATTGCACGCTGCAACGGTTGGCAAAAACCAAAAAGTGTGATTTAGCACTTTGAGCAATGGAGCGTGTGAAAAAGGCAATGGCGGTTTTTTTGCTCCCATCTTCAAATGGTCAACGGTGGTTTCGTTAAACGAACCCCGAATCAAATCCAACCATTTTTGTACTTCATCTTCGTATTTGAAACGGGCTAAGCGTCCTTCGCCTTCGGCTGAAAAGAATATGTTTAAATCAAAACCGTCAAACTCACCTTGCATGGCAATTTGGCGAATGGAATCGGGCAATTGATAGGTGAGCATTACCATTCTTGGCAAGGTTGCATACGGATTTGGACCTTTGGAATCGTCCCAATTTTCTTTGGCTCTTTGCTCGTCTGAATACGTCTAATTGAAAATTTGCTCTTCGATAAATTCGCCTGAACTGATTGCCCGAAATGGAGTGCCTGACAAATACAAATAATGATTGGTGCTGATTGGAATTATCTTCTCTAAGTGTTCCGCTTTGTCTTCTTCGGCAATACCTTCTTTTTCAATCTTTTTGTATTCTTCAATTTCTTTTTCGGCTTCTAAGTCTTTACCAAATAAATCTTTGGCGTTTTCTCGCCAAGCCCCAAAATGGTATTCGTCAAAAATGATACAATCCCAAACGGTGGCGTGTACCCATTCGTTTTTGGTTTTGATACCGCCTGTGTTGGTGTTTTTGCCTAAAAAATCCTGAAATGAACCAAAGCAGACTAAAGGTTGGTTTTCACGCAAAGGACGCAAAGATATTTCATGCAAAGGACGCGAAGTAGACGCCAAGCACGCTGAGCCTTTGCGATTCTCTGCGTATAAACTTTGCGAGCTCTGCGTGAAACTTCTACAAGCTATTGACAATTCTATGAATCCCATCTTTTAAAAGTTTTGTATTGAAATTTATAAGCAAGGCCAGTTTCTTTTCAGATAATTTCAAGTAAGTTAAGGTTTGAGAAAAATGAACAGGAGCGAGGGTTTCAACCGACTTTATTTCTACAATCACTAAATTATTTACCAGTAAATCAATCCGGTAGCCAACATCTTGTTTAACTTCTTTATACACTAAAGGCATTGGTAATTGAGTTTTTACATCGAAGCCCAATTCTCTTAAGTCATACGCCAAAGCATTTTCATAAACAGACTCGAGCAATCCCGGACCTAATGCCTTGTGCAATTCCATGGCTGCCCCAATAATTTTATATGAAATGTCATTTTCACTCATCTTCGCCAAGTTTTAAGAAGTGAATAAGCGGAAAATCCTTTACAGGTTCGTCAATGGCTGCTGCATTGCCTTCGTCATTGAACATGGAGAACTGGTGCGTTTTCTCTACCAAAAATTTGAACATATAATCTCTGCGTTTCAACATAGAGCCGTTTACGGCACTCCATTCAGAAAACACAATAGGTTGTTTAGTTACGGGATTTGTAAAGTCTAATGCGTCACCCCAAAGTATGTTTCTGCTCAATAAAAAACCAACTGAACGAATGCACTCATTTTTTACTTGCTTGAAAAGTTTGGAATACCATTCCGTATAAATACCAAGCAAGCGGTCTCGGCATTCTTGGGCATTGTCTTCTAAAATATCCACCCCGTAAATGCTCGATACAGCAATGATTGAGTAACGTTCCCATTCAATTTGACTTTTACTGTAACGGCTGTCCACAACGGCTAATTTTCGTCTCAACACTTCTGCTAAAAAGTTACCGTTACCGCAGGCAGGTTCTAAGAATCGGGAGTAAATTCTTTCGGTTTCGTGTTTCACCAAATCAAGCATAGCGTTTACTTCACGTTGGTTTGTAAACACTTCACCGTGGTCAGTAACCCGCTTTTTGGATTTTACTTGTTTGTCTGGGTTAAAATTTTCTGTTAGTTCTGTCACTTTTATTTTTAATATTTTCAGTCGTCTAAGTTACTTTTTAATAGCTTTTCGTCTGTTCGTGCGTAGGCAAAAAAGTGGCTCTTTTGGTTTTTTGAGCGTTGGTTCGTGTGTCGGCAAAAACCATATGTGCTCCCAAAAGCTTTCGGGACGGGTCGGCTTTTTCACACCGACCGCTAACTTATCCATAACCCAGTCGAAAACCGGAAAAGACTAAATAGCCTTTCTTCCCCGAAATCGAATTACCAAATACAAAATTAACATGGCTAAGGGAAAAGCAATCCAAGGTGAAAGCCCCAAGGCGGTTGGTACAATTCCAATAAGAAGTGACACGCCTCCGACGGTGAGCGCATACGGAATTTGGGTTTTTACGTGCTCCACATGGTCGCACGATGTGGCCAAACTCGACAAGATCGTAGTGTCAGAAATAGGCGAGCAGTGATCACCCAACACAGCACCGGCAAGGACGCTCGCAACAGTGTTGTACAAAATAGCCATAGCATCCACACCTTCGGCGCCTGAGGCAACGGCAAATGCTGTGGGTATCATAATCGGATAAACAATAGCCATGGTGGACCAAGACGAACCGGTGGAGAAAGCAATCAGAGCGGAAATAATAAATGTAAGTCCCGGAATGAGCCAAGCGCTGAAACCCGTACCAAAAGCATTTTTAATCACGTCTGCGGTATTCAAATCGCGGGTGATTTCTGCAAGTGACCAAGCCAAAACCAAAATCAGAATCGCAGAAAGCATCGTTTTGATGCCCTGAACCACAGTTTCCATGGTCTGATTTAAGCTCATGATCCCTTGGGAAATAGTCATCAAAATGCTCACAAACAGAGCAGTCAGTGAGGACCACAACAAAGCACTGTAGGAATTTGCCTGGCCTATTACAGCACCAACCTTTTGGAGTCCGCTCACCGATTCGGGATCTGCCACGGCCAGTGCCTCAAAAAACGGCATATTTGATGACAAACCCAATTCAGCAAAGGTCATGCGCCAGGTTTCAACACCGGTGTAAACCAATCCAACCAAAGTACCAAAAACAACAATGACAATAGGAATAACCGCGTTGAAAGCACGAATTTTTCCTGTGTTCACGGGTTCAAATTCGTCATAATTCAAATCTTCCATCCTGGCTTCGGGTAATGCATCATGGCTCTGCTGCGCTTTGGATTCTGCCTTGAACATGGGTCCATAATCCCGCTGCGTTCGTATCAAAATAAACATAAACACCAAAGTCAAGATGGGATAAAACGAATATGCTAGAGAATTGACAAAAATGGAATATACACCTTCGGACACCACTACCCCATTTTCATTAATTTTCTCAATCGCAGAAGAAATGTAGCCCAATTCAGCCCCGATCCAAGTGGTCACGAATGCAATGGCTGATACCGGGGCAGCCGTAGAATCAACGATGTAGGCCAATTTAGCTCTGGAAATCTTCAGCTTATCAGTCACCGGACGCATAGTATTTCCGACCACCAAGGTATTTGCGTAGTCGTCGAAGAAAATGGCGATGCCCAAAAAATACGTCGTCATCATACCCGATCGTCGCGTTTGTGCGTATTTCACAATGCGGTTCACCACCCCTTTCATACCGCCGTTCTTAGAAATCAAAGCAACGATTGAACCAATCAACAATGAGAAAACAATCACCGACAGATGCTCTTTGTCATGGAGCGCATGGAGTATATAATGATCCAAAACAGCTAAAAAGCCACCAAAAATCCCAACAACTCCACCGGTATAGAATCCGAGAGTTGCCGAACCTATAAAAATCCCCATTAAAAGCGCAATAAGTACTTCTTTGATTATTAACGCGATAACAATGGCTACGAGCGGAGGAACAACCGCCCACCACGCGGGAATAATTGCCGGCGCCTTTCCATAGTCATCAAAAATAGGCGCGTGAGTGCGGTAGAACGTGTGTTCAATAAAATGCGTTTGACCATTGTGCTCAACCGCAAAGTGGCGATTTTTAAGTTGAATGTATTCCGTAGCTTCACCGGTAAATTCAATGGGAATTTTTGTGGCTACACCTTCAATAACGTATTCCGGAAGTTGAAAACTAAACTCATTTTGCGCCCGAAAAGAGAACAAAATGACTACCAAAAATAGAGAAAGTATATAGCGCATACATCAATTTGTGGCGAATGTAGAAATTTTTTGTGGGATGCATCAGCCGTTAGTAGTAACGACCGATGCGCACATGAGGCAGGGTGAAACGGAAATTAATGGTGTGGTTGTCCACCATTGGCCTGAATTGTTTGCTAAACAACAAAGTATAACTGTAAAATACCTGAAAATTTCCGAATGAAAATCCAGCCTCAGGACGATAAAACCAACGGGCAAATTTATCCGGGTCTAAACCTTGTTTCCAACCAAATTGAAAAATATTGGCATAAATGAAGCCGATTTGTGTTGAACGACCGATACCAAAATAAAACTCTCTTCGACGACTATTGGCCTCCAACTGATTCATCCCGACATAAATACCTGAAAAACGCGTGTAGATTTCATTGGAGAGTCTGCTGCCCTGAACGCGATAAGGATTTCTCAAATTAGCAATGTCCAAAGCCAGTTCAACGCCAAATTGACGGTAATTTTTAGATTGTAGCCAGTTGAATGAAGGCGTTATCAATGGATGCTCTTGCTGAGGATTGTAGCCGGTTTTTTGATACGATTGAGATACTTCAGTGAGTAGCGGCGAAGCACTGTTTACACTTCTTAAATGCTCGTAAGTACTGACGAAAGCCTCAATTTCATCGATTTCTGTGAACTCCAACCACTCATCTTCAATGTACTTCAATTTTGTTGCCTCCTCGATCGCTGTGTTCGTGACGTAATCCATAAAGCCTGAACCGTAGGCGTATTCCAACCAAACGTGCTTCAGAAAATATTTCCCCTGTTCATCGCTCAGCCTAGATGACTCATCCAAGTAGGATTTTACTTGTTGCGCACCGGCTAAAACTTTATCCAAGTTCCTTGCATCCACTGCAAAAGATGTATTGATTCGCTCATGTGCCGACACATTGAATACTTTGTTGTCCATTTCTGATTCATAGCGCATCAAATCGTAAGCGAGTCGGTAATACACTTGTGCCTTTCCAAAGCCAGATAACGCTGCGCTTGTATCAGCAAAAAGTTCCATCTTATTCAGATATTCTGCAAAATTCCGATCGGCACAGCCAAGGCAAGTGTGGTTTTTGATGAATTCTTTGATGACTTGATCTTCACGCTTTTGAGATTCTGTTATTGGTTCACAAATCGGACATTTTCGGGGAAATGTTTTGTCTAAAAAGACGAGATTCACTACCTGCTCTTTGCGCTGAGCATAGATTATACTGATGCACAAAAGCATCCCAAAAGAGATTAAAGACTTCATAATTCAGTGGTTTTAGAAACTCGAAAGTAGTTGATTTTAAACGCTGATCGCCAACTTACTTCTCAATTTTAAAAAAGTCGTTGTAGATCTCAGCAACAGATTTCATGTGAAGAGGATCCAAAAAATCTGATGCAATCTGGCACAGCGGCTCAAGTACAAAATTCCTGCGGTACATTTCAGAATGTGGAATCTTCAATTCAGGACTCACCACCACCCAACGATCAAAATACAGAATGTCTAAATCTATGGTCCGCGAATGATAGACCTTATCGCTACTTTTTTGAGCGCGCCCCAATTGCTGTTCAATGGCTTGTAAATGGTGCAACAATTCTCTCGGTGAGCTATCCGATTGCATTTCAAGGACGGTATTCAGAAATTTGGTATCCGCCTCAAACCCCCATGGCTCAGTTTCGATAAATTCCGCTACGCTGAGTACCGAATGTTTTTCACGCAATAATGCAATTGCTTGATTAATGTAATCGTGACGCGGCTCAATATTGGAACCTAATCCGATAAAGATATTTTTGTATTTCATTGCTGACAATCCCCGGCAAAGAAAACCAGATTTCATTTACGAAGTCTACAACCAAGGGTGAAACTCTACAATTGGACTTCTATTCAACTGATAATGAATATTTTTAACCGATTTTTTCGCAATTCATTTGTTCGTAAGGAATAAAGCGCTACTTTTGCAGCCCAAAATTAATAATTAACACTATGAACAATTACGAAACTGTTTTCATTGCAACTCCCGTTTTGTCTGTTGATCAGGCAAAGGAAACAGTAAAAAAGTTCGAAGATTTGATTGCTTCTATGGGTGGTAAAGTTTTACATTCTGAGGACTGGGGTCTGAAGAAATTGGCTTATCCAATCCAGAAAAAAAGCACAGGCTTCTATTTTTTACTTGACTTCCAATTGGAAGGAACACAATTGGCGAAATTTGAAACGGAAATGAAGCGCGATGAGCGTTTGATGCGTTTCTTAACCGTTAAAATGGACGCTGACCACGTTTCTTTCGCAGAGAAAAGACGCGCTAAAGCTAGCGGTAAAGTAGAAGCTTAATCCAAGTAGAATCATTAAATCGAACTAAAATGGCAGACGAAATTAGATATTTAACGCCCATCAATATCGACATCAAAAAAGAGAAGTATTGTCGATTCAAAAAAAGTGGAATCAAGTATGTGGATTATAAAGATCCTGATTTCCTTTTGAAATTTGTAAACGAACAAGGTAAAATTTTGCCCCGTCGTATTACCGGAACATCGGCGAAGTTCCAAAAGAAAGTAAACAAAGCTATTAAAAGAGCACGTCATTTGGCGATTCTTCCTTATGTAGGAGACATGCTTAAATAGTTTGAACATATTAAAAGTTTAGAAAAATGGAATTGATATTAACGAAAAACGTTGACAACCTAGGTTACAAGGACGAAATCGTGACTGTGAAGCCTGGATATGGAAGAAACTTTTTGATTCCTCAAGGATACGGTATTTTGGCAACGCCTTCTGCAAGAAAAGCACATGCTGAAACCTTGAAGCAAAGAGCGCACAAAGAAGCCAAAATCAAAGAAGAAGCTATGGTATTGGCTGAGAAATTGGAAGGTGTAGTGATTAAAATTGGCGCAAAAGCCAGTGAGTCAGGAAGAATCTTCGGTTCTGTAAACACCATCCAATTGGCTGAAGCTTTGAAAGCGCAAGGCATCGAAATCGATAGAAAATCTTTGAAAATCAAAGAAGAACCGATCAGAGATGCAGGTACCTACACAGCTGAAGCAAATTTGCACAAAGAAGTGAAGAAGTCTTTCCAATTCGAAGTGGTTGGAGAATAATCTCAAGATCAATATGCATAAAAAGGCTGTCTTCTTCGGGCAGCCTTTTTTTATGGCTTCCATCGAACCCGGTTACCCAGGCTTTTTTCAAGCTACATCAAAAATCACGCTGTAATTTTCTAGTTTTGTAAAGTAATCGCAATTGCGCAAAGAAAGATACTATGTTAAAACAACGACTCGAGCAAAAGTTATTGCAAAAGCTCTCGCCGCAGCAAATCCAACTGATGAAGCTGATTCAAATTCCAACCATGGAATTGGATCAACGCATCAAACAGGAATTGGAGGAAAATCCTGCTTTGGAGGAGGGTGAAGATGAACGCATAGACGATAACTACGAAGACAGTCAGGACTCACACGACGACATAGACGATTACGATGATACACGCTCCGAAGCGGAAAAAGAAATTGACATCAACGATTACTTGTCCGACGACGCCGACTATAAAACACAAGTCAACAACAAAGGTGCTGACGACGATGAATATCATGTTCCAATCTCGCAAGGAGCGAGTTTCCACGAACGCTTAATCGAACAAATCAACCTGCGCTACATCACCGACAAACAGAAAATTATTGCGGAAATAATCATTGGAAACATCGATGACGACGGCTATTTGAGCAGACCGCTGATAAACATCGTCGATGACCTCGCTTTTTCGATGAATGTGAGTGCTACAGAGGAGGAGGTAGAGGAAGTATTGGAGATTGTTCAAGACCTCGACCCGGCGGGTGTTGGTGCAAGAGACCTCAAAGAGTGTCTGATTCTGCAATTGGAGCGAAAATCAGGCGCCAATATAGCGCGCCAAAATGCCTTGACGATATTAGAAGATTTTTTTGAAGAGTTCACCAAAAAGCACTATAACCGCATCGCTCAAAAAATGGAGCTTTCAGACGATGAACTCAAAGATGCAATCGAGCAAATCATCAAACTAAATCCACGCCCGGGCGGCTCATCCAAAGAAGCCAGTAAAAATATGTCGGTGGTCACGCCAGACTTTTTGATTGTGGAGAATGATGGTAAATTGGAGTTGTCGCTCAACTCCAGAAATTCACCGGAGCTCAAGGTTTCCCGAGGTTATGAGCAAATGCTGAGAAGCTATGCTGAGGGCGCCAAACAATCCAAATCGGATAAAGAAGCCGTGCTTTTTATCAAACAAAAACTCGACTCCGCCAAGTGGTTTATCGATGCCATCAAACAGCGTCAGAACACGCTTTACACCACGATGTATGCCATCATGGAATATCAAAAGCAATACTTCTTATCAGGCGACGAAACACGACTCAAACCCATGATTCTCAAAGATATTGCCGAAATCGTAGGTATGGATATTTCGACTATTTCGCGTGTGGCTAACAGCAAATATGTGCAAACGAATTTTGGCGTGTTTCCCTTAAAATATTTCTTTTCGGAATCCATGTCCACAGAAAGCGGTGAGGAAGTTTCCTCGAGAGAAGTGAAAAAAATCCTATCAGATGCTATTGCTGGGGAAGAAAAGAAACGTCCTTTAACCGACGACAAACTCGCCTTGCTCTTGAAAGAGAATGGCTACACCATTGCCCGAAGAACTGTGGCCAAATACCGCGAGCAATTGAACATCCCGGTAGCCCGACTTAGAAAAGAACTTTAATTTATCTTCGAGATTACGGATAGAAATTCGAGATTCCCAAACTCGCGAATCACGAATTTCGAAACTCAAATTTTCAAATACCAGAAGCATGTCAATAGAACATAAAATAGAACATAAAATAGAACAAACCTTACTCGACAACGCAAACCAATGGTTCGGTGCACCAATCACCGCTTCGCAAATTCAATTGCAAAAAACACGTAAGGAATTTAAAGGTGATGTAACGCTCGTAGCTTTTCCTTTTGTGAAATTGTTGAAGAAATCTCCAGCAGATACCGCGCAGGAATTGGGAACTTTGTTGCAAAATGCGATTGAAGAAGTTTCCGGATTCAACGTGGTGCAAGGCTTTTTGAATATCGAAATTGATGCGGATTATTGGGTCGGACAACTGCAGGAAATCGTGAACACAGAAGCTTTCGGAATAGCGAAAAATCCAACGGGTAAAACGTTTATGGTGGAGTACAGTTCTCCCAACACCAACAAACCGCTGCATTTGGGGCATTTGCGCAATATCTTTTTAGGTGATAGCGTAGCGAAAATTCTGCAAGCTGTTGGCCACAAAGTAATTAGAACCCAAATCATCAACGACCGCGGAATTCACATTTGCAAAAGCATGTTGGCTTGGCAGCGTTTTGCTCCATTGGATGCAAATGGCCAGCGCGAAACCCCTCGAAGTACAGGCATGAAAGGCGATAAATTTGTTGGGAAATATTATGTAGAATTCGACAAAGCTTTGAAAGTGGAAACCAGCGCCGTCATGAATGCTTGGAACGCAGGAAATTTTGATGGATTTGATACCGCCATCGTGGAGCGCGTGAAGCCCATGTATGCTGCTATGGCTGAAAAAGAAGACGAAAAAGCCAAAGCTGCCATAAACGATAAAATTGTTGAACAGGCGAAAAATGCAACCGACCTCATGCAGGAAGCCAAAAATATGCTGATGCGTTGGGAAGGTCGCGATCCAGAGATTTATTTGCTTTGGACCACCATGAACGGCTGGGTTTACGAAGGTTTCAACGCGACTTACGAGAAAATGTGCGTGTCTTTCGATAAGCTTTATTATGAGTCGGACACCTTTGTTTTGGGGAAAGACGTAGTTCAAGAAGGTTTGCAAAAAGGTGTTTTCTTCCGCAAAGACGACGGCTCTGTATGGATCGATTTGACCAAAGATGGGTTGGATGAAAAATTGGTGCTCCGCTCGGACGGAACAGCGGTTTACATGACCCAAGACATCGGCACAGCCATTGAACGTTTTCGCGATTATCCGGATTTGTCTGGGATTATCTACACCGTTGGCAATGAGCAAGATTACCATTTCAAAGTCTTGTTTTTGATTTTGCAAAAGTTAGGTTATTCCTGGGCTGAGGCTTGCTACCATTTGTCTTACGGTATGGTCGATTTGCCAACGGGAAAAATGAAATCCCGCGAAGGTACCGTGGTGGACGCCGACGATTTGATGCAAGAAGTGATCGACGCGGCAACTGAATCAACACAAGAGCGCGGACACATCGAAAACATGAGCGAAGCAGAACGTCAAAACTTGTTCAGAACCATTGGTTTAGGCGGCTTAAAATACTATTTGCTCAAAGTTGACCCGAAAAAACGCATGTTGTTCAATCCAGCTGAATCCATCGATTTGCAAGGAAACACGGGACCCTTCATTCAATATGCTTATGCGCGCATCCAATCTCTCTTGGCGAAAACCGGCAAACCAGAAGTGCAAAGCCTCTCGCATTTGGAAGAAAGCGAATTGAATCTCATCAAATTACTTTCCGAATTCCCGAAAGTGCTCACCGACGCCGCCAACAACTACAGTCCTGCGGAAATTGCGAATTACGCTTATGAATTGGTGAAAAGCTACAACCAGTTTTATCAAAGCGTGCCATCTATTGTGAACGAAAGCGATGCGGCACAGAAGGCATTGCGCGTGAATATTTCATATGCGGTGGGGGAAGTAGTGAAAACTTCGATGAATTTGTTGGGGATTTCGGTTCCGGAAAGGATGTAATATGAACTTCGGAACAAACGCTGATACAATCTGTGCATTATCCACTGCCAACGGCATGGGTGCCATTGCTGTGGTGCGCGTTTCCGGGCCTAAGGCTTTGGCGATTGTAAATTCGGTTTTTTCTAAAAACATTGCCGGTGCAGCCAGTCACACAGCGCATTTTGGCGTTTTGAAAGACGGTGAACAAATCATTGATGAAGTTTTGTTGAATGTGTTTCATCAAAATCGTTCGTTTACGGGAGAGGAAACCGTTGAGATTTCTTGTCACGGTTCAGTTTTTATACAACAGGCAGTCCTTCAATTGTTGTTGAAAAACGGTTGTCGCATGGCGGAAGCCGGGGAGTTTACCATGCGGGCTTACATGAACGGCAAATTCGATTTGGCTCAAGCAGAAGCCATCGCCGATTTGATTGCTTCGCGTTCGGCAGCCGCACATCGCATGGCTTTGACGCAAATGCGTGGCGGTGTGAGTAAACAGTTGGCGGAATTGCGCCAGCAGTTGATTGATTTTGTGGCGCTAATCGAGTTGGAATTGGATTTCGGAGAAGAAGATGTGGAATTCGCCGACCGAACGCGTTTGAAAATCCTTATCGATGAAATTGCAGGAGTCATCGACAAATTGCGCAACAGTTTTCACTTGGGAAATGCCATCAAAAACGGAATTCCAGTGGCTATTGTGGGCGCACCCAACGTTGGAAAATCGACTTTGCTCAATGCTTTGTTGAATGAAGAAAAAGCGATTGTTTCAGATATTCCGGGCACAACGCGCGATTTCATTGAAGACGAAATCATCATTAAAGGGGTGAGTTACCGCTTTGTGGATACTGCGGGATTGCGCGAAACGACGGATATTGTTGAGAATTTGGGCATCGAACGTTCCTTCAAAAAAGCAGGGGAGGCGTCTGTGGTTTTGTATCTACTCGACGAGCGCAATACGAACCCGGAGGAAACACTGAACGAACTCAATGCCTTCAAAAACAGCTACATTCAAGCGCACCAGGAATTTATCGTTGTGGTGAATAAACTCGATCTTACCGACCGCAATTTCGACTTTTTATCTGAATTCAATCCCATTTTTATTGCTGCCAAAAATCAAACAAATCTCGACAGACTATTGGACAGAATTTCCAAGGTGGCGGCACAATTTTCAGAACAACAAAACGATGTACTCATCTCCAACGCCCGCCATTTCGACGCATTGAATCGCGCTTATGAAGACTTGATGCGCGTGAAAGAAGGAATGGACACACAACTACCTACCGATTTGATTGCCATGGATATACGTCAAATTATCAGACACATTGGCTCGATTACCGGGACTGTGGATATAGAGGAAGTATTGGGGTCAATATTTTCAAAATTCTGTATCGGAAAATAAGCCTTTTGACCACGCTCACTTCTACCCGATTTCTTGCTGGGAATCGAGAACAACTTGTTTCATGGTTTCACGGTAAGCATCCATTTTTGCGAGCAATTCTGCATTGTTTGACGCCAGCATTCGCGCAGCAAGCAAACCGGCATTTTTCGCAGCATTCAAGGCAACTGTAGCAACCGGAATTCCATTCGGCATCTGCAAAATAGACAAAATTGAGTCCCAGCCGTCAATAGAGTTGCTAGATTTGATAGGAACGCCAATCACGGGCAGTGATGTGAGTGAAGCGGTCATACCGGGAAGATGCGCTGCCCCTCCTGCTCCTGCAATAATAACCTTTAATCCGCGAGAAGTCGCTGATTTGGCGTATTCCACCATCAACTCAGGGGTGCGATGCGCGGAAACTACTTGCACCTCACAAGTGACACCAAATTGCTCCAAAATTTCTTTGGCTTCTTTCATAATCGGGAAATCAGACTTGCTTCCCATGATAATACCTACTTCAACACGCATATTAATTTGCTTTTACTTTAACCATTGCTTGAACCTCCCTTGCCTTTTTCATGGCGGCATTCAGGTCACGACCCACTGTGGTAATGTGGCCCATTTTTCTGAAAGGCTTTGTTTCTGTTTTTCCGTAAAGATGCACAAAAACGCCCGGTATAGCCATCGCCTCAACTAAATTTTCATAAGCGACTTTTCCACTGTATCCGGCTTCTCCGAGCAAATTTACCATCACGCCGGGTCGTATCAACTTGGTGCTGCCCAACGGAAGATTGAGAATCGCACGCAAATGTTGGCCGAATTGCGAGGTGGTATTACATTCAATCGTATGATGACCACTGTTGTGAGGTCTAGGAGCTGCTTCATTGACCAAAACTTTTCCATCTTTGGTGACAAACATTTCAACGGCAAGAATACCCACCATGTCCAAAGCCTCAATGGTCTTGGTTGCCAAAGCAATCGCTTCGTCCTCTATGGCCTCACTCACTTGTGCCGGAGAAAACAGAAACTCAACCAAATTCGCTTGAGGATTAAATTGACATTCTACCAAGGGAAAATGACTGATTGCCCCAGAGGCATTGCGCGCCACAATCACCGAGATTTCTTTATCAAAATCAATCATTTCCTCCAGCACATTCGGTGCGTCAAATGCATTCGACAAATCAGATTCGTTATGAATGATTTGCACGCCGCGTCCATCGTATCCACCGACGCGCAACTTTTGGACAATAGGGTATTTGTACACACGCGAACTAAAATCCACAGCATTGTCGCAGAGTTTAAACGGAGAGGTTGGAATGCCATGTTCCAAATAAAACTGCTTTTGCAGCCCTTTGTCACGAATGATGCGCAAAACACGTGGTTGTGGATACACCAACTTCCCGGAACGCTCAAGTTCCTCCAAAGCTTCGATATTTACATTTTCAATTTCAACGGTCAACACATCTTTGTCCTGGCCGAAACGAAGCACGGCGTCGTAATCTAAAATATCCTCATTGACGAATTCATGAGCAAAGCGCGCGGCCGGTGCCTCTGGATCTTTATCCATAATACACAGGCGGACATCAATGTTGGGGGCCTCCTGCAAGAGCATACGCCCAAGTTGTCCTCCTCCTAAAACGCCAACTTTGAAATTTTTATCGTACCAATTTTTCATCTCAAATTTCTGTTTAAAAAAAAAGCAGCATCCTTCGACACTGCTTTATACTTGAAAATCTATCAAAATTAATTTTCTTGGTTTGGAACCACAATTCGTCCACAGTGCTCGCAAATTGTAATTTTCTTGCGCAATTCAATCTCCATCTGACGCTGCGGTGGAATGCTGTTGAAACAACCCCCACAAGAATCTCTAACTACCTGAACTACAGCCAAACCATTTCTGGCATTCGTTCTTAATTTGTCGTAGGCAAAAAGTAAACGCTCGTCGATATTCTTGCGAGCGGCCTCAGATTTTTTAATCAACGCCTCTTCTTCTTTTTCAGTCTCAGCAACGATTTCGTTCAACTCGCCTTTTTTGATTTCTAGATCCGCTTTGCGCTGAGCCAACTTTTCTTCTGCTTCTGCGAGCAACTCTTTTTTATTTTCTACGGCAAATTTATTCTCTTTGATGCGCTTCTCACACAATTGAATTTCAAGGGTTTGGAATTCAATTTCCTTGCTCAGCGATTCAAATTCACGGTTGTTGCGTACATTTTTTTGCTGCTCCGTGTATTTTTTGATGGCCGCATTGCACTCAACAATTTTGTTTTTGTACTCTGTGGTTAGGTTTTCTTGCTCTTTAAGCTCCGCTTTAACTTTTTCCAAACGCGTGCTCAAACCTACGATTTCATCTTCCAAATCCTGTACCTCTAATGGCAATTCGCCGCGCACAGTTCTAATTTTATCAATTTGTGAATCAATGCTTTGCAACTTGTAAAGAGCATCTAACTTTTCAGATACACCAATCTCTGTTTTGGTTTTGGTAGCCATATATTTCTAAAGATAATTAACTGGATTTGTACTTGTTTCCGCAAAACGGACTGCAAAGGTAATATTTTTTTGATTCAACCATTCTGCCAACAAAATCGGGGTAAATTGTTCAGACTCATAATGTCCGATATCTGCAACTACGATTTCACCCTCTGCGTCGAAAAATTCGTGGTATTTGTA
The DNA here is from genome assembly GCA_037446475.1 of Crocinitomicaceae bacterium. Classification (GTDB taxonomy): domain Bacteria; phylum Bacteroidota; class Bacteroidia; order Flavobacteriales_D; family Crocinitomicaceae; genus UBA6165. The sequence continues at coordinate 16,940 of JBBIIM010000020.1, read as the reverse complement.
ATCACCCGTGATGAATAAATCTGCTTTTTGAGTTTTTGCCTGAGAAAGCAGAAAACTGCCCGAACCTCCGCAAAAAGCGACTGTTTTTATTTGCTCTTTGATAATTTGAGTATGGCGAACCACCCCACAATTGAACTGCCGTTTTACGAATTGTAAATATTCCAGCGCATTTTGAGGTTGCTCCAATTCACCAATCATGCCGGCTCCTTGAAAAGGGTCTTGATTATGCAACGCAATTACATCGAAAGCTTCTTCTTCATAAGGATGTGAAGCCTTCATGGCGTTAATCACCTGATTGAGGTGCTCTTTTCGGCAAACGAGTTCCAAACGGATTTCTTGTTCGCGGTGGAGTTCTCCGTGTTTTCCGACAAACGGTTGAGCACCTTCCATTGCGCGAAAGGTACCCGTACCCGATGCGGAGAAACTGCATTGATCATAATTCCCAATTTGACCAGCCCCATTTTGGGACATTGCATCGCGAACTGCATCGACATATTCCAAAGGAACAAACACAATGATTTTAAAAAGATTACCCGACGTTGGCGCCAGGATTCGAAGATTCTTTAGGCCAAGCAACGATCCGATTTTATAGTTCACGCCAAAGAGGTAATTGTCCAAATTCGTGTGAATGGCATAAATAGCGATGTCATGCTTGATTGCTTTAATCACGGTTTTTTCCACATAATTTTTTCCGGTCAAACTTTTCAGACCTTTAAAAATAATAGGATGATGCGAGACAATCACGTTACAATTCTTGTCGATTGCTTCTTGCACAATCGCCTCGGTGCAATCCAAGGAGAGGAGCACACCCTCGATTAAGGCATCTCGAGAACCCACCAAAAGCCCGGAATTATCATAGCTTTCCTGCGTGCCAAGAGGCGCTTTAGACTCTAAAAATCGTACCAGCTCGCCAACAGTAGTCATGACGCTATGGGAGTTTGCTCATCACGGCCTTGTAGCGCGTCTGGAATTCATCCTTTCCTGCACAGCCCAAAGTTGACTTGTGGTTGTGGAATGCTTCAACACGGTTGTCCGGACTTGGGTGTGTGCTCAAAAACTCAGGAGTTCTCTCCCCGCCCAATGCAATAATTTTCTCGAAAAATCCGGCACCGCCTGCTGCGTTGTATGGCGTTTTACAGAGGTATTTCACAGAATTGTAATCGGCATCTGCTTCATGACTTCTGGAAAATCTCAAACCAACAAGCGCCGTAGTGATTTGACCAAGCATTTCGCGATTTCCTGCAATAATGGAAACCAATACACTTACTCCGAACATTTTTGTCATTTGTCCGGTGGAGTGGCGCAAATCCGCATGAGCCATTTCGTGACCCAAAACGCCAGCCAACTCATCTTCTGAATCCAAAAACTTTAGGATTCCGGTGTAGAAATAAATGTGACCACCCGGGGTACAAAATGCGTTGAGCGTAGAGTCGTTGATGATGCGAATCGGCCAATCAAATTCTTTGGCATAGCGCACCTCGCCGGTTTTCAAAATCATGTCCTTGATGCCGTTGATGTAATCGTAGACCTCTTTGTATTTCACCGGGTCGAGAATCGGATACTCATTCGGTTTGGATAAAATTTCTTCGTCAACTTTTTGCCCGAATTCTTTGTCTTGCTGAATGGAAAATAAGTTAAAGCCCGCGGATGGTTGTTTGTCCTTATTGCCACAAGAGAATAAGAGTACCGATGCAGCACAATAGAAAATAATACGCTTCATTGCTGTGAATGATTTAAAGGTTTTACAATAAAAAGTTACTTTTTTCAGGCGGCGCAAAATTATTCAAAAAAACAGGAGTGCGCATAACAATTGTGTCAAGAACCCAATGCCATATCCGTACAGCACTTGTTTGAGATCGTGTTTACCCAAGAATATTCTTGAACTCAGGACAATACCTGAAACGATGAAAAGTGTTGGCATCATCCAAATGGGATAAACCATAGAACTCAAATAGTAGCTGTAAATTGCCCCGCTGAGCATCCCCATGCCGGTAGCGTGCAAGCTGATTTTCATCGTGTTATTTACCCAGCGCACTGCAATCAAACCAACAAAGCCTCCGAGGAGGATGGCATAAACGGAGCTAGGAAGTATATTTTCAGGAATGTAAAAATAGAGCAGCGCGAAGAAAATCATGAAGAAGAAAATCATGAATCCGAGAGGCAGGTTGCGCTCCTCCCGGCGTTCCATTTGAAAACTTTCGATATCCCCTGAGCGCTTCAACAGAAAGGTAGCCACCAAGGGGGCAATCCACGTAAAAATCGCAAACAGCACGAGAAGCATCCTTTTGATTTCCGGATGGGTCAAATAAAAAGAATGCAACACCAAAAACGACTTTGGAATACTGGGCGTATAGCAAAGCAATGCGATTCCTATCAAAGGGATATTGAGCGGGTGAAAGATGTAAGCAAGAACCTCTGCCGGCTTTCGTAAAAATTCCATGTGGCAAAGGTAGTGGTATTTCCGCAGTTCAAGTAAAGCAAAAAGCCGCCCAATATTGAGCAGCTTTGAAGATTATTTATACTTTCAATTATTTCCCGGTGGACAATTTCCAGGCGCGGTATAAATCAAAATAGCTGTTCGTTTCCAGAATCACTACCCCACCCGTCGTGTCTCCGTACTTGGCGGGAATTCCACCGGTATAAACCGTCACACCACCAATGGAACTTCCGGGAAAGGTGCCCAACCGATCTGTTTTAATGCCATCGACAAAATAAATCACATCGCCCGGCCTGGACCCGCGAATAATCAATTCACCACTGCTCGTTTTCTGAATGTCGGAGCTCATGTTTTCAATCAAGGCCAACACATCTTGTCTGTTGATACTCACTTTAATGTCGGCAGGACTCAAATGACACATACCTTCATTGCCAATGTGAATGAGCGGCTCACGGTAGGTCTCAATATACACTGTACTGGTCTCCAGCGTGTTGCTAAATGTAAATTCCGGCAAGGAACAAATCCCATCCGGTTTTACGAATTGATTGGCCACTTGAACCGTGTCTTTTTTATACGCCAAAAAAACGGTGTACGTTCCCGGTGGCACAGCAGAGATTCGGTATCTTCCTTCGATGTTGGACATCCCAAGCAACTTTGAATCGCCCACTTCAACCCAAACCCGAACGCCATAGAGTGGTTGGTTGTCTTCGCCATCGATGACCTTGCCAATAATTTCACCATTCATGTTTTGGGCAAATGTGGCGCTCAGCAAAAGCGCACTCATCGCGCTAAAAATTAACTTTTTCATAGTTCGATATTTTTGATGTTCAATGCGCTCTTCGCGACCTTCGCGTTGCGCTTCTACCCCTGTGATGCTTTTCTTTTTCAATTTCCACAAAAATTGCTTGAAATTCATTTTTCACCAGGCCACTTTTACAGATCAAACGCTTCAACTTAATTCACACAATTTCGGGCTAATCCTTAACGAATCCCTATATTTGCGCCCTCAAATAGTTGAACGCTTTATGCTTACAGTCTCAAATCTTTCGCTTCAATTCGGAAAAAGAACGCTTTTCGATGATGTAAATCTTAAATTTCAAAATGGCAATTGTTATGGTGTGATTGGCGCTAATGGCGCGGGAAAATCAACTTTTCTCAAAATTCTTTCGGGAGATTTGGACGCCACCAAGGGACGTATTGAACTAGAACCCGGAAAGCGAATGGCTGTGTTGCGTCAGGACCACTCTATTTACGACAGCCATCCGGTTCTTGAAACGGTGATCATGGGACACAAGCGCCTATACGAAATCATGAAAGAAAAAGATGCACTTTATGCCAAGCCTGATTTTTCGGACGAAGACGGCATGCGTGCTTCCGAGCTGGAGGCTGAATTTGCCGACATGGAAGGTTGGAATGCCGAAACAGATGCTGCATCGCTGCTTTCCAATTTGGGTATCAAGGAGGAGTACCACTACATGAACATGGAAGACGTGCCTGCTGAGTTGAAAGTGAGAATTCTTCTGGCACAAGCGCTTTTCGGTAATCCTGACGTTTTGGTACTCGATGAGCCCACCAACGACCTCGATGGTGTTACCATCAAATGGTTGGAAGACTTCCTTTTGGATTACAAAAACATGGTAATCATCGTGTCGCATGACCGTCACTTCTTGGACACGGTAGTAACCCACATTTGCGATATCGACTTTGGTAAAATTCAACTTTTCACGGGTAACTACTCATTTTGGTATCAATCTTCACAATTGGCGGCTCGTCAGCGTTCCGATAAAAACAAAAAGGCCGAGGATAAAAAAAGAGAATTGCAAGAATTCATCGCGCGTTTCTCAGCAAACGCCTCCAAATCGAAACAAGCCACAAGCCGCAGAAAACTGTTGGATAAATTGGATATCGAAGAAATTCAACCGTCTTCGCGTCGCTATCCGGGTATTTTCTTTACGCAAGAGCGCGAGGCTGGTAATCAGGTATTGAACATTTCCAACTTGGCTGCATTGGGCGAAGACGGCAAATATCTTTTCAAAGATTTCAATCTGGTGGTAAACCAGAAGGACAAAATCGCTTTCGTTTCCAGAAACTCGAACGCCATCACCGCCTTGTTCGAAATCTTAAATAACCACCGCAAGCCGGACAATGGTTTTTTCACTTACGGTACCACGATTACCACGGCCTACATGCCTTCAGACAACAGTTCTTTTTTCCAGGACAAAATAACATTAGTTGATTGGTTGCGCCAATACGCGACGACCGATGAGGAACGTGAAGAAGTGAATCTCCGAGGTTTCTTGGGACGCATGCTCTTCTCGGGAGAAGACGCTCTGAAAAACGCCACAGTGCTTTCAGGAGGCGAAAAGGTGCGTTGTATGCTGTCAAGACTGATGCTCGCCAAAGCGAATTTGATCATGTTGGATGAACCCACCAACCACCTGGACTTGGAGTCGATTACGGCACTCAACAACGGCATGCGCGATTTCGATGGACAAATCTTGTTCAGCTCCTACGACTTTGAATTGGTGAATACGGTTGCAACACGCATCGTGGAAATTGGTCCAAAAGGGTTTATTGACAAGTGGATGCCTTATGAAGAATTCGTGAGCGATCCAAAAATTCAAGAACTCAGAAACGCATTGTATTAGGTAGGAAAATTTCTCTGACAACAAGAGTTTTTCTAGAAAAATACGAATTGCGTGTCCTGAAGAAGCGCACGCAACTGTGGATCATCCGGGCTCAAAAACTCGTCCCTGAAGTTGTTGAATTCTTCTTTGGTTTCCTCGGAGAGCAAGGCTTGTAATGGCTCCATCACGGCCAAATCGATCAGCATGGGTGGCATGCCTTGATACATGCGTCCGTTGACCATCTGCGCAACGATGTTGTATTCCTTCAATTCGGCTTTTGGTTTTTTGGAAATCATGCATTTGCTTTTCCAATCATCCGGATCGTCCGCTTCCATAAGGTCTTCCCGCAAACTTTCCATATCGAGCGACTTAAAAAAATCATCCATGACTTGTCGCGAATGTTTCGAAACGCGTTTGTTCATTTGCTCAGCACACGGCATACAAATGGCCATTTCATACAAGGTCACCTCGTCGCCACTGTCAAGCACTTTTTTCGCTTTCTCGATGGAATAAGGTACACCGGAATGCAACAAATCTTCATTGCAAATAAGACACTCGTGAAAAGGCTCATTGGTCATGTCGGAGTTAAACTCCACTGGCGGTTCGGAAAAATACATCATACCTTTTCTTAAAAAAACGTTTTGTCTGTATAGCTACAATTTCGACAAATCAGCCACCCAAGCTTTGATTTCCTGCTCTTGCTCCATAGGCGCAATCAACAATTTGTCATTCGCCTCGATGACGATGAACTTGTTGAGTCCAACCACAACGGCTTCCTTTTGTTCAGAAATGCGAATCATATTGTCTTTACTATCAACGGACAAAATGTGTCCGATTTTTCCATTGCCTTGGTCATCCTTTTCTACATGAGTAAACACAGAACCCCAGGTCCCCAAATCAGACCAATCGAAAATTGCCGGAACCACCCGCACATTTTTCGAAGGTTCTAAAATGGCGTAGTCGATAGAAATGTTCTCACATTCTTCAAAACATTGGTTTACAAATGCTTGCTCTGCATCGGAATTGTAGCACGAACTCTTGGATGCAAATACTTCATACAGACTCGGTTTGTGCGTTTGAAACGCCTTCAGCAGCGCTTTGGTGCTCCAGACAAAAATACCGGCATTCCAAACGAAATTGCCACTCGCAAGGAACGATTTGGCTAAGTCCAGATTTGGTTTTTCGCGAAATTGAATGACGTTTTTCACAGGTTCGTCGGCGTGCGAATCATCAAATTGAATGTAGCCATACCCCGTGTCAGGACGTGTGGGCTGAATCCCAATGGTGACCAAAACATCATTTTCAGCCTCTCTCAAGGCAGTTTTGATGTTTTCCAGGAACAATTCTTTTTGAAGAATCAAATGGTCGGAAGGCACCACCACCAGTTTTGCGTCAGGATTCAAAGCATTGATTTTCAATGCAGCATACAACACACAGGGTGCTGTATTTTTCATCTTTGGCTCAAGCAAAATCTGATTGGCTTTCAGTTCGGGAAGTTGCTTCTGAACCAATTGCGCATAATTGGCATTGGTGAGCACAAAAATTCGCTCGGCAGGAACGTCCTGGGCGAAACGCTCGAAAGTCATGCGAATCAAGGATTTGCCCATTCCTAGGATATCCAAAAATTGCTTGGGTTTTTCGGTGGTGCTGTAAGGCCAAAAACGGCTTCCTACACCGCCGGCCATAATTACGATATACGTATTGTTCATAAAGTGCTTTATTCAATTTCAATCACCTGAGCCAAACCTGAAACCAAAAACTCTCGATTCGAGTGGAGCTCCAGGCAGAGGTAGCGCGTTCTTCGCTTCTCAATCATTCTGAATTTTTTGTCATTCAAAATAAAGGTCTTCCCATGACTCAATTGGCGCAAATATAGCGTGTTTGAAGCATTGTCAGGTGAGCGGTCATAATTTCTTAATGCCAGAAAAAGTTCGTGGTCTGAGGCCGTTGAAGCTTTGGGATTGGCGATGTATTTTTTCAATTGCGGGCGAATATCCATAGGAAACCAATGCAGCACATTCCCTTTCATCAGCATCATCGAATAGGTATGTTTCCATTCCTCGCCGTGGGGTGCAATATTTCTACCATACACCTTGAAAGCGACCAAATGGGCAAATTCGTGAATGGTAGTAAAATAAAACGCGTAGGGATTCAAATCGCCATTGACACTGATTTGCTCTGAGTTGTCGCGCGGATCGAAGCGATAATCGCCGAACTTACTCTTCCTGGAATTGGTGATTTTGAATTTGATTTGATGCTCGAAAATTAAATCGACCACTTGTTTCAGTCCATCCTTGGGCAGGAACTTGCTCAATTTTTGTTCGAATATTTCGCGCTTGTTCATAAACACAAAAATAAACTCGGACGCTCAACTTTGTTGTCTACGAGAAAAAAACAGTGAACAAGAGGGTGTCGAAAGGATTGTAAAGACAAAATGGCTTCATAATGAACCGAATTCCAACGTCAAACAAACAAGAAACTTCAAGATAAATACAACCATTTTGGAGCATGACTTAGAATTGATTTTAGGATGTTAGTAAAATTCACCCCACCCGATTTACCATCCATCCAAAACCACTAATTTAGCGCTCGCAATGAAAGTGATCACCAACATCGGCAAGTATTTCATCATGTTGCGCTATGTGTTTTCAAGACCGGAGCGTTTCAAAATTTACAAAAACCGCATTTTTGACGAAATTGAAATCATTGGCTTGAGTTCCATTCCGCTTGTAGCTTTACTTTCTGCGTTTATGGGTGCGGTGATTACGCTGCAAACAGCTTCAAACATGGATAGTCCTTTGCTTCCGGTAGAAACTGTCGGCTTCATCACGCGTCAGACGACAATTTTGGAATTTTCTCCAACAGTAATTTCATTGATTCTGGCCGGAAAAATCGGCTCAAACATCGCCTCCGAAGTAGGTACGATGCGCGTTACCGAGCAAATTGACGCTCTGGAAATCATGGGCGTAAACTCCTTGGGCTACCTGGTGTTGCCAAAAATTATCGCCGGCGTAGTGACTTTTCCTTTCATCATCATTATCTCCATGGCTTTGAGTATCACCGGAGGTTTGGTAGCGGGTCTGCAATCCGGTTTGTGTTCGCAAGAAGACTACGTGAAGGGTTTGCGCTATTGGTTTTCTGTAGATGACATCAATTATGCCTTGGTGAAAACAGTTGTTTTTGCATTCATCATTACCTCCGTAGCGGCATTCTACGGGTATTACACCAAAGGCGGTGCTTTGGATGTTGGAAAATCCAGCACGCAGGCCGTTGTTTACAGCAGTATAGCCATCCTTTTGGCCAATTTCGTTCTCACTCAACTTTTGCTGCTCTGATGATTGAAGTTCGCGGTGTAAATAAGTCATTCGGAGATGCGCACGTGTTGAAAGATATCAATGTGTCGTTTCAACCCGGTAATGTGAATTTGGTGATCGGACAAAGTGGCTCCGGGAAATCTGTATTGGCTAAATGCATCGTAGGTCTTCACGAAGTAGATTCGGGAGGTATCTTATACGACGGTCGAAATTTTACCGAAATGGACCGCTACGAACGCAAGGAGATTCGCAAGGAAATCGGAATGCTCTTTCAGGGTTCTGCGTTGTTCGATTCGCTAACCGTAGAACAGAACGTAATGTTTCCGCTGTCTATGTTCACTGAAATGAGCAAAGAAGAGATGCGTGAGCGCGCAAATTTTTGCCTCGACCGCGTGAATCTGACCAACAAAAATCATTTGCTTCCGGCAGAATGCAGTGGCGGTATGCAAAAGCGCATCGGTATTGCACGCGCCATTGCGATGAACCCAAAATACTTGTTTTGCGACGAGCCCAACTCAGGTCTCGACCCAAAAACGTCAATCGTAATTGACAACTTGATCAAAGAAATCACCTACGAATACAACATGACCACGATCGTGATTACGCACGACATGAATAGTGTGATTGAAATCGGTGATTACATTGTGTTTATTCACAACGGACAAAAATGGTGGGAAGGCGACAAAAGCGAAATTCTCACTACGGACAATAAAGAAATCAACGCATTTGTGTATGCAGCAGATTTCATGCAGCAAATCAAATCCATGTTGGGCAAGCGCTAGCCGAACCGCTTAGTGCACAGCCGCTTTCATCAATACGTCTTCGTATAATTTTTCATACATCGGCAAAATGTGCTGCATTTCAAAACGCTCGGCATTCGCACGCGCCCGACGTTTGAACTTGGCCAAATTGTCACGACTCGAGAGTATCTCAATAGCCCTATTTGCCATGGTATCAATGTCGCCAACGGGAGCCAAGTATCCGGAAAATCCATCTTCATTGACTTCGGGCAAACCACCGGTATTCGAGGAAATCACAGGTACTCCCGCAGCCATAGCCTCAAGTGCAGCCAAACCAAAACTTTCGGTTTCCGAAGGCAGCAAAAACAAATCAGACATGCTCAAAGGCAAGTGTGTCGCCTGCATTTTCCCCAAAAGAATGACTTTATCGCAAGTACCCAAAGTTCGACAAAGCTCCTCCACGCGCTGACGTTCTGGACCATCGCCTACGAGCACCAATTTACTGGAAATCACGTCGCTGATTTTTTTGAATACATGTACCACATCTTCCACACGCTTGACCTTTCTAAAGTTGGAAATGTGCGTAATTACTGCTTCGTCGTCGAGGGCATAACGGCGACGGAGTTTGTAGTTGGTCTCCGTACTGTACTCATCCAAAATAATGAAGTTCGGAATCACGGCAATCTCGCGTTGGATGTTAAAATGTTCGATGGTATCTTTCTTCAAACTTTCTGAAACGGATGTCACAGCGTCTGACATTTCCAAACAATACTGTATCACAGGTTTGATGGCCGGATCGCGACCCACGAGCGTGATGTCTGTGCCGTGCAAAGTAGTAATGAACGGTATGTGTACACCTTGAGATTTTAGAATTTGCTGAGCCAAAAAAGCCGCGGATGCATGCGGAATTGCATAGTGCACGTGCAGCAAATCGAGTTTTTCAAATCTCACCACATCCACCATTTTCCCTGCCAGGACAGTTTCGTAGGGTGGGTAATCAAAAAGTGGATAATTGTTGACCACCACCTCATGGTAGAAAATATTGTCCGAAAAAATATCGAGGCGCACCGGCTGGGAATAAGTTATGAAGTGCACTTCATGCCCTTTGGCTGCGAGTGCCATACCGAGTTCTGTGGCCACAACGCCCGAACCGCCATAGGTTGGATAAAGTACAATACCGATTTTCATTGCCATAAATTTAGTGCGGGGTGTAAGATTTTTCAAAGGTACCATTTTCCATAACAAGATTCAAAGCAGCTCACAACAAAACCGCATCTTGCTTCGGTATTCTGAACTTGCTAACAATTCCGGGGGCTGATTGTTTGACATCATCATCGTTCATTTTTCAAAAAACACTAACTTCGTTTTAAAATTCCGGGAGTGAAAAAAGAAACATTGGTAATCGGCATTTGTGGCGGTAGCGGCAGCGGCAAAACCACAATCATTGAAGAAATCATGAACTTGATGAAAGAGCACCATCCTGCCCTTTTGAGTCTTGACAATTACTACCGAGATATCAGTGAACAGGCCGTTGATGAAAATGGAAAGGTGAACTTCGACTTGCCGGATGCTATCGACTCAGATCAATTCGTTTCCGACCTCAAAAAGTTGATTTCAGGAGAAGATTTGCGCATCAAGAAATACACCTTCAACGTGCACCGTGGCGAGAATCAATATTTGGACATCCCCTACTCCAAAATAATCCTAACGGAAGGGATTTTTCTTTTTCACATTCCCGAGGCTATGAAACTCATAGACCTCAAGATTTACGTCGAACTTGACCACGACTTGCAACTGCAAAGACGTTTGGAGCGCGACGTCAAAGAACGCGGCTACGACCAAAACGATGTATTGTACCAATGGCACCATCATGTGTTGCCTGCTTATGAAAAATACATCCGGATTCACAAAGACGAAGCAGATATTGTCATTCTCAACGACGGTGATTTCAACCATTTGATCGACCAAGTGGATGTTATGGTCTTGAATCACCCGAAAATTGTAAGCCTGAGCTGTGGTGTCACTGAATAGCATGCGCGCAGCGGCGAAAAAGTACTTTTTTCAGAATCACCTCTTGCAGGGAGTGTTCTATCTCGCGCTCGGCATCTTTATCTATTTTGGCTTTGCGCATCACAACGAAAAAAAAGAGGTCAACCGACTCGAGAAAAATTTTCAGTCCAAGGTAGTTTATCTGGAGCAAGCCTTGGATGAATTCAGCAATGCGGTAAACTTTGGAGACGACCTCCGCGTGATTTGGGAAAATACAAGTGCTTTTCGAAATCTGGGTTACGAATATTTCGTGTTTCACGGCGATTCACTGCTTTTTTGGACCACCAACCATGTCGTGCTCCCAAGTTTATCATTGACAAATGAAAAGCCTGAGTTGGTGCTGCTCGAAAATGGTTGGTATTTCAAAACGCAACGCCGATCATCTGCTTACACGATGGTCGGAATGTTCTTGGTGAAGTACGAGTACCCCTATGAAAACGAGAACCTCATCAACAACTTCAACGCAGATTTCGACTTTCACTTCAGAGGTAAAATTGAACGCATTCCGGATGAATACGACATCCACCTGCCCGATGGGAGCTTTTGCTTTTCGGTAAATAACCTCTTTCAGCACAAGCCGGGAGCACTTGTGGAATTGCTGCTTATGCTCTGTGTTTTGGTAGCATTGACTCAGTTTTTGTATTCCCTTTGGTTGGCCTTTCGAAAGAGAAGAACAACGACGGATTCCCTGGCACTTTGGCTTGGATTGTTCGTAATTCTACTCATCAGAATTGTCCTTTATAGCATCAATTGGAAGTTGTATTTCAATGATTTTGAATTGTTCAACCCAAACATTTTTGCTTCATCGATTTATTCACCTACACTCGCTGATTTGATCATCAACGTGCTTTTATTGGTGGCGGCCGCTGAAATATTCATGCGGCTTTTGAGACGTTTTTTCAGGCAATCACCGGTAAAAGACAATCTGAAGAACTTCGTTTTCGCGGGCTCTTTGGGGTTGTTCTTCGTGTTGAGCATCCTGCTTGAGGAATTTATCACGGAAATCATTTCAAACTCAGACGTGGCGTTGAATTACTACAACATCTTGTCACTCTCCCCTATTTCCTATGCATTTATTGTTATATTCTTTGGTCTGTTTTGGGCCTATTTCAGATTGATTTCCGCGCTTTTGATTCAATCCAACCAACTCGCTGTTTCCACCAACATCAAAGGATTGCTGTGGTTTATTTTCGCCACTTCTTACCTAATCATTGAAATCTTCGTTAATGACCAGCTTCTTGTGTTGAGCCTTTTCTCCATTACACTCAGCATCATCTTGTTGTATTTTGGAAAACCAGGTAAAACGGGCTATCGTTTTCTGGAAATTGTGGTGCTGTTGTTGGTCAACACACTCTATTTGTCGCTGCTCATCAACCACACCCAAAACGAGAAAGAACTGGCCACAAGAGCCATTTACGCCAAAAAGTTAATCTCAGAAAAAGAACTTGAAACCGAGATGGAATATGCGTCTTTGGCTGATCGACTGACCCAATCTTCGGTACTTCAAGACTTTTACAACAACCCGGATGTGGTCCAAATTCCTGAGGTTAAAAAATACCTGGAACGCAAATTTTTCCAGGAATACTGGAGTCGCTACGAAATAGAGTTTTACTTCTACGATGCCGACACAAGCGCCATTTCGACCTACGTTCAAATCAAAGATGACCCTGCGGCAAACTTTGAAAAAATCATAAAAACCAGCGGTATCAAATCGGAAACAGCACCCAACATGTACTACGTTTCCGATTTCGCAAACAACCTTAGTTATCTCATTCGTCAACCGATTCAGGATTCGACGGATATGCTCAAAGGATATCTCTATCTGGCCTTGCGCTCAAAAATCATCCCGCAAGAAATCGGTTTTCCGCGTCTTTTGATCAATGAAAACTCGAATGTATTTTTCAAATTGGAAGATTACAACATGGCCAAGTATGTTCACGGCAATTTGGCTTTGCGCTACGGTTCCTTCAATTATCCTATTTCCATCGGTTCATTTTTGATTGATTTCAAGAAAAAGTCCGGCGTGGTTGAAGACGGTGATTTTGTGCATTTGATAACCCACGGCGATCGCAACAAAACCATCATTCTGACCAAATCCAAAGTTGGCTTCGAAGCGTATCTCACCTCTTTCTCGTTTTTGTTTTCTGCGTTTGGAATTTTGCTCATACTGGGGTTGATTGTGAGTGGCGATTTCATGAAGCGCTGGGTTACATTAAAATTGGCCTTCAGAATTCAGTTGCTTTTTGTGGCTTTGGTATTTTTCTCATTGCTATTTTCCGGCTTGGGAACCGGAACCTATGTTAAAAGTCAATATTTTGAATATCAAGAAGATCAATTGAGAGAAAAAGTAAATGCAGTACAGAAGGAACTCTTCAACAAATTACAATACGAGGAGCGCCTTGAAGAAGCCACTTTGGTCAATTATCTCGAATTATGTTGAATAAATTTGCTGCAATTTTTGTTTCCGACATCAACATGTATGACCCAAGGGGTAAGCTGCTCGCATCCTCTCGTCCGGAGATTTTCAATTTAGGTCTGATCAGCACGCAAATGAACGCATGTGCATTCCGGGAAATGTACAATCGAGAACTCAGTTTGTACATCAATCAAGAATTCATTGGCAACCAAGACTATCTCTCCGCATACGTACCATTACAAAACGCCAACAATCAACTTATTGCCTACATCAATTTGCCCTACTTCGCCAAGCAAAGTGATTTTGAAAACGAGATTGCAGGATTCCTCTCAGCCATCATCAATATTTTCGTACTTCTTCTGGCACTCAGCATTGTAATTGCCGTTTTCGTGACCAGTAAAATCGTTGATCCACTCAAACAGATCCAAGAAAGTTTATCCGGTTTCAAATTGGGCAACCAACAACAACCCATTGCATACAAAGGCAATGATGAGATCGGTGTGTTGGTTCAGGAGTACAACACCAAATTGAAAGAACTTCAGGAAAGCAGTGAAAAACTTGCAAAATCTGAGCGCGAAATGGCATGGCGGGAAATGGCTAAACAAGTGGCCCATGAAATCAAAAATCCTTTGACCCCAATGAAGCTGCGGATCCAGCATTTCCAGCGCTCTTTCGATCCCAACGCGGATGATGCTGAAGAAAAAATTCAAAAATTCGCTGCTTCCCTGATCGAGCAGATTGACACACTTACAAACATAGCCAACGCATTTTCAAACTTTGCCAAAATGCCAAAAGCGCATTTTGAAGATACGGATATCGTGTATGTGTTGCAAAGCGCGGCAGACACTTTCTCCGCAGAAGAGGAGGCTGAAATCACCGTCTCGTCGGATGTACCATCATTGGTTATTCAAGCGGACAAAGAACTGCTGTTGCGGGTGTTTAACAACTTGATAAAAAATGCAATTCAAGCCTTGACTCCCGGTAAAAAAGGAAGCATTCAATCACAAATTCGAACCTTCTCAGACCATGTTCAAATCACGGTCCAAGACAATGGCGTTGGCATTCCCGAGGAAATGCGGGATAAAATTTTCGTTCCTAATTTTACGACCAAATCTACCGGTGCAGGACTCGGTTTGGCCATGGTTCGACAAATCATTGAATCACACCAGGGAGAAATCAGCTACGAAAGCAAACCCGGACAAACTATTTTTAAAATCATTTTACCAAGAACCAAAACAACTACACATGCCTAGATCTATAAACACGATAGGGATCATCTCAGTCATGATGACAATTTTGTGGTCGTGCGAAAGCGCAAAAGATCAGTACCGCAGACTTGCAGAAACCTATTTTTATCCTACAACCGACGGGCCAATGATTTACATTTATCAAGACAGCCTCGACCCTATCTATGAAATGTTTGAGCGCATCGTTCCGGTTTATGACCCACTCGGAAAACACTTACTTGTGGAGCGCTACAACAGCAATTTCGTGCTGCTCGAATCCTTCGACCTTTTGGCAGATAAAGACTACCAGGTTTTCAACCACGTGCTATACACCCAAGATCAACAGATCATTGCAAACATCACGGACTCAACCTACATGCCTTGGAACGGCTCCGGCAAATTTTCGTCGAGCTTTCCAAGTACGGTAGACTCCATCATGTTCACGCTGGCCAACGAGCGTAGTTTGAATAATGATTCAGGAAAATTCCCTTGGAAAGGTCAGGAACTTACAACAAGAAGCTTCACAGACAGCATAACAACAACAGCAATTGACCTCAAAAATAAAAGGGAAAAAGTATTGAAAACTGTCGCCATTCATGAATTTGCGGAAGGCATCGGTCGGGTGCGCATCAAAACAGCAGACGGAAAATCCAATCTCGTTCTAAAGAGTATTATCACTGAGCGCGACTGGAACACCCTGAGAACAAAATAGGTTTTCAAAATATCCCACCTCATGCGAAAATTGCTGTACCTCTCGATTGCCCTCAATTTGGTGCTCGCACTTTTTTTCGTTTTGTGGTTTTCCAAACCTTGGCATTGGCATGCCTTGAAACAAAGTTTGGGACTCGCGGAAAAACAAGCGCCAAGCAATTACTACCAAATCAAATCAGAAATCTTTGCGTCACTTCCAATTACACAAGAGGATATCGTATTTGTAGGCAACAGCATTACTGATTATGCACCGCTTGACGAATTGTTCAAAAATATTAGCGCAAAAAACCGCGGCATCGGTGGCGATGACATTGGAGGGATAACACAAAGAATATAGTCAATAACCCAAGGAAGACCACGAAAAATTTTCCTACTCATTGGAACAAATGATCTGGAATCTGAGAAAAATATGGATACGCTGGCTCTTCGTTATGCAAGGCTGGTGCAGCAAATCAAATCCGACACGCCTCAGTCCGAACTTTATCTGCTAAGTGTTTTGCCAACTCGAAATGTGGCCCAACGTCCAAATGCTTTGATTCAAGAATTGAACGGGCGCATTCAGGAACTCGCTGAAAAAAACAATGCCGTTTACATTAAGTTGTTTCCGCATTTCCTCAATAAACGCGGCGAACTTCACGAAAAATACAGTTTGGATGGCATCCACCTCAATGCAGAGGGTTATCGACTGTGGGCTAAAATTCTCGAGGATTTTGTTTACTGACAGACACAAAAAAACCACGCAGGAAAATCTACGTGGTTTCAAATGCTTTTCACAAGATTAATTGCTCGCCAAATCACTTTTTTGATCAACAACCTGTATCTCAGCTTTGTAAGCCTCGCAACTTGCTTTTTTCTTGTTGCCACAAGACATGGATACAAGCGCCAAAAATGCAAGACCTAAGGTTAATACTCCGAATGACTTTTTCATGTAATGAATGGATTTGTTCGTAAATAAAGTGCTACAAATATAACCAAAGGCAAATGAAAATGTTGCAAATCAGGATGGAGTTTTCAACATTTTTTTGTCAGGCTTCAATAAGACTCAATCACAAAACGTTAGCCGAGAAAAAGTCATGCATCTCCGAGCATGGACTTCACTCAGATGATTGAATAATTGCGAACTTTGTATCAACAGCAACACCCGATGATGCGCAATCTGTGGTTTCTTGTTTTCACCCTTTTCCAGCTGCTTATTCGGGCTCAAGATGTCGCGACCATAAGCTTCATTGTGACTGAAACACAGGAGCACCTTCAAAAAAGTACCTTCAAGCTCAAGGACACGCTGAACCTCAAAAAAATATGCTCCGAGCGCTTGGATCGCTACATTGAACAAGGTCACCCCTTGGCTTCTGTGGACAGTATCTCCGGACATTGGACCACGGGCTATACAGCGCATATCTATCTTGGCCCGAAGATGAAG
>JBBIIM010000019.1:20778-51334 GCA_037446475.1 Crocinitomicaceae bacterium | reverse complement strand
TTTAATCTCAACTAAAACCAAAGAAAGCCACCTCGCAAGGGGTGGCTTTTTTGTTTGGGATGTTTTAATATAAGCTGGTGAAAATGATTCTTGAATTTTATTTTAAAACGCTCTTGATGAAGAGGGATAGTTCTCGGACTTTTTGGCGTGATTCAAGAGCTAAGATTGCTTTGTTGAAATAGGTAGCAATTAATCCAATAAATTTGAGCGTTTGATAAAACGCGTAGCGGCGAATATGGTAATTAAATAGAATAAAGCCTGACTCAATGAGAAGCCCCACAAGGCACCGGGAAGTTCATAAAAGTACTTTCCAACAAAGAATCCGATAAAAATAAGTGCCAGGTGTACGAGATCAAAAAGCACCATTTCCCTTTGTTTTCCAAGACGAATAAAAATAAAAGAAAGGGAGCTGGAGATGAACCAAACCGCCAACCAAACCACCATAATTTTCGCTATGGGGAGCAATTCAGCCCAAGTCTCGCCTAGCAAATAAACCACAAATTGTTGCGGAATCAAAAAAACGCCAACAACGGGTAAAATCGCGACTAAAAACAAATTCTTAGAGAATCTTTTGTAAGTCGTTGACATCACGCTTTTCTGAGTTATTTCAGCTAATTTGGAATAGAAAACTTGTGAGAATGAAAGAGAAATAACACCGAATCCCGTACCCAGATAAAGCATGGATACACCTATGTTTCCAACGACGTCCTCACCGTAGTAATATTGGAACAAATTCAAATAACTGAGATTAATCAAAGCCCCAATGAATACGCTGGGAGTACTGAAAAAAATGAATTTTTTATTGCTTTGAATCATCCGCTTTTGGTCGGATTTGTTGACCAATCTCAGCCACTTTTTATCCGATTTCAAGAACTTTGAAAGAAAATAAAGGCTCGTAGTAATGTAGCCGAGCAGTCGGCCCAAAAGCAGTCCGTTGAAATTGAAATTCAGGAGGCCGAATACGAGTTTGGAGCTTTCTGCGAATGAGGTTTGAACCACTTTCGCATAAGCAATGGTTCGAAAATTTTTTTTCCTATTGAACCAATAGTTGGCAACATCCGTAAATGAGGAAAGAAGAATATAAATCGGCAGGAGCAAAAAATAATAGGAGTAATTCGAAACCTCGTAGTATTCTCCTAATTCTTTGTGGAAAACCGCTACAAAAACTCCGGAAATGAGGGCCACGTAAAAGGACGTTTTAATGGCTGCTATTGCGAGGTTGATGGCGTCTCGTGTTCTGTTTTGTAAAACGATTCCAAATTCAAGCTTAAGCGTTGCCACTCTGGAGAACAATTCAAAAAATGTCACGAACAGCGTCAATAGACCGAAGTCTCCCGGCGTGAAATAATACTTCTGCAGGATGGGAAGAATGAAGAATGGGATTAATTGAGCGATGAGCGACCCGGAAAAGAGTACAAAAACATTCTTTGCGAAGCCTGAATTCTGTATTGATTTCAACATGTCTTATGGTGCGCTTGCGGCCGAATGGTTTATCTTTCTTGTAAATATGTGTGCACAAATCTAAACAAAAGCATCAGTAGTAAACTATAACGTGGGCGCACGGTATTAGTCGAATTCAATAACGACTTTTTCACTTTTACTTTGATTTTCCTTTCTCAGCCTGTTGAATTTTTCGTTGATTTCACGTTTTTTCCTGTCAACGTTGGGTTCTGGCGTTGTTTGATTTCCAAAATCAATTTCAATAGTTTCTTTCGGGGCTTGGGTTTTCTGATAGCGCTGTATGGTTGAATCTTTTTTAAAGAGACCCAATTCCGATTTCAACATACTTTTTACGTCATTTTTTTCCTGCGTTTTTTGCTCTTGTTTGAAGGCTTTTTTGGCATCATTGTCCCAACTGAACTGCAGATTTGAAAGTGTTCCGTACATTTTGAGAAAAAGTCTGCTCGAAAAGAATTCTGTTTTGAATCCAATTTTGGGCTCTTCGCGGTTGTTGTTTCGCAATTCTTTAATGTCGAATTCAAAGTGGTATTCTAAGGACTCATCAAAATTTTGCCAACCGGACACGACCAAGTCCATGATGTTGGTTTTGATCGTCATCTTTGGAATGTAAAATTGTGAATTACTGATTGTAAAGGTGTTTTCCAACTGATCGAAGGTCAAGTTGTCGAGTTTCTTCTCAATGTTTTTGAGTGACTTGCCCAAAAAGACGCGCACAAAATCATTGGATCGCATGCTCGCAGCAATTTCTTTAAAAGCATTGACTTTATTCAAGGCTCCACCAACGATTTTAATAGTAACCTGTGCTTTCAGGGCCTCTTTAGTGGGACCTTTCTGAATGTTGAAGGGGAGGAAAAACTTCAACTTCACGTCAGCTTTACCACTAATATTTTCCGATTGGATATGGGCTTGTTCAAAATTATTCCATTCGCCAAAAAGCGTTTTTAAGTCCACGCTGCTGGTTTTTACATCTCCGCTTAAATCAAGGGTGCCTGCAGATTTTTCGTGAATTTTGAAATCGCCTGCAATGGTGCTCCCAATGTGTTCCAGACGAATTTTTCTGAAGTCCATTTCTCTGTCCTTGAGGAGCGTAATTCCAACAAGTTTAGAAAACACATGATTGCCAACGGTCAATTTATTGATGTCGAATTCAATGCTTCCCAGGATATTTCTCGGAAGTGTGTATACTCCTATTTGTTGATTGCCTACAGTCGCCGATGAATTGTTCTCTTTGATAAACTCATTCACATCGATTTGATCGGCTCGAATAGCCATTTGTAGGTTTAAGGGCAATCCTTGTTCCAAATAATCAAGCAAATTGTCCATTTTTCCGGAAACCTGAACTTTGGTATTTTGTGTTTTAAACTCAAATTGATTGAAAACAAAATCGTCATTGCGCGTGCTCACTTTTCCATTGATTTCTTTGAATTCGGGCAGTGTTGAGGCCGGCTTGATTCGGATCTCTTTGC
This sequence comes from Crocinitomicaceae bacterium, assembly GCA_037446475.1. Lineage (GTDB taxonomy): Bacteria > Bacteroidota > Bacteroidia > Flavobacteriales_D > Crocinitomicaceae > UBA6165. Next base: position 48,407 of record JBBIIM010000019.1, on the reverse strand, counting down.
AATCTAAATCTGATTTGGAATTGATAATCTTGACTTCTTGGTTTTTCTCTCCGGGTCTGAAAATGTTCGCCTGCAAGTTTCCATTTATTGCCAGCGTGCCAAAAATCGACTCAATACCCGGAATAGGAAAAAAATGGTGCAGTGCCTCAAGGTTCAAGTTGCCATTGGCGGTTGCATTGATTCTCGGTGATTGAAAATCAGACAGTGATAATTTGCCCTTTAAACTTTGTCCGAGCGTATTGATTTCGAATTTTGACAAATCCAAATTTTCGCTGTAGCCCACTTCCTTGATGTAGCTGCCACGAATTTCGAGTTTGGGAATGTTCAGTTTGTTAGAAACATCCTTAAACTTGCCTTTTCTCACCTCAAATGCCGCGGCGATATTCACAGGCTCATTGATTTTCGAGGAGCCATTGATTTTTAGGGCAATGTCAGCTTCTCCCGACACTTCCATTGTTTTTAGTCGCTCCAAATCCTTTTGATGAATGGTAGACATCCAGTCTTGAAGCGGGATTTTTTTGGCTTCTAGGTCCAGATTTAAACGCGTCGAATCCTGATTGTAATTCAAAGAGAACGGGATTCCGTTGATTTCTGCCAGCGCACCGGTTACAGAATAGCTTTTGCTTTTTGTGTTCACAGCTACTTGGGTCTCTATATTTACCTCAGCCTTACGCAGCAGTGTAATCGACTTGTCTCGAAACTTGGTCAGATTAAAATTGGCATTTAGCAGCATCTCAAACGCGTCATCTTTGAATTTTCCGGACATTTTCAGTTTGTCGAATTGCGCCCTATACTCTTGGTTGGTCTCCATATTCTCGAAGCTGAAATCGGTTTCGAGGAACAACACCTTTTTTAAATCGATTTCAAAATCTTGTTTTGATTCCTGATCGGTGTTACTTCTAAATATGTCAAAGTTTTTTTCTCCGGTTTTAAAAACTCTTAGACCCAGACGCGATTTGGAAACTTCAATCGATTGGATGGTAAAATCGCCTTGAATGAGATTCCATGTATTCGCCTTTAGGTCAATCTTATCAGCATAAAGTAAAGTATCTGTTTGAATTTTTTTGACTGAATCGTAATCCTTGACCAATACGCCTTTGAGTCTAAGTGAGAAATTTGGGAAGGTTTTCCAAAAAGTAAAATCAACATCGTGGATGTAGACCGGAACCTTGATGAATGGATCGAGTTGTTGAACGGCGTAGCGCTCAATCTTGTTGCGAAATACGAGCAACAGCAATGTAAGCAACATGAAAAATCCCGCAATGGAGTACAAAGCGATTCTAAAAATCTTAAAAACTTTAGCAATCATTAACGGCGAAATTACATACCCACTCAACGCTGTAAATGGTTCAGCGTAACGATTTTTCAACCGCAATTCTTTAATTCAAGTTTTAATTCAAAGCCCAGGAATTTTAGATTCGTAAACAATTCTCATTGTCCTCAGTAAAAAAAAAATTAATTTAGCGCCAAATTAAAATTTATTTATCATGAAAAAACTATTATTCTCAGCGGCGGTATTTACTGCTTTAAACGCATCTGCGCAAACTACATTGTTCAGTGAAGGCTTCGAAAGCTATGACAATTTCGCGACGAGCTTCGGCAATTGGGTATTGGCTGATTTGGATCAATCAAACACTTATGGATTTAGTGGTGCTACTTTCGCCAATTCCGGTACTCCATTTGCCTTCATTATTTTCAACCACACTGCTACTACACCAGCGTTGACAGGAAATGGTTGGGCAGCTAAAACAGGTTCAAAAAGTGCGGCTTGCTTTGCCTCTGTTACTCCACCAAACAACGACTGGATGATTTCTCCACAAGTTCAATTGGGTGCTTCCGGAAACAACGTTTCTTTCTGGGCTAAATCTGCAACGACGCAATACGGTAAAGAGCGCTTTAGAGTGGGTATTTCAAGTGGTGGTACAACACCAACTGACTTCACCATGCTTACTACCGGGAATTATGTAGAAGTTGACTCTGTTTGGACGTACTATTTCTTCCAATTGGCTCCATCTTTCAACAACCAAAACGTAAGAGTAGGAATCAACTGTGTTTCAAATGATGCTTTTGGTTTCTTAGTGGATGATTTCGCAATTAAGACAGGAGTTGTTTTGGGTAATGAAGAGTTGAATGTGCCAAATATCGTTGCATATCCAAACCCTGCTAACGATGTGTTGAACTTGGTAGTAGAAGGCGACGAAATTGAAAGCGTATCTCTTCTTTCTTTGGATGGCAAGCTAATTTCAACGACTCAAAGTTCTGCAGTTCGCGTTGCTGAATTGACTTCAGGAATTTATTTCTATGAAGTGAAGACGGCTACAGGAGCGGTAATCCGCAATACATTCGTGAAGAAGTAGTCAAGCCCATAAAACACAAACCATGAAAAAGCTATTGACTTCTTTAACCGGAATATTGGCATTTGCTTTGGCTTCCATTGCTCAGCACGATGTGCAAGTAACTTTGGTTTCTCCTGCAAGTGGTGCCTCTGCTACGGGAGTTTCAAACTTTACAATCTCATACAACATCAAGAACAATGGTCCGGATCAAATTGCGGCAGGAGACACCCTATTCTTGACCGTGCTAATAGGAACACAGAACTACTCGCTTACGGGTGAAGTTGATGCTGTCAGTGTGGTTGTATTACCTGTTGCTATTCCTTCTGGCACTACTTTACCTTCTGCCTCTATAGGCTTGAATGCAACTGTGAACCTGACGGGTGTGAGTGGACCGGTTTGCGTCTTTGCCGGAATTGGTGAGGCCAGTCTTGATACCGGGGATCCAAACGATTCCAACATGTTGAACAATTTGGATTGTTTCACTTCGGTTCCTGCTTCAGCCGGAATTCAGGAGCATGCGGAATCAGTTGCAATTGCTTACCCAAACCCTGCAAACTCAATTTTGACTGTTTCGGTTGAAGGAAGTGAGCTCTCAGGTATTTTTATTATTGCTTTGGATGGCAAGGTTGTTTCTACAACAATCGGGTCAACAGTAGATGTTTCTTCTTTGAATGCAGGTATGTATTTCTATGAAGCAACAACCATTACCGGTGAGGTAATACGCAATTCTTTTATGAAGAATTAATAGAGTTTTAGATTGAAAAATGGCTGCCTCAAAAGGGTGGCCATTTTTTTTGCACAAAACTTTGTAAGGAGAATTCTTTTCAAAACAAAAAAGGGAACACCATTTCGGCATTCCCTTAATTATTGTGGTCCCACCTGGGCTCGAACCAGGGACCACCTGATTATGAGTCAGGTGCTCTAACCAACTGAGCTATAGGACCGTTTGGTTTGTAGAATCAATAGTCTAAAATGATACTTCGAACCAAATATTCAAGAACAAAAAACGGGTCTTTAAACCCGCTTTTGTTGTCCTACCAGGATTCGAACCTAGACAAGCTGAACCAAAATCAGATGTGCTACCGTTACACCATAGGACAAAATCGGGTGCAAATATAGTTCTTTTTTTACTCGGGTGAGGGTTGAAGGAAAAAAAATAAAAAAATGCATGCTTACCAAGGTGAATGCGCATTCATTTCGGCTAGTTTCTGCTTTAAATCGAATCTGTTCGGTTTCTTTTTGATAAATTCGACGCGCAACCTTACACCTTGTTTTCTTCAAGCAGGTGACAAATACACAAGTTATGGCGTTTGGCTTTCCTCCGAAATATGAAGCGAGAAAATCGTTTGATGATGTCACTCAAAATCAACTTCTGACTCTGGCAGTTGAGGCGGCAAAATTTATGGACTTGGATATCCACGGAATATGTCGAGATGGTTTTGAAGCCTTCACGAAATTTTCCATGCGCTCATGGAGCGAGGAGATTCAGGTGAAAATTGAAGGGAATATACTGATGGTTTACAGTTCTTGTAAAGGCAATCAGATCTTGGATTATGGAAAAAACAAGAAGAATGTTGAAGGTTTTTTAGAAAAAGTAAGTGAGCTCATTCGCGTTATGAGTAAAGAAGCAATTGATATCCGATATCAGAATTTGAGTGAAGAAATGGAACACGAAAGTCTAAATGAAGGTCTTGAATCTGAAAATACGAATACCGCGGACGTCGGCATTACTTCGATCTTTATACCAAAACGTGGCTTTTTTGTAACGCCCTCATTGTTTTGGATCAATACAATCATTTTCATCGTTATGATTGCGTCCGGTGTACACATCATGACCCCTGAAAGTCAGGATCTTATTGATTGGGGTGCTAACTTCAGAAGCCTGACATTGTCCGGGGATTGGTGGCGCTTATTCACATCTTGTTTTTTGCATATCGGCATCCTCCACTTGTTGATGAACATGTATGCATTGATTTATATCGGGTTAATTTTGGAACCTTATTTGGGCAAAACCCGCTTTCTGGCAGCCTACATGATAACCGGATTTTGTTCGAGCGTGGCAAGTATTTGGTGGCATGATTTCACGGTGAGTGCGGGTGCATCTGGTGCAATTTTCGGAATGTACGGCGTTTTTTTGGCCATGTTAACTGCGAAAGTGATCGATAAGGAAGTGCGTCAAGCACTCATGACGAGTGTATTGGTGTTTGTGGGATACAATTTGTTGAACGGTATAAAGGCTGATTCCGGGGTGGATAATGCTGCACACATCGGAGGATTGCTTTCCGGTTTGATGGTTGGATTTGCTTTTGTGCCAAGTTTGAAACAAGTCGGCAACATAGCTTTGAAATTTTCCACCGTCGCTGTGTTGTCCGTTGTTGCAGTGCTGTCGGCATCATTCGTATTAAAGAATCTCTCTAATGATTTACCGAAATTTGAGCAAGCCATGGAGCGCTTTCAGCAATTGGAAGAAAAGGCATTATCGATTTATTCTTTACCTGAAACGACAGAGGACGATGAGTTTCTTGATGCTATTGACGAATTAGGGATTGAATCTTGGAAGGAGTGCATCGCGATTCTTCAGTCCTTGAAAACCTTGAATCTTCCCAAAATGCTCGAAGAGCAAAACAACAAATTGCTGATTTATGCTGAGTTGAGACTACAAAGTTTTGAGCTTATTTACAAGAGCGTTGAGGAACAATCGGATCGATACGACTCGAAAATTGACTCTCTTTACAACGAGATAAACGCAGTTTTGGAGAGTATTAATGCAAATTCTAAAGAATGAAGTCAAAAGGGTTTTATTTGGTAAAATCGGGGAATTCGAATGAAGCATTTGAGCTTCGTGATTTTGAACTCCTAGAGTTGAAATCGGACGAAGTACTAATTCTTGTGGATGCCTTTGGTCTGAATTATGCCGATATCATGGCGCGACGCGGTTTATACCGTGATGCGCCGCCGATGCCTTGTGTTTTAGGTTATGAGGTGGTTGGAGAGGTCCAAAAAATCGGAGCTGCCGTGGATAGAAAATGGTTGGGGAAGCGGGTTGTTGCATTCACGAGATTTGGTGGCTATGCACAACATGTCATCACCAAGAGCGAAGCCCTCATACCTATCGATCATTCTATTGCTTATTCTGCGGCTCTTTCGCTTGCGACACAGTATTTGACTGCGTATTACATGGTCTATGTGGCCGGAAATGTGCAACCCGGTGAGCGTGTCTTGGTGCATGCTGCAGCCGGTGGAGTAGGTACGGCTTTGATTCAAATGTTGAAGGAACGCAAGGCGATTGTATATGCCAAGTTTGGTTCTAAGGACAAGATGGCTTATGTTCAGTCCTTAGGTGCTGACTTTTGTATCGATTATTCTCAAGGGGATTATTCAGAAACATTACAAGCGCTTTTGGATGGTCACTTCATTGATGTTTCGATGAACGCGGTTGGTGGAGAGACTTTCAAAAAGGATATGAAATTATTGAGAAAAGGTGGTGGAAGAATGATTTTGTATGGTGGTTCGGCCTTGACTCAAGCTAAATGGGGCATATTTTCCCAGTTGAATTTTCTCAGAAAAATGGGATTGTTTACGCCGGTTGTACTTATGATTAAGTCGCAGTCGATACTGGGGGTCAATATGCTTCGAATCGCCGACAACAATCCCCCTTTGATGCGTCTATGTGTGGAAGGTGTTTATGAACTTTATCAAAATGGAAAATTGAATCCGCAGGAGGGAACAGAATTTTCGGCTTCTGAACTTGCACAGGCACACGATTTTCTCGAGTCAGGCAAGTCGGTTGGGAAAATTGCCGTGGTTTGGAAGTAAATTCATCGCTGAGCTCAAGCATGCTCGGTTCATGGAGTGAATTACCTCAAGACGTTTACGTGACCAATAACTTCGCCCTTTTCTCCTTCAATGGTTTTGTAGTCAATGATATACACATACGTGCCGTCTTGCACGCGTTTGCCGTCGTAATCACCATACCATTTGAAATCAATTTCTTTGGAAACAAAAACGGTTTCACCCCAACGGTTATAAATAGTCACTTGAAGTTCTGCAATGTTGTAGGTTGCCGCACTGAAATATTCGTTGAAACGGTTTCCATCCGGCGTGAAGGTGTTGGGAACATAGATATAATGTTCGGGTCGAATAAAGATGGATTTTGTGATGGAGTCGTGACAACCCAAGTCGTTTTCAGCATAAAGCGTAATGTAATAGGTTCCCGGATTCGGGAAAGGATAGCTCAGATTTGCATTGGTACTTGTGAATCCCGTACTGAATTCCCAAAAATAGATTGAGGCATTTTGAGATAAATTCACGAAGTTAATTGGATAATTTTCAAAAAAGCTGGATGAATTGTAGCTGAAGTTGGCTAACACATTCACTGTCTCAACAGTGGCTGAGGCGGTTGTGACAAAGGTTTGACACTCGTCTGAAACCTCGACGGTATAAGTTGTTGTTTGATCCGGGGTAACCCAGATATTCGGCGTAGTTTCACCACTGTGGGGCCAGTAGAAGGAAATTTCACCCAGACCACCTGTTCCACTGGCTTGAAGAAACGCCGAGTCGCTCAAGCAAATGAGCGTATCCAGACGCACGAATGGGAAAAGTGGCGGCGAAGTGATGGTGTAGGTAACCACATCCATCGATTCATTGCCACACAAATCAATCACGCGAACCATGTATTGAGAAGAGACTCCCGGGCTCACGGTTAAAGTACTTCCTGTACCCAAAATATCTCCTGAAGCATTGTACCATACAAAGGCATAGTCGCCCGCGCCACCGTTGGCCTCAGCATTGAAGGTGTATGGAATGAAAGGGCATTCTGATACAAAGTCGGATTGAGCGAGCACCGTTAGCGGTTCAAAGGTTGGCACAATGACTGTGCCTGTTCCGGTTGCTGAATTTCCTTGACAATTGTCCGTTACGGTAACCGTATATTGTGTGGTGAGCGTCGGAGAAACAACAATGCTCTCCGTCGTGGCTCCTGTGTTCCATAGGTAATTGTAGCCACTTCCTCCCCCGGTAGCGATTGCCGTTAATGTAACCTCTTGCTCAGGACAAGTAACCACGGCATCAGGCACCACCACTTCGACATCAGCAACGTCTGCAATGGCCAATTCAATGCGAACAAAATCGTTCGAACCGCATGGGTCAGGAATACCGAAATCAAGGTAAATGGACTCTACACCTTCAATAAAGTCATCCGCAAAAGCATCTAAAGTGAATGAAATTTCAGTTTGCCCGGCGGCAAAGGTGACTGAACTAGGCACATTGGAATAATCAACGCCCATGGTTGCTGTGCCTGAGACTTGAATAGGGATTGTGAGCGCTTGTTGTGCATTGTTTGCCGATCTGTTCAGCGTAACTGTAGCACTTGTACAACCCTCGGCCATGGTGTAATCATTGTCGTAGGCGATGGAAGAGAGTTGATAAGCGATGCTCACATCCACCGGGCTTGAAAATGAATTTGCCTCAAGGAAAATACCTGAATCATAAATGCCATCACCAACGTCTGCGATGGCGAGAATGATGCGGTATTGTTCACCACAAATTACGTTGGCTCGTGCTGTCAATACTTTGGTAAATCCATCATATTGGACGTAAAAGTCGCTTGTGTTTTGTGGGGCTTCATTCCCGGTTCCGTTGTTTACAAAGTGCTGAGAATTCGAACCAGCATTTACATTGTTAATCGTTACTGGTACGTTGGTTCCTGGAATTCTCGCGATGTTGACATTCGTACCGATTCCGGGGCCTGTGATGAAGAATCCAAACACATCGTTGAACTGTGAACCCACGTACTCCGGATATTCTTCAGAACCAAACACATAGCGAAATTCAACCAAGTCTGCGAAGGGCACGAAGTCAAAACTGAGTACTGTGGCATTAAAGGTAGTGGTACCTACAATGTTCGTGAGCAAACCGTTGCCGGGCTGGTTGTTGTCTACTCCTGCATTCGGGCGATCATTCGGCCCGTGGGGACCAAAGCGATCCGCGGCGTTGCCCGTATTGAAAATCGTTCCCGTGGTCATGATGATGCCCTCGTTGAGCCCGATATTCGTATTGGCTCCGTTGAAATACCCGATAGATGCAGCGGCTCCCTGGTATTGAATATTAGAAACAGTTACCCCACCGCCAAGAAGAACGTTTTGCACCAATTGCGTGGGCGATTGATTACCTTGGGTCACCAATTGTCCAAGCAAGGTATGGGTCGATGCATTCCACATCAAAACAAACAAAAAGCAATATTTCAGGCGAATGGACATTTTCACTAGTGAAAGTAACGATTTTATGCGGTTTCAGTTGTGTTTGGTAGAAAAATTTTCGTTTAATTAACAATGTTTGGTTTACTTTAGAATTTCCAAGGCTTTAAAGGGAAAGACGCGAATTTAAAATTCAGTACCTTCGTTGCGTCAAAATCGCCCGCCATGTTTGATAACCTGCGCACATATTTCTTGTCGAGAATCAAGATCAACGTTTTGTCTCCCGAAACGTATGAGCCTTATTTCGGCGTTGAAGTAACGCGGCTTTCTATTTACAGCGCAGTGTTTATTTTCATTGTGGTGATTACGTTGCTCGCGTTTTTTTTGTTCAGTTATACCCCGTTAAAATCTTTCTTGCCTGACAGTGTTAAAACCGCTGACAAAGAGCTGCTTATCGAGCAACAGAACCGCTTGGATTCGCTCTCTCGACAAATCGAACTCAGTCAGCAATACACCGAGGATTTGCGCAATGTTTTGCTGGGTAAAGATTCCCGATTGGATGAGGTTCCGGATTCAATTCCAAAAGTCGAAAAAGCGCAGAATTTGATAGATACGGAACCGGGTGAGGCAGAACGTGCTTTGATGGAAAAAATTCAAGAGGATTTGAACAAGTCGTCTTCTATTTCTCAAAAGGAAAACAATCAATACGGTTTGTTCTTCTTTGCGCCGGTCAAAGGTGTTTTGTCTCAGATCATGAGCAGTGAGCATCCGGCTGTTGACATTGTCACGCGACCCAACGAGCCGATAAAATCAATATTGGACGGACGTGTAATTTTTTCCGAGTACAGTAAAACGAGTGGATTTACTGTGATTATTTACCACAATGGTCAATTTATCTCGGTCTACAAGCATTTGCAATCCGTGGCTAAAAAGGCTGGAGAACGGGTTAAAGTGGGAGAAAATATTGGAATTGTCGGTAATACGGGAACGCACTCCACAGGGCCGCATTTGCATTTTGAACTCATTTTCGAAGGCAGATACGTGAACCCCAGTGATTTTATGAGCTTTAAGTAGGTTCATTTTTTGGCCTTTCCTTACCTTCGTCGTCTCAAATTTAAATCATGAAAAAAATACTGCTTTTGGGCTCGGGAGAGTTGGGAAAGGAATTCGTAATTGCTGCACAGCGCTTGGGTCAATATGTGATTGCAGTGGATGGTTATCCGAACGCACCGGCCATGCAAGTTGCCGACACGTTTGAAGTTATCAATATGTTGGATGGGGCGGCTTTGGATGCAATCGTCGCAAAACATCGACCCGATTTGATTGTACCTGAAATCGAGGCCATTCGTACGGAACGCTTTTATGATTATGAAAAACAAGGTATTCAGGTGGTGCCGAGTGCCAAGGCTGCGAATTTTACAATGAATCGCAAGGCCATTCGCGACTTGGCGGCAAAGGATCTGGGTGTTCGAACCGCGCGATATCAGTATGCTACATCTTTGGAGGAGATGCATGATGCGGTAGCATTTACTGGCATTCCCTGTGTGGTAAAACCTTTAATGTCTAGTTCTGGGAAAGGTCAATCTGTGATCAAATCTCAAGAAGACATTGAAAAAGCTTGGAACTATGCGCTCGAAGGTTCGCGAGGTGATTTGAAAGAGGTGATTGTGGAGGCTTTTGTGCATTTTGATTATGAAATTACTTTGCTCACTGTTTCTCAAAAGTCAGGGCCTACTTTGTTTTGTGCGCCAATCGGTCACAGACAAGAGCGCGGTGATTATCAAGAATCTTGGCAGCCGGCTCCTATGTCAGACGCGCATTTGAAAGAAGCTCAGGAAATGGCCGAGAAGGTGACCAAAGCACTCGGTGGAGCCGGTATTTGGGGGGTAGAATTTTTTATTGCTCAAGAGGGGGCTTATTTTTCCGAACTCTCACCTAGACCTCATGACACCGGGATGGTGACGCTTGCAGGAACGCAAAATTTAAACGAGTTTGAATTGCATTTGCGCGCTATTTTAGGGCTACCCATTCCATCGATCGATTTGATTCACGCCGGTGCGAGTGCCGTTATACTGAGCCACACAGAAAGTAATGAATCCCCTGCTTTTTCAGGTTTGGAAAATGCATTAGCCCTACCGAACTCCGATTTGAGAATTTTTGGAAAACCCAACACGCGCAAGTATCGACGTATGGGCGTGGCGCTTTGTAAAGGTAGTGTCGATGCTGATATTCAAGATTTGGTGAGTCAAGCCCAGAAAATTGCCGCTCAGGTTGAGGTGAAATAGTTATGTTGAGTTTTCTAGATCAATTTGATCTGAATGTCAATTTTGGTGATGAGCTTTAATCCGGCACAATTCAGCCCTTTTCCCGAGTTTTCACTACTTTTGCAGCCCCAAATATCAGAAAATCACCGAAATGTCAGAGATTACACTTTCAGAACAAGAAATTCAACGCAGAGAAAAACTTCAAAAATTGCGCGACTTGGGCATCAATCCCTATCCGGCGGATTTGTACCCCGTCAATACAACTACATCAGACATTCTCAATCATTTCGAGGATGGAAAGGAGGTGTGCATCGCCGGTCGCATGATGTCTCAGCGCATCATGGGTAAAGCGTCGTTTGCTGAAATTCAGGATTCTCAAGGCAGAATTCAGGTGTATTTCAACCGCGATGAAATTTGTCCCGGTGAAGACAAAGACCTCTATAATGAAGTGTTCAAAAAGCTCTTGGACTTGGGAGATTTCATCGGTGTCGTTGGCACCTTGTTCAAAACACAAGTGGGTGAACCTTCTGCCTTGGTAAAGGAATTCACATTGCTCTCCAAAGTATTGCGTCCTTTGCCTTTGCCTAAGGTGGATGCTGAAGGAAAAGTGCACGATGCATTTACCGACCCTGAATTGCGCTACCGCCAACGCTACGTAGATTTGGTGGTTAATCCGCATGTGAAAGAGGTTTTTGTGAAGCGCACGAAACTTTTCCAAGCCATGCGTACGTTTTTCAACAACGCCGGCTATTTGGAAGTGGAAACGCCCATTCTTCAGTCCATTCCGGGTGGTGCTGCTGCGCGTCCATTTGTGACGCACCACAATGCACTCAATATTCCGTTGTACATGCGAATTGCCAATGAATTGTACTTGAAGCGTTTGATTGTCGGCGGGTTTGATGGCGTTTATGAATTCTCCAAAAACTTCCGAAATGAAGGTATGGACAGAACTCACAATCCGGAGTTTACGGCCATGGAAATTTATGTGTCTTACAAAGACTACAATTGGATGATGGCGTTTACGGAGCAATTGTTAGAGTATTGTGCCTTGGCGGTAAATGGAACAACGAAAGCAACTTTTCAAGGTCAGGAAATTGACTTTAAAGCGCCCTATGCGCGTGTCACCATGCGCGATGCCATATTGAAATTCACAGGATTTGACATTCTGGGAAAAAGTGAGGATGAAATACGCGCAGCCGCTCAAAATATGGGTATTGCCGTGGACATGACCATGGGTAAAGGAAAGCTCATTGACGAAATTTTTGGTGAAAAATGTGAAGGGAATTTCATTCAACCCACCTTCATTACGGACTATCCCAAAGAGATGTCCCCTTTATGCAAAGCACACCGCGATAATCCCGAGCTTACAGAGCGTTTTGAGTTGATGGTTTGCGGGAAAGAAGTGGCAAATGCATACTCTGAATTGAACGACCCTATTGACCAACGCGAGCGCTTTGAAGAACAGGTGAAATTGTCGGAACGCGGAGATGATGAAGCAGGACAGTTCATCGACCAGGACTTTTTGCGCGCTTTGGAATACGGTATGCCGCCCACCTCAGGTTTGGGAATCGGCATGGATCGTCTCATCATGTTCCTCACTGACAATCCTTCTATTCAAGAGGTGCTTTTCTTCCCGCAAATGAAGCCTGAAGTGGTGAAAAAGTCGGTTGAGCTCAATGACAATGAGAAAGCTATTTTGGAAATCGTGGAGCAATCAGGCAGCATGCCATTGGATCAATTAAAAGGCCAACTCGATCTCAGCAACAAACAGTGGGACAAATCCTTGAAGCATTTGAATCAAAATGAGTTGACACGGGTGTTTAAGGATGAAACCGGCGTGTTGATGATAGAAGTGCGCTAGGTATGCTGTAAAGGCTTTGAGGTGTATTCAATTTGTTTTTAACCCATATCCTCGTGGCAAGAGCAATTTTGGTTTATCCACGTTATCAACTACTCCAAACCAAATTCTTTAATCTTTCTATAGAGTGTCCTTTCGGAAATACCTAGCTCTTGGGCTGCATATTTTCTTTTACCACGGTGTTTTTCCAAGGCTTTGATGATCAGTTCTTTTTCGCGCTCTTCCAAAGACAGCGACTCCTCCGGAAGCACCACATCTTCAACCTCTTCGTAGTGATCGTGGTTGAAAGGGACTGGCGCTGCAATCACCGGACTCGCCTGAACCGGATTGGAGGTTGTATCCAGCAAACGTGCATCGACGGGAGCTGATACTTCGCGCATCAAACGATTCAGTACTTCTGCCTGTTCGTGATTCAGGTTGTTGGTAGGACTGGCCACCAATTCCAAAACCAATTTTTTCAAATCCGTTAAATCGCGCTTCATATCGAAGAGTACTTTGTACATCAACTCACGCTCTGAGATAACCTCCTCCTCCTTACCACCCAGGAAAGGCAAGGACTCGGCAACCTTGGGCAAATAAAGACTCAATGTTTGGACATCGATCTCTCTGTTGTGTTCGATTACGGAAATCTGCTCGACCACATTTTTCAACTGACGAATATTTCCGGGCCATTTGTTAGAAGAAAGCAATTGAACCGCCTCATTGGTCAGTCGAATGGCAGGCATGCGGTACTTCTCACCGAAATCATTCGCGAATTTTCTGAACAGCAAGTGAATGTCCTCGGCGCGCTCTCGCAAAGGAGGCAAATGGATGGGTACAGTGCTCAATCGATACAGCAGGTCTTCTCGGAATTTGCCCTTGCGAATGGCCTGCATCATGTCCTCATTAGTAGCGGCAACCACGCGCACGTTGGTCTTCAAAGGTTTGGAAGCTCCTACGCGCATGTATTCTCCGGTTTCCAAAACGCGCAACAAACGCACCTGCGTCTGCATGGGCAACTCAGCCACCTCGTCAAGGAAAATGGTACCGTTGTTTGCCACTTCAAAGTAGCCCTTACGCTCTTTATCAGCTCCGGTAAAAGAACCTTTCTCGTGTCCAAAAAGCTCAGAATCAATTGTTCCCTCGGGAATTGCACCGCAGTTCACGGCGATGTATTCATTGTGTTTTCTCGCGCTGAGGTGGTGAATGATTTGCGGAATAATTTCCTTTCCGGTTCCACTTTCTCCGGTGACCAAAACAGAAATGTCCGTAGGCGCCACTTGAATCGCCACGTCTAAAGCGCGGTTCAAAGCGGGTGCGTTGCCCAATATTCCAAAGCGTTGTTTGACCTGATTGAGTTCCATAATCTTACATTTCTACGACCTCTCCAAGTAGTGTTGCGGCGGTACATTCATTCACTTTTACATGCACATATTCTCCTTTTTGATGGGTACCTTTTGGGAAAATAATAACGGCATTTTGAGAATTTCTCCCGTATAAATGTGCATCCGAACGCTTGGAAGTACCTTCGATAAGCACTTCAAATGTTTTACCCACTGCAGCTTCATTGCGCAGCAAAGAGTGTGCTTGCTGTTTGTCAATAATTTCGGTCAATCGCACTGATTTTACTGCATCGGGAACATCATCTTCGTATTTCCTTTCGGCCAATGTCTTGGGACGTTCTGAATATTTGAACATGTACGCGTATTCGTATTGCACATAATCCATCAAGGAAAGCGTGTCCTGATGGTCGGCGTCTGTTTCACCACAGAATCCTGAGATGATGTCGGTTGAAATTGCACATTCGGGCATGTAGCGACGAATGGCGTCGATGCGGTCGATGTACCACTCACGGCTGTACCCACGGTTCATACGCTCCAATACGCTCGTGCTTCCCGATTGCACCGGCAAATGAATGTATTCGCAGATGTTGTGGTATTTGGCCATGGTCATCAACACGTCGTCGGTCATGTCTTTTGGGTGGGATGTGGAGAACCGCACACGCAGCAAAGGATTTACCAAGGCCACCAACTCTAGGAGTTGTGCAAAATTTACCGTGGGCTCCTCCGGATTCTCGATTTCACCTTTTTTGGTGATGTTCCAACGGTAGGAATCTACGTTTTGACCAAGCAAGGTCACTTCGCGGTAACCCAAATCGAACAGCTCCTGCGCTTCTTTGACAATACTTTTTGGGTCGCGACTGCGCTCACGGCCTCGCGTGAATGGTACCACGCAAAAGGAACACATGTTGTCGCAGCCACGCATGATGCTGATGAAGGCCGTGATACCATTTTTATCCAGGCGCACGGGACTGATGTCTGCGTAGGTTTCTTCGCGCGACAGCAAAACGTTTACGGCTTTTTGTCCACCTTCCACCTCAGAGATAAGATTTGGAAGGTCGCGATATGCATCCGGACCGGCCACCAAATCCACCAATTTTTCTTGTTCGAGCAATTGTGTTTTTAATCTCTCAGCCATACAACCCAAAATACCGACAACGAGTCCGGGATTTTTTTCTTTGCGGTGCTTGAACTCTGTAAGTCGGTTGCGCACACGTTGCTCGGCATTCTCGCGAATGGAGCAAGTGTTCAACAAAACTAAATCCGCTTCGGCCTCGTTGCGGGTGGTTGTGTATCCTTGTTTGGTCAGAATGGAAGCTACGATTTCGCTGTCTGAAAAATTCATCTGACAGCCGTAACTCTCCAAGTATAGTTTCTTTCCGTTTGAAAAGGAAGGAGCCGACATTTCCAAAGCCTCTCCTTGTCTTTCTTCTAAAATTACTTTGTTGGTTGATTCTTCAATCATACTGTATTAATTGGCTGCAAAAGTACGAAAAATTCGAGGGTGACAGATTGTCAGCCATGCAAGACTTTCATCAGGAAAAAATCACGGGAAGGGACATATGAAGATGATTTTGGTAAAATATATCCGACTTTTTCATAGCTCGGGGCTGAAATTTACGGCGCATTGCCTACTTTTGTCACCCAATTAGAAAAAGATATGAAAGTAGCCGTTGCAAATACATTAATTGATGAGTTGATTGCTCAAATTGAAAACGAAGGAATTCAAGTTGATAAATTGGTTCCCCAGTTGCACAAACTTAGAGAATTTGCGTTGGCTGAAGCTGACCCTTTGGTAACAAAAGTGTTGCGATTGACCTACGAGTACCTAGAAGAAAACGATGGCGCTTTCGATATCCAGGCGCAGTATGAGGAAGATGAAGACGGAGGTGAATATCCACTTGAAATTTCAGATGAGGAAAACCTAACTTATTTGTTGGATTTGCTGAAAAAGTCTGACAACAAAAGAAACCGCGACGAAATCAAAGATTACCGAACGGCGCTCAAAGAAGAGTTGTACTAATCAAACAGAAAACAGTTTTTGAAAACCCGTCCTTGTGATGGGTTTTTTTGTGACCCAAAAAATCAACCGTTCATCCAAAAAATCTACCGTGAAAACTTTTTTAGATAAAATAGTTTCCATGGTTTAAAGAGTGTTTACTTTTGCGCCGTGGAAATTAAACAAAAGGAAATTTTAGACCGCGCAACGCAGGTCATCATGCGCTACGGCATCAAAAGTGTCACCATGGACGACTTGGCCCGAGAGCTTTCTATTTCCAAGAAAACCCTCTACGCCCTTTTTGGTGACAAACGAAAAATGATTCAAATGCTTGTGGCTGAACAGATTCAATCTGACAAATTCGCCTGTGAGTTTCAAAAAACGCAGGCAAAAAATGCCATTGAAGAAATGTTTTTGGTCACTGCGTTTATTTCCGAACGCCTGAAAAACGTGAACATCACATTTTTCTACGACCTGCGGATGGGTTTTCCAAAAGCATTTAAAGCCATGGAGGAATACAAGTGGGGCTACATACAGGAAACCATCATTCAGAACATGAATCGCGGTATCTCTGAGGGGATATACCGCGATGACATTCATCCCAACATCGTATCACGAATTTATCTCAGCAATGTGGAGATGATTTTCAGCGGTCGCGAATTCGATAACTTAAATATCAGTGCTTATGAATTGTTCTTAGAAATTTTTATGCTTCACATGAGAGGCATTGTCAATGAGAAAGGGTTAGAAGTATTAATCGATCATTTAAAATATGTTACCAAAAATTAATGGGCTCATACTAACACTGCTCTTATGGGGAGCAACTTGGGCACAAAATCAAAAATTTTCTCTCGAACAGGCGCGCACGTATGGCCTGGAAAACAGAAAAACCATGACCATTGCCGACTTGGAAATTCTGTCGGCGCAGAAAAAAGTGTTGGAAGTAACCTCTATGGGTTTGCCGCAAATCAATGCTGAGGGAACTTTCCAGCAATACATCAACATCCCGACCACCGTGGTGGATGCTTCGTTCATGAATCCGAATGCACCTCCGGGCTCTACGATTGCCTTTCGCATGGGTACCACATACAGCATGATTGGTGGCGTAAGTGCTTCTCAATTGCTGTTTGACGGATCGTACTTCGTGGGCTTGCAAGTGTCTAAGCATGTAGCCGAGTTTACTGCCATGAACAAAGACAAAGTGGCTTGGGACATTCAATATCAAGTCACTCAAGCGTATTTTAATGTGCTTACAGCCAAGGCAAACGTGCAGATTTTGGACTCGATTGTTCAATCTGCAGAAACGCTTTACAGAAAAATGGAGACCATGCGTTCGATTGGGTTTATTGAGCAACAGGAAGTGGATCAATTGGAAATGAACTATTCGCGTTCCAAGTCTATGCTCAACAATGCCAATCGCATGCTGACGGTGGCCAAAAACATGCTCAAAATGCAAATGGGCTATCCCTACAGCCAAGATCTTGACGTGGATGCGGATTTGTCTACCTACATGAACAAAATGATTTTGGAGTATGGTCAACTTAAAGGCTCCGTGGAACAAAACATGCAGTTGATTTTGATGGCCAAACGCAAGGAAATTTCGGAGTATGAACTCAAAAACACGCAATACGCACATTTTCCGCAATTGTCTGCCTTTTTCAACCACCAATACATGGCCTTCAGAAATGAGTTCAACTTCTTCAGTGACGGTAATTGGTTTCCATCAACTGCCTGGGGTGTGAATTTGCGCGTACCGATTTTTTCAGGCGGAATGCGACACCAACGTGTACAACAAGCCAAAATCGATGTCATGAAACGCGAAGAGGAAATCAACGAAACCAAGCGCATGCTTCAGTTTCAGGAGATCAGACTGATTCAGGATTTTGAAAGCGCTATCGATCAATTGCGCATCGAAGAGAAAAACGTGGACTTGGCGTTTCGCATTTACAACAACGTCACTACCAAGAGAAATATCGGTACCACGAGCACATTAGACGTCACGCAAGCCTATGCTCAAGTCCTAAACGCTCAGGCCGAGTACATACGGGTTTGTGCCAACTTGCTCAATACCAAAAACGAATTAGACAATTTATACGGAACATACAATAAAATTATCGAATCAAGATGAAAACTAAAATAAGTATTATCGCCTTGTTGGCGCTTGGTCTAACAGCTTGCTCCGAAACGGAATCCTTGGAAGCCTTGGTGAAAAAGAGAGAGGCCATGATGAAAGAGCTACAAGCATTGGAAATAAAAATTTCGGAACTGGACACCGCTTCAGTGGCCACTCAAGAAGGCCTGCTGGTAACTTGGGAAGAGGTAAAACGCGGCAATTTTGTACATCAAATCGAAGTTCAAGGCAGCATAGAAACAGATCGAGATGTGTTGTTGAACGCGGAAGCCGGTGGCTTGATTCAGGCTGTTTTGGTGAAAGAAGGTCAGCGTGTGCGCAAGGGACAGGTCTTGGTGCAAATTGACGCACAAGTGATCAGCTCCTCGATTGAAGAACTGAAAACCGCAATGGAATTTGCGGAGTACAATTTCAAAAAACAAAAGGAACTGTTTGATCAAGGTTTGGGTTCAGAGTTTCAAGTGACTCAAGCGAGAAACAATTTGGACAATTTGAAAAGTCGCTTATCCGGTTTGAATACACAGCGCGGCAAGTTCAACATTACTGCGCCTTTTGATGGGGTGGTGGATCAGGTCTACGCACGCGTTGGCGCCATGGCCGGACCTCAAGCACCTGTGTTGCGTTTGGTGGATAACGGCGAAATCAAAATTGTTGCTGACGTTTCAGAAAGACTCTATGCACGTTTGAATTTGGGTATGCCTATCGCGGTTCAGATTCCGTCGTTGAAGGACACAATTATTGGTATGAACATTTCCAACATCGGGAATTACATCCATCCTACCAACCGTACTTTCCGCGTACAGGCTCAGTTGAAAAACAATAAAGCATTGCTTCCCAACATGTTGGCGCGCATGAAAATTTCCGACTACACCAATGAAAACGCTTTGTTGGTGCCTTCTGAAGCCGTGCTTAAAGATAGAAACGACCAAAGCTATGTGTTTTTGGCTGTTAAGAATAAAGAGGGACGCATGACCGCTCAGCGTCAGGATGTTGAGGTTGTTGAAAGCTTCAATGGAGTGACAGAGTTGAAGTCCGAAGGTCTCATTCAAGAAGGTGCGACTGTGGTGGTAAAAGGCGCAAGAGGGTTGACCAACAACGATTATATCCGAACTAAATAGCAGGTTATGAGTAAGTTAGAAGGATTCAGACAGTTTGCCCTGTCTATTTGGTCTATTGGAAACCGCAAAACGGTCTTCCTCATCATGGCGGTGATTGTTTTGGGTGGCTTTGTGGCCTATACATCTATGCCGAAGGAGAATTTTCCGGAATTGCAAATCCCTGAAATTTATATCGGAATTCCCAAACCGGGTTCATCGCCGCAGTATATGGCCGATAAGATTATCCGACCTATTGAAAAAGAATTGGCGACCCTTAAAAAGGTGGAGGAAATCAACTCCGATGGTATTCACGGCTATGCCACCATCAGGGTGAAATTTGACTTTTCAGTGGATGTTCAAGATGCGCTGCAGAAAGTTAAGGATGCAGTGGATAAGGCTCGTGCCAAGGTAGACTTTCCGGATTTGCAGGTGGAGCCAAACATTTTTGAATTGGACCCCTCGCAAATGCCTATCATGAACATCAATTTGCGCGGCGAAAACCCGAAACAATTGAAGGAAACCGCCGAGTTGTTGGAGGATTTGATTGAAGATTTGCCGGAAATCAATGCCGTAGATATTCGCGGTATTCAGAAACAGGAAATGCGCATCGAGGTTGACCGCATCAAGGCTGAGGCCGCTTCGGTTTCGTTGTCTGATATTGAAAATGCCATCCGCTCAGAACACCAACGCATTCCCGGCGGTGAAATTTTGATGGACGGCATGCGAAAAAACATTGCCATCAACGGAGAGTTTCAAAATGCCGAGGAGTTGAAGCGAGTAATTGTTAAACAGGACGACTACATGCCGGTATATTTGGAGGATGTGGCTGATGTGTACTTTGGTTCAGGTGAAGCAACCTCCTATGCCAGAGAGTTCAGCGAGTCGGTGGTGATGCTCGATGTTAAAAAACAAGGGGGAAAAAACCTGTTGGAGGCTGCCGAGAAAATTGATTCGATCTTGGTGCAAGCCAAACGCGATGGTTTGATTCCTTCCTCCATTAAAATGTCGATTACCAACAACCAATCCAACCAGACCCGCGACATGGTTTCTGACTTGGAAAACTCCATCATTTTTGGTGTTTTGTTGGTTGTTTTCGTATTGCTCTTCTTCCTTGGATTGAGAAACGCGCTCTTTGTGGGTGTGGCTATCCCGCTTTCCATGTTGATGTCATTCATGATTCTCGATGCCATGGGCGTTTCGTTGAATGTGATGGTGCTGTTCTCGCTGGTTTTGGCACTGGGGATGTTGGTGGACAACGGTATTGTGGTCGTGGAGAATATTTACCGTTACATGGATGAAGAAAAACTGGATTCCTTTACTGCGGCAAAACGCGGGGTGAGCGAAGTGGCCTGGCCGATTATTGCTTCCACCGCCACTACTTTGGCCGCTTTTATTCCGCTGATGATTTGGCCGGGGATCATGGGAGAATTCATGAAATATTTGCCCATTACGCTGATGATTGTATTGGGCTCATCGTTGTTCATCGCCTTGGTTATCAATCCGGTGTTGACTGCGCTTTACATGAAAGTGGAGTCTGTAAACCCCGATAAGAAACGCGCGGTTATTACTGCAGTGATTTTCGCGGCACTCGGTGTGTTCATGCTTTTCGGTTCGATGACAGGATTGGGCAACTTCTTGGTGCTCATCGGAATAATGATTGTCTTGAATGTGTTCATCTTGTTGCCGATGACCAACCGTTTTCAAAGCAGATTTTTGCCACGCGTTGAGCGACTCTACGAAAATTTCTTAAGAGCAGTGCTCAAAGGTAAACGACCCATCTGGCTGTTGGTTGGCACCTTCGCCATGTTGATTTTCTCTTTTGTATTGGTCGGCGTGTTTCAACCCAAAGTTGAATTTTTCCCGGTGAACCAACCCAATTTCGCGAATATCTTCATTTCCCATCCCATTGGGACAGATATTGAAACCACCAATCGAACGGCCAAGGAAGTAGAGCAGGAATTGAACATTTTGCTCAAAGATTATCTCGAGGCCGATGCCAAGCAGGTAGATCCCGAAAAGAAAATTATTCAATCGATAATCACGCAGGTTGGAGAAGGAGCCGGTCGAACGAACGAAGTGTCTATGGGTGGTTCGCCGCACAAAGCTAAAGTGGTTGTGAATTTCGCTGATTTTAAATACCGTGGTGACGTGGTTACCGGTGATATTTTGATGATGATTCAACAGGAATTGCCCAAAAAATTCACCGCAGATATTGAAATTGTTGCAGAAAAAAATGAGGACGGTCCGCCACAAAAAGACCCAATCTACATAGAGATTACCGGAAAAAAAGACTACCAGGAAATTGTTGAGGAGGGTTATAAAATTCGTGCATTTTTGGAGCGCCAAAATGTAGAGGGTGTTGAAAAGCTCAAAATGAACGTGGAGGCCAACCGCCCGGAGATTCCGCTTATTGTGGATCGCGAACAAGTAAGAAAGTTGAGCTCAAGCACAATGGCTGTTGGAAATGCGATTCGTACAGCGCTTTTGGGTAACAATGTCGCGACCTACACTTTGGGTGAAGACAGCTATGATATGGTGATTCGTTTGAATGAGGAAAACCGACATGACCTGAACGCTTTGTTGGATCAAAAATTGAATTTCAGAAACAACATGGGTGCGCTTCTTTCTATTCCGATTCGTTCGGTGATTTTGCCGCCCAACGAAACAGTGTCTTACTCTGCGGTTTCCAGAAAAAATCAAGTGCCTATGGTTGTGGTTTCTTCCAAGAATACGGAAGGTTACAACGCCAACGAGGTGGTTGAAAAATTGAAGTTGGTCATGAAAGAATATGAGTCCGAGGTTGGACTTTCGGATGGAATCAGCTACCGCTTTGCAGGTCAGCAGGACGAACAACAGAAAGAAATGGCCTTCTTAAGCAAGGCACTGCTTATTGCGGCATTCTTGATTTTGATAATCATAGTAACGCAATTCAACTCCTATTCCGCGCCTGTGATTATCCTCTTGAGCGTAGTTTTCTCGTTGGTTGGGGTGTTGCTCGGACTCGTGCTCTCTGGTATGTCTTTCGTGATTATAATGACCATGATTGGTATCATTTCTCTTGCTGGAGTGGTTGTAAATAACGCTATCGTGCTCATTGACTATACCAATCTTTTGAGAAGAGACAAGCGCGAGGAAAAAGGACTAACAGAGTTTGAGCAATTGAGCTACGAGGAAGTGAAAGAATTGACGATTCAAGGTGGAAAAACCAGACTGCGCCCGGTATTGTTGACGGCAATCACAACCATTTTAGGTTTGGTGCCCTTGGCCATCGGTTTTAATATTGACTTCTCAGGATTGTTGATGCGCTACGAACCGAACATCTACTTTGGAGGTGATAACAACATCTTCTTCGCTCCTATGTCTTGGACCATCATTTATGGTTTAACCTTTGCCACTTTCTTGACATTGGTTGTGGTACCTGCATTGTATTTACTCTTTTTCCAGTTGAAGAATGGTATCTACAATCATGGGGGTTGGAAAATGAGAAGCGAGATTTAATTTGAGATATACTTTGAAAATAAAGAGGTCGTTTCATTTGTTTGAGACGACCTCTTTTTCTTAATTTTTACAATCGAAACGCGTTAAAGGTTCGGGCAGTCAACTTTTATACTTCGAATTCTTCTGACTTGTTGCGTTGTCATCCTCTACAGAATAATGTCTAATTCTTTTTGAGTATCAGCAATAGAAATTATTCGATGACGAGAGTGACATCTGTGTATTCTCCGCTGCAAATCGGTTTTAAAGTAAATGTTGTGCCGGTCAATGATATCCCTTCCATTTCCGGAGTGACCACCTTGTATCTAACCCGACTTCTATATCCACCATACAGCTTAATATCGGCGGTGTGCATTGGAATATCCACATGGCGAAAATCATCAAAAGTGCCTATCATTCCGGATTCAAATGGCCCGGGCACTTTTATCCATTCGGAGTCATAAAAACCCAATGGCTTTGAAATGTATAAGGTGTCATTTTGGGAGTATGGGTTCTTCACATCCAAGTGAATTCTTAATGGTGTTTTAAAGGGAACGCCGTAGATATCACCGATGTTTTTTTCCTGTCCTTCTATACCGGTAACTTTATACAAAGGCTCGGCGTCAAAAAAATCCACATAAAACTCGTCGAAATTATGTTTCCCTTCATACATCACTCTGAAATACCCATTTTGATTGGTTCTGAAAGGAAGAACAATTTCATGCCCAAACAAGACAAACTGCGGAGCGACTACTTTGCCGTACACATTGGCGCTTACACCATCGCAATTCATCAATCTGCCGGTGATTACAGTTCTTTGTTTTTTTCTAAGACAAGAACTAAACGCTAAACTTGTTAAAATGGAAACAAGGAGTATAAACTTGTTCATAATTCGTACTTGCATTATTTTTATGCAAACATAAACCAAGATATTTTACCATCCAATTTTTTTTTCTTGACCTATTCCAGATTCACACCCCTGCTTGAAGTGATTTTAATTTTTCATTTTGAGCCCGATTGTGACTATGCAGCGCACAATCTTCGGTATCATTCCAAATCGAGTTGGCGATAACGCTGATTGATCAATTCTACGTAGCGCTCCTGCATTTGCGCCGAAACAAAACTTTTTTCGAGCACGTCGAAAAACTCTTGTTTGCAGTACACAAAAAGTTCCAGCGTATTGTCCAATACCTTGACATTCAGCCCACAGTTTTCATAAGCGAGTTTGAAGTCGTTGTATTTCAGTTTGCGTTTTTTTGCGTTCAGCGTCAGTGCGAGTTCCTCGGTGTCTGTTGGATTGACCAAAGCGGTGGGCACCAAGTCGTAAGCAGGACTAAACGTCATGCCCTGACCTTCGCGCTCGAGCAGAGAGAAGTTCTTCAAATGCATGTCGGAATTTCCGGTGAGAAATGAAAACAATACAAGTTCGAAAAAGCTGGTAACATCCAGAAGTGGGTTAGCAGAGAACTTCATGAGCAATTTGGCCACTTTTTCGTGACTTCCTTTGTATTTGTCCTCGGTTTGCCTTTCGCTGAGCTGACAAAAATCTTCCATCATCAGTTTGACTTTTCGCGTTCGGTCTACGCGTTTGGTGATGTAGCACAGCGTTTGGTCTTGCAATCTGATTAGGCTGTGAGGAACTACGGGAAGACCGCATGTTTGAGCCATGTGCATGGTGGCGCTCTCCAACTCCGGCAATTCGGGATAGTAGTCCGAAGGCGGCTTGAGTATGTAGTCACCATATAATCCCACTATGGTGAGTTTTCGGGTTAGGTTTTGTTCTTGTTTTCGGTATAAGCTCAATGAAACCTTGGCCTGAACTCCGGTCACAGCCATTTGGCTTTGTATGATTTGTGTGGCCAATTGCTCAAGATTTTCTTTGTTGTAAAGCAATTGCGGCGTTTGTAACTGTCCGTAAAAGCGCTTATTACAGGCGGTATGAACTTCTGTGGCGGGGTCTGCCAGTGGTTCATAGCAGTGTAGACATCGTTTGGAATGGGGCAAATATTTGGCTGCCGACTCTTCCACGCGTGGGTCGGAAACTTGCATTTGAGCTGCTAAATATTTCTTTTTAAAGTTCTTCATTTTTTTCTATGCTTACTGCGCCAATGCTGTCTTTGCAACAGGTTAAGAGAAGTCCCATTCTGTCTTTGTAGTCGATTTTCCAGTTTTTCTCCGCGATATCCAGAAGCCAGCCTTCGGGTATGAGCCCATCGAAAAATGGGAATAGTATTTTGCTGCTGTATGTTTTTTCGGTCAAGGGTAGGGTTAAGCTCACGGCTTGTGCATCCGTTCTTGAGAGGTATTCTTCGGTGTACTGAAAGAAATAGCCGTCTTCATTTTCGAAGATGGTTCCGCAGTGCGCATTTTTGAAATATACTTTGCCGCTTCTATTCATCGCTGTTCAACAGTTTGTTTCTATCCATGGGTATTGGCCCCAATTCTTCTCCAAAAAGCCTGAGCACATCGTTTACTTTGTCCATGCGCAATGTGGTTTTCCCTTGTTCCAGGTCACGAATGAAACGCAATCCAACTCCGGCTTTGAGCGCCAATTCGGGTTGGGTGAGTTTATTTTGTTTGCGTTTTTGCTTGATGTGTATGCTGAGAATTGTGAGTTTTTCCTTCATTTTTATACCTTTTAAAATACAAATGTACGTTTTTTTCTTGATTCATACCTTTTGTGGTATATTTTGACAATTATTTAACTTGTTTATATATTATCGGGTATAATAATTTTGGAAAATAGTGCTACATCACATCGACATCGATGTTTATGCGCACGGCTTTGTTTTGGTGATCGGCAAAGAAGGCATCCAAAATTTCTTTGATTTTCTCTTTGATTTGTTTTTGGGAGTAGTTGCGTTCGATTTTGATGCGAATGACTTTGATGTAAAGATTTTGGACGCGTTTGACAAGCGGAAATTCCGGTCCTACAACGCGACTACCGAAAACGGCATTGAGTGCTAAAGCCAGTTGCGCAGCGCTTCCATCGAGGTGATTGGCGTCTTTGTATTTGAGCGTGATTTGAATGAGTTTTGTGAAGGGTGGATAGGAGAAGTTTCTGCGCTCGAGGAGTTCTTGTTTGTACATACCTAGATAGTCGTTGCGGATGACGCGTTGAATGATCCATTGGTCAGGTTGGGCTGTTTGGATGATAACTTTCCCGCGTTTGGATTTGCGTCCTGCGCGTCCTGCCACCTGGGTCATGAGTTGAAATCCGCGTTCAAACGATCGGAAGTCGGGATAGCGCAACAATTGATCGGCATCCAAAATGCCCACAAGTGCTACATGGTCAAAATCCAGACCTTTGGTAATCATTTGGGTACCCACCAGAATATCTATTTCTTGTTGCGCAAAACTTTCCAGAACTCTTGAATAGGCATCTTTAGAACGGATCGCGTCGAGGTCGAGGCGGGCTATTTTGGCTTTGGGAATTAAGAGGCTTAGTTCGTCTTCGATGCGCTCGGTGCCATAACCCACCATTTTGATTTTGTTGCTGCCACAGTTTGAGCACGAGCCCATGGGGGGTGTTCCGTAGCCGCAATAATGGCACTTGAGCATGTTGGTTGTTTTGTGGTAGGTCAAGGTCACATCACAACTTTTGCACGTAGGCGTCCAATGGCATATTTCGCACATCCAATAGGGTGTGTAACCTCTTCTGTTTTGAAACAAAATCACCTGCTCGCCCTGAGTTAGAGTATTTTGGATTTCATCGACCAAAAAGTTACTGAAAACACTGCTTGACCTATTGGATTTTCGTTCTTCGGCCAAATCAGCAATGAGAATCTCAGGCAATGCCACGCCTCCATAGCGTTCATTTAGCTCTACTAAGGCATATTTGCCCTGCTCGGCGTTGTAATAACTCTCTAAAGCCGGAGTTGCACTGCCCAGAAGAATCGGCGCTTTGTGTATCACGCCCAGAACTATGGCTGAATCGCGCCCGTTATAACGTGGTGCTGGGTCGTGTTGCTTGAATGAACTTTCATGTTCTTCGTCAACGATGATCAAACCAAGGTCGGTAAAGGGAAGAAAAACAGCAGATCGCGCCCCAACAACCACACGAAAATGATTGGGGTCGTTGTGGAGCACCGCATTCCAGATTTCAACTCGTTCGTTTTGGTTGAATTTGGAATGATATACGCCAACCAAATCTCCGAAATACGCCGATAATCGGTCGATGAGTTGGGTGGTCAGCGCAATTTCCGGGAGTAAAAAGAGCACTTGCTTGCCGCGCTTCAATTGCTCGTCAATCAATTCGACGTAAATTTCTGTTTTACCGGAACCCGTAACACCGTGGAGCAAACAAACGTCCTTAGATGCAAATGCCGCTCGAATTTGTTGGAGCGCTTTGTTTTGAGCCTCATTGAGTTCTTTTTTCTTGGAAGCATTCAAATCCAATGATTTCAGGCGGGAAATTTCTAACGATTGAAAGAAAAGAACGCCTTTTTTATCGAGTGATTTTAAGGAAGATTCTGTGGCTCCGGATTGTATCAATTCTGCTTTGGATACAAAGGGTTGATCCGTACGCTGCTTCTGCAAATAAAGCATCATCGCGTCGAATTGCTTTGCTGTTCGCTCGGACTTTTGAAGTTCATCGAGTATGGATTGCAGTGCTGACTCTTCTGCATAAACGTCACTCAGGCAAACATAGGTCGCGTACTTCGGAGCATATTTCCATTTTAATTCCTCTACTGAAACGAGCACCCGTTTGTCGATCAATTTTTTGATGAAAGGATGTACATTTTTGTTGTCCAGAATGGATGACACTTCAGTTAAATCGAGTGTTTCTTGGACGGTTAGTGCTTCGACTAATAGAAATTCCTCGTCAGTCAACCGGATGGTATCCTTATCAAATTCAGGGTGAAGAGCTACTTTGGTTTCACTGCCCAATTTAAAATTTCCGGGAAGGGCTGCATTCATCACCTCTCCCATGGTGCACATGTAATACTCGGCCAAC